>NZ_FOZD01000002.1:0-600000 GCF_900113185.1 Agromyces sp. CF514 | reverse complement strand
CGTCGCCGGCGTCGACCACGAACTGGTCCATCGCGATGCGTCCGACGATCGGCCGCCGTCGACCCGCGAGGAGCACCTCGGCGCGGCCCGACGCCTGACGCGGGATGCCGTCCGCATAGCCGAGCGGCACGAGGGCGAGGGTCGTGGGGCATTCGGCGCGCCACGTGTGGCTGTACGAGACGCCGACGCCCGCCTCGACGCGGCGCACCGCGGCGACGCACGCGCGCAGGGTCATCACGGGGCGCAGGCCGAGGTCGGCCGAGGTGGTGCCGTCGCCGTAGGGCGGGATGCCGTAGGTGCCGATGCCCGCTCGCACGAGGTCGAATCGCGAGGCGGGCATGCGCAGGGCTGCGGCCGTCGAGGCCAGGTGTCGCAGCTCGGGGTCGAGCCCGGCAGCGGATGCCGCGGCGAGCGCGTCGTCGAAGGCGGCGAGCTGCGCGCGGTCGGCGGCGTCGTCGGTGTTGGCGAGGTGGCTGAAGACGCCACGCACGCGGATGCGGCCCTGCGCCTCGAGGATCGCGGCGAACGCCACCGCCTCGACCCACTCCTCGGGGGGCACGCCGTTCCGGCTGAGCCCCGTGTCGATCTTCAGGTGCACCGAGGCGCGCCCGCCCGACGGGCCGTGGCCGCCCGCGGCATCCGAGATGCGTCGGAGCTGGTCGATCGACGACACGCCGAGGTCGACGTCGCCCGCGATCGCCTCGGCGAACGATGCGTCGGGTCCGTGCAGCCACGCGAGCACGGGCGCGGTGATGCCCGCGGCGCGCAGTTCGAAGGCCTCGTCGAGGTCGGCGACGCCGAGCCAGGTCGCGCCGCCGTCGAGGGCCGCGTGCGCGACCGGCACGGCGCCGTGGCCGTACGCGTTCGCCTTCACGACGGCCATGATCTCGGCAGGGGCGACCTGCGCGGCGAGCGTCGCGACGTTCGCGCGCACGGCGTCGAGGTCGACGACGGCCTCGCGGAAGGATGCGTTCGCGGCGTGCTCGTTCATGCGGCGGCTCCGCTCGACTCGAGGATCACGAAGGCGCTCGCGATGCCCGCGTCGTGGCTCATCGACAGGTGCACGCGGTCGATGCCGAGCGCGGCGACGTGATCGGCGAGGCCCCCGCTGAGCTCGAAGTCGGGGTTGCCCTCGGCGTCCTGGACGACCTTCATCTCGTGCCAGCGCACGACGGCGTGGCCGCCGAGCGCCTTGATGAGCGACTCCTTGGCCGCGAACCGGGCGGCCAGGGACCGCGCCGGCCTGCCGCGTTCGCTCTCGGCGAACAGGCGATCGACGAGCGCGGGGGTCCGCGCGATCGACCGCTCGAAGCGGACGATGTCGACCACGTCGATGCCGATGCCGACGATCACGCGAACACCCCCGACGTCACTCCACCGTCACCGACTTGGCGAGGTTGCGCGGCTGGTCGACGTCGAGGCCCTTCGCCTGCGAGAGCTCCATCGCGAACACCTGCAGTGGCACGACCGCGAGCAGCGGTTCGAACAGGGGCGCCGCGAGCGGGATCCGGATGACCTCGTCGGCGTACGGGAGCACCGCTGCGTCACCCTCTTCGGCGATCGCGATGACCCGGGCACCGCGCGCCCGGATCTCCTGGATGTTCGAGACGACCTTCGAGTGCAGGTTCGCCGAACCCCGCGGGCTCGGCACGATCACGAACACCGGCTGGCCCGGTTCGATCAGCGCGATGGGGCCGTGCTTCAACTCGCCCGCGGCGAAGCCCTCGGCGTGGATGTACGCGAGCTCCTTGAGCTTCAGCGCACCCTCCATCGCGATCGGATAGCCCACATGGCGACCGAGGAAGAGCACCGATCGCGTGTCGGCCATCCAGTGCGCGAGCTCGGCGACCCGCGCCGACTGGCCGAGCGCGGTCTCGAGCTTGGCCGGGACCGCCTGCAGCTCGCCCAGTGCCGCCGCGAGCACGTCGGACGGGATCGTGCCGCGCACGCGCGCCAGGTGCAGGCCGAAGAGGTAGAGCGCCGTGATCTGGGCGACGAACGCCTTGGTCGACGCGACCGCGACCTCGGGGCCGGCATGCGTGTACACGACCGCGTCGGACTCCCGCGGGATCGTCGCGCCCTGCGTGTTGCAGATCGAGATCGTGCGGGCGCCCTGCTCACGGGCGTACTTCACGGCCATGAGCGTGTCCATCGTCTCGCCCGACTGGCTGATCGAGAGCACGAGCGTGTCGTCGTCGATGACCGGCTCGCGGTAGCGGAACTCGTGGCTGAGCTCGACCTCGACCGGAACGCGCGCCCACTGCTCGATCGCGTACTTCGCGACCTGGCCCGCGTACGACGCGGTGCCGCACGCGATGATCGTGATGCGACGGATGCCGCGGAGCTCGTCGTCGCCGAACGACTCGAGCTCCGGAATGTGCACCTCGCCGTCGACGATGCGCCCGCGGACGGTGTTCGCGACCGCATCGGGCTGCTCGGCGACCTCCTTGCGCATGAACGAGGACCAGCCGCCCTTCTCGGCGGCCGAGGCGTCCCACGCGACGTCGAACGGCTCCACCTCGACGGGTGCGCCGTCGAAGTCGGTGACGACCACGTCGTCGGCCGTGATCGCGACGATCTGGTCCTGCCCGATCGCCACGGCGCGCTTCGTGTACTCGACGAAGGCCGCGACATCCGACCCGAAGAAGTTCTCGCCCTCGCCGAGGCCGATCACGAGCGGCGAGTTGCGGCGCGCGCCGACGACGAGACCGGGGGCGTCGCGATGCACGGCGAGCAGGGTGAACGCGCCCTCGAGGCGGTTCACGACGTGCCGGAACGCCTCGCGCAGGTCACCCGTGCGGTGCATCTCGCGGCCGAGCAGCACGGCGGCGACCTCGGTGTCGGTCTCGGACTCGAACGCGAAGCCCTCGTCGAGGAGCTCCTGCTTGAGCTCGGCGAAGTTCTCGATGATGCCGTTGTGGATGAGCGCGAGGCGCCCCTCGTCGCCGAGGTGCGGATGCGCGTTGCGGTCCGTCGGCCCCCCGTGGGTCGCCCACCGCGTGTGCCCGATGCCGGTGCGGCCCTCGTGCAGCGGGTGGGCGGCGAGCTCGTCGGCGAGCACCTGCAGCTTGCCGGCCCGCTTGGCCGTCTCGATCGCACCGTCGTCATCGACGACGGCCACTCCCGCCGAGTCGTAACCGCGATACTCGAGGCGCTTCAGGCCTCCCATGAGCACGTCGACGCTGTTGCGCTGCCCGACGTAGCCGACAATTCCACACATGGGCTCGATTCTACGTCGGGCCTGCTCAGCGGTCGCTCCACGAGCACGGCGAGCGGATGCCGCGGGCGGGCGCCCGAGGACGCGCCCCGAGCACCCCGCCACGGGGCGAGCGCACGCCGACAGTAGACTGTGCGGGTGCCGGATCCGCAGACCTCGTCGACTCCCATCGCGCAGATCTCGCCGTTCATGGAACTCCCCCGCGCCGACTGGTCCGCGCTCGCGCCGTCCGTGCCCGCCCCGCTCAGCGAGACCGAGATCGTGCAGCTCCGCGGGCTCGGCGAACCGCTCGACCTGCGCGAGATCTCCGAGGTCTACCTGCCCCTCAGCCGGTTGCTGAACCTCTACGTCGGCGGCACGAAGGCCCTGCGCAACGCGACCGGCGAGTTCCTGCGCGAACGCGTCGAGACCACGCCCTTCGTCATCGGCGTCGCCGGTTCGGTCGCGGTGGGCAAGTCGACCATCGCGCGCGTGCTGCGCGAGCTCCTGGCCCGTTGGGAGCACACGCCCCGCGTCGAGCTCATCACGACCGACGGGTTCCTGTTCCCGAACGCCGAGCTCGAGCGTCGCGGGCTCATGGCGCGCAAGGGCTTCCCCGAGTCGTACGACCGTCGCGCGCTGCTGCGCTTCGTCAGCGAGGTGAAGGCCGGCGCCCCCGAGGTGCGGGCCCCCTTCTACTCGCACCTGGCCTACGACATCGTGCCCGACGCGCAGATCACGGTGCGCCGACCCGATGTGCTCATCGTCGAGGGCCTCAACGTGCTCCAGCCCCCCGGGCCCGGCCACCGCCTCGCCGTGAGCGACCTCTTCGACTTCTCGATCTACGTCGACGCGCGCACGAGCGACATCGCGCGCTGGTACGAGGAGCGGTTCCTCAAGCTCCAGCGCGGCGCCTTCACGAACCCGCGCTCGTACTTCCACCGCTACGCGAGTCTCACCGAAGACGAGGCCCGCGCCCGCGCGAGCGAGATCTGGCGCAGCATCAACGAGCCCAACCTGCTCCAGAACGTGCGGCCCACCCGGTCGCGAGCCTCGCTCGTGCTCCGCAAGAGCGCCGACCACACCGTGTCGACCGTGCTGCTGCGCAAGCTCTGAGGCGAAGCCGCACGGCCGCACGCGGCATCCGGCGGTCGGGATGATCCGAATCGGATGCCGCGTGCGGCCGTCTCAGTGTGCGCGCGAGCGTGAGCCGATCGCCGCAGGCGTCAGCTCGAGAGCGCGAGGCGCGATTCGACGATCGCCGCGAGGGATGCCGCGTGGCGCTCGGCGTCGTCTTGGCTGAGGGCCTCGACCATGACGCGCACCATCGGCTCGGTGCCCGACGGGCGGAGCAGCACGCGGCCGGACTCGCCGAGCTCGGCCTCGGCGGCGGCCACGGCGGCGGCGATCTCGTCGTCGCCGGCGAGCGCGTGGTGGTCGACGCCGCGAACGTTCACGAGCACCTGGGGGTAGACGGTCATCACCGACGCGAGCTCCGCGAGGGTCTTTCCCGTGCGCGCCATCTCCGCGACGAGGTGCAACCCGGTGAGCACGCCGTCGCCGGTCGTCGCGAACTCGCTCATGATGACGTGGCCCGACTGCTCGCCGCCGAGCGCGAGGCCCTCGGCCGCGAGCGCCTCGAGCACGTACCGGTCGCCCACCTTGGTCTCGACGACGCGGATGCCGCGCTCGGCCATCGCCCGGCGCAGGCCGAGGTTCGACATGACCGTGACGACGAGCGTGTCGTCGGTGAGCGCACCGCGCTCGTGCATGGCCACGGCGAGGATCGCCATGATCATGTCGCCGTCGATGACGTTGCCGTCGGCGTCGACGGCGAGGCAGCGGTCGGCGTCGCCGTCGTGCGCGATGCCCAGGTCTGCGCCGTGCTCGAGCACGGCGGCGGCGAGGTGGTCGAGGTGCGTCGAGCCGACGCCGTCGTTGATGTTCAGGCCGTCGGGGTCGGCGCCGATCACGGTGACCTTGGCGCCCGCGTCGCGGAAGGTCTCGGGCGAGACGCCGGCCGCCGCGCCGTGGGCGCAGTCGAGCACGACGTGGATGCCGTCGAGACGATTCGGGAGCGTGCCGAGCAGGTGCACGACGTATCGGTCCTCGGCGTCGGCGAACCGACGGATCCGGCCGACACCGCCGCCGATGGGCGCGAGCTTCTGACGACCGAGATAGGACTCGATGCGGTCCTCGACCTCGTCGGGGAGCTTCGTGCCGCCGAACGAGAAGAACTTGATGCCGTTGTCGGGCGCCGGGTTGTGCGACGCCGAGATCATGACGCCGAAGTCGGCGTCGATCGAGTCGATGAGGAACGCCGTGGCGGGCGTCGGGATCACACCGGCGTCGAGGACGTCGACACCGGAGCTCGCGAGGCCGGCCGAGACGGCGGCGGTGAGGAACTCACCGGAGACGCGCGGATCGCGCGCGACCACCGCGACGGGTCGACGACCCGCTGCGCGGAGTTCATCGGCGTGCCGTCCCTGCGTGAGCACGGCGGCAGCCGCCTGGGCGAGGCCCAGGGCCAGGTCAGCCGTGAGTTCACGGTTGGCCAGGCCCCGGACCCCGTCGGTTCCGAAGAGCCGAGGCATCCAGGGTTCCGAAGCTTAGCGCTTCGAGAACTGGGGAGCCTTGCGGGCCTTCTTGAGACCGGCCTTCTTGCGCTCGATGACGCGGGCGTCACGGGTGAGGAAGCCGGCCTTCTTCAGGGTCGGGCGGTTGTTCTCGCGGTCGATCTCGTTGAGCGCACGCGCGATGGCGAGGCGCAGCGCGCCGGCCTGGCCCGAGGGGCCGCCGCCGGTGATCTTGCCGATCACGTCGTACGAGCCGGTGAGCTCGAGCACGGTGAACGGGTCGGTGATGAGCTGCTGGTGCAGCTTGTTCGGGAAGTAGTCCGCGAACGCGCGGCCGTTGACCTTGATGTCGCCGTTGCCGGGAACGACGCGCACGCGGGCGATGGCCTGCTTGCGACGGCCGACGGCTGCGCCGGACACGTTGAGGACGGCACGGGGGGTCGTGGGAGCTGCCGCGGGGGCGCTCTCGGTGGTGTAGCTCTCCGGAGCCGCGTCGAGCTGGTCTGCGATCTTCGCCATGGTGGTGTGAATCCTTTTCGAGAACGTCGAGGGTGCCGGAATTACTGGGCGACCTGGGTGAGGGTGTACGGCTTGGGCTGCTGAGCCGCGTGCGGGTGCTCCGAGCCTGCGTAGACCTTCAGCTTCTTGAGCTGGGCGCGGCCGAGCGAGTTCTTCGGGAGCATGCCGCGGATCGCCTTCTCGACGGCGCGGACGGGGTTCTTCTCGAGGAGCTCGGCGTAGCCGACCGCCTTGAGTCCGCCCGGGTAGCCCGAGTGGCGGTACGCCTTCTTCTGGAGGAGCTTCTGGCCGGTGAGGGCCACCTTCTCGGCGTTGACGATGATGACGAAGTCACCGGTGTCCATGTGGTTCGCGAAGGTCGGCTTGTGCTTGCCGCGCAGCAGGGCTGCGGTGTGGCTCGCAAGGCGGCCGAGAACGATGTCGGTGGCGTCGATGATGACCCAGTCGCGCTGGATCTCGTTCGCCTTGGGGGTGTAGGTGCGCGTCACTGTCGTGCTGCTTTCTGATCGAGTGAGGGGTTCGTGAATCCCACTCCGTGGGTGTTCGACCGCGATGCGGACGAGCCGCCCGGTGGAGGGCTCAACTTCGGGTGCCGGCGCAGATGGCGGCACCAAAGAGTCAGCCTAGCCGATGACCCCTTCGACATGCAATTCGCGCCGTGCCCGCGTCTGCATCGCGCGAGCCTCGAGCTCATCGTCGGCCGGGTAGCCGACCTCGGTCAGCACGAGTCCCTTCGCAGGCATCACCTTGAATGCGCTCGTCCGCTCGGCGGCGCGCAGCAGCGCCAGCGGATCGGATGCCTCGAGCCGCCCCTCGCCGACCGCCACGCATGCTCCGACGAGCCCGCGCACCATCGAGTGGCAGAACGCGTCGGCCTGCAGCGAGGCCACGAGCACGCCGTCGGCCCGCCTGCGCCAGCCGTAGTGCTGGAGCGTGCGGATCGTCGTGGCCTCCTCGCGCGGCCTGCAGTACGTCGCGAAGTCGTGGAGGCCGAGCAGCGAACCGGCCGCGGCATCCATCGCCTCGACGTCGAGCACCCGCGGATGGGCGACGGTCGACCGCCTGACGAGCGGATCGCGCGAGGCCTCCGAATCGGCCACGGTGTACTCGTAGCGCCGCCAGACGGCCGAGAAGCGAGCGTCGAACCCGGCGGGAGCGACGTCCGCCCACGTGATCACGACGTCGGCATCGGCGCCGATGATGCCCGTGAGACGGCGCGCGAGCACCCCGGCAGGCGTCGACGATTCGCCCGCATGGCCGCGACGGCCCTTCGTCACCGAACTGAGCGCGGCCTCGGGCACGTCGAGATGGGCGACCTGGCCGCGAGCGTGCACGCCGGCGTCGGTGCGCCCGGCCACGGTGAGCCGCGGGGCGACTCCCGTTCGCCGGAACAGCGTCGAGAGGGCCTCCTCGATGACGCCCTGCACCGTGCGCAGCGACGGCTGTCGGCTCCAGCCGCTGAAGTCGGTGCCGTCGTAGGCGATGCCGAGACGGATGCGCACGACGGAGTCCGCAGTCGCGCCCTCCGCGACCGCGGGCGCCTGCTCGTCGTCACGGGTCATGCCGACCAGCCTAGAACGAGCCACGAGCCCGTCCATGCCGCCGACGGCCGCTTGCGCCCCGCACTGGGGACAGCGAAAGGCCCCGGTGCGGGTGCACCGGGGCCTTCCGAACAGCAGCGTCGACTACTTGGCGTCGGCGGACTCCTCGGCGGGAGCCTCGTCAGCGACCTCGACCTCGGCGGCCTCGACCTCAGCGGTCTCCTCGACCTCGGCGACCTCGACGGTCTCCTCGGCCACGGGGGCCTCTTCGGCGACCGGCGCAGCGGCGGCCGGCTTCGCGGCGCGCACCTTCGGGGTCACGGGCTCGAGGACGAGCTCGATGACCGCCATGGGCGCGTTGTCGCCCTTGCGGTTGCCGATCTTCGTGATGCGGGTGTACCCGCCCTCACGGTCGGCGACCTGGGGAGCGATGACCGTGAACAGCTCGTGGACGACGGCCTTGTCGCCGATCACGGCGAGCACGCGACGACGGGCGTGCAGGTCGCCGCGCTTGGCGAACGTGATGAGACGCTCGGCGAGCGGACGAAGGCGCTTCGCCTTGGTCTCGGTCGTGGTGATCGACTTGTGCGTGTACAGCGCAGCTGCGAGGTTCGCAAGCATGAGCCGCTCGTGCGAGGGTCCGCCTCCGAGACGGGGGCCCTTGGTGGGCTTCGGCATGGTTCGTTATCTCCAGTAGTGGGGGTTCAGTGCGGCGGGCGCGGAGGACTAGTTCTCTTCTTCGAAGCCCGTGTAGAAGTGGGCGCCGTCGAAACCGGGAACGGAGTCCTTCAGCGAAAGACCCATCTCGGTGAGCTTGTCCTTGACCTCATCCACCGACTTCTGACCGAAGTTGCGGATGTTCATGAGCTGCGACTCCGAGAGGGCGACGAGCTCGGACACGGTGTTGATGCCCTCGCGCTTGAGGCAGTTGTAGCTGCGCACCGAGAGGTCGAGGTCCTCGATCGGGATCGAGAGCTCGCTCGAGAGCACGGCGTCGACCGGCGCGGGGCCGATCTCGATGCCTTCCGCCGCCACGTTGAGCTCGCGGGCGAGGCCGAACAGCTCGGTGAGCGTACGGCCGGCCGACGCGATGGCGTCACGCGGGCTGATGGCGGGCTTGGACTCGACATCGACCACGAGGCGGTCGAAGTCGGTGCGCTCGCCGGCACGGGTGGCCTCGACGCGGTAGGTGACCTTGAGCACCGGCGAGTAGATCGAGTCGACCGGGATCTGGCCGGCCTCGGAGTACTCGTTGCGGTTCTGGCTGGCCGAGACGTAGCCGCGGCCGCGCTCGATGGTCAGCTCGAGCTCGAACTTCGCCGACTCGTTGAGCGTGGCGATGACGAGCTCGGGGTTGTGCACCTCGACGCCGGCCGGAGCGGAGATGTCCGCCGCGGTGACCTCGCCGGCACCCTGCTTGCGCAGGTAGGCCGTGATGGGCTCGTCGTGCTCGCTCGAGACGACCAGGTTCTTGATGTTCAGGATGATCTCGGTGACGTCTTCACGCACACCGGGAACGGTCGAGAACTCGTGCAGCACGCCGTCGATGCGGATGCTGGTGACGGCCGCGCCGGGGATGGACGAGAGGAGCGTACGCCGGAGCGAGTTGCCCAGGGTGTAACCGAAGCCCGGCTCGAGGGGCTCGATCACGAAACGCGAACGGAACTCCGAGATGTTCTCTTCGGTGAGCGTCGGACGCTGTGCGATCAGCACTGTGGATTCCTTTCGGCAGGGTGTCCGCTATATGACACCTGCGAGTTCGAGGATCTTGAGTTGTGAGAGAACTGGTCCGCCGGCCGGGCAGGGCGCCCACGCCGTATCGGGACTCGCGGATGCCGCGGGGTCCGACACGGGCGCGATGCGCCCTGCTCGACCGACGAGGAGTGCTTAGACGCGGCGGCGCTTCGGCGGGCGGCAGCCGTTGTGAGCCTGCGGCGTCACGTCGTTGATGCTGCCGACCTCGAGGCCCGCGGCCTGGAGCGAGCGGATCGCGGTCTCACGGCCCGAGCCGGGGCCCTTGACGAAGACGTCGACCTTCTTCATGCCGTGCTCCTGCGCCTGGCGGGCGGCCGACTCGGCGGCCAGCTGCGCGGCGAACGGGGTCGACTTGCGCGAGCCCTTGAAGCCGACGCCACCGGAGGAGGCCCAGCTGATCACGGCACCGTTGGTGTCGGTGATCGAGACGATCGTGTTGTTGAACGTCGACTTGATGTGGGCCTGGCCCACGGCGATGTTCTTCTTTTCCTTCTTGCGCGGCTTGCGAGTAGCCGCCTTGGATGCTGCCATGTGTGAAATCTCCTAGATCTGGCGACGAGCGGTTACTTGCGGCCGGGCTTCTTCTTGCCGGCGACGGTGCGCTTCGGGCCCTTGCGGGTACGAGCGTTGGTCTTGGTGCGCTGACCGCGGACCGGGAGGCCGCGACGGTGGCGGATGCCCTCGTACGAGCCGATCTCGACCTTGCGGCGGATGTCGGCGGCGACCTCGCGGCGGAGGTCGCCCTCAACCTTGTAGTTGCCCTCGATGTAGTCGCGCAGCGCGACGAGCTGGTCGTCGCTGAGGTCCTTGACGCGGATGTTCCCGTCGATACCGGTCTCCGCGAGCGTCTCGAGCGCGCGCGTGCGGCCGACGCCGTAGATGTAGGTGAGTGCGATCTCCACGCGCTTCTCGCGCGGGATGTCGACTCCTGCAAGACGTGCCATGTTCGGCTTCTCCTGTGTTCGAGTGGAGGTGTGGAGCAACACCGGTGCCCGGGCCTCCGCCCCGAGGTGTCCCCGCGGCATCCGGAGATGCCTCGGTTCTGGTGTTGCCGAATGCAGTGTTCAGTTATGGGGAGCGAGCCGGTCCCGAGGGTCGGCTCGAAGTCTTCTGACTAGCCCTGGCGCTGCTTGTGGCGCGGGTTCTCGCAGATCACCATGACGTTGCCGTGGCGGCGGATGACCTTGCACTTGTCGCAGATGGGCTTGACGGAGGGGTTGACCTTCATGAGTGGTTCCTTGATTTCGCTGTCTTCGTGCCCGTGGGGTGCCTCGGGCCGTTACTTTCCAGCAGGCTTACTTGTAGCGGTAGACGATGCGTCCGCGCGTCAGGTCGTAGGGGCTCAACTCCACGATCACGCGGTCCTCGGGGAGGATTCGGATGTAGTGCTGACGCATCTTGCCTGAGATGTGTGCGAGAACCTTGTGCCCGTTCGTGAGCTCAACCCGGAACATCGCGTTCGGGAGAGCCTCGATGACCGAGCCCTCGATCTCGATGACGCCGTCTTTCTTGGCCATAGCCTCACTATCGCTTGGAGTTTTGGATGCTGGTCGTGCGATGATGCTCGGAATGGCCCGGTCCGCTCGACGGGACGTCGGGCATGCCAAGGCGCACGTGCAGAGCACCAAGGGTCAACATTACGTCATTCCGCGTGATTAAGCGAACCGAGCTCGGCCCCCGCCCGAAGTGCGTCCGCGGCGGCCCGCACAGCCGCCCTCGCCTCGGCCGCACCGTCGGCCGCGAGTGCCGTGCGAGCGAGGCTCGCGACATCCGCTCGATCGAATTCGAGCAACGACGCACGCACGTCGGCGATGGCCGACGGCGACATCGAGAGCGACGTCGCGCCGAGCCCGACGAGCACGAGCGCCAGCAGCGGATCCGCGGCGGCCTCGCCGCAGATGCCGACGGGTCGGCCGGCCTTCGCGCCCGCATCGCCGACCTCGCCGATCAGCCTCAGCACCGCGGGATGCCACGGGTCCTGCAGTGACGCCACCGAACCGAGCAGCCGGTCGGCGGCCATCGTGTACTGCGTCAGGTCGTTCGTGCCGATCGAGGCGAAGTCGGCGATGGCGAGCACGCGATCGGCGATCAGCGCGGCCGAGGGCGTCTCGACCATGACGCCGGCCACGCCGACGCCGAGTTCGCGCGCGAGCCCGACGAAGAACCCGGTCTCCTCGACGGTCGCGATCATGGGCGCCATGACCTGGAGCTCGGCCTCGGTCTCGGCGTCCGCCTGGGCGAGCGCGGTCAGTTGGTCGCGCAGCACCGCCTCGGCGACCCGGAGCGCGCGGATGCCCCTGAGCCCGAGCGCCGGGTTCGGCTCGACGTCGTCGTTCACGAACGCCAGCGGCTTGTCGGCGCCCGCGTCGAGCACCCGCACGACGACCTTGCGCCCCGGGAACGCGGAGAGCAGGCGCACGTACTCGGATCGCTGCTCGTCGACGGTCGGCGCCCGGTCGGCGTCGAGGAAGAGGAACTCGGTGCGGAACAGGCCGACGCCCTCGGCGCCGAGTCGCACCGCCTCGGCTGCGCCGTCTGCAGACCCGAGGTTCGCGAGCAACGGCACCGGCGTGCCGTCGGACAGGCGCCCCGGCTCGATGGGCGCTTCGGCGCGTGCGGCACGGGCCCCGATGCGCCGCTCGGCCTCGGCGAGCTCCTCGGGGTCGGGAGAGGCGATGACGGTGTCGGAGCCGGCGTCGACCACGACGAGGTCGCCGTCGGAGAGGCTGAGCGCCTGGGCCACGCCGACGACGGCGACGATCGACTTCTCCCTCGCGAGGATCGCCGTGTGCGAGGTCGGCCCGCCCTCGGCGGTCACGAGCGCCTGCACCTGCTCGAGGTCGAGGGTCGCGGTGTCGGCCGGCGAGAGATCGCGTGCGACGAGCACGAACGGATGCCCCGGGGCCGGCACCCCCGGCGCCTGCACGCCTGCCAGGTGGGCGCGCACGCGCTGCGACACGTCGTCGAGATCGGCAGCGCGCTCGGCGAGGTAACCGCCCATGCCGGCGAGCATGTCGCGATACCCGACGAACGCGTCGAAGACGGCGCGCTCGGCCGTCGACCCGCTGCGCACACGGGTCTCGACCTCGGTCGCGAGCGAGGGATCGGCAGCCATGAGCGCGTGCGCCTCGAGCACGTCCTTCGCCGCGCCGCCGGCTTCGCGGCCGCGCTCGGCGAGATCGGCCGCGGTCGCGGCGAGCGATGTCCGAGCCCGCTCGAGCTCCGCCTCGGGGGTGAGCCCGCTCGGCCGGTCGGGCGGCTCCGGCAGCGGATCCGACATGCGCACCACCGTGCCGACCGCGATGCCGCCCCCGACCCCGGTTCCCCTGAGCTGCATGCCCCGCTCCTCCCCGTCACGGTCGACCGGCGCTGCACCAGCTCCGGTGACTCCCCGCCTTTCACCCTACCCAGCGCGGCCGCGACAGGCGATGCCGTCGGGGGCGGTTTCCGTGGCGGTCGCGGTGCTGGCGACGGGCTGGCGAGGGCCTCGAAGCATCTCAGCGGATGCCGCGGCGCGGGGTCACGGGATCGGTACGGGCACGACGCCGAACGGCGCCAGACCGGCGGCGCCGCCGTCTTCGGCGGTCAGGACCCAGACGCCTTCGTCGTGGACGGCGACGGAATGCTCCCAGTGCGCGGAGTTGGCGCCGTCGGCGGTCGTGACGGTCCAGCCGTCATCGCGCACGAAGGTCTCGATCGATCCGGCGACGACCATCGGCTCGATCGCCACGACCAGCCCGGGGCGCACGGCCGGACCGCGCCGGTCGACCCGGTAGTTGAAGACCGGGGGCTCCTCGTGCATCGACCGGCCGATGCCGTGACCGACGTAGTCCGTGAGGATGCCGTACTCCCCCGCGTCCTCGACGTACTCCTCGATCGCGTCGCCGACCTCGTTGAGCCGACGTGCTCCGGCCAACGCGGCGATGCCGCACCAGAGCGATCCCTCGGTGACCTGGCTGAGCCTGGCGCGTGCCGCGACGACGTCGGGTCTCGCCGGGTCGGGGATCACGACGGTGAACGCCGCATCGCCGTTCCAGCCGTCGAGCTCTGCACCGCCGTCGACCGACACGATCGCACCCGGCCGGAACGGCCGGTCGGTCGGGATGCCGTGCACGACGTCGTCGTCGACCGACACGCAGAGCGTGTGACGGTAGCCCGGCTCGAGCTTGAAGTTCGGGCGCCCGCCGAGGTCCGCGATCACGCGCTCAGCTGCGGAGTCGAGCTCGAGTCCGCTCGCGCCGGGCACGATGAGGCGGCGCGCCTCGGCCAGGGCCGCGGCGGTCGCCGCTCCGGCCGGACGCATCGCCCGGAGTTCCTGCGCGGACTTGTAGATCGAACGCCGGAACACGCCGGGTCAGGCTGCCGCGCCGTTGCCGCCGTCGCCCTGGGCGACGAGCCCGCGTCCCGCGAGCGCGTCGAAGATGCGGCGGGTCACCTCGTCGAGCGTGCCGACGCCGTCGATCGTGAGCACGAGGCCCTGAGCGCGGTAGACGTCGAGGATGGGAGCGGTCTCGCGCTCGTAGATCGCCAGGCGGTTCGCGATGACCTCTTCGGTGTCATCGGTGCGCCCCTGCTTGACCGCGCGGTCGTGCAGGCGGGCGATGCTCTCGTCGCGCGGGACCTCGAGCTCGATCACGGCGTCGAGGGCCTCGCCGCGGCCTGCGAGGAAGCCCGCGAGGTCGTCGACCTGCCCGCGGTTGCGGGGGTAGCCGTCGAGGAGGAACCCGGATGCGGCGTCGGGCTGCTCGAGGCGATCGCGCACGAGCTCGCTCGTGAGCGCGTCGGGAACCAGGTCGCCGGCTTCGATGATCGCCTGCACCCGCTTGCCGAGCTCGGTACCGCCGGAGACGTTCGCCCGGAAGATGTCGCCCGTGGCGACCTGGGGAACACCGAAGGCCTCGGCGACGAGCTCGCCCTGCGTGCCCTTGCCGGAACCCTGCGGACCGACGATGAGCAGTCGGGCGGAGGCGGTCGATTCGGCCGTCATCGGAGGAGCCCTTCGTAGTGGCGCTGCTGCAGCTGCGCGTCGATCTGCTTCACGGTCTCGAGGCCGACGCCCACGATGATGAGGATGGATGCGCCGCCGAACGGGAAGTTCTGGTTCGCGCCGAACGCCGAGAGGGCGATCAACGGCAGCAGGGCGATCAGACCGAGGTACAGCGAGCCCGGGAGCGTGATGCGCGTGAGCACGTAGTCGAGGTACTCGGCCGTCGGGCGCCCGGCACGGATGCCCGGGATGAAGCCGCCGTACTTCTTCATGTTCTCGGCCACCTCGTCGGGGTTGAACGTGATCGCGACGTAGAAGTACGTGAATCCGACGATGAGGACGAAGTACAGGAGCATGTACAGCGGGTGGTCGCCCTTGGTCAGGTAGTTGGTGATCCAGACGACCCACGCCTGCGGTTCCTCGCCCTGCGCGGGCTGGTTGAACTGCGCGATCAGGGCCGGCAGGTAGAGCAGCGACGACGCGAAGATCACGGGCACGACACCGGCCATGTTGACCTTGATCGGGATGTACGTGTTGTTGCCGCCGTACGTGCGACGGCCCACCATGCGCTTGGCGTACTGCACCGGCACGCGCCGCTGCGACTGCTCGACGAACACGACCGCGACGACCACGAGGAGTCCGACCGCGAGTACCACGAAGAACGTGTCGAGGCCGCGGGCCTGGGCGATCGACCACAGCGAGCCGGGGAACGTCGAGGCGATCGACGTGAAGATGAGCAGCGACATGCCGTTGCCGATGCCGCGCTCGGTGATGAGCTCGCCCATCCACATGATGAGGCCGGTGCCGGCGGTCATGGTGATGACCATGAGCAGGATCGCGTACCAGGCGTCGTTCGTGATCAGCTGCGAGCACGACGGGTCACCCGACGGGAACAGCGCGCCCGAGCGGGCGACGGTGATGAGCGTGGTCGACTGGAGCACGCCGAGGGCGATGGTCAGGTAGCGCGTGTACTGCGTGAGCTTGCCCTGGCCCGCCTGGCCCTCCTTGTAGAGGGTCTCGAAGTGGGGGATGACCACGCGCAGCAGCTGCACGATGATCGAGGCCGTGATGTACGGCATGATGCCCAGCGCGAAGATCGACAGCTGGAGCAGCGCTCCGCCCGAGAACAGGTTCACGAGTTCGTAGAGGCCCGTGGTGCTCTGGCTGGCCGCGAGGCATGCCTGCACGTTGCCGAAATCCACGAACGGCGCCGGGATGAACGAGCCGAGTCGGAACAGGGCGACGATGCCCAGCGTGAACCCGAGCTTGCGGCGAAGATCCGGCGTGCGGAAGATCCGCCCGATGGCGTTGAACACTCGTCCTCCTGTTGCTCCGTCGTGGAGTCAGTCCAAATATGGCTCGAGCCTGTCGAGACCCCCGTGAATCATACGCGAGGTCCCGACAGGCTCGAACCGCTTGTGGTGCTTTGGTCTTACTTGACCGAGCCGCCGGCGGCGACGATCTTCTGCTCAGCCGAGCCGGAGACCTTGTCGACAGCCACGGTCAGCTTGACCTGGATGTCGCCGTTGCCGAGCACCTTGACGCGCTCGTTCTTGCGGACTGCGCCCTTCTCGACGAGATCGGCGATGGTGACATCGCCGCCCTTCGGGTAGAGCTCGGCCAGCTTCTCCAGGTTCACGACCTGGTACTCCACGCGGAACGGGTTCTTGAAGCCGCGCAGCTTCGGCGCACGCATGTGGTACGGAAGCTGTCCACCCTCGAAACCGGGGCGGATGTTGTTGCGGGCCTTCGAGCCCTTGGTGCCGCGACCGGCCGTCTTGCCCTTCGAACCCTCACCGCGTCCGACGCGGGTCTTGTCCTTCTTGGCACCGGGAGCCGGGCGAAGGTGGTGCACCTTCAGCACGTTCTCGCGCGCCTCGGCGACGTCGGCCTTGGGAGCGGCCTTCTTCGCGGGGGCCTTCTTCGCGGGAGCCTTCTCGGCAGCCGCGTCGTCGGCCTTCGAAGCGGCGGCCTTGGCCGGCGCCTTCTTCGCGGCGGCAGCCTTGGGAGCTGCAGCCTTCTCGGCGGCGGGCTTGGCCGCAGCCTTCTTCGCGGGAGCCTTCTTGGGGGCCTCTGCGGTGGCGTCGATGTTCTCGTCAGCCATTAGTCAATCTCCTCAACCTTCACGAGGTGCGCGACCGTGTTGACGTACCCGCGGTTCTGCGGGTTGTCTTCACGCACGACCGACTGGCCGATTCGCTTGAGCCCGAGGCTGCGCAGCGTGTCACGCTGGTACTGCTTCTCGCTCACCTTGGACTTGATCTGGGTCACCTTGAGCTGCTTGGCCATCAGGCACCTGCCTTCGCTGCTGCGGCGGCCTCGGCCGCCTGAGCCTCGGCACGCAGCAGACGGGCCGGTGCGACCTCGTCGTAGTCGAGACCACGACGGGCGGCGACGGCGCGCGGCTCTTCGAGCTGCTTGAGCGCCTCGACCGTGGCGTGCACGATGTTGATCGTGTTCGACGAACCGAGCGACTTGCTCAGGACGTCGTGGATGCCGGCGCACTCGAGCACGGCACGCACCGGACCACCGGCGATGACACCGGTACCGGGCGAGGCCGGACGAAGCAGCACGACACCGGCCGCAGCCTCACCCTGGACGGGGTGGGGAACGGTCGCGCCGACGCGCGGGACGCGGAAGAAGTTCTTCTTCGCCTCCTCGACGCCCTTCGAGATCGCGGTCGGGACTTCGCGGGCCTTGCCGTAGCCGACGCCCACGAGGCCGTTGCCGTCGCCCACGACGACGAGCGCCGTGAAGCTGAAGCGACGACCGCCCTTGACGACCTTCGACACGCGGTTGATGGTCACGACGCGCTCGAGGAACTGGCTCTTCTCGGCGTCGCGGCCACCGCGGTCGCGGCCACCCTGGTTGCGGTCGCGACCGCCGCCACGGCGGTTGTCGCGCTCGTTGCGAGCCGGCTCAGAGGCAGCAGCCGTCTCGACGGGTGCCTCTGCAGTCACCTCGGTCTCCTTAACGGTGTTCTCACTCACAGGTTGAGCCCTGCCTCTCGCGCTCCATCGGCGATCGCTGCGACACGACCGGCGTACTTGTTGCCGCCGCGGTCGAAGACGACCGACTCGACGCCGGCCTGCTTCGCGCGCTCTGCGACGAGCTCGCCGACCTTCTTGGCCTTGGCGGTCTTGTCACCGTCGAACACGCGGAGGTCTGCCTCCATGGTCGAGGCGCTGGCGACCGTCAGGCCCTTGCTGTCGTCGACGACCTGCACGAACACGTGACGGGCCGAACGCGTGACGACGAGGCGCGGGCGCAGCTCGGTGCCGACGACCTTCTTGCGAAGGCGGGTGTGGCGGCGCGAACGCGCTGCCGTCTTGGTCTTCACAGCCATGATTACTTACCTGACTTTCCGGCCTTGCGACGCACGACCTCGCCGGCGTAGCGGATGCCCTTGCCCTTGTAAGGCTCGGGCTTCTTGATCTTGCGGATGTTCGCGGCGGTCTCGCCGACGGCCTGCTTGTCGATACCCGCGACCGTGAGCTTGTTGTTGCCCTCGACGGTCAGCGTGATGCCGGCAGGCGCCTCGACGGTGACGGGGTGCGAGAAACCGAGCGCGAACTCGATCGCGGAACCCTTCTGCGCGACGCGGTAACCGGTACCGACGATCTCGAGGCCCTTGGAGTAGCCCTCAGTGACGCCGATGATCTGGTTCGCGATGAGCGTGCGGGTCAGGCCGTGCAGCGAACGCGAGGCGCGCTCGTCGTCGGGGCGGGTGACGAGCACCTGGTTCGCCTCGACCTTGACCTCGATGGGCGAGGCAACGACGAGCGCGAGCTCGCCCTTGGGGCCCTTGACGGCGACGGCGGAGCCGTCGACCTTGACCTCGACACCCGCGGGGATGTCGATGGGGAGTCGTCCGATTCGTGACATGGAATTACCACACGTAGGCGAGGACTTCCCCACCCACGCCCTTCTTCTCGGCCTGGCGGTCGGTCAGAAGACCGCTGGAGGTGGACAGGATCGCGACGCCGAGGCCGCCGAGCACCTTGGGGATCTCGGTGGACTTCGCGTAGACGCGGAGGCCGGGCTTCGAGACGCGCTTGATGCCCACGATCGAGCGCTCGCGGTTCGGGCCGAACTTGAGAGTCAGTGTGAGGTCCTTGCCGACGCGTGCGTCGGTCACCTCGAAGCCGGTGATGTAACCCTCTTTGGTGAGGATCTCGGCGATGTGCGCCTTGAGCTTGGAGTTCGGCATCGTCACGGAGTCGTGGTGCGCCGAGTTCGCGTTGCGAAGGCGGGTCAGCATGTCAGCGACCGGGTCGGTCATCGTCATGTCAGATGTTTCCTTACGTTCACCAGGTTTCAGCACCCGTTACACGAGTGTTGACCTGTGGTGGTGGCGGAACGCGGGTGCGATCCGCCGAACGCCGGTGCCGGCGGGGCCTCGGATGACTCCGAGGCCCGCCGGCTCTGGCGCAAACCCGTAGATTCTACTACGAATTACTGAGCGGCCTCGTTCGACCGGAAGGGGAAGCCCAGCTGCTTGAGCAGCGAGCGGCCCTCGGCGTCGGTCTTGGCAGTGGTCACCACAGTGATGTCCATGCCGCGAACGCGGTCGATCTTGTCCTGGTCGATCTCGTGGAACACGGACTGCTCCGTGAGACCGAAGGTGTAGTTGCCGTTGCCGTCGAACTGCGCGTCCGAGAGGCCGCGGAAGTCGCGGATACGGGGCAGGGCGAGCGAGATCAGGCGGTCGAGGAACTCCCACATGCGGTCGCCGCGCAGCGTGACGTGCGTGCCGATCGCCTGGCCCTCGCGCAGCTTGAACTGCGCGATGGACTTGCGGGCCTTGGTGACCTGCGGCTTCTGGCCGGTGATCTTGGTGAGATCGGCGATCGCGCCGTCGATGACCTTGCCATCGCGTGCTGCCTCGCCGACACCCATGTTCACGACGACCTTCACGAGACCCGGAACCTGGTGCACGTTGGTGTAGCCGTGCTCCTCGGTGAGGGCCTTGGCGATCTCGGTGCGGTACTTGGTCTTCAGTCGCGGCTGGATTTTGCCAGCCTGCGTAGCCGTGTCGGTCATCAGATGTCCTTGCCTGACTTCTTTGCGTAACGAACGCGGACCGTCTTGGTGACGCCGTCCTTCGTGATCTGCTCTTCGCGGAAGCCGACACGCGTCGGCTTCTTCGTCTCGGGGTCGACGAGCGCGACGTTCGAGACGTGGATGGGAGCCTCGTGGGTCTCGATGCCGCCGGTCTTCGAACCGCGCTGCGTCTGGCCGACGCGCACGTGCTTGGTGACGAAGTTCACACCCTGCACGACGACGCGGTTCTCGGCGACGAGCACCTCGATGACCTTGCCCTGCTTGCCGCGGTCTCCGCCGCGGGCCTGGCTGCGGCCCGAGATGACCTGAACGAGGTCACCCTTCTTGATGTTGGCCATGACTAGATAACCTCCGGTGCCAGCGAGATGATCTTCATGAACTTCTTGTCGCGAAGCTCGCGACCGACCGGTCCGAAGATACGGGTGCCACGGGGTTCACCATCGTTCTTCAGGATCACCGCGGCGTTCTCGTCGAACTTGATGTACGAGCCGTCGGGACGACGGGTCTCCTTGACGGTGCGGACGATGACGGCCTTGACCACATCGCCCTTCTTGACGTTGCCGCCGGGGATCGCGTCCTTGACCGTGGCGACGATGACGTCACCCAGGCCGGCGTAGCGACGCTTCGACCCGCCGAGCACGCGAATGGTGAGCAGCTCCTTGGCGCCGGTGTTGTCGGCGACCTTGACTCGTGATTCCTGCTGAAGCACTGTTGTCTCCTTCTCTCAAGCAAGCCAGAGGCTTACTTGGCCTTCTCGGCGATCTCGACGAGGCGCCAGCGCTTCGTGGCGGAGAGCGGACGGGTCTCGGAGATCACGACGAGGTCGCCGATGCCGGCGGAGTTCGCCTCATCGTGAGCCTTGATCTTCGAGGTCCGGCGGATGACCTTGCCGTACAGGGGGTGCTTCACGCGGTCCTCGACCTCGACGACGATGGTCTTGTCCATCTTGTCGCTGACGACGTAGCCACGACGCACCTTGCGGTACCCGCGAACGAGTTCGGCCGACTCGGCGACCTCGGCTGCAGCAGCCTTCTTGGTCTCAGCCATGATCAGGCCTCCTTCGTCTCTTCGGCCTCGGCCGGGGCAGCAGCCTCGGCCTTGGCCTTCTTCGTCTTCTTCTCAGCCTTGGCCGGAGCCTCGACCGGTGCGGGAGTGGCACGGATGCCGAGCTCGCGCTCACGGATGACCGTGTAGATGCGGGCGATGTCGCGCTTGACCGCACGGAGGCGGCCGTGGCTCTCGAGCTGGCCGGTGGCCGACTGGAAGCGCAGGTTGAACAGCTCTTCCTTGGCCTTCTTCAGCTCGTCGACGAGTCGCTCGTCTTCAAAGGTGTCGAGCTCGACGGTGGCGAGCTCCTTCGTTCCGACGGACATTATGCGTCGCCCTCCTCGCGCTTGATGATGCGTGCCTTGAGCGGCAGCTTGTGGATGGCACGGGTCAGGGCCTCGCGGGCGAGCTCCTCGGAGACGCCCGAGACCTCGAAGAGGACGCGACCCGGCTTGACGTTCGCGACCCACCACTCGGGCGAACCCTTACCGGAACCCATGCGGGTCTCGGCGGGCTTCTTCGTGAGCGGACGGTCGGGGTAGATGTTGATCCACACCTTGCCGCCACGCTTGATGTGACGCGTCATGGCGATACGAGCGGACTCGATCTGACGGTTGGTCACGTAAGCGGGCGTCAGCGCCTGGATGCCGTACTCACCGAACGACACCTTGGTGCCACCGGTGGCCTGGCCCGAGCGGCCGGGGTGGTGCTGCTTGCGGTACTTGACTCGACGGGGAATCAACATGGTTATGCCTCAACTCCTGCTGCCACCGGCTCCTGCGCCTTGGGCGCACGGCGGGGACGGTCATTGCGGTCGCCACGGGACGACTTCTGCGAAGCCTGCTCGCGGGCGAGCTCCTTGTTGGTGATGTCGCCCTTGTAGATCCAGACCTTCACGCCGATGCGGCCGAAGGTGGTCTTCGCCTCGTAGAAGCCGTAGTCGATGTTCGCGCGGAGCGTGTGCAGGGGCACACGGCCTTCGCGGTAGAACTCCGAACGGCTCATCTCGGCGCCGCCGAGGCGGCCGGAGACCTGGATGCGGACGCCCTTGGCGCCGGCGCGCTGGGCGCCCTGCAGGCCCTTGCGCATCGCGCGGCGGAAGGCCACACGTGCGGAGAGCTGCTCGGCGATGCCCTGCGCGACGAGCTGAGCGTCGGCCTCGGGGTTCTTGACCTCGAGGATGTTGAGCTGGATCTGCTTGCCGCTCAGCTTCTCGAGGTCGGCGCGGATGCGCTCGGCCTCGGCGCCGCGGCGGCCGATCACGATGCCGGGACGCGCGGTGTGGATGTCCACACGCACGCGGTCACGGGTGCGCTCGATCTCGATGCGCGAGACTCCCGCGCGGTCGAGCGACGTCTGGAGCAGGCGACGGATCTTGACGTCCTCGGCGAGGTAGTCGGCGTAGCGCTGTCCGGGCTTGGTCGAGTCGGAGAACCACCGCGACACATGGTCGGTGGTGATGCCGAGACGGAAGCCGTACGGGTTTACTTTCTGACCCATTACTTCGTACCCTCCTCGGGCGTGGCGAGCACGACGGTGATGTGGCTCGTTCGCTTGTTGATGCGGAAGGCACGACCCTGCGCACGCGGCTGGAAACGCTTGAGGGTGGTGCCCTCATCGACGAATGCGCGGCTGACGTAGAGGTCCTGCTCGTCCAGGTAGGTGTTCGTTGCATCGGCCTTGACGCGAGCGTTCGCGATGGCCGAGGCGACGAGCTTGTACACCGGCTCGCTCGCACTCTGGGGTGCGAACTTCAGGATGGCGAGTGCCTCCTGTGCCTGCTTGCCGCGGATCAGGTTGACGACGCGACGGGCCTTCATGGGGGTCACGCGGATGTGACGCACGCGTGCGATCGACTCCACCATTTCTCTCCTCCTTTTCGCCCCCGCGTCAGCGGCGGCGACCCTTCTTGTCGTCCTTCACGTGTCCACGGAAGGTGCGGGTGGGGGCGAACTCTCCGAGCTTGTGACCCACCATGGTCTCGGTGACGAACACCGGGATGTGCTTGCGGCCATCGTGCACGGCGATCGTGTGCCCGAGCATGGCCGGGATGATCATCGAGCGACGGGACCACGTCTTGATGACGTTCTTGGAACCGGCTTCGTTCTGGACGACGACCTTGCGAAGCAGGTGCTCGTCGACGAAGGGGCCCTTCTTAAGACTGCGAGGCATCTTCTCTTACTCCTACTTGCGCTTCTTGCCGACGGTGCGACGACGGACGATGAGCTTGTCGCTTTCCTTGTTGGGGCGACGCGTGCGGCCCTCGGCCTTGCCCCAGGGGCTGACCGGGTGACGACCACCGGACGTCTTGCCCTCGCCACCACCGTGCGGGTGGTCGACCGGGTTCATGGCGACACCACGCACGGTCGGGCGGACGCCCTTCCAGCGCTTGCGGCCGGCCTTGCCCCAGTTGATGTTCGACTGCTCGGCGTTGCCGACCTCGCCGACGGTCGCGCGGCAGCGCGCGTCGACGTTGCGGATCTCGCCCGACGGCAGACGGAGCTGCGCGTAGGGGCCGTCCTTGGCGACGAGACGCACCGAGGCGCCGGCCGAGCGGGCCATCTTCGCGCCGCCACCGGGGCGCAGCTCGATGGCGTGCACGACGGTACCGGTCGGGATGTTCTTCAGCGGCAGGTTGTTGCCCGGCTTGATGTCGGCGCCGGGGCCCGACTCGATCGGGTCGCCCTGCTGCAGCTTGGCCGGTGCGAGGATGTAGCGCTTCGTGCCGTCTGCGAAGTGCAGCAGCGCGATGCGGGCGGTGCGGTTGGGGTCGTACTCGATGTGAGCGACCTTGGCGGGCACGCCGTCCTTGTCGTTGCGACGGAAGTCGATCACACGGTACTGGCGCTTGTGGCCACCACCGATGTGACGGGTCGTGATGCGACCCTGGTTGTTGCGACCACCGGTCTTCGAGAGCGGCTTGAGCAGCGACTTCTCGGGCGTCGACCGCGTGATCTCAGCGAAGTCGGCGACGGACGAACCGCGACGACCCGGGGTCGTCGGCTTGTACTTACGAATAGCCATGTTCTTCCTCTGCTCCTTAGCCGACAGCCGTGAAGATGTCGATCGAGCCGGACTTGAGGGTGACGATCGCGCGCTTGGTGTCCTTGCGCTTGCCCATGCCGAACCGGGTACGGCGGGTCTTGCCCTGACGGTTCAGGGTGTTGATCGACGCCACCTGGACGTTGAAGATCTTCTCGATGGCGAGCTTGATCTCGGTCTTGTTCGAGCGGGGGTCCACGGTGAACGTGTACTTGCCCTCGTCGATCAGGCCGTAGCTCTTCTCCGAGACGACCGGCGCGATGATGATGTCGCGCGGGTCCTTGTTGTGTGCGGCGCTCATGCGGCGACCTCTTCCTTCTTCGCCGTCTTCGAGGCGACGAACGCCTCGAGCGCAGCGGTGCTGAAGACGATGTCGTCGGAGACGAGCACGTCGTAGGCGTTCAGCTGGTCGACCGGCAGCACGTGCACGGTCGGGATGTTGCGCACGGCGCGCTCGGAGAGCTCCTCGCCGCGGGTCAGCACCACGAGGTAGCGCTTGGCCGGCGCGATCGACGTGAGGAGCGCGAGGGCGTCCTTCGTCTTCGCGACGTCGCCGGCGACGAAGCCCTCGACTGCGTGGACGCGGCCACCGCGTGCGCGGTCGGACAGCGAGCCGAGCAGAGCGGCGGCGATCATCTTCTTGGGGGTGCGCTGCGAGTAGTCACGCGGCTGCGGGCCGTGGACGATGCCACCACCGGTCATCTGAGGAGCGCGGATCGAGCCCTGACGAGCGCGGCCGGTGCCCTTCTGCTTGAACGGCTTGCGGCCGGCGCCGGAGACCTCACCACGGGTCTTGGTCTTGTGGGTGCCCTGACGCGCTGCGGCGAGCTGGGCGACGACGACCTGGTGGATCAGCGGCACGTTGGTCTGCACGTCGAAGAGCTCGGCGGGGAGCTCAACCGTGCCGGACTTCTTGCCGGTGACGTCGAGGGTGTCGATGGTGTTGGTCGCGGTAGCCATGGACTACGCCCCCTTCACTGCGTTGCGGACGAAAACGAGACGGCCACGCGCACCGGGGACGGCGCCCTTGACGAGCAGCAGGCCCTTCTCGGCGTCGACGGCGTGCACGCGGAGGTTGAGCACGGTCACGCGCTCGCCACCCATGCGGCCGGCCATGCGCATGCCCTTGAAGACGCGGCTGGGCGTCGACGAGGCACCGATGGAACCGGGCTTGCGGTGGTTGCGGTGCGAACCGTGCGAAGCGGAGACGCCCTTGAAGTTGTGGCGCTTCATGACACCGGCGAAGCCCTTGCCCTTGCTCGTGCCGACGACGTCGACGAGCTGGCCGGCCTCGAAGGCACCCTCGACGGGGAGCTCCTGGCCGAGCGCGTACGACGCGGCGTCCGCGGTGCGGACCTCGGTCACGTGGCGGCGGGGGGTCACACCTGCGGCGGCGAAGTGGCCGGCTGCGGGCTGGTTGACCTTGCGGGGGTCGATGGCGCCGGCGGCGATCTGCACAGCCTCGTAGCCGTCGTTCTCGACGGTGCGGAGCTGGGTGACCACGTTGGGGGCGATCTCGATGACGGTCACGGGCACGAGCTTGTTGTTCTCGTCCCACACCTGGGTCATGCCGAGCTTGGTGCCGAGCAGACCCTTCACGTTCTTGGTAGCGGAAGACATCGGGTACCTCAGAGCTTGATCTCGATGTTGACGTCGGCCGGGAGGTCGAGACGCATGAGCGAGTCGACGGCCTTGGGCGTCGGGTCCACGATGTCGATGAGACGCTTGTGGGTGCGCATCTCGAAGTGCTCGCGGCTGTCCTTGTACTTGTGGGGCGAACGGATGACGCACACCACGTTCTTCTCGGTCGGAAGCGGCACGGGGCCGACGACCGTGGCGCCCGCGCGGGTCACCGTGTCGACGATCTTGCGCGCCGAGGTGTCGATGACCTCGTGGTCATACGACTTCAGTCGAATGCGGATCTTCTGTCCCGCCATGTCGAACTCTCTCTCTGTCAAGGCGTCTTACCCCTTCCGAGGGCATCGGACGCCGCGTAGCGACTTCTGGTGAAGCAACCACTGTTCTTCTGTCAATGCCCGTGATCGAGCCTGTCGAAACCACCGCACGGATTCGCATCTGCACTTCGGTGACCTCGGCACGCTCGACCGCGAGCCAATCCCCGACCCCCGCGCTCGGGCGTGTCGTCCTCGCGGAAGACATGATTCGCCCAAGGCTGTGTTGGTTTCGGTTCAGTCGTGTTCTGCTGCCCGCGGCCTAACCTGACCCCTGGCGCGCGGTGACCGGAGAGCTCGAGGCCCTCGGCGCTGCTGCGCGGGTGGTTATGCACTGCCTGGCAGTGATCCGGACGCACGCAGAGCGCACGCCCGAAATGTTGAACTCACCAAGTTTGCCATATTCGGCACGTTGCTGCAACCCGGGCGTGTCGCGCATGATTCCGGGCGAAAGCCGGAAACGCGTCGCCCCGATCGAGCGGGTGCGAACCCCTGCATCCTCGGTGCACCTCCATGGTCCCACGAGGGCCTGAGAGTCTTCCGGGCATCGGGCGCCGCCTTCCCGCGAGCACGGTCCGACGAGGAGGATGTCGGTATGACGAAGACTCCCGCCACCGGCATCCACCACCGAGAGAGCGCGCGCGCCGTCGCCGGCAGCGTCTCGGCCGCGCGCACCGGCGTACGCACCTTCGAGGGACGCAATGCCTCGGGTGCGAGCGTCAACGTCGGCCCGATGGGCACTCCGGGCCACTTCTCCCCCGGCGAGCTGCTCAAGCTGGCCCTGGCGGCGTGCTCGGGCATGAGCGCGGACGCCGTCATCTCGCGCCGGCTCGGCGACGACGTCGCGTTCACTGTCTGGGCGCACGGCGACTCGGAGCCCGACAACCGCTACGACCGGATCGACGAGGAGCTCCTGATCCCGCTCGCCGGGCTCACCGACGACGAGCGCGCGAAGCTCGCGAAGCTCATCGACGCCTCCATCGCCAGGAGCTGCACCGTGGCGCGCAGCGTCGAGCAGGACATCGACATCGCGAAGGAGATCGTCGACGTGGGCGAGTGAGCCGCCCGCGGCATCCGCTCCCCGCTTCACGGACGACGGATGCCTGGGCCGATGCCGCGCGCCGAGGGCCGCCGCGAGGCATCCGCTCGGTCAGTCGCGCGGACCCTGCCCGCGGCACACGAGCTCCTCGGCCGCGATGCCGGGCGCGACCGAGCCGAGCGTGACGACGCCGGCGAGCGCGAAGGCCAGGGCCCCCGCGAGCACCCGGGGGTGCGACCCGACCGGTCCCACGCGTCGCCGGAACGGGTCCTCGATGAACCGCTTCGACAGGGCGGAGACGACGAGCGCGAACCCGACGAGCGCGACCATGAGCGCGGGCGGACTCGGCACGCCGGTGATCATCGGCGCGAACATGAAGATCGGCCAGTGCCAGAGGTACAGCGAGTACGAGATGTCGCCGACCCACTGCACCGGCCGCAGGCCCACGAGCCGCGCGGTCGACCAGCGCATCTCGGGCATGCCGGCCCAGATGATCGCGAGCGTGCCCGCGACCGGAAGCAGCACCCACAGGCCCGGGAACGCCTCGGTGTCCTGGAACGTGATGATGGGCACCGCGATGAGGGCGATCCCGGTCCACGACGCCCAGGAGCGTGCGATCTTCCAGTGCGCGCCGGTGGCGCGCGCGACCCTGGTCGCGAGCAGCGCGAGCAGCCCGCCCGCGCCGAACTCCCACGCTCGCGAGAGCGTCGAGAAGTAGGCGAGGTTGTGATCGTCGACCGTCAGCACGAGCGACCAGGCGAACGACAGCACGGACACCGTCCCGAGCACGATCCACAGGATTCGCTGCAGCGGGGCGCCCCGACGATGGAAGATCCACAGCGCGAGGAGGATCAGCAGCGGCCAGGCCAGGTAGAACTGCTCCTCGACCGAGAGCGACCAGAAGTGCTGCACGGGCGTCGACTCGAGATCGGCGGAGGCCGGCGACTGGGAGTCCGCGGCGAGGCGCCAGTTCTCGACGTAGAAGGCGCTCGCCACGATCTCGCGGAAGAACGCCGCCCAGTCGCGGTACGGCGCGAATGCGAGCGTCGCGGCCGAGACGGCGAGCAGCACGGCCATCGCGGCCGGCAGGATGCGTCGGGCTCGACGCACGTAGAACTCGCGCAACGAGATGCCGCCCGTGCGATGGACCTCACGCAGGAGCAGGGCCGTGATCAGGTAGCCCGAGACGACGAAGAACACGTCGACGCCCATGTAGCCCGCGGGTGCGACCGCCGGCCAGCCGTGATGCAGCACCACGGCGGCGACGGCGACGGCCCGGAGTGCTTGGATCTCGGGCCGCACCGTGGTCGTGCTCGGTACCGCAGGGGACGATGCCATCCGACCCAGCGTAACCCGCTCGGGGGGTCCGGTACATGTCGAGGGGGTTACGCGACCCCGTGCATCCCATCCGAGCGGAACGACAGAACGGGGCCGGACCCGAAGGTCCGACCCCGTTCAAGGTCGCTGTCGCGAAGTCGTTACTTGACGATCTTCGTGACGGTACCGGCGCCGACGGTGCGGCCACCCTCGCGGATGGCGAAGCCGAGGCCCTCCTCCATGGCGATCGGCTGGATCAGCTCGACCGTCATGTCGGTGGTGTCGCCGGGCATGACCATCTCGGTGCCCTCGGGCAGCGTGATGACGCCGGTGACGTCGGTGGTGCGGAAGTAGAACTGCGGACGGTAGTTCGCGTAGAACGGGTTGTGACGCCCACCCTCATCCTTGGACAGGATGTACGCGGTGCCCTCGAAGTCCGTGTGGGGGGTGACCGAGCCGGGGGCCACGACGACCTGGCCGCGCTCGACGTCCTCACGCTTGGTACCACGGAGCAGGAGACCGCAGTTCTCGCCGGCCCATGCCTCGTCGAGCTGCTTGTGGAACATCTCGATACCCGTGACCGTGGTCTTCTGCGTCGGGCGGATGCCGACGATCTCGACCTCGGAGTTGATCTTCAGCGTGCCACGCTCGGCGCGACCCGTGACGACGGTGCCACGACCGGTGATCGTGAAGACGTCCTCGACGGGCATGAGGAAGGGCTTGTCCTTGTCGCGGATCGGGTCCGGGATGAACTCGTCGACCTTGTCCATGAGCTCGACGATCGACTCGACCCACTTCTCGTCGCCCTCGAGAGCCTTGAGGCCCGAGACGCGAACGACGGGGGCGTCCTCGGCGAAGCCCTGGCTGGCGAGCAGCTCGGAGACCTCGAGCTCGACGAGCTCCAGGATCTCCTCGTCGTCGACCATGTCGGACTTGTTCAGCGCGACGAGCAGGTAGGGCACGCCGACCTGCTTGGCGAGCAGCACGTGCTCACGCGTCTGAGCCATCGGGCCGTCGGTGGCGGCGACCACGAGGATCGCGCCGTCCATCTGAGCCGCACCGGTGATCATGTTCTTGATGTAGTCGGCGTGACCAGGAGCGTCGACGTGCGCGTAGTGGCGCTTCGGCGTCTCGTACTCGACGTGCGAGATGTTGATCGTGATGCCGCGCTGACGCTCTTCGGGAGCCGAGTCGATCGACGCGAAGTCGCGCTGAACGTTGGTCGCCGAGGGGTACTTGTCAGCAAGCACCTTCGAGATCGCCGCGGTGAGCGTGGTCTTGCCGTGGTCGACGTGACCGATCGTTCCGATGTTGACGTGCGGCTTGGTCCGCTCGAACTTGGCCTTAGCCACTGTGGGTCCTCCTCAGGACTCGTGTAGAACCTCCGGGCGCTGGATTGCGACCGGCGTGCTACGGGGTTTGTAGATATGTTACGCGAACCGGCTGGCTCGTGCGTCGGAGAGGGCCAAGGCCCCCGCCAGGGAGGTTATTCGCCCTTGTTCTTCTGGACGATCTCGTCGGCGACAGCCTTCGGGACCTCCGCGTAGCTCTCGAACTCCATCGAGTACACCGCGCGGCCCGAGGTCTTCGACCGCAGGTCGCCGATGTAGCCGAACATCTCCGAGAGCGGGACGTGCGCACGCACGACCTTCACGCCTGCGGCATCCTCCATCGACTGGATCTGACCGCGACGCGAGTTCAGGTCGCCGATGACATCACCCATGTATTCCTCAGGGGTGCGGACCTCGACGGACATGAGCGGCTCGAGCAGAACCGGGTTCGCCTTCCGAGCGGCTTCCTTGAAGCCCATCGAGCCGGCGATCTTGAACGCCATCTCCGAGGAGTCGACGTCGTGAGCGGCGCCGTCAAGGAGCATGGCCTTGACGCCGACCATCGGGTAACCGGCGAGGATGCCGTACTGCATGGCGTCCTGGAATCCGGCGTCGACCGAGGGGATGTACTCACGGGGAACGCGGCCACCGGTGACCTTGTTCTCGAACTCGTACGTCTTCTCGGCCGTGACCTCGAGCGGCTCGATCGCGAACTGGATCTTCGCGAACTGGCCCGAACCACCCGTCTGCTTCTTGTGGGTGTAGTCGTGCTTCTCGACCGCGCGCTTGATGGTCTCGCGGTACGCGACCTGGGGCTTGCCCACGTTGGCCTCGACGTTGAACTCGCGCTTCATGCGGTCGACGAGGATGTCGAGGTGCAGCTCGCCCATGCCCTTGATGACGGTCTGGCCGGTCTCGGGGTTGAGCTCGGTGCGGAACGTCGGGTCCTCTTCGGCGAGCTTCTGGATCGCGGTGCCGAGCTTCTCCTGGTCGGCCTTGGTCTTCGGCTCGATGGCGACCTCGATCACGGGGTCGGGGAAGGTCATCGACTCGAGCACGACCTGGTTGTCGGGGTCGCAGAGCGTGTCGCCGGTCGTCGTGTCCTTCAGACCGATGACGGCGTAGATGTTGCCGGCGGTGACCGAGTCGACCGGGTTCTCCTTGTTGGCGTGCATCTGGAAGATCTTGCCGATGCGCTCCTTCTTGCCCTTGGTCGAGTTGATGACCTGGGCACCGGAGTCGAGGTGACCCGAGTAGACGCGCACGTAGGTGAGGCGGCCGAAGAACGGGTGCACGGCGACCTTGAAGGCCAGCGCCGAGAACGGGTCGTTGGCGTCGGCGTGACGCTCGATGACCTCGTCTTCGTTGCGCGGGTTGCGGCCCTCGACTGCGGGCACGTCGAGCGGCGACGGCAGGAAGTCGATGACGGCGTCGAGCATCGGCTGCACGCCGCGGTTCTTGAACGCGGAGCCGCACAGCACGGGGTAGATCTCGGAGTTGACGGTCATCTTGCGAATCGCGCCCTTGATCTCGGCGATCGTGAGCTCCTCGCCGCCGAAGTACTTCTCGAGCAGCGCGTCGTCGGACTCGGCGACGACCTCGAGCAGCGCGGTGCGGTACTCCTCGGCCTTCTCGACGAGGTCGGCCGGAATGGGCTCGATCTCGTACTTGGCGCCCATCTGGACGTCACCCTTGGCATCGCCGCGCCACGTGAGCGCGCGCATCTCGATGAGGTCGACGACGCCCTCGAACTGCGACTCGGACCCGATGGGGAGCTGCAGCACGAGCGGCTTGGCGCCGAGACGGCTGATGATCGTGTCGACCGTGAAGTAGAAGTCCGCGCCGAGCTTGTCCATCTTGTTGACGAAGCAGATGCGGGGGACGTTGTACTTGTCGGCCTGACGCCACACGGTCTCGGACTGGGGCTCGACGCCCTCCTTGCCGTCGAAGACGGCGACCGCACCGTCGAGCACGCGGAGCGAGCGCTCGACCTCGACCGTGAAGTCCACGTGGCCGGGGGTGTCGATGATGTTGATCTGGTTCTTGTTCCAGAAGCAGGTCACGGCGGCAGACGTGATCGTGATGCCGCGCTCCTTCTCCTGCTCCATCCAGTCGGTCGTCGAGGCGCCGTCGTGGGTCTCGCCGATCTTGTGGTTGACGCCCGTGTAGAACAGGATGCGCTCAGTGGTGGTGGTCTTGCCGGCATCGATGTGGGCCATGATGCCGATGTTGCGGACCTTGCTCAGGTCGGTGAGCACGTCTTGTGCCACGGGGGTTCCTCCGGATGTTCAGGAACGGAAGGGGGAAGGGGTGGAGCGGATGCCGCGACGCTCGGCCGCGGCATCCGCTCGGCCTGCTACCAGCGGTAGTGGGCGAATGCGCGGTTCGACTCGGCCATCTTGTGCGTGTCTTCACGACGCTTGACGGCTGCACCGAGGCTGTTCGACGCGTCGAGGATCTCGTTGGTGAGACGCTCGGTCATCGTCTTCTCGCGACGGGCCTTCGCGTAGCTCGTGAGCCAGCGGAGGGCGAGGGTGTTGGCGCGGTGCGGCTTGACCTCGACGGGGACCTGGTAGGTCGAACCGCCGACGCGGCGCGAGCGCACCTCGAGGGTGGGGCGCACGTTGTCGAGCGCCTTCTTGAGGGTGGCGACGGCGTCCTGGCCGGACTTGGCGGCCACGTTCTCGAGCGCCTCGTACACGATGCGCTGAGCGAGGTCCTTCTTGCCGTCGACGAGGATCTTGTTGACGAGCTGGCTGACGACCGGCGAGCCGTAGACGGGGTCTGCGACGACGGGGCGCTTCGGAGCGGGTCCCTTGCGAGGCATTACTTCTTCTCCATCTTCGCGCCGTAGCGGCTGCGAGCCTGCTTGCGGTTCTTCACGGCCTGCGTGTCGAGGGCGCCGCGGATGATCTTGTAACGGACACCCGGGAGGTCCTTCACACGACCGCCGCGAACGAGCACCATCGAGTGCTCCTGCAGGTTGTGGCCCTCACCGGGGATGTAGGCGGTGACCTCGGTGCCGTTGGAGAGCTTCACACGGGCGACCTTGCGGAGCGCGGAGTTCGGCTTCTTCGGGGTGGTGGTGTACACGCGCGTGCACACGCCGCGCTGCTGGGGGTTGGCCTTCAGGGCGGGAGCCTTGGTCTTGGTGACCTTCGGCGAGCGACCCTTGCGGACCAACTGCTGAATCGTTGGCACTGCTTCTCCTTGTTGGTGCTGCACGGTGACAGCGTTTGATGGATTTCACATCACGACCCACCGACTGCACGAAGCCGCGCAGTCTTGGTGTGGTGGGTATGCCGTGGGGGCGAGACGCCCTGAATGCGCACGTCGAAACGCGCACACCCGATCTATGGTAATGCCGCGTAACGTTGCGGTCAAATGACGGCGGATGCCGCGGGCGGCCCCGAAGCGTTCTCGCAGGTGTTGCTCAGCTCGGCCAGCCCGGCGCGTCGAGCTCCCGGTCGAGGTCGGCCAGCATCTCGGCGACCTGCGGTTCGACCAGCCGCTCGATCGCGTTGCCGATGCGGTACCGGTGCTGCGCGAGCTCGACGCAGATGCGGCGTCCGAGCTGCTTCGCGAACTCGTCGGCCAGGCGCACCTCCTCGCGGAGCGCGTCCTTCTCGTCGGGCGTGAAGGGCCTCGGCGCGGGCTCGGCCGCCTCGGCCGCGGTCTCCTGCTCGAGTCCGCCGAGCGTGAACAGGAACGGCTGGTCGGCGACCGGCTCGGGGTCGACCTCGAGGCCGGCGAACTCGGGGTCGAGTCCTTCGCCGGCGCGGTACGGGCGGCGCGCCTTGCGTTCCTCGGCGAGGCGGATCTCCCGGTGCAGCATCGGCAGGTTGCGAGCCGTGTAGTCGTCGACCGCGAGGTCGATCACGCCCTTCATGCGCATCGAGAACGAGTGCTGCACCGGATGCGGCACGTCGACGTCGAGGCCGGCTGCGGCCAGGATCGGCGAGCCGAAGCAGCGCTGGCACAGGCGCACGCGCGAGCGATGCGTGCCCGGGCGCCACCGCGGCAGCCACTGCAGCCAGCGGTCGACCTCGTGGCTCACGCGCGCCTCGACCGATCCCTCCACGTGGTTCACGATACTGCGCAGGATGCCGCGGCGTCGCCGTCGGGCGAACGGTCGGCGCCGGGCCGAGCCCGCCCGGTCGAGCACTCGGGCTGCGCGCTCGGGGAGAATGGCGGCATGCACGCGACATCCGGGGCCTACACGACCGTCGCGGCGCGCGTTCGGACGGAGCTCGAGATCGAGCGCTCGCGGTTCATCTGCGTGCTCGATCGCGCGGGCGACGAGGATGCCGCGCGTGCGGTGGTCGCGGCCGTGCGGTCGGCCGAGCCCAAGGCGCGGCACCACTGCACGGCGTTCGTCATCGGAGCCCGCGGCGAGCTCGCGAGGTCGAGCGACGACGGCGAGCCGTCCGGCACGGCCGGGCAGCCCATGCTCGAGGCGCTGCGGGGCGAGGGGCTCTCCGACGTCGTGGCCGTCGTCAGCCGGTACTTCGGCGGCGTGCTGCTCGGCACGGGCGGGCTCGTGCGCGCGTACACCGCGTCGGTGCAGGAGTCGGCGAGGGCCGCGGTGCGCGTCACGCGCAGCCTGCGCACGACGGTCGAGGTGCACGCCGACTACGAGCGCGGGCCTGCGCTCGAGGCCGAGCTCCGCCGGATCGGGCACCCTCCGCTGCACGTCGAGTACGGCGACGGCATGCGCATCGACGTCGGCGTGCCGCCCTCGGCGACCGACGCCTTCGTCGCGCGCGTCGCCGAGCTCACGGGTGGCGCGGCACGTGCAGTGCCCCGCGGCACGGTCTACGTCGACGACCCGGCCTGACGCGGCATCCGTCATTCCTCGTCGTCGTGCTCCCACGGCCAGCGCGGACGTCGCATGCCGTGGTCGCGGCCCCGGGCCACGAGCACCGCGAACCCCGTGACGACCGCAGCCGCGACCGGCACGAGCAGGCCGAACCAGCCCAGCCCGAACAGAATGCCGAACGCCACGCTCTCGAGCACGTCGCCCGTCGAGGCGGCCACGTGCCCGATGACGGCGACGACCACGAGCGTCGCCCAGCTCGCGAACGCGGCGAGCACGACGGTCGCCGACATGCGCTCGGGGCGCGCCAGGCGCAGGCCGAGCGTCAGCAGCAGCGCCAGGGCGGATGCCCCGACCGCGACGGGCACGACGAGCACCCCGACCTGCGGGTCGGCGACGACCTCGACGTCGGCCAGCAGGCTCACGAACCCGTAGGCGCAGACGACGACGGCGACGTAGAGCGCCGCCGCGAACCCGGCGACGACCCAGGCCGTGCGTCGGGGGTCCATGTGTTCGAGCGTACGCGCCGGCGGGTCGGCGTGCGCCGTCGGCTGGTCGCGGTCGGCGTGGGCCGTCAGCGCCGTCAGCGCCGTCAGCGCCGGGCGCCCTCAGCCGGCGTCCGTCAGCGAGCGTCCGTCAGCTCGTCGCGCAACGACGGCGCCGCGCGCCAGGTCGCCGCAGCGATGACGCGGTCGAAGAGCTCGAGCATGAGGGGTTCGAGCGGGCCGAGCGCGGTCGACAGGCTCACGAGCACGACCTCGGGCCTGCCGGGAACCGTGATCCAGTAGTCGGCGGTGAGGGATTCGACGGCCGCGGAGGTCGTGGCATCGGGGCCCGCAGGATGGGATGTCGCGGCATCGGCTGTCGCAGCATCGGCTGTCGCGGCATCGGCAGCGTCGGCGGGCCCTCGCCGCACGACGCGACGCAGCACGATCGACTCGCCCTTCGCGAACGCGACGCCGCCCTCGGCCGCGAACGCCGACCACGGGTCGGACGTCGAAGCCCCGGCGGCGCGCGTCACCGCCCCGACCACGCGGTCGGCGAGCACCGCCGGCTCGGGACTCGACCCGAAGACTCCGGGGAGGGCGTACTCGGTGAGCGTCGATGCGAACGCGATTCCGCCGTCGTTGGACTCGGAGACGTGCATCGCCGTGGCACCGGCGCGAACCGCCGCGTCGAGCGAGCCGGCCAGCCGCGCACGGTGTTCGGCGCGCGTTCGCGCGAGGTCGTCGCGACGGCCGTACCGGGCGCGGACGAACTCGGCGATCGCCCGGGCTCGGGTCTCGGGGTCGGCTTCGAGCGGCGCACGCCACCAGTCGCCCGGCAGTGCGAACTCGAGTCGGGCTGCGGTCGAGTCGGCCACGATCAGCCGAGGACCCGCGGTTCGCGCACTGCGTCGCGGAGCGCGACGAGGCTGTCGGAACGACTCATCATGCGCCGACCCTCACCCGTCCAGGCCGCGCAGTGCGGCAGCCTGGACGCTCGCGAGCCGCGGGTTGATCATGAACACGCCGTCGACCCCCGTCTGCTGCATCGGCTCCTCGAGTTCGAGGCGATCACCCGATGCCGTGCGGGCGACCACCCGTACCGTCTCGTACTGCTCCGGCACCGTCGCCCCGACCGCGCCGAGGGCGGCCGTCAGGGCATCGGCGGGCAGGATGTCGCCGGCCATGTCGAGCTCGACGAAGAGGTAGCGGGAGAGGCCGTCGACACCGTCTTCGACGACGACGTCCGCGATCTCGGGCGACGCGTCGCGCACGGCGTCGGCGACCTCGTCGTGGGCCTCGGCTCCGCTCGGCCGGGCTGCGCACGCGCCGAGCGCCAGCACCAGGGCGACCACGATGCCGCCGAACGCGACCCTGCCGAGACGATTCACCATGCTGAGCACCCTATCTACTCCGCGAACGTGTACTGCGCGCTGTCGTCGACCGTGCCGAAGAACTGCGCGAGCCCGTCGTCGATCGTCGGATCCTCGACCAGGAGGTCGCGCGCGGTCTGCTGGTAGGCGACGTTGTTGTGCGGCTGGGCCGAGTAGGGCTCCCCGGTCGACGGATTGACCCCGGGCGGCACGTCGCGGGAATAGGTGGTCCACGTATCGGTCGCTCGAGGCGGCCCCGTGAGGTCGAGCTGATGCACGATGTCGCCCTCGTGCTGCATCGAGACGACCGTCGTCTTCGACGGGATCGCCATGTCGTCGATCGGGGCGCCGTAGGCGACCACGCCCTCGAAGTTGAACGCGTCGGACCGGTTCGCCGCGAGGTGGCCGGCGAGGATGCCGCCCTGGCTGAACCCGACGAGCAGCACGGGGTCGTCGGGCCCGATGCCGGCCTTCGTCATCGCATCGAGCACGGCACGCTCGTACTGCGTGCGCACATCGGGGAACAGACGGAGCACGATGTTGGTGTCGAGGTCGTTGACGGCGCCGTCGCCGTTCATGTCCTGACCGAAGAAGACGCCGGCGACCTGCCAGTCCTGCGTGCTCGGCAGGGTCACGATGTAGCGCGCCGGCTCGCCCTCCATGCGGACGATGTCCACGACGGTCTGCGATTCACCGCCCATCGAATCCGAGAGCCCCTCGAGCATGACGAGGTCGTCGAGGCTGTCGATCTCGGTGACCGCGTTCGCGTCCTCCCATGCCGCGTGCGACTCCCGGCTCTCGTCGGAGCCGGGCTCGAACGGCGTGACCTCCGGCGTCGGCGCGAAGATCTCGATCGCCACGCGCCACGCGAGCACGAGTCCGAGGAGCGTCACCGCCGAGAGCACGAGCGCCCAGAAGAGCGGGCTGCTGAGCAGCAGCACGGCGAGGCCGACGACCGCAGCGAGGATCACCGCGATGGCTGCAGCCACGAGCAGCACGAGCGCGGCCGTGACGAGCAGGAGGCCGGCGATCAGCGCGATCGCGACGAACGCGAGCAGCGCCGCCGCGACGACGACGACGAGCAGCGCCGCGATCGCCAGCGCCGCGACGATGAGCGCGGCGACCACCGCGAGACCGAGGAGCACGATCGCGGCGATCACCACGAGCACGGCCGCGACGAGCACGATGACGGCCTCGACGACGGCCATGACCGCCGCGACCACAGCGGCCGCGATCACCCTGAGCACGTCGCCGATGGCCTCGAACACCGCGCCGATCGTGCCCTTCAGGTCATCCCAGAACGAGTCGTTCAGGTCGCTGCCGTCGACGACCCCGCGGATGCGGTCGATCGCGATCCGGGCAGCGCGATCCCGATCGGCGACCGCCTCCTCCCAGCGTCGACGAGCCGACTCCGCGGCGGCTTCGCTCCGATCGAGATCGGCGCCGACCGAGCTGATCGAGCGTTGGAGCGCGCGCAGGTCGGCATCCGGCGCGTCGTCGGGCAGGGCGCGGGACTTCGACTGCAGCGCGCGCTCGCGTGCCTGGAGCCCCGCCGAGTGCTCCTGGGCGTCCTGGGCGTCGTGGATCGCGCGATCGGCGTCGTCCTGCGCGCGCTCGAGGGCGGCCGCGTAGTCGACGAGCGCGTCGCCGGTCTCGCCGTAACGCCGCTCGGCGGCCGCGATGTCGTGGGAGAGGCGCTCGGCATCCGCTCGGACGCGGTCGACGGCGACGCTCACCATCGCCGACGGCTCGGCGATGCGATCGAGCGTCGCGACCGCGTCGCGGATCGCGGAAGCGGTCTCCGCGTAGCGCTGGCCGGTGCGGCGCAGCACGACGGGGTCACCGGCGAGCGGGTGCATCAGTGCTCCTCACGAGTGGCGAGCGAACGGTCGAGCTCGGAGAAGGCGCGATCGATCTCGCTGAGCACCCCCGCGAGCCTGCCGAGGTTCTCGGCGAAGTCTCGGCGGCGGTCGTCCCAGGTCGACGCGAACCGCTCGATCGCGTGCGCGAGATCGGCGTGGCCGGCGGCCGCGGCCGCGGCCTGCGCCGTGTGCTCGCTCTGCTCGAACACCCGCTTGATCGTGCGGGCGTCGCTCGCGGCACCCCCGATCGCACTCAGGTCGAGGGACACCATGTCGGCCATGCGCGTTCGCCTTTCGGTCGCTCGGTGCTCGTCTGGGGACTCCGGACTCTGAAGACCCTACGGCGCGCTCGGAGGCCGCGGAATGGGTACCGCTCCCCTGCGCCACCACAGCACCGCGGCGAGGACGGCGGCACCGGCGGCGATGCACACGGCCGCCGCGAGCCACTCGAGCTCCTGGCCCGTCGCCGCGCGGATCGCGAGCGCGGCGCCGGCGACGATCGCGAAGCCGCCGGTGAGCAGCAGGATGAATCGCGACCCGGATGCCGCGTGGCCTGAGCGTCGGCCGAGCACCTGGGCGACGGCATGCGCGAGCATCGCCACGACCAGGAGCCCGGAGACCAGCGGCGCGAGCACATCGGGCTGCTGCGTCCATCCGCCGGATTGCCGTCCGGCGTCGACCGCGAGCACGGCAGCCCCGGCTGCGGCGAAACCGCCGACGGCGTCGAACAGGAAGTTCCGCGCCTGCTGCTCGACGGTCGGGTCGGAACGGCGGGTGCGCTCGCGCCCCGAACCGGCGGCCGTCATCCGACCCACGCGGACCGCGAGCGGACGACCTGCTCCGCCTGCGCCCGGGCCGCGGGGTCGAGCGTCCCGCGTTCGGCGAGCAGCCGCACGGCCTCGAGTTCGGCGGCGAGCAACGCCGCCCGTTCGTCGGCCGTGCTCACCCGGTAGACATGGCGACGCCACTCGGTGAGGCGGCGGTCGAGCTTTGCCCGGTACTCGGGCGACGCGGCGATGTCGGCGGGCAGCGCGGTCGCCTCCCGCACCTTGCGACCCTCGGCCCACTGCGGCCGCTCGCGGTCATGGCGGAACGCGAACACGGCGAGCACGAGGCATCCGACGATGGACACGATCTGCAGCACCAGGCCGATCACCGCAAGGGGCTCGTACGCCAGCTCTTCACCCGCACCGGCCACGACGAACGCGGCGATCGCCCAGAGCACCGGGAAGAACACGAACATCGCGGCGCCGAAGTCTCCGCGATGGAAGAGGGGATTCGAGGTGCGCTTGGGCTCGAGGAACGCGAAGAGCCCGAGCGAGACCGCCATCAGGACACCCGACGGCAGCGCACCCACGACCGGGTCGAACGCCGCGTCGCCCGTGCGGCTCGTCATCAGCAGCGCCGGCGCGATCAAGGCGAGGATCATCGCGATGACGCTCCACCACCGGTACGCACGAGAGGTCTTCTTCGGCGCCGCGTCGGGCATCGGGCGCACCCGATCGAGCTCTGCGCGCTCGAGGGTGGAGACGACCCCGGCATAGGCCTTCGCCGCGTCCTCGTGACTTGCGACGAGCGCCATGACCGGAATCCGGTCGAGCGCCTCGTCGGCCGAGACATCCGCGGGCAGCCCGCGCACCGCTTCGACCAGTCGAGCGTGCGTCGCGTCGGTCGGGGCTCCGCGATCGGTCATCGGATGTCCCCGTCCATCGCGGCGGCGGCACGTGGGTCGATGCCCGAGAGCAACGCGTCGATGTCGTCGAGCCTCCGGGTGAGCACGCGGGGATCCTCGTCGATCGAGACGAGGTAGACCGCCCAGTCGTCGACGACCGCAGCCCACTCGCCCTTCGCGAGCACGCCAGGGCGTGCATCCGGCTCGGCATCGACCGCCGGTGCCACCGGCGCCAGCGAGAGCCGGCGAACGGCGTCGTCGAACGGCCCGGTGAGCGGCTCGACGGCGGGCTCGATGAGCGTGCGACCGGCGTCTGGCAGCAGGGAGGCGGCAGCCGCACCGTCGTGGTCGCGCTGCTGCACGTAGACGTCGACCCATCCGGCAGGATCGCCGTCGACCGGGAACCACCAGAACCGTGCGCTCACGTGCTCGGTCGGGAACGCGGCGATCGCGGCCGCCTGATCGCGGATCGGGTCGCGGAACCCGGCCGCCGATTCGCGGCCCTGCGTGACCTCGTCGGCGATCCACTCGGCCCACTCCGCGCCGGAGGCCCACTGCTCGTCGGCGAACGCGACGGGTACGCGGATCCACCGTTCGGCGTCGAACGAGATCGGGAAGGCGTTCGTCGTCATGCCGCGGTCACCCACGCGAAGGTCGACATGATCGCCTCGCATGCGAAGACGAGGCCCTTGGCGAGCTCGGCGGAGTTCTCGTCGTCGACCGAGAGCACCGAGACCTGGAAGACGAGCGATCGACGCCCGTCGCCGCCCGGCACGGGCACGACGTACATGAGCTCGTCGGTCTTCACCGCCGCCGACGCGTCGCGGAACTCGGAACGGCGGCGGATGAGGTGCATGACGACGTCGGCGGGGGCGACCTCGACCTCGCCGCCCTTCGCGAGGCGAGCCAGCGCTGCATCCCACGTCACGCCCGACGGGAGGACGAACGGCGAGACCGCGATCATCGCGGGCATGGGCACGCCCTCGCGCTCGGGTGCGACGTACACCTCGAACACGCCGCGCTCGCGGAGCGAGGACTTGAGCTGCGACAGCATCGTGCGGAACTCGAGCACGAGATCCGCACGGCCGGCACCCCTCATGGCGTTCAGCGCGTGCGCGGAGACCGCCTCGTCGGTGAGCGCGGCCGGCGGCACCTTGGTCCATCCGGGCGGGCACAGCAGCGTGTACGACACCTTCGGTGCCGTCACGCCGGTGAGTTCATCGCGCAGCGAGCTCAAGCGGGCCCTCGTCTTTCAGCGGTTCTGGTGCAGGTCAGCGGCCGCGGATCGCGTCGATGCCATCGCCGATCAGGTCGAACCCCGCGCCGACGAAGTCGGGGATGTCGGGCAACGGGACCTGCGCGGCCTGCAGGGTCTGGTACCCACCGTAACCGGTGTTCCAGAGGTTGAGGCCCTGCCCGGCGATCGAGGGCATCGCACTGTACTGCGCAGCCCAGGTCACGGCACGGCCGCCGGTCGGCATGACGCCGCCGCCCGTCCACGCGGTCGCGAGCCGCTGGCTGACCGTGTACGCCTCGCCGTCGAAGCGCGAGCCCCCGCTGCGGAGCGCGTTCCACGCGTTGCCGTACCAGGTGCCGCGGGTGCCCTTCAGGATGTCGTCGGCGAGACCCGACGCCATCGCCTCGCGCAGTGCGCGGTTGCCCGCGCCTCGGCCGGCACCCACGACGGTGCGGAGGTCGCGGACGACGGCGTTGCGCCCGATCGCCAGGAAGCCCTTCGCGGTGCCGCCGAAGCCGAGTCCGGCCTTGAACGCTCCGAGGGCGCCCTGCCCGGCCTTGAGTCCCTTTCCGAACGCGCCGAGGAACGGGAGCACGCCGATCAGGTCGAACGCGATGTCGGTCCAACTCACGCGCTTGGAGCCGGCCGCCATCATGATGCAATGCGCGGCGAGGGCGACGATGCCCGCGATGGTCGCGACGATGAGCGTGATCGGGCCGCCGATGATCAGGGCCGCGATGACGGCGACGGTGGCGACGACGGTCGCGACGGTCGCGATGCCGTCGAGCAGGTCCTCCCACCAGCTGTCGTCGACCCCGGAGGCCTCCATCGCGTCTTCGATGCCGCCGACGGCCCTGTCGTACGCCTCGTCCCAGGCCGAGAAGCCGCTCTCGAACGACTCCCACAGGTCTTCGAGGGCGTGCTCCGCCGCCTTGGCCGCACCCTTGGCCTCGGCCAGTGCGGCGTTGGCGACGGCCTTCTGCTGGTCGGTCGCCTCCTGCTCCCAGACCCACGTCGTGTTGTTGTCGTCGACCTCGCCCTGCGCGTGGCGGCGATCGGCCTCGGCGTCGAGGTGCGCCTGATGCGCGGCGGCAATGCGCTCGACGTACGGGTCGACCGTGGTGTTCCGCGCGGTGCGCAGCGCGCCGGCGTACGTGACCAGCACCGGGCCCGTCTTCTCGTAGCGGGCGCCGACCTTGCGCAGTTCGCCCTGCATCTCCCGGGCGGACTCACGCACCTTGTCGAGGCTCTCGGCCTTGTACTTCTCGCCGTCGCCGAGCTTCTTCAACTCGTCGGCGGTGGCCGACATGCGCTCGCCGATCTCGATGTAGTGGTTGCCCGCGGCCTCGATCTTCGAGGGCGAGCCGTCGAGCTCGGAGAGCAGGTAGTGCCGGTTCGGGGAGCGAAGCGTTCCGCCGTAGGTCATCGGATGCCTCCGCGTCTGGTGTGGTCGTCGATCGTCATCGCGGTCCGCCCGCGGGGGTCGGCGCAGGGCCGGGCGACGGCGACGGGGTCGCGAGCTTCACATCGGTCTCCGTGAACCCGTCGACGATGGCCTTGAGGTGGTCGCGGATGTTGGTGAGCCCTTCGAGGATGACCTCGCGATTGCCGTTCCACCCGCTCTCGAAGTCGCCGACGCGGCTGCGAAGGGTTCCGCGCCCCTGCGGCTGACCGACCGCGTCCTGCACGTCGTCGGTCGCATCGCCGATGTTCTCGAACTCCGTCACGAACGTGCCGAGATCGGACGTCATCTGCTTGAGATCGTCGAAGTCGAGGTCGACATCGGGTCCGGCCATGTGCTCGTTCCTTCCGCTCGGAGTCGTTCAGGCACTCCGGGGGCTGCCGAGGGGAGGACCGAACGGCCCTCCCCTGTCGCGCGTCGCCCTCGGGCGCAGCGAATGATCAGTTGCCGGCGAGCGCCTGGTCGGTGTCCTTGATCGCCTGCATCATCTTGCGGAGCGAGTCGCCCATGTCGCTGATGCCCTCGATCGCCTTCTCGAGGCCGGTGGTCAGCTCGGTGTAGCCCTCGCCGAACTTGCCCGACGCGTGCTGCGTCTTGAAGTCGTCGCCGAGCAGGCGGTCGACGTCGTCCTTCAGGCGGCGGAGCACGTCGCCGATGTCCTCACGACCGCTGTCGAGCTTGCCGGCCATCGATTCCATCTCGCCGTAAGAAGCCTTGAAGTCTGCCATCTTGCACCCTTTTCCTTGATGTCTCGGCCCGCCTCGGCGCGCCCTGCCTCCCCCAAGATAGGTGCATCCCGGTGACGCACCCAATGGGGAGGACTACCCACCGAGCGGCTGCTCGCCCACGAGCGGCAGCTGCACGGTCACGAATGCGCCGTTCTCGACGAAGATGCCACGGCCCTCCGGGTACTCGTGGCGGGCGACCTTCGGGAAGGGCACCTTGAACAGCGAGTCACCGTCGTAGGTCTCGGGGCGGAGCGCGATGCCGCGACGACCGGCCTTGAGCTCGCCCACGAGGCCGTACCCCGAGCTGAGCTGCGACACGTCCCCGTCGCCGACGAGGAAGTGGTCGCTGCGGTTGATCGCCTGGAACAGCTCCTTGAGGGGGCGCTCGGCGTCGGTGTCGCCGAACTCGGTGACGTTCTCGACGACGATCATGATGCGGCCGGGGATCGACTCGTCGCCGACGATGCCCACGAGTTCCTTCGCGAGCGCCCTGGCGTCTTCGATGTTCGTCGCCGAACGCCGCCACGGCGCGAACTCGCGCAGCACCGCCCGGCGTCCGCCGAAGTGGAACAGCTCGGCCGCCGGGTCGAACCGCCGCATCGACGTCACGAGCGCGCGCAGCGCGTTCGACTTGCCGCTCTTCGGCGGTCCGGCGATCACGAACGTGCCGATCGGCTCGAAGCCCTTGGGACCGAGCAGGTCGTCGGAGACGCCGATGACGGGTTGCCCGTCGACCTGGTCGGGCAGTTCGGTCGGCACCAGCGAAGTCGGCAGCGCGCCGATCTCGGACGCCTCGACGGCTCCGCGTGCGCGGAGCGCTGCCGCGAACTCCTGCATGGCGCTCGTCTGCTCGGCGACGTTCGCGGTGCCGCCGATGGCCGCGATCTGCGTCTCGAACCCGTCGACGATGGCGCGCCCCGGGGCGCTGCGCTCGTTGAGCACGTCTTTCGGGGCACCGAGGATCGCGTACGCGCCGTCATCCGACATCCGCAGGATGATGCGCTTGGACACGTTCGCGCTGACCGCGGTCGGCACGGCGCCGTAGCGGTCGGCCGTGACGATGGCGTGGATGCCGAGCGGGCGCCCCTCGCCGAGCAGTCGCATGAAGATCGCGTAGAACGGCGAACGCGCCGACGTGGTCTCCCACTCCTGCTTGAAGGTGCCGAAGCCGTCGATGAGCAGCAGGATGCGCGACTCGTCGGTGCGGCCCGTGATGGCCCGGTACTCGGAGAGTGTCGCAGCGTTCACGGCCGAGAACCGCTTGGCGCGTTCATCGAGCACCGATCGGATGTTGCGGAGCAGCCGCTGCACGCGCTCGGCGTCGTCGCCGGGCACGATCGAGCCGACGTGCGGCAGGTCCTCGATCGCGCGCAGGGATCCGGTGCCGAAGTCGAGGCCGTAGACCACTGCGCGCGACAGGTCGGGCCGCGCACCGACGGCGATCGCGATCGAGCGCAGTGCGGTGGACTTGCCGGCACCGCTCGTGCCGTAGACGAGCATGTGGCCGTCGGTGTCGGGCGTGAAGTACATCGGCTCCTGGAGCTGGCGCTCGGGGATGTCGGCGAGGCCGAGCGGGATCCGGGAGTCGCCGTCCTGCGGCAGCGCGCGCAGGTCGACGGTGGTCGCCAGGTCGTCGAGCCACGGCCGGCGAGGAGCCGGGATCCGAGCCTCGGACGCCGCGGCGATGAGGTTCTTCACGAGCCGCTTCTGGTCGTTCGGGCCGAGGTCCTCATCGTGGGTGTCGGACTCGCCCTCGGCCTCGCCCTCCCACACGATCGCGCCGCCGAACCGGAGTTCGGCGACCTTCGCCTGCGCGACCTCCGGCGCCTCGCTCGTCCATCCGCCGGCGTAGCCGGACTGGAACGGCACGAGTCGCCCTGGCCCGGTCTTGGCGATGCCGCGACCCGGGATCGAGGGATCGAACGTGCCCGCGACGGGGTCGCCGACGACGTCGTTCGAGTCGGAGACATCCGCCATGCGCAGCGCGACCCTGAGGTTCGTGTTGGCGCGCAGGTTGTCCTTGATGACGCCGGCGGGCCGCTGGGTGGCCATGATCAGGTGGATGCCGAGCGAGCGACCGCGCTGCGCGATGTCGACGACGCCGTCGACGAACTCGGGCACCTCGCCCGCGAGGGCCGCGAACTCGTCGATGACGAGCACGAGCGCCGGGGGCGTCTCGGGATCCTGGCGCTTCTCGAGCTCGAGGAGGTCCTTCGCCTTCTTGCGGTTGAACAGGTGCTCGCGGTGGTGCAGCTCGGCCCGGAGGCTCGTGAGCGCGCGGCGGACGAGGTGGGGGCTCAGGTCGGTCACGAGCCCGACGCAGTGCGGCAGCTCGACGCAGTCGGCGAACGCGGACCCGCCCTTGTAGTCGACGAAGAGGAACGTGACCCGGTCGGGGCTGTACTCGGCGGCCATGCCGAGCACCCACGCCTGCAGGAACTCGGACTTGCCCGAACCCGTGGTGCCGCCGACGAGCGCGTGCGGACCCTGGGTGCGCAGGTCGAGCGACATCGCGTCGGGACTGCCTTGGCCGATGAAGGCCTTGAGCGTGCCGGCGCGCTTCAGGCGCGGTCGGGTGCCGCGCGTGCGGTCGAGGATCGAGTTGTTCTGCCGCCAGCGCTCGACCGCGGTCGAGGGCTGCGCCGCGAGGTCGGTGCCGAGCAGGCGCAGCAGCGAGACGCTGCGCGGCAGGTCGGTCGAGTCGGCGGTGACCGAGCTCGAGTCGACGACGGGCGCGAGCCGCTTCGCGAAGACCTCTGCGTACTGGTTCGAGACGCCCTCGATGACCGCCTCGCGATAGTCCTCGCCCGCGCGCACGTAGCCGACGCGGGCGTGCTCGAGTCCGTCGGTCGCGTCGATGAACGTGCGGCACGCGGCGGGCAGCGACTCGACGGTGGGCGCGAGGAAGATCGTGAAGATGCCGGCATCCGCACCGCGCTCGATGACCTGGGTGAGGCGGGGCCGGTCGACGGGGGCGTCGTTGGTGACGATGAGCACGAGGGCGAGGTCGCCGTCGAGATCGCCCGGCGAGCCGCCCGAGCCGCCGACACGGGCGCCGAGCGACATGGTCGAGTCGTCGGTGCTGAGCGGCCCGCGGCGGCTCGCGGTGCCCGAGAGCCGCCCGAGGATCGTCTCTTCGAGCGCATTGAGCAGGGCGGTGCCCGCGGATTGGCTGTCGGCGAGGGCGAGGTCGGCGAACGGCGACTTCGGGCTCGTGGTGTGCGGGAGCCACTTCATCCACTCGATCTCACGCGCCCACGCGGGGTCGACGATCGCCGCGGTGATGAGTTCGTTCGGCGCGTGCAGGCCGAACAGCTGCACTCCGAGGCCGCGCAGCACGTCGGCCGCGAGATGACGGGGGCCTGCGATGCCGATGGCGCCCGAGCTCGGCAGCATCTCGACGAGCGGGACGTCGTCGATGAACTCGTGCCGGTCGCGCAGCACGTCGACCTGGCGCGCGAACCGGGCGATGCCCTTGAGCTCGTTGGACTGCGCGACCGTGTTGCGGCTGCGGGCACGCCCGACGCCGAGTCGCAGCGCGAGGAAGTTCCAGTGCTCGGGGCGACGGGTCCAGAGCAGCGGGCCGAGGCGCATGGCCTGTTCGTAGACGGAGGCGACTGCGGGCGACTCCTCATGGCGTCGCGCACGCTCGACCACGGTCTCCTTCGCGAGCCTCTCCTCGAGGTCCTCGATCTGCGTCTCGAACGTGTCGATCTCGAGCCGCAGCTTCTTGCCCTGCTGGGTGCGCTGGCCGATGAAGTTGCCGAGCATCATGAGCGGTGACATGGCGACGATGATGAGCGATGTCGCGCGCCCGGTGATGACGTACATCGCGAAGCCGAGCATGACGGGCGCGACGATCATGGGCCACGGGAACAGGCGTGGCTCGGACTCGTTCGGAACGGTCGGATGCCGGTGCTCGGTGCCCGGGTAGCGCTCCTCGACGCGCGGCGAACGGTTGAACATGAGCGACCCGCCGCGTTCGAGCACCGGGTCGGCCGCTGGGGCGGCGTCGCTCGGGGCGACGAGCGAGAAGGAGATGTCGGTGTCGCCGATCGTGATCTTCTGGCCGGGGATCACGCGGACGCGCTGCACGAGACCGCCGTCGACGACGAGCCCGTTGGCCGAGTTCAGGTCGACGAGCTCGATCGAGGACTGGTCGACCTCGACGCGCGCGTGGCGCTTGGAGGCGAGCGCGTCGACCAGCACGATGTCCGCCCCTGCGGCGCGGCCGATGATGCTCGCACCTCGCGGCAGCGGGTAGTCGCGGCCGGCGTCGGGACCGTTGTGCACGCGCAGCACGGCGCCGACCCCTGGCTGTCCGCCCTGCGAACCCGCGGCATGGCCGGCGACGACCGCCGCGTTGAAGCCGGAGCCGATCGCGGCATCGCCGATGAGCACCTGCGGGTCGAGCACGATCGGCTCGCTCGAGGTCGGCGGCGCGACCGCGAGGCTGAGGCCCGTCGCACCGCGCAGTCCGGCAGAAGCCGGGTCGTTGTGCGCGATCGCGGTGGCGACGTCGCCGACGGTGGCGGTGGCATCCGTCGTGATGACGAGGTCGACGGGCGCCCCCTGCTGGCGCCGGAGTCCGACTTTGAGCTTCATGCCCTACCTTCCGGATTCGCGTGCGATCGTGAAGCTGCGGCCGCCGACCGCGACCACGCTGCCGACGGCGAGCGGGGTGCGCACGCCGCCGGGCAGCGTCTCGTCCCGACCGTCGGGATGCCGCACGTCGGTGCCGTTCGTGGAGCCGCGGTCGGCGATCCAGAAGCCCGAGGCGTCGACGCCGAACTCGGCGTGCACCTTCGAGATCAGCATCGACGGGTCGGCGAGCGGCACGAGCTGGGCGCCGTCGCCTGAGCCTCCGCCTGGCGCACGGCCGATCAGGCCGTACTCGGCCGGGGCGACGCGCGTGCCGTCGTCGAAGACGAGCACGATGCGGTCGGATGCCGGCGCCGGGACGGAATCGGAAGGCCGAGGAGCGGCCGGCGCGGGCGCCGGTGCGGCGGCCGGTGCGGGCGCCGTGGGCGGCAGGGGCACGGTCTGCACGGGCGGTGCCGTCGTACCGACGGGCGGCGGGGTCCACTGCCCGGTCTCGACGGAACCGCCGGCCGAGACCACGCCAGAGCTCGAGCGCTGCGAGGGGATGAGGAACTCGCCGGCGGGCCGGTCGCTGGCGAGCGACGGCGGCTTCGCAGCGCCCGCGTCGGGCGAGGAGGCGAGGAGTCGGCGCGCGTGGCGGATCGCCTTCGCGTCGAACGGGTCGAGACCGCGTCGGCTGTCGACCGCGTAGCAGCGGCCGATGCGGTCGAGCCAGGAGCGCCCCCGCTGCTCGGGATCCCAGTTGCCAGAGAGGAACATGAGCGCCGGGCCGATGACGAGCAGCACGACCCAGCTCGCCCAGAGCACGAGGGCACGGAGCACGATGCGCCAGAACCCGGCCTTGCCGAAGTCGACCACGCTGACCGAGCGGACGCCGAACGAGGCCTTGCCGACCGTGACGCCGCGCAACCCGTGCGTGACCAGCTGCACGACTCCGAAGACGCCCGTGAGGGCCTGCCCGACGGCGATCGCGATGAACGGCCCGGCGAGCTCGCCCGGCCCGAGCGCCGCGAGATCGGTCGCCGACGAGGCTCCGGCGGCGACGAGCGCGTTCGCCAGTGCGACGACCCCGAACACCGTCGGCAGGGCGAGCACGACCCAGATCGCGGCGTCGAGCGCGAACGCCGCCGCCCGGCGCCCGCTCGGTGCCGGGATCAGGCCGAGGGCGGCCGCGTAGGCGGGATCGGGTCGTCCGTCGGCGCCGAGTCCGGGCGTGGGCTCGTCGTCGACGTGCATCGTGATGCTCACAGGGCTCCTCGTGCGCAGGGTCAACGAGTCAGCAAACCCGATCAGGCGGGTGCTGTCGATGGGGAGTGGTCACCATGGCGGCGTCCGTCTCCGCACAACCCTAAACGAGTGTCGGCGCCGGGGGTGCACCCTGTGCACGACCCGGCGCCGCCGCATCCTCCTCAGCCGGTGACGACGGGTCGCGGACCCGCGGCGAGCTCGCGGTCGTAGGCCTCGAGCGCGAGCCGGTTGCGTTCGGTCACGGTGCGGCCGCGTGCGGCGATCCATCCGCCGAACCAGATCGGGATCTCGCGTGCGATGACGCCCGCGACGATCGCGAACGGGTCGAGCCAGCGGTCGCCGATGAACTTCTGGGCCTCGGCGAACGTGAGGGTCCACGCCTGCACGGCGAGCAGCGACGCGCCGATGTACGAGAAGTAGACCAGCACGCCCACGAGCAGGCCGAAGACCGCATACGTCCACCAGGGCCCGCGGTTGATGATCGCGGCGAGCAGCGCGAAACCCACAAAGACGGCGATCGTGGGCACCCAGAACAGCGCCCAGTACGGCCCGCCGAGGAACTTCAGGAACTCCTCGGTCGCGGCCGACTGGTCGCCGCGGCCGAGCAGCAGCAGGTAGGTCACCCCTGCGTAGAGCAACGCGAACGCGACCGCGCCGATCGCCGCGACCAGCACCCCGAACCCGCGGTTGCCCGCGTTCTTCGGCGGGGTCGGCGCCTGCACGTAGACGGTCTGGGGAACCGCCGCCGGCGCGTACTGCGGCTCGGGCGCGAGGGTCGCGGCACCGGCCGCGGCGGCGACGGCGGCCGGCTCCGGCGGCACGTACGTCTCGCGGCGCACGCTGCCCGCCGCGATCGGCTCGGGCAACGGCTCGGCCGTCGCGTCGTGCTCGTGCACGGGCTCCGACGGGGTCACGGAGGGTGCCGCCTCGTACAGGCTCGGGTCGAAGTCGTCGGAGTCGGAGCCGGCGGATGTCGCGGTGCCGGCGTTCGCGCGCTCGACGGCCTCGTCGAGCCGGGCCGTGCGGGCCGCCTCCGCATCGACGGGCGGCTCCGGCGCGACGGGCTCGGGCGCAGGCGGCGCAGGCGGCGCAGGCGGTGCGGGCGGTGCGACGGGAGCCGCGGCGGGCACGGGCACGTCGTCCGCGGCCGTGGCCGCAGGGAGCGCCGGCTCGGGCTCGGGCTCCGCGATCGGCTCGTCCGCCACGGGCGCCTCGCCCGCGGCATCCGTGGTCGGCTCGTCTTCGACGGGAGCGTCGGCGGCAGCCTCGCCATCGGGCACGTTCACATCGGCCTCGTCGGACGCGGCGGCACCCGTCTCGTCTGGGCCCTTCGTCGTGTCGCTCATGATGCGCTCCTTCCGGGCGCCACGCACCCGCGGTCGTTGGCTCATGCTAACAACGAGCACCGCGCGAACCCGGGAGCGCGCGCGGTGCATTTCGTGGAAGTCCGAATCGCCGAACGGCCCCCGATCCGCAGGGGATCGGGGGCCGTTCGTGGAGCGATTCGCGCCTAGCTGTAGTTGCCGGGCGTGAAGTCGTCGTTCGAGAACGCGTCGAAGTCGACGAAGCTCAGGTCGCCCTCGGTGAAGGCCGCGTCGTCGGTGAAGATGCGGTTCGGGTAGCGCTCCGCCTTCGCCTCGTCGGTGGCCTCGACCGCGACGTTCCGGTACTTGTTCAGACCGGTGCCAGCGGGGATCAGCTTTCCGATGATCACGTTCTCCTTGAGGCCGACCAGCGGGTCGGACTTGCCCTCCATGGCGGCCTGCGTGAGCACGCGGGTCGTCTCCTGGAAGGACGCGGCCGACAGCCACGACTCGGTCGCGAGCGAGGCCTTGGTGATACCCATGACCTCCTGACGAGCCGAGGCGGTCTTCTTGCCCTCGGTGATCGTGGCGCGGTTGATCTCCTGGTACTTCGACCGGTCGACCAGCTCACCCGGAAGCAGGTCGGTGTCGCCGTGGTCGACGACGGTGACCTTGCGCAGCATCTGGCGCACGATGACCTCGATGTGCTTGTCGTGGATCGGCACGCCCTGCGAACGGTAGACGTCCTGCACGCCGTTGACGAGGTGCTTCTGCACCTCGCGCACGCCCTTGACCCGGAGGACCTCCTTGGGGTCGACGGCGCCGACGATCAGCTGCTGGCCGAGCTCGACGTGCTGTCCGTCTTCGACCAGGAGGGTCGAACGCTTGAGCACGTTGTACGCGATCGGCTCGTCGCCGTTGTCGGGCGTGAGGATGACCTTGCGCTGACGGTCGGTCTCGTCGATCGTGATGCGACCCGCGGCCTCGACGATCGGCGACGCACCCTTGGGGGTGCGGGCCTCGAAGAGCTCCTGCACGCGGGGAAGACCCTGCGTGATGTCGTCGGCCGAGGCCGAACCACCGGTGTGGAAGGTACGCATGGTGAGCTGCGTACCGGGCTCGCCGATCGACTGGGCCGCGATGATGCCGACGGCCTCGCCGATGTCGACGAGCTTGCCGGTCGCGAGCGAACGGCCGTAGCACTTCGCGCAGACACCGACGGCCGACTCGCAGGTGAGGACGGAGCGGACCTTGATGGTTCCGACGCCCGCTGCGATGAGCTTGTCGATGAGCACGTCGCCCACGTCTTCGCCGGCCTCGGCGACGACCTCGCCCTTGTCGTTCACGGCGTCTGCCGCGAGCGAACGGGCGAAGACCGAGTTCTCGACGTTGGGGTCGCGCACGAGCTCGCCCGCGGCGTCGACCGTGCCGATCGGGAGCTCGAGGCCCTTGCCGGTGCCGCAGTCCTCCTCGCGGATGATGACATCCTGCGAGACGTCGACGAGACGACGCGTGAGGTAACCCGAGTCGGCGGTACGGAGGGCCGTGTCGGCCAGACCCTTGCGGGCACCGTGCGTCGCGATGAAGTACTCCGCCACCGACAGCCCCTCGCGGTACGAGGAGATGATCGGGCGCGGGATGATCTCACCCTTCGGGTTGTTCACGAGACCGCGCATACCGGCGATGTTGCGAACCTGGAGCCAGTTACCACGGGCGCCCGACGTGACCATGCGGTTGATGGTGTTGTCGGTCGGGAAGTTCTCCTGCATGGCCTTGGCGACCTCGTCGGTGGCCTTGGTCCAGATCTGGATGAGCTCCTGACGACGCTCGAGGTCGGTCGTGAGACCCTTCTCGAACTGCGACTGCACCTTCGTGGCGAGCTTCTCGTACTTCGAGACGATCTCGCCCTTGTTGGGCGGCGTCAGGATGTCGGAGAGCGCGACGGTCACGCCGGAACGGGTCGCCCAGCGGAAGCCGGCGTCCTTGATCCGGTCGAGGGTCGCAGCCACCTCGGTCTTCGGGTAGCGCTCGGCGAGGTCGTTGACGATCGCCGAGATCTGGCCCTTGCCGGCCTGCTCGTTGAAGAACGGGTAGTCCACCGGAAGCGCCTCGTTGAAGAGCGCACGGCCGAGCGTGGTCTCGATGAGGTACGGCTTGCCCTCGACGAAGTTCTCGGGAGCCTCGCCCTCGGCGAAGTGCACGCCGTCGAGACGGATGCGCACCTTCGCGTTGAGGTCGAGCGCGATGTCGCCCGGCTTGTTCTGGTCGAACGCGAGGATCGCCTCGGAAATCGACGAGAACGCACGGCCCTCGCCTGCCGCGCCCGGCTTCTCGGTCGTCAGGTGGTGCAGACCGATGATCATGTCCTGCGTGGGCAGGGTCACCGGACGGCCGTCGGACGGCTTCAGGATGTTGTTCGACGCGAGCATCAGGATGCGCGCCTCGGCCTGGGCCTCGACCGAGAGCGGCAGGTGCACGGCCATCTGGTCGCCGTCGAAGTCGGCGTTGAACGCCGCGCAGACGAGCGGGTGGAGCTGGATGGCCTTGCCCTCGACGAGCTGCGGCTCGAACGCCTGGATGCCGAGACGGTGCAGCGTGGGTGCACGGTTCAGCAGCACGGGACGCTCGCGGATGATCTCCTCGAGCACGTCCCACACGTGCGGGTTCGAACGCTCGACCATGCGCTTTGCGGCCTTGATGTTCTGAGCGTGGCTCAGGTCGATCAGGCGCTTGATCACGAACGGCTTGAAGAGCTCGAGCGCCATCTGCTTGGGCAGACCGCACTGGTGCAGCTTCAGCTGCGGGCCGACGACGATGACCGAACGGCCCGAGTAGTCGACGCGCTTGCCGAGCAGGTTCTGACGGAAGCGACCCTGCTTGCCCTTGAGCATGTCGCTCAGGGACTTGAGGGCGCGGTTGCCAGTACCGGTGACCGGGCGGCCGCGACGACCGTTGTCGAACAGCGCGTCGACGGCCTCCTGCAGCATCCGCTTCTCGTTGTTGACGATGATCTCGGGGGCGCCGAGGTCGAGCAGACGACGAAGTCGGTTGTTGCGGTTGATCACACGACGGTAGAGGTCGTTGAGGTCGGAGGTCGCGAAGCGGCCACCGTCGAGCTGCACCATCGGGCGCAGCTCCGGCGGGATCACCGGAACCACGTCGAGCACCATCGCAGCCGGGGAGTTGCCCGTCTGCAGGAAGGAGCTCACGACGCGCAGTCGCTTGATGGCGCGGATCTTCTTCTGACCCTTGCCCTCGGCGATCTGCAGGCGCAGGTCCTCGGCCTCGGCGGCCAGGTCGAACGCGAGGAGGCGCTTCTTGATGGCCTCAGCGCCCATGAAGGCGGTGAAGTACATGCTGTAGCGGTCCTGGAGCTCGTGGAACACGGCGTCTTCAGGCTTGAGGTCGCCGACCTTGAGGGTGCGGAAGTCCTCCCACACGCGCTCGAGGTGCGCGACCTGCTCGTCGGCGGACTTGCGCACGCCGGCCATCTCCTTGTCGGCGGCCGCCTCGGCGCGCTTGCGCACGTCGGACTTGGCGCCGTCGGCCTCGAGGGCTGCGAGCTCCTCCTCCTTGCGGGCCATGAGCGTCGCGATGCGGGCATCGCGCTGGTCGCCGATGGTCTTGATCTCGAGACGGATCTCGTTCTCGAGGCCGGGCATGTCGGCGTGACGACCCTCGTCGTCGACGTCGATGACCATGTAGGCCGCGAAGTAGATGACCTTCTCGAGGTCCTTCGGCGCCATGTCGAGCAGGTAGCCGAGGCGCGAGGGGACGCCCTTGAAGTACCAGATGTGGGTCACGGGAGCGGCGAGCTCGATGTGGCCCATGCGCTCACGACGGACGGAGGACTTGGTGACCTCCACGCCGCAGCGCTCGCACACGATGCCCTTGAAGCGCACGCGCTTGTACTTGCCGCACGCGCACTCCCAGTCGCGGCTCGGTCCGAAGATCTGCTCACCGAACAGACCGTCCTTCTCGGGCTTCAGGGTGCGGTAGTTGATGGTCTCGGGCTTCTTGACCTCACCGTAGGACCACTTGCGGATGTCGTCTGCGGTCGCGAGGCCAATGCGAAGCTCGTCAAATGTGGTTGCGTCGAGCAATTTCTCTCCTTGGAAAGTCTCTGTAGTCGTCTACTGGCCAGGCTTAGATCTCGTCGATGTTCGACGACTCGAAGCGCGCGGAGATGTTGATGCCGAGCTCTTCCGCTGCGCGGAAGGCCTCGTCGTCGGTGTCGCGGAGCGAGACCGCGGTGCCGTCGGCCGAGAGGACCTCGACGTTCAGGCAGAGCGACTGCATCTCCTTCATGAGCACCTTGAAGGACTCGGGGATGCCGGGCTCCTGGATGTTCTCGCCCTTGACGATCGCCTCGTACACCTTGACGCGGCCGAGGATGTCGTCGGACTTGATCGTGAGGAGCTCCTGGAGCGCGTATGCGGCGCCGTAGGCCTCGAGGGCCCACACCTCCATCTCACCGAATCGCTGTCCACCGAACTGCGCCTTACCACCGAGCGGCTGCTGGGTGATCATCGAGTACGGGCCCGTCGAACGCGCGTGGATCTTGTCGTCGACGAGGTGGTGCAGCTTCAGGATGTACATGTAGCCGACCGAGACCGGGTACGGGAAGGGCTCGCCCGAGCGGCCGTCGAAGAGCTGCGTCTTGCCGCTCGAGTCGATGAGGCGCTCGCCGTCGCGGTTGGGGAGCGTCGAGTCGAGCAGACCCGCGATCTCCTCTTCGAGGGCGCCGTCGAAGACGGGGGTCGCGACCTTGGTGCCGGGCGCGGCCTCGTGCGCGTCCTTCGGGAGCTTCTTGGCCCAGGCCGGGTTGCCCTCGACCTTCCAGCCCTGCTTGGCGACCCATCCGAGGTGGGTCTCGAGCACCTGGCCGAAGTTCATTCGGCCCGGGATGCCGAGCGGGTTGAGGATCACGTCGACGGGGGTGCCGTCGGCGAGGAACGGCATGTCCTCGACCGGCAGGATCTTCGAGATGACGCCCTTGTTGCCGTGGCGGCCGGCGAGCTTGTCGCCCTCGGTGATCTTGCGCTTCTGGGCGATGTAGACGACCACGCGCTGGTTGACGCCCGAGCCGAGCTCGTCGTCGTTCTCGGCCGAGAACTCCTTGACCGCGATGATCGTGCCCTGCTCGCCGTGAGGCACCTTCAGGGACGTGTCGCGGACCTCGCGGCTCTTCTCGTTGAAGATCGCGCGGAGGAGTCGCTCCTCTGCCGACAGCTCGGTCTCGCCCTTCGGCGTGACCTTGCCGACGAGGATGTCGCCGGGGCGGACCTCGGCGCCGATGCGGATGATGCCGCGCTCGTCGAGGTCGGAGAGCAGGTCGGGGCTGACGTTGGGGAGGTCACGCGTGATCTCCTCCTTGCCGAGCTTCGTGTCGCGGGCGTCGACCTCGTACTCCTCGATGTGGATCGAGGAGAGCACGTCGTCCTTCACCAGGTTCTGGCTGAGGATGATCGCGTCTTCGAAGTTGTGGCCCTCCCACGGCATGAACGCCACGAGCAGGTTCTTGCCGAGCGCGAGCTCGCCGTTGTCGGTCGCGGGACCGTCGGCGATGACCTCGCCGGCCTCGATGCGCTCGCCCGCGGTCACGATGACGCGGTTGTTGTACGACGTGCCCTGGTTGGAGCGGTCGAACTTGCGCAGCCAGTAGGTCTGCGTGCCGCCCTCGTCGAGCTGCACGGTGACCGAGTCGGCCGAGACCTCGGTGACGACACCGGGCTTGTCGGCGGTGACCACGTCACCGGCGTCGATGGCCGCGTAGCCCTCCATGCCGGTGCCGACGAACGGCGAGTCGCTGCGGAGCAGCGGCACGGCCTGACGCTGCATGTTCGCACCCATGAGGGCGCGGTTCGCGTCGTCGTGCTCGAGGAAGGGGATGAGCGAGGTGCCGACCGACACCATCTGGCGCGGCGAGACGTCCATGTAGCTGATCTCGTCGGCGGGGACCATGTCGACCTCGCCGCCGGCCTCACGTGCGAGCACGCGCTCCTCGGAGAAGTGCCCGTCGGACTTGAGCGGTGCGTTCGCCTGTGCGACGACGACGCCGTTCTCCTCCATGGCGGTGAGGTACTCGATCTCGTCGGTGACCTTGCCGCCGACGACCTTGCGGTACGGCGTCTCGATGAAACCGAACGAGTTGATGCGCGCGAACGACGCGAGCGAGCCGATCAGGCCGATGTTCGGGCCTTCAGGGGTCTCGATCGGGCACATGCGGCCGTAGTGCGAGGGGTGGACGTCACGGACCTCGACGCCGGCGCGGTCTCGCGAGAGACCGCCGGGGCCGAGCGCCGAGAGGCGACGCTTGTGGGTCAGGCCCGCGAGCGGGTTGTTCTGGTCCATGAACTGCGACAGCTGCGACGTTCCGAAGAACTCCTTGATCGCCGCGACGACGGGTCGCACGTTGATCAGGGTCTGGGGCGTGATCGCCTCGATGTCCTGCGTGGTCATGCGCTCGCGGACGACGCGCTCCATGCGCGAGAGGCCGGTGCGGACCTGGTTCTGGATCAGCTCGCCGACCGCGCGGATGCGACGGTTGCCGAAGTTGTCGATGTCGTCGACGTCGAGGCGCAGCTCGATCGCCTGGCCGTTGCGACGGCCGGGCAGCGTGGTGCGCTCGTCGTGCAGGGCGACGAGGTACTTGATCGTCGCGACGATGTCTTCGACCGTCAGCACCGAGTCGGTGAGGGGAGCCTCGAGGCCGAGCTTGGTGTTGATCTTGTAGCGGCCGACCTTGGCGAGATCGTAGCGCTTCGGGTTGAAGTAGAAGTTGTCGAGGAGCGCACGTGCGGCCTCGGCTGCGACCTGCTCGCCCGGACGGAGCTTGCGGTAGATGTCCTTGAGCGCCTCTTCCTTCGTGAGGATGTTGTCCTTCTCGAGGGTGAGGGCGATCGACTCGTAGCCGGCGAACTGCTCGAGGATCTCCTCGCTCGTGAGGCCGAGGGCCTTCAGGAAGACCGTGACCGACTGCTTGCGCTTGCGGTCGATGCGCACGCCGACCTGGTCGCGCTTGTCGATCTCGAACTCGAGCCATGCGCCACGGCTCGGGATGACGCGGGCCGAGTAGATGTCCTTGTCGGAGGTCTTCTCGGGGGTGCGCTCGAAGTAGACGCCGGGCGAACGCACGAGCTGCGAGACTACGACGCGCTCGGTGCCGTTGATGACGAACGTGCCGCGCGCGGTCATGAGCGGGAAGTCGCCCATGAAGACGGTCTGCGTCTTGATCTCGCCGGTGAGGTGGTTCATGAACTCGGCGTTCACGTAGAGCGGTGCGGAGTAGGTCTTGCCCTTCTCCTTGCACTCGTCGATCGTGTACTTCGGCGGCTCGAGCTCGGGGTTCGTGAACGAGAGCTGCATGGTCTCGCCGAGGTCCTCGATCGGGGAGATCTCCTCGAAGATCTCTTCAAGACCGGTCGCCTCGGGCAGGTCCTTGCGGCCGGCCTCGACGGCCTCCTCGACACGTGCCTTCCATGCGTCGTTGCCGACGAGCCAGTCGAAGGACTCGGTCTGCAGGGCGAGCAGGTCGGGTACGGTGAGGGTGTCGGTGACCTTGGCGAACGAGAGACGGCTTGCACCGCGTCCGTTCTTGGGAGTGGGCGTGGTCGCGTTGCGCGCAGCAGCCAAGTGAATAACCTCCATCGGCCCCGTCGGGCCGGTTCACTGTCGGTAGCGGTGAGAAAAGCCCCGAGACGCGTGCCGATGCCGGGGAATGAACCCGACATGCGAAGCCGACCGCAATATGAAGGCATAGTGGGTCTGGGAGCGCAAAGGTTAACCATATACTTTGCGACCCGCCGTGTCCAGCTGATTCTTGATTTGTTCGCCGGACTCAGGTATAACCCAGCTTCCGGATGCCGCGGCGCACGTCGCGCACGCGCAAACCCGCTGATCAGGCCCCTATGCTGACCCCATCGACGAGGAGGTCCGAGTGAGCCCGAACACCCCCGACCGACCGGACGCGGCAGCGCCCGCGGCACCGGCCGAGGAGCCGATCGACGCGCCGACGCCGCGAGCGACGCCTGCGGCGAAGACCCTTCGGGGCTACCGCCGAACGGCGATCGTGGTGCTCGTGGCCTCGCTGTCGATCACGGCCGTCGTGGGCATCGTGACGCTCCTGAGCGGCGACTTCGGCGAGGTGCAGGGCCGGGTGCTCGGCACGACGCTCCTCATCGCGGGCGCGAGCATCCTCGCCCTCTGCCACCTCACCGTCCTCGCACGCCCCGTCCGCGTCGTCGGCTTCGTCGGACTCGCGGCGAGCGCGGTCGTGCTCGTCATCGGCCTGGTGCTCATCTGGACCCCCTGGTACGACAACGGCGGCGGATGGCCCGCCGAGCTCTGGCGATGGTTCGGCATCACGTCGATCGTCGCGGTGAGCCTCGCGCATGCGAACCTGCTCCTGCAGCTCTCGGGCCGGCGTCGCCGAGCCGTCCGCGTCTCCCTCTGGATCACGCTCGCGGCGATCGCGGTCGTCGCGGTGATGCTGGTGATCCCGCTGCTGACCGACTGGAATGTCCCGGGCGACGAGGGCGAGACGTACTGGCGGTGGTTCGGCGTGATCGCGATCGTCGACGCGCTCGGCACCATCGTGCTCCCGGTGGTCGCCCTCCTCATCCGCGAGCAGCCCGCGACGGCGACGGTGCTCGAGGCCGCGCCTGCTGCGACGGACGGCCCGGCCGCGGCATCCGCCCCCGACGCGCTCGAACAGCGCATCGCCGAGCTGGCCGCACGCACCGGACTCGAGCGTGCGGCGCTGATCGGCGCCGCCCTCGACGCATTCGAGGCGCGCATCGACCCCGACCGCGGCTGAAGCCGCCGCCGCCCGCCGGTGCGTGGGACGATGCCTGCATGACCCGCATCGAGTTCGAGGCCGACGTGTTCAGCCCGCACGGGTTGACCCTGCTCGTCGACGGCTCCGCGCAGTCGCACGTCGACCTCTCAGACCCCACCAGGCTGTTCTTCGAGTACCTCCGGCGCATCGGCCACGTCGTCGACGCGATCGCGCTGCCCGGCGCGCCGATCGCCGTGCTGCACCTCGGCGGCGGGGCGCTCACGCTCCCCCGCTACATCGACGCGATGCGCCCGGGCTCGGTGCAGATCGTCGTCGACCACGACGCCGAGCTCATCGAGGTCGTGCGGGCGAAGGCGCCCTGGCCGGCATCGGGGATCGAGGTGCGCATCGCCGACGCGGCGGATGCCGTGCGCGAAGCGAGCGACCGTGGCGAGCGGTACGACCTCGTCGTCATCGACGTGTACACGCACCTCGACGCGCCGGCGTTCGTCGACGACCACGGCTTCCTCGCCTCCTGCCTCGGCCTGCTGCGCGAGGGCGGGGTCGTCGCGGTCAACATCGCGGATGCCGCGGGGCTCGCGAGGCTGCGGACCTCGGCGCGTGCGTTCGCCAGGGCCGATCCGGGCGCCGCGCTCGTCGTGGCGGGCGACGCTCACGTGGTCGACGGCAGCGAGGAGGGCAACACGGTGCTCGTCGCGGCATCCGGGCCGATGCCCGCGTCGGTCGTCGCCCGGCTCGAGGCGGGCGGGCCCTTCCCCGCCACCGTCCTGGCCGGCGCCGACCTCGACTTCGCGCTCTGGGGCGCCTGCTGAACGCCTGACCGCTCCGGCGCGGGAACGACCCGACGGGCGCGGGGTAGCGTGGCCACGTGCCCGAAGACCTCTCGCCAGAACGCCGCCTCTCGATCAGCGGCCACCTCGCCCGGCTCGAGGAGTCGCGCCAGGTGCCGGGTTCGTGGACCCTGATCGTCGACGGCACGCCCCAGTCGCACGTCGAGCTCGACCGCCCAGACTGGCTCGGCTTCGAGTACGTGCGGCGCATCGGCCACGCGATCGACCTCGTGCGCCCCGAAGGCGAGGCGATCACCGCGCTGCACCTCGGCGGCGGCGCGCTCACCCTCCCCCGGTACGTCGCGGCGACCCGGCCGGGCTCGCGCCAGCAGGTCGTCGAGCTCGAGTCCGACCTGGTCGACCTCGTGCGCGAGTACCTGCCGCTTCCGCGCGGTGCGCAGGTGCGCGTGCGCCACGGCGATGCCCGGGAGGTGCTCGCGAAGCTCCCGGCCGGCCTGGACGGCGCGGTCGACCTCGCCGTCGTCGACATCTTCTCCGGTGCACGCACGCCCGCGCACGTCACGAGCCTCGAGTTCTACGAACTGCTCGAGCGCCGGCTCGCCCCGCACGGCATCGTCGCGGCCAACGTCGCCGACGGTGCGGGGCTCGCGTTCGCCAGGGCGCAGGCGGCGACGCTGTCGCAACTGTTCGAACACGTCGCGATCGCGGCCGACGCGTCGATGCTGAAGGGTCGCCGGTTCGGCAACGTCGTCATGTACGCGTCGCACGCGGAGCTGCCGTTCGCGGGCCTGCCGCGACGCCTCGCGAGCGATCCGGCCCCCGCGCGCCTCGTCGAGGGCGAGGAGCTGCGCCGCTTCATCGCCGGGGCGCCCGCGGTCACCGACGCGACCGCGGTGCCCTCGCCGCCACCCGCCCGGTCGGTGTTCCTCAAGCGCTGACGCGCCGGCCGCCGGCATCCGCTCCCAGGTCTCCGGTCGAGCGGATGCCGCGCCTCACGCGTGCCGGAACCGCACTGCCTGCCCCGGCCGCACCTGCGCGAGCGCGTCGAGCGAGGCCGACGCGACGATCGCGATGACGGGGTACCCGCCGGTGACCGGGCGGTCGGCGAGCAGGATCGTCGGCAGGCCGTCGCCCGCGACCTGCATCGATCCGGGCACGGTCGCCTCGCTCGGCAGCTCGCCGGGCACTCGGCGTTCGAGCGGGTCGCCGAGCAGGCGCGCGCCGATGCGGTCGGCCTGCTCCGAGAGGCGCCAGGCGCCGTCGAAGAGGCGGGCGTGCGCGGCATCCGTGAACCAGTCGGCGCGCGGGCCCGGCAGCAGGCCCAGCGTCACGACGCCCTCGCGCGGCGGGAACGCGGCCTCCTGATCGAGCAGGGGGACGGATGCCGCGGGCTCGGCGCCGATGCGCAGCGCATCGCCCGCCTGCACGGGCGCCGGTCCGAGCCCGGCGAGCGTGTCGCGCGACCGCGAGCCGAGCACGGGGGCGGCGTCGAAGCCGCCGCGCACGGCGAGCACGTATCGGACGCCGCGCGTCGCGATCCCGAGTTCGAGCACCGAGCCGGGCCGCGCACGGACGGCCGTGTAGGGCGCGATGCGGCGCCCGTCGAGGCGCAGCTCGCCCCATGCGCCCGCGACCGCGAACCACGTCTCCGCGTCGAAGCGGGCGCGGAGGCCGCCCATGACGACCTCGAGCCCGGCCGACGACGCGGGGTTGCCGACGAGACGGTTCGCGAGGGCGAGGGCGCCGCGGTCGAGGGCACCCGACGACGAGACGCCGAGGTGCGCGAGGCCGGGTCGGCCCAGGTCCTCGAGCAGGGCGAGGGCTCCCGGCTGCTCGACGGTGAGCGTGGGCGCGACCATCAGGCTGACTCGAACCTGACCCGGCGGCCGGGCGCGAGCGCGGCCGGATCGTCGGATGCCGGGTTCCACAGCGTCGCGTCGGTGCGCCCGAGCAGCCGCCAGCCGCCTGGGCTCTGCCGGGGGTAGACGCCGCCGAACGCTCCGGCGACGGCCACGGACCCCGCGGGCACGCGCGCCCGCGGCGCCTCGAGGCGCGGAACCTCGAACGGCCACGCGTCGCTCACGAGGTACCCGAATCCGGGGGCGAAGCCGCCGAACGCGACCCTCCACTCGATGCCCGAATGCTGTGCGACGAGCGCTTCGATCGAGACGTCGAGGAGCGCCGCCGTGCTCGCGAGGTCGTCGCCGTCGTAGGACACGGGGATGTGCACGACCTCGGCGTGCGCGCCGGCGAGCCGGGAACCCGCCTCGGCGGGGATGCGGCGCACCCAGGTCGCCGCGGACTCGAGCGGCATGCGCTCTGGGTCGACCGCGACGAGCAGCGTGCGAGCGGCGGGCACGAGCTCGACGACGCCGGCGGGCCGCGCCTCTTCGAGCGCGTCGTGCAGGGCGAGCACCTCGTCGAGCGAGTCGCACTCCACGAGCAGCGCCGCCTCGCCGCTCGGCAGCAGGCGCCGGGTCATGCGAAGGCCTCGATCGCGACTCCGGCGCCCTCGAGGGCCGAGCGCACCGCTCGAGCGATCGCCACCGAGCCCGGGGTGTCGCCGTGCAGGCACAGCGAGTCGGGCGCGAGCTCGACCCGGCTGCCGTCGTCGGCGCGGATGCCTCCGGTCTCGACGAGCTCGAGCGCGCGTTCCGCGGCGGCCGCGGGGTCGTCGATCACGGCTCCGGGTTCGCCGCGCGGCACGAGCGAGCCGTCGGCGGCGTAGCCCCGGTCGACGAAGGCCTCTCGCGCGAACCGCAGCCCCGCGGCATCCGTCGCCCGTTCGATCTCGCTCGTCGGCGGGCCGAGCACGGGCAGCGTCGGGTCGTACGCCGCGACCGCCTCGGCGAACGCGCGGGCGGCCGCCGCGTCGGACGCGAGCCGGTGGTACAGCGCACCGTGCGCCTTCACGTACCGCACCCGGATGCCCGAGGCCCTGGCGACGCCGTCGAGCGCCCCGAGCTGCACGAGCAGCTCGGCCGCGATCTCGGCTGGGCTCGTGTCGAGCGCACGGCGACCGAACCCGGCGAGGTCCCGGTAGCCCGGATGCGCGCCGAGCGTCACGCCCTCGCGCGCGGCCGACGCGGTGCTGCGCGCCATCGTGAGCGCGTCGCCCGCATGGAACCCGCAAGCCACGTTCGCGCTCGTGACCACGCGGAACATCGCGTCGTCGTCGCCGACGCGCCATGCCCCGAAGCTCTCGCCGAGGTCGCTGTTCAGGTCGATCGTCGGCTGCATGCGATCCATTCTGCCGGTTCCGTTCTCCCGGAGCGCGGCACAGACTAGGGGTATGCGTACCAGGGCGGGCGGTCGCGTGGCCGGCAGCGGGGCGACGAACGTGTTCGCGCCCGCGGCGGCACTCGCCCTCGCAGCGGCACTCGCCCTCGCGTCGTGCTCCGCGCCGGCGTCGCGGACTGCGCCCCCGTCGAGCCCGCCCGGCACGCCGACCCCGTCGCCGTCGGCGACCGGACCGGCGCCCACGCCCACGCCCACCCCGCAGGCGGCGCCGGTCGTGATGGTGCCGACCGGCGTCGTCGAGACCATGGCCGAAGGACTGCAGGCACCCTGGTCGATCCTGCGCCTGCCGGACGGGGGAACGCTCGTGAGCGAACGCGACACCGCGCGGATCGTCGAGGTGAACGCCGACGGATCCCTGCGGGTCGCCGCGACCGTCCCCGACGTCGTCACCGGCGCCGAGGGCGGGCTGCTCGGCCTCGCGCACCTGCCGGCCGGGCGCGGTGCGCCCGCCTACGTCTACGCATACCTCACCGCGGCATCCGAGAACCGCATCGTGCGGATGCCGCTGTCGGGCGCACCCGGCTCGTACGCGCTCGGCGCGCCGACGACCGTGCTCGCCGGCATCCCGCGCGGAGACGCGAACCACCAGGGCGGGCGCATCGCGTTCGGGCCCGACGGATTCCTCTACGCGACCGTCGGCGACGGCGGACGCCGCGACCCGGCGCAGGACCCCGCCTCGCTCGCGGGCAAGATCCTGCGCATGACCTCCGAGGGGAAGCCGGCGCCGGGCAATCCGTTCGGCTCGCTCGTCTACTCGATGGGGCACCGCAACCCGCAGGGCCTCGCGTGGGATGCGACCGGCGCCATGTGGGCGGCCGAGTTCGGCCAGAACACGTGGGACGAGCTGAACCGCATCACCCCCGGCGCGAACTACGGCTGGCCGGTCGTCGAGGGGCGGGGCGGCGTCGCAGGATACGTCGACCCCGTGCTGCAGTGGCCGACCTCGGAGGCGAGCCCGAGCGGGCTCGCGGTCGTCGGCGACACGCTGTTCCTCGCGGCGCTCCGCGGCGAACGACTGCTCGTCGCAGCGCCGGCGTCGAGCGGCCTGCTGCCGTCCACCTCATGGTTCGTCGGCGAGTTCGGCCGGATCCGCGACGTGGCACCCGGGCCCGACGGCGAGCTCTGGATGCTCACGAACAACACCGACGGCCGCGGGTCGCCGGGCACGGGCGACGACCGGCTGCTCCGCGTGCGGCTCGCGCCGGCCGGCTGAGGCCGACGCACGGCGTGCATGGCACGGGCGGGCGGGCGGAACGGACTCGAACCGCGCCGGACGCAGGCGCCCGGAACCTGCCGCTCGCGCGTCATCCGGGACTATTCTCTGACTCATGGCGGATCTCGAACGGGTGCGACGGTGGGCCGACGCGCTCATCGTGCTGCACCTCGACGAGCAGGTCTGGAGCTTCGGCTTCGACAATGCCAAGAAGCGCGCCGGGCTCTGCAACTACACCTCGAAGCGCATCTCGGTGTCGCGCTACCTCGCCGCCAGGTACGACGACGACGAGATCCACCAGATCCTGCTGCACGAGGTCGCGCACGCCATGGCCGGACCCCGTGCCGGACACGGTCCGAAGTGGCGCCGCACCGCGGCGGAGATCGGCTACGTCGGGCGCCGCACGCACGACGGCGAGGTCGCGCACGAGCTCGCACCGTGGGTCGGGCGATGCCCGGCGGGCCACGAGCACTTCCGCTACCGCGCACCGACGCGGCCGCTCAGCTGCGGGGTCTGCCACCGCGGATTCGACCGCGCCAACCTCATCGTGTGGCACCGCCGCGAGATCACGGCCGCCGTGCGACGACGAGCCGCGAGCGCCGCAGCCGACTGAGCGCATACGCCGACCGGCATACGAGGTCGGGGCGACCACAAACGCTCGTGCGAACGAGAGCGGATCGCGACATCCGACGGCCGTCCGGCCCGCTAGCATTGCCGGGTGCCCGTCTCAACCGTGTCGATCCCCGTCGGACAATGGCTCGTCTCCCTCGAGGGCGTGCGCTGGTGGTTCGACTCCGGGTCGTTCGCACTCGACTTCGCCGTGACCGGCGCGCTCGGCGAACCGGCCGGCGCATCGGGCACCTCGAACCCGACGGCCAACGGCGCGCCGGCGAACGAGCGGCTGCACGCACCCGACGACCTGACCGGGTGGCTGCGCGAGCGCTTCCCGGTGGCCGTCGGGTCGGCGCGCTCGCGCGACCTGTTCGACGCGGTGTCGCTGCGCGACGCGATCGTGCGCATGGCCCGCGCGGCCGCGCACGGCGAGGAGTTGCGGGGCTCCGACGTCGACGTCGTCAACCTCTATGCGGCCACCCCCGACATCCCGCCGTCGCTCGGAGGGGGCACCCGTCAGGCCGGCCGCTCGGTGCACACCGTGCCGCAGGCGCTCGCGACGATCGCGCGCGACGCCGTCGACGTGTTCTCGGCCGAGAACGCCGGCCGTCTCCGCGAATGCGACGGCCCCGACTGCCACATGATCTACCTCGACACCTCGCGCGCCGCCACCCGTCGCTGGTGCTCGATGCAGCGCTGCGGCAACCGCGCGAAGGTGCGCGCGCACCGTGCCCGCAAGGCGAGCGCGAACGGACGCGTCGAGCTCGACCAGACCGCGGCCTGACACCGGCCGGTCCGTCGCGGGCCGGTACGTTGCTGGCCAGTCCGCTCACGGGCCGGTGCGGTCGCCGTTGTCGCTGCTCGGCGGTCCGGTCGGGGTCTACGGCCCGAACACGCCGTCGCGCAGCACCGGCACGACGTCGGTCACGTCGCGCTGCGTCGCCTGACGCACCTCGTCACGGCGCCCGTCGGCGGTGAGCCCGGCCCCGGTTCCCGCAGCTCCGATGAGGTGCACGGCGGCGTGCCGCAGGCCCTCGAACGCGGCGCACGCGACCGCGGCCTCTGGCGAGGTGTGGTCGATGCCGAGCCGGACGAGGGCGTCGATGACCGCACCCGCCGTGAGCTGGTCCTCGATCGCGAAGCGGATGCCGGCGGCGGGCGCCCCATCGGACCGCTCCCCCGGCTCGGCGGCTCGCTCGCCCGCTCGTTCGCCCGCAGCCACGACGGCGACGAACAGGCGTTCGCCGCGCGCCTCCTGCAGTGCGAGGATGCGGCGGGCGACCGCCTCGCGGTTGCGAAGCGACGCGGCGAGCACGACGACGTCGTGGGCGCCGAGTTCCCGGGCGAGTTCGGCCGTCTCGGTGGCGGCGACATCCGGTGCCGCGCCGTCGGCGATCGGGAGCGAGCCGCCGTGTTCGGCGGCGAGCACGGCCTGCGTGGTGACGAGCAGCGCGTCGACGAGCACGACGACGTGCGCGCCCGGAAGCAGGCGCGCGGCGCCGTCGCGGCCCCAGTCGAACCGGACCTGGTACTTCGCCTGCCCGAGGGCGTTCGTCGAATCGCTCACCGCGACAGGCTAGCGCCGTCGGGTGCCGGTCTCGAACCCGCGTGGGAGTTCGTGACGCCGTACGGCAGGCGGGGTGGGTCAGCCCTGCATGGCGTCGTACGCGGCGAGCGCCTCGGCGTCGCTCGCACGAGAGGTCGCGCGACGCGCGGCGTCGAGTGCCGCGACCGGGTCGGGTTCCCGACGGGCGATCGCGAGCTGGCGTTCGGCCTCCGCGAGGCGCGTGCGCGCGTCTGCGCCGACGCGAGTTCCGCCGTGGGCGATCGCCGCGTCGGCCGCACGGAGCTGGCTCTCGGCGATCGCGAGGGCGCCGCCGAGTGCACGGGTGGCCCCGTCGAGCCTCGACTGCGCCGCCCGCGCCGCGGCCCGGGCCGCATCGAGTCGATCATGGGCGATGCGGAGTCGGTCGCGCGCTGCGAACGGGTCCGCCGCGCGTTGTGCACGGGAGGCGAGCGCGGCGTTCGCCTCCGCGATCGCGGTCGCGAGGGCGTCGCCCGCGCCGGCGTCGATCGGCGACCGGGCGGCGGCGCGTGGCGTCCCGCCGGGGCCGGCGCCCTCGGCCGCCCCACTCCCCCGCGCGGCATCTCGACCGGCGGCGTCGCGACCGGCGGCATCTCGCACGGCCCCGTCCCGCTCGGCGCGCGCGGCCGACGCCTCCAGTTCGAGGCGTCGCGCGAGTTCGGACTCCGCCTCGGTCGCTGCCGCGAGCTCGGCCTCGACGGCGTCGACCGCGCCGAGCGCCCGCTCGGCCCGGTCGAGGGCCTCGGCGGCTCCGGCGCTCGCGGCGGCGGCCGGTCGGGCTCCGGCGATCGCCGCGGCGGCCTCGGCCAGGCGCTCGTCGGCTGCGGCGAGCGCGAGATCCGCCCGCTGGAGGTCGCCGTACGCGCCGCCGAGTGCCGAGCGCGCATACCTCCGTGCGAGACGTTCGAGGGTCCCGGCCGCCTCGCGCCTGCGCATGGCGAGTTCGCGTGCCCGAGCCTGCATCGCCGGACCCTCGACGCTCGCGCCGTGCTCGGCGCGACGCCGTGCGGCGAGCGCGGCATCCGCTTCGTCGAGGGTGCGCAGCGCCTGCCGGCAGAGGTCGACGATGCGAGCGCTCCACGTTCGGCGCTCGGCCGCCGTGTCCGGATCGGCGTCGTCGAGGCGCTGCTGCAGCAGGAACGCCTCACGCAGCCACCGCTGCGCGGAATCCACGGCAGCGCGCACCGTGCGCGCGGTCGGCTCGTCGAACTGGGCCTCGGCGTAGGCGACCTCGGCGAGTCCGTCGCGCACTGCGGTGTCAGCCTGCACGATGAGCGACTTCGCCTCGATCTCGAGCGGGCGCGACGCGGCGAGCGCGGCCTGCTCGCGCTGGTGCCCGAGCCTCCGGAAGCCGAGCACGGCCCCGACGAGGGCAGCGACGGCGACCCCGGCCACCACGAGCGAGGGCACCCACCAGAGTCCGTCGGACATGCGCCGGAGTCTAGGCGGTGCAGTTGCGAACACCCCGGTCCCGAAATTCAGGAGGAGTCGGCCTCCGGGCTCTCCACACGACGCCCGAGTCCGGGATCTCCTGATTTTCGCGCGGCAGCGTCGCGCCGGCATGTCGGACGCACCCGTCAGGCCGCACACGGCGACCAGCACGCCGGGAATGCGGCGAAGTTGCTTGGCTGCGGCATCCGTCGGTCCTAGTGTCGGCTCATGCGGGTCATGTTGAAGCTCGAGCTCGACTGCACGCCGGATGCCGCGTGGCGGGCGCTCCACAGTCCCGCCGTGCTGCGCGAGGTCGTGGCGCCCTGGCTCGACTTCGCGTCGCTCGAACCCGGCGGACTGCCGACGGCGTGGTCCGAGGGGCGGCATCGCCTGCAGCCGCTCGCCTTCGGCCTCCTGCCCGTCGGGGAGGAGGTCGTCGACCTCAGCCATCCCGGAGGCCTGCCTCCCGGCGTGCGCATGCTGCGCGACGGCGGTGGCGCGCTCACCGGCCCGTTCGCGATGTTCGACCGATGGGACCACCGCATGGCCGTCTCCGCCCTGCCCGACGGCCGCACGCTCTACCGCGACCGGCTGCGCTTCGACGCGGGCACCCTCGGCGCGCTCGCGTGGTATCCGACCTGGGCGTTCTGGCAGTGGCGCGGTGCCCGCCTGCGACGACTCGCACCGACGTGGGCGTTCGACCCGCCGGGCACGGCGGATGCCGGAGCGGATGCCGCGGCGGCCCGCCCGACTGCAGACGGGCCGCCCGCGGCATCCGCTCGCCCTGAAGGGAGCACCGCATGACCAGCTCGAACCCGTCGCTCCAGCTCGCCGACTGGCGACGGCGCGTGTCCGGCCTGTACGCAGGCGTGCGTCAGCTCAGCGCGCACGACCCTGCTGCAGGGCACGAGCTGTGGAAGTCCGGCCGCGACGAGCTCTTCGCGGGCCACCCCCAGTCGCCGCTGCTGCCCGACGACCGGGCCTCCTTCACGGGCCTCACGATCGCGCGCTACGACCCCGACTGGCGCTTCGAGCTCGAGGTGCGCCGCCCCGAGGAGCCGCAGAGGCTCGTCGTCGAGAGCGCGACCGACGGCAAGATCCGATTCTCGCTCGTGGGCACCGTGCGCGTGCCCTACCTCGGCACGCTCGACGTCTGGCGGCTCACGCAGTACGCGGGCGGGCTGTTCCTGCCCGTGAAGGACCGGCTCGCGGGTGCGCCGGGCGGCACGTACGGCGGCGGGCGCTACCTGCTCGACACGATCAAGGGCGCCGATCTCGGACCCGGCGCCGGGCTCGACACGCTCATCGTCGACTTCAACTTCGCCTACAACCCGTCGTGCGCCTACGATCCCTCGTGGTCGTGCCCGCTCGCGCAGCCGGGCAACACCCTGCGCGAGGAGGTGCCGGTCGGCGAGCGCCTGCCGCGCTGAGCCCCGCGGCACCGGACTCACAGCCGCCGCCCCGCGGCATCCGCTATGCTGATGGACGGTGTGCGCGACGAACGCGCCGCCTGCGTCGTAGAAACGCTTTCCGGGCCGACTCCTCACCGAGCGCCCGTTGACTCTCATACGGCGAACGGATGCGCCGACCGGCGCCTTCGCCACTCCCACCGCCGGGCCGAGACCGCCGCACCGCGCAACGCAGCTTGCGAACGCCGTGCAGCGGCATTTCCCCGTGCGGTGCGCCCTGCCCCGAAAGGCACCCATGACAGACACCACCTTCGCAAACCTCGGCGTTCCCGCGCCGATCGTCGCGAGCCTCGCCGCCGACGGCAAGACCAGCCCGTTCCCGATCCAGGTCGACACCCTGCCCGACACGCTCGCCGGACGCGACGTGCTCGGCCGCGGCAAGACCGGCTCGGGCAAGACCCTCGCATTCTCGATCCCGATGGCCGCGCGCCTCGGCGGCGAGCTCTCCGGCGGTCGTCGTCGCCCGGGCCGCCCCCTCGGCCTCGTGCTCGCCCCCACGCGCGAGCTCGCCACCCAGATCGACGCCGTGCTCGCCCCGCTCGCCAAGGCGTACGGCATGACCACCACCACGATCTTCGGCGGCATCAACCAGAAGCGCCAGGTCGACGCCCTGCGCGCCGGCGTCGACATCGTCGTGGCCTGCCCCGGCCGCCTCGAGGACCTCATGAAGCAGGGCCACGTGACCCTCGACGCCGTCGAGATCACCGTGCTCGACGAGGCCGACCACATGGCCGACCTCGGGTTCCTGCCCGTCGTCACGCGCATCATGGACAAGACCCCCCAGTCCGGCCAGCGTCTGCTCTTCTCGGCGACGCTCGACAACGGCGTCGACAAGCTCGTCAAGCGCTTCCTCCACAACGAGGTGCTGCACTCGGTCGACGAGGCCACCTCGCACGTCGCCGCCATGACCCACCACGTGTTCGAGGTCGACGACGTCGACGCGAAGAACGACCTCATCACGGCCCTCGCCTCGGGCACCGGCCGCCGCATCCTCTTCATGCGCACCAAGCACCACGCCAAGAAGCTCGCGAAGAAGCTCACCGAGCAGGGCATCCCCGCGGTCGACCTGCACGGCAACCTCTCGCAGCCGCAGCGCGACCGCAACCTCGCCGCATTCGCCGACGGCTCGGCCAAGGTCCTCGTGGCGACGGATGTCGCGGCTCGCGGCGTGCACGTCGACAACGTCGAGCTCGTGATCCACGTCGACCCGCCCATGGAGCACAAGGCGTACCTGCACCGCTCGGGCCGCACGGCCCGCGCCGGCAGCGAGGGCGACGTCGTCACCATCTGCCTCCCCTCGCAGAAGCAGGACCTCAAGACCCTGCTGCGCAAGGCCGCGATCCAGGTCGTGCCCGAGCGCGTGACCGCGAAGTCGCCGCAGGTCGTCGCGCTCATCGGCGAGGTCGCCGCGTACGTCAAGCCCCTGCCCCGCGCTGCCGTGCAGCAGCAGGGCGGCGGCGGTCGCTCGCAGGGCGCGAACGCGCAGCGCAAGCGCGCGGTTCGCGACGGCGCTCCCCAGTCGGGCGAGGCCCGCACCGAGGGCGGCGGACGCCGTCGTCGCGGACGCGGCAACGGCGGCGCCGGTTCTTCGGACGTCGCTCCCGGCGCTCCGCGGCGCGACCGGTCCGGCCGCCCCGCCGAGGCCAAGGCGAACGCCCCCAAGCAGAGCTCGGGCCACAGCCGTGGCGCGCAGACCACGGGCGCGCAGCGCGGAGCATCCGGTCGCCCCGCGAAGCAGCCGCTCCGCGTCGGCAGCCTCGTGAACCAGAACGCACGCACGAACCGTCGCGCGCAGGGCTGACGCCCGCTTCCAGACGGCCCCGACGAGCACCCGCTCGTCGGGGCCGTTCTCGTCGTTCGCCGGGCCCCGTGACTGTCACCGATGTACAACGATCGGGAGGCACGATCGCCTCGATTTGTCGCTGGCCGCACCCTGGCTTAGCCTCTGGGTATGAGCACCGAAGTCGTTGCCGAAGCCCTTGTGATCCGTCCGGTCCGCGATTCCGACGCCGAAGCGCTGGGGCGCGTGCATGCCCAGTGCTGGCACGAAGACTACGACCAGCTGGTCGACCAGGCCACCCTCGCGAACCTCTCGCCCCGCCGCATGGCCGAGCTATGGGCCCACCGCCTCGGGTCGAACGAGGACCACACGTACTTCGCCGCCCTCGTCGACGGCGAGATCGTCGGGTTCGCCGGTGCCGGGCCCGCTCGCGACGACGACGCCCCCCGCGAGCACGAGCTGTTCTTCATCCACCTGCTCGACTCCCACCACGGCCACGGCATCGGGCAGAAGCTCTTCGACGCCACCGTCGGCGACGACGCCGTCACCCTCTGGGTGCCCTCGGCCAACACGCACGCCATCGGGTTCTACGAGCGCAACGGCTTCACGGCCGACGGCGCGTCGCACGACGAGCCGTTCCTCGGCGAGACGATCCACGAGATCCGGATGGTGCGCTGACGCGAACCAGGGAGCGGGCACGGCCGACCACGGGTCGTGCACCGCTACTCTGACGGGATGCCCATTCCCGTCATCCTCGACGTCGACACCGGGGTCGACGACGCCCTCGCCCTGCTGGTCGCGGCACGCCATCCCGGTCTCGACCTGCTCGGCGTGAGCTGCGTCGCCGGCAACGTCTCGCTCGACCGCGTCGTCGAGAACACCCTGCGCGTGCTCGCCGCCGCCGGACGCACCGACGTGCCGGTGGCCGCCGGCGCACGACGCCCGCTCATCGAGGCGCCTCGCGCGGCGACCGTGCACGGCATCGACGGGCTCGGCGGAGTCGCGCTCGAACCCTCCCCGCGCCGAGTCGAACCCGACCACGCCGTGGAGTTCCTGCGCCGCACGATCCTCGCGTCGCCCGACCGCATCACGCTCGTCGCCCTCGCGCCGCAGACCAACCTCGCGCTGCTGCTCCGCACGCATCCCGAGGTCGTCGATCGCATCGAGCGCATCGTCTTCATGGGCGGATCGGCTTCGGTCGGCAACGCGACGGCCGTCGCCGAGTTCAACGTGTGGCACGACCCCGAGGCGGCGGCGATCGTGCTCGACTCCGGCGTGCCGACCTACATGTACGGCCTCGACGTCTTCAACGCGGTCGCCGTGGCGCAGGACCACGCGGCATGCCTCGCGTCGGGCGACGACCCGCTGGGCCGCGTCGTCGGGGCACTGCTCGGCAACCGCGTCTCGAGCGCCCACGGCGGCGAGCCCGAGTACAGCGGGCTCATCGGCGACGCCGGTGCGGTGTGCTCCCTCGTCGACCCCGGCGCGCTCGGCACCCGGCTCCTGCCGGTGCACGTCGAGCTCGCCGGGTACGCACGCGGGCAGACCTTGGTCGACCTGCGCACACGTCCGGGCGAGGACCTCGTGCACGGCCTCGCCGTCGAGTGGACGCCCGTCGAGGTCGCGCTCACGGTCGACGCGCCTCGGCTCGTGCGCGTGTTCCTCGAGTCGATCGGGCTTCCCGCAGCGCCGTAGCCCGTTCCGCGACATCCGGGACCTCGCGCCCTGCCGGTGCGGCGCGCGCGAGGCACCGGAGCACCGGCACAGCGACACACCGGAACACCGGCACACACCGGCGCAGCGGATGCCGCGGCATCCGCCACCGGCATGACGAACGGGCGACGCGGGATCACCGCGCCGCCCGTCCTGCTGGTCCTGGTCAGTTGAATGAGGCCAGGTAACTCGGGATCGTGTCGGTTCCGCTCGCCTCGTCGCCGAGGTCGTTGACGACGTGGCTGATGATGCCGTTGCCGCCCAGCGACACCGCGAGGAGGTTGCGGAGACGGATCCCCGGCTTGTCGGGAGCCTCGATCGCGCTGTGCGTGACGATGCTCGGATCGACGTTGTTGTACGAGTAGACGCCGACGCCCCAGGCCTGGTGCTGGTCGACCTGGTCGGCCACCTTGTAGCCCGCCCAGCCGAGCGTGGCGCCGTTCATCCACGCCGCCTGGTTCGGCGGGTCGTAGGCGAGCTCCGACTGGTAGAACACCGTGCGCCCGCGCTCGCCGCTCCACACGGTGTTGTACTGCTGGAAGTGCTCGACGAACAGCCCGTACGCGATGACGTCGTCGCCGGTCACGACGAGGCCGCGATCGGCGGTGTTCAGGTTCCAGCCGATGCCCTCGCCGTGGTCGCCTCGCCACGACCAGATGTGGTCGACGATCGTGTCGTCGGCGTGCACCACGAGCGCGTCGTCGACCTTGCCGGCGACCGCGCCGCCGACGCGCAGGAACACGTCGTGCAGCGAGATCGGGTCGTCGGAGTGATCGGCGGATGCCCCGGGCTCGCCGACCTCGAGCAGCACCGGCGCGTGCGTGGTGCCCGCGTCGAAGAGCACGCCCGCGAGCTTGACGCCGTCGACGTCGGCGACGCGCATCGCGGCGACCCCGCCGTCGTTCACGATCGTCGCGTACCCGAGCCCGAGCACGACGGTGCCCGCCCGGTCGACCTCGATCGTCTCGTCGACGTGGTAGATGCCAGGGGTCAGCAGCAGGTTGAGCCCCTGCGCGAGCGCCTGGTTGATGCGCTCGGCCGAGTCGCCGGGCTTCGCCACGTAGAACTCGTCGATCGGGATCGACTCGCCGGGCGTCTGCCCGCCCTCCCACGTGGTGCCGCGCGTGTTCGTCGCGAGGCTCGGCACGAAGACGGCCCAGTCGTCGCCGGCCCAGTAGAGGTACGGCTTCTCGCGCGTCACCGGGCTCGTGTCGAGCACGGTGTGCGACGGGTTCGGGAAGTGCGGGGCCGGGGAGCCCTCGACACCCGAGAACACCATGTTCCAGACCGAGCCCTCCCACGAGCCGAAGGTCGAGTCCCGGCTCAGCCACTGCTGCTGCGAGTACGAGCGCACCGCGCCGTCGACCTTCGAGTCGGCGATGAACCCGCCGCTCGCCCAGCCGTAGCTGGAGGGCGCGAGGTTGAGCGCGCCCTTCACGTGCACGCGACGCATGGGCGCGGCCTGCGAGACCGCCCACCTCGCCTCGCCCGTGTGCGGCACGATCGCGAGGTTCTCGACCGAGCGCCAGAAGTTCTGCGTGGCGTTGCCGCCGAACCACTGCGCGTCGGCCCAGACGCCGCCGTTGATCGTCACGTCGTCGGGGTTGCGCCCCGCGCCGCTGATCGACGTGTTGAACCCGACGTGCGCGTGCACGTCGTAGCTGCCGGGCTTGAACAGGAACTGCGACCGCGCGGGCCCGAACTGGTCGGTCTCCTGCGCGGTGAACGCCGCGTCGAGTTCGGCCTGGATCGTGGAGTCGGGCGTCTGGTCGTCGTACACGTGCACGTTCGGCCCGAGGTCGCCACCTCCGGGGATCTCGCCGACGGGCGGGTCGCCGCCTTCTCCCACGAGTACCTCCAGTTCGAAGATCGAGTAGCCGTATCCGGTGCCTCGCTGGGTGCCGTCGATCCTGAGCCACCGGCCGTGCGCACCGACCTCGACGGTATCGGAACCGCCGTCGCCCGCCGTGACCGTCGCCGCCGTGGTCCAGTTCGAGCCGTCGTCGGAGACCTGCACGCGGTAGCCGCGCCCGTAGGCGGCCTCCCACGCGATCTGCACCGAGCAGATGTCGCGGTCCTCGCCGAGGTCGAGCGCGAGCCACTCGGCGTCCTTGAACGCGGAACCCCACCGGGTCTGCGGATTGCCGTCGACCGCGAGGTTCGCGGTGAACGGGCCCTCGGAGCTCGAGGCCGTCGCCGTGGCGGCACCCGCCGGCAGCGCGTCGCAGTCGGCGGCGTTCGCGGCGCCCGGGCCCGCGAGCGCGAGCCCGCCGCCCAGGATGCCCGCCGTGGCGAGCGCCGCGAGCGCCCTGGCCCGCGCACCTCGTCGCCGGATGCCCGCCGGTCGTCGTGTCATGTCTCGTGTCATGTCTCGTGTCATGTCTCGTGTCATCGTCATCACGCCTTCGGAATCAGTCGGTACTGCTCGTCGAGCACGGCGCCGCGGTGCGGCTTGTACAGGTCGTACCCGCGCGGGTTGCACTGCAGTCCGCCGTTGATGCACTGCTCGACGAGACGGTCGAGCACCTCGGGCTCCCACGCGTTGAAGAAGTCGTAGTGCCACGACTGGTCGGATCCGCTCGCGAGCCGGACGTCCGACATGTCTCCGCTCACCGGCCAGGCGATCTTGAACTCGATCATGGGCACGGCGATCGGATGCGTCATGGGGCACTGCCCGTTCACGGGGTACGCCATGTGCGGGCCGTGGCCCATCTCCTTCGCGGCCTGCGGCGTGAGGTGCATGCCGTCCCAGCACGACGGCGCCTGGTAGCGGATGTTGAGCTCGGTGCCCGGGTCGCAGTAGTCGGGGATCTCCCAGCTCTTCGAGATGCCGCCGCACTCCCAGCCCTCGACCGCGCCGGGCGCGGTGCGGAACTGGTCGACGGTGGCCTTCATGTCGCCCGCGACGAAGCGGAGCCCCTGCGGGAACGGCTGCACCTTGCGATAGTCGTCGATGCCCGACTTGTAGTAGATCGTCATCGGGATGTCGGGCTCGATCACCTGGGTGCCCTTGTAGAGCGCCGGGAACCAGTACGACGAGTGGTCCTGCGGCACGGTGCACGTCGAGCCGGCGTTCGCGAGCAGCGAGTCGGTCGTCGTGAACGCGTCGGTGGACCGGTTGCCCACGAAGGTGTGCAGGTGCGACGCGCCCGGCTGCCCGGGGAAGACGATCGGGTCGTCGGGGCGGTTGTGCGAGAACGTGCAGTTCGCCTGGAACTCGTGGTGCGTGACCTCGTCGTTGAACACGGGCGGGTCCTCGGGGTCGACGACCTCGCCGTCGCCGTAGACCGAGAACTCGTACAGCGAGTAGCCGTACCCGGTTCCGCGGTCGGATCCGACGAACTGCACGTAGCGGCCGGCGCCCGTGAACTCGAGGGTCTGCACCCCGCCGGTCCCGGCGGTGACGGCGGCGACCGTGTCCCACGACTGCCCGTCGTCGGAGACCTCGACGGTGAACGCGGAACCGTACGCGGCCTCCCAGTCGAGCACGACGCGCTCGAGCGGATGGCTCGCGCCCAGGTCGATCCTGAGCCATTCGTCGTCGGTGGGGTTGCTCGCCCAGCGGGTCGAGCGGTCGCCGTCGACCGCGAAGCGGGGGCCGAGGCCGCCCGACTCGGAGCTCGAGGCGCTCGTGAGCGCACCCTTCGAGAGCAGCGTTCCGGATGCCGCGTTCGCGGCGTTCGCGGCCACGAGCGAGCCCGCGACGAGGCCGAGCGCCGCGAGGCCGCTCAGTGCGATCGCGAAGGGCAGCGGCCGGCGGATGGGTTCGGTCCGCGACGACGGCGCCGTGCGCTCGCCTTCAGCGGGGGCCGGCGTCGGCCGGCGGGTGGGAAGGGGGAACATCGATGCACGTCCTTCGATTCGACGGATGGTCCGGGCGCGCCGGGTCGGGCGCGGCCGAAGCGTTGCGATCCCGTGGGATCGGGCTCGGGATGGCGCGCGGGCGCGCCTGTGACGGGTCGGGCGACGTCGGAGGTCGCCCGACTCGCGGGGATGCCGGGGGAACCCGGGCCGGCGAGGAGAGGACACCGGCCCGGGTGGACGGTCGGGCTGCCGGTCAGGGCAGCCGATCGGGTGCGGCGGTCAGGGCAGGTCGTAGATGCCGACCTCGAAGAGCGAGTAGCCCCATTCGGTGCCGCGCTCGGTGAGGTTCAGGCGCACGTAGCGCGCGGTGCCCGCGGCATCGAACGTATCGATGCCCCCGTCGCCGCCGGTCACCGTCTTGATGGTCGACCAGTTCGAGCCGTCGTTGGAGGTCTGCACCTCGTACGACTTCGCGTAGGCGGCCTCCCAGACGAGCTGGAACCGGTCGAACGCCTTCGGTGATCCGAGGTCGACCTGGATCCATCCGGTCGGCGCCCACTCGCCCGACCAGCGGGTCGCGGTGTTGCCGTCGAACGCCTGTCCGGGCGTGTAGTTGTCGCCCCACGTCTGGAAGCTCGACGCGGTCGCGGGCTTGCCGAGTGCGACGTTCGTGCCGGGCACGGCCGGGGGTACGACCTTGAAGGAGCGCGTCTCGACGCCCACGTTGCCCTTGCCGTCCTCGACGAAGACGTACGCCTTCCAGACGCCGAGCTTCTGCGGCGCGACCACGGTGATCGAGTCGCCGCTGCGCTGGTGCTCGACGTACTGCACGCCGCCGTTGCCGTCGATGTACTTCGAGTTGAAGAACGTGACGTACTTCAGGGCGTCGCCGTCGGGGTCGGTCACCGAGAGGTTGAACGTGAACGGCTGACCGGCCACGATCGAGCCGGAACCCGGGATCGACATCGAGCTGATGCGCGGCGGCGTGTTGCCGCCGGCCGCGGAGCCGTTCCACATGTCGGCGACCGTGTAGTACCCGAGTCGCTTGTTGCCGCCCGGGTTCACGTTGAACCACACGCCGCCGAAGTCGCCCTCGAGTCCGTAGTGGAAGAACGTCGCGCCGAGGCCGACGCCCTTGTGCTCGGAGATGCAGCGCCAGGAGTCGCGGAGCGCCTCGCCCTTCTCGATGTCGGTGGGTTCGTCGGGAACGCCGTTCGCGTCGTCGGGGACCTCCCACTCACCGGCCGCGCCGCCCTCGGTCACGATGTACGGCCAGTTGTAGTCACCGTCCTCCCAGGTCTGGCGGATGTTGCAGACGTCGCCGTAGGAGTTCACCGCGAGCAGGTCGAGCGCCGGGGTGTTGGCCTTGTAGTACGGCCACGAACCGGTCCAGGCATCGGTCGAGGTGACCGGGTGGTTCGGGTCGATCTGCTTGATCGCCACGGCGACCTCGTTGACGAACGCCGCGTAGGCGTTGCGCTCGGCCTCGAGCACGGCGCCCGAGAAGCAGTTCTGCAGGCCGAGGAGCGACTCGTTGCCCACGCTCCACATGAGGGTCGCGGGGTGCGACTTGTAGACGTTCACCCAGTTCAGGATGTCGGCCTTCGTCGTGGACTTGTAGTTCGCGTCGGTCGTGTAGTTGATGCATCCGCCCGACCCGGGGCCACCGCCGGGCAGCAGCCAGAAGCCGTTGATGACGCGCACGCCGTGCTTGGCCGCGGAATCGAGGAGCGTCTTCGTGTCGGCGCCGGTTCCCCAGGTGCGGGTGGTGTTCGCGCCCATCCCGGTCAGGCCGGGCATGTAGGTGTCGGCCTCGGCGAACGAGGGGCCCCACGTGAAGCCCTTGACCGTGTACGGCTTGCCGTTCACCTGCAGCGACCAGTTGCCGTTGCCGCCGGCGACCTTCACGACGCTCGGGGTCGTGAACGGACCGGGCTCGTTGGGGTAGCCGGGGTCGACCTCGCCGGGCTCGGGGTCGGTGCCCGGGTCGGTGCCGGGGTCCGTTTCACCGGCGGTGCCGAAGACCTGGAACTCCCAGAGCGAGTAGCCGTAGCCGTTCGCGCGGGTCGTGCCGTGCATGCGCACGTAGCGCCCGGTGCCGTCGACGTCGAGTGTCTCGTTGCCGCCGGGGCCAGTGGTGGTCGAGTGGATGGTGGTCCATCCGCCGGTGCCCGTGTCGGAGACCTGGATCTCGTACGCCTTCGCGTAGGCGCCCTCCCAGCGGAGCTCGATGCGGTCGATGCTCGAGCGCTGGCCGAGATCGACCTGGATCCACTGGGGGTCGCTCCAGACGCTCGACCAGCGCGTGCCGGGGTCGCCGTCGAACGCGGCCGACGCGGGCGTGTAGTCGGCGCTCTCGACCGATGAGGCGGTCGCCGGATGTCCCTGCGAGAGGTTGACCGGGGCGGCGAAGGCCGCCTGCGGGGGTGCCGCGAGCACGCTCGCGACGAGCGTCGCGGCGATCGCGGCGCCGAGCGCGAGCAGGCGGATCGGCGCACGGCGCCTCGCCTGGATCGGCGGATGGGAAATCACGGTGAGGGTCTCCTCTGGTCGCGCCGATCCGCGCGAACGCGATCGGCTGGTCGTCTCGTCATCGAGCAGCACGCCCGCGGCACTCGTGATGCCTTGGATAGCGCTCTTACACCAGCGCGACCGAGTATCGTCCGAGGTTTTGTCCCCTGTCAAGGGGGCATTCGTCACGGTTCGCCGGCTGCGTCGGCGCGGAGTCCCACATAGGACACCCGACATTCCGCGAGATTTCGGGCATCGCGACGGCACACGGCGTACGAGATGACTCCGCCCAGCATCTCGCTCGCGATCGGGATAGCGCTCTCTGGACGCCGGTTGGAAGACCCGGAATCATGCACAATCGGCCGAATCCACCGTGAATCGACCGCGAAGTCCGGGAACCGTTCCCGAAACGTTCGCGTTCGACGGCGATCCTCGGAGAGCGCGATCCCTTCGGTGCTAGGGTCGTCGCGTGGACAAGCCCACTGAGGTACGAACCCCGACCCTCGACGACGTCGCCCGAGTCGCCGGCGTCTCCAGGGCGACGGTCTCGCGCGCCATCCGCGACACGCGAGGCGTCGCCGCCGAGCTGAAGGAGGTCGTCGGGCGCGCGATCGTCGAGACCGGGTACGTGCCGAACCGGGCGGCCAGATCGCTCGCGAGCGGCCGCACCGGCAGCGTGCTCGTCGCCGTCTCGGGCACCGACGCCGAGCAGGGCGGGGTCGCAGAGACCGACGTCTTCGCCGATCCGTTCTTCAGCCGCGTCATCAGCGGCGTCGTGCGCACGCTGCGCACGCTCGACACGCAGCCCGTGCTGCTGCTCGTCGAGAGCGACACCGATCGCGCCGACGTGCTCGCGAACGTCCGCCAGGGCGCGGCCGACGGCGCGCTCCTCGTGTCGACCCACTCCGACGACCCCCTCCCCGCCGCATTCGCCGCGGCCGGCCTGCCCGCCGTGACCTTCGCCCGGCCGGCGAGCGGCGCGCCGCTCAGCTTCGTCGACATCGCGAACCACGACGGCGGACGCCTGGCCGCCGAGCACCTGGCGGCCACGGGCGCCCAGCGCGTCGCCCTCATCGCGGGGCCCGACGACGTGCCGAGCGCGCAGGACCGAGCGCGCGGATTCCGCGACACCATGGCCCGTCGCGGACAGGCGTTCCCCCCGACCGCGTACGGCGACTTCACGCTCGAGAGCGGGGAGCGCGCGATGGCCGAGATCCTCGCGCAGGCCCCCGACGTCGACGGCGTCTTCGCCGCGAACGACCTGATGGCGCTCGGCGCGATGCACGAGCTGCAGGCGCGGGGCCGGCGCGTACCCGGCGACGTCGCGATCGTCGGCTTCGACGACTCCGTGATCGCCACGATCGCCCGCCCGGCCCTCACGACCGTGCGCCAGCCGATCGAGGAGATGGCCGCGCAGATGGCGCGCATCCTCGTCGCCCAGATCAACGATCCGACCCTGCGGCCCTCCTCGGTGATCTTCGATCCGGTGCTCGTGACGCGCGGCAGCGCCTGACGCGCAGACGCCGATCGCGTCGACGCGACGAGGCCGTGCCGCTCCGCCGATCGGTCGAGGCGACCGCCACGATTCGGCCGATCGGCCGATTGACGCGCCACGCCCGTTCGACGAGCGTTGGGTGCGCCCGCCGAACCCGGGCAGGAACGGTGCACGATGGACGACCCGAGCAAGCTCGACCCGACCACGCCGGCGACGTCACGGCCGCCGCGTATCCCTCCGCGATGGTTCGTGCGCACCGCTTGGGTCGTGCACCGCGGGCTCTACCGGGCGACGCGCGGACGGAGAGGTCTCTGGGCGGCACGGCCGGAGCGCTGGGGGGCGATGCAGCTCACGACGACGGGCCGCCGCACGGGCCGGGAGCGGGCGGTCATCGTCGCGTACTTCGAGGACGGCCCGAACCTCGTCACCCTCGCGATGAACGGCTGGGCCGAGCCCGAACCGGCCTGGTGGCTCAACCTGCTGGCCGATCCCGAGGCTCGCGTCATGCTGCCGACCGGGCCTCGCGAGGTCCGGGCGCACGCCGCGACCGGGGTCGAGCGCGAACGGCTGTGGGCCGCGTGGCGCACGTTCGGCGACGACGTCGACGGCCTCGCGGCGCGGCGCACGCGCGAGACCGCGGTCGTCGTGCTCGAACCGCGCTGACCGACGATCAGCGCAGCGCGCCCACCGAGGCGAGGGCCTGGCGCACGAGGAGCCCGCGACCGCCCTCCATCTCGTCGGCCACGGCGTCGGATGCAGCCTCGGTCGGCGTCATCCACGTGACCTCGAGCGCGTCCTGCCGCGGCTCGCATGTTCCGGTGACCGGGACGACGAACGCGAGTGAGACGGCGTGCTGGCGGTCGTCGGTGAACGGTGAGATGCCGGGCAGCGGAAAGTACTCGGCCACGGTGAAGGGCACCGCGCTCGCGGGAAGCAGCGGGAACGCCATCGGCCCGAGGTCCTTCTCGAGGTGGCGGAACAGCGCGTCGCGCACCGTCTCTCCGTACATCACGCGTCCGGAGACGAGCGTGCGGGTCATCTCGCCGACCGCGTTGGCACGCAGCAGCACGCCGACCTCGGTCACCTGCCCGAGCCCGTCGACGCGCACCGGAACGGCCTCGACGTAGAGCAGCGGCAGGCGTCCGCGGATCTCTGCGAGCTCGAGATCGCTGAGCCACCCGGGGTTCGTGTTGGGCGCCGGCGTGCCCGTCGGCTCGTCGTCGCCGTTCCAGTCGGGGTCGGGGGTGCGCACGCTCATGCCTCGATTCTGCCCCACGACGCTAGCGTTGAGACATGACGCGTGTGCAGATCGACGACGAGGCCGTGCTCTGGTCGGCTTCGGAGGCCGACCGCGAAGGGCGGCCGCTGCTCGTGCTCCTGCACGGCTACAACTCCAACGAGGGCGACCTGTTCGGCCTCTCGCCCTACCTGCCGCTCGAGCCGGTCGTCGCGTCGGTGCGCGCCCCGATCGACGCCGGGTACGGGTACGCGTGGTTCCCGCTGCTCGCGCAGGGCGTCGACGAGGCCGTCGAGGGTGCGGATGCCGCGGTCGACGCGCTGCTCGACTGGCTCGACCGCGTGGCGGCGGGCGTGACATCCGTGGGACTGCTCGGCTTCTCGCAGGGCGGCGCGATCTCGCTCGAGCTGCTGCGACGCACGCCCGAGCGGTTCGCGTACGTGGTCAACCTCGCCGGATTCGTGCTGCCGGGCGAGCGCGCCGGTGACGGCGACGAACGGCTCGCCGATGCGCTGCCGCCGGTGTTCTGGGGTCGCGGCACGGCCGATCAGGTGATCCCGGATGCCTCGGTCGAGCGCACGCGCGCGTGGCTGCCGTCGCACTCGACGCTCGACGAGCGCATCTACGAGGGCGTCGCGCACTCGGTCTCGGAGCGCGAGCTCGCGGATGTCGCGGCGTTCGTGCGCACGCAGGTCGCGCCGGGCGCCTAGCGCCGAACGGACCGCCGGGCGTCAGACGCCGGAGCCCGCTCCACCGCCGCCAGGGGCGCGCCCCTCGGCGGCCCAACGCGCGGCGCGCTCCTTGTCGCGCTCGGCGACGCGGATCTTCTCGGCGCGAACGGCGGCCTGCGTGGCGCGCTCCTGCACGAGCCAGGCGGGCGGAGCCTCGAGCAGCGCCTTGATCTCGGCGCTGGTCAGGGGTTCGGTGACGCCGCCGCGGGCGAGGCCGGAGTTCGAGACGCCGAGCCTCGCGGCCACGACGGTGCGCGGGTGCGGGCCCTCGCGACGCAGCGTCTCGAGCCACTCGGGCGGGTCGGCCTGCAGCTTGGCGACCTCGTCGCGCGTGACGGTGCCCTCGCGGAACTCCTCAGGGGTCGCGTCGAGGAGGATCCCGAGCTTCTTGGCGGCGGTCTCGGGTTTCATCGACTGGGAGGCGTTCACCCTCACACGTTAGCCGGTCCGCCTGTGTGCGGCATCCGCGCGCCCGTGCGGCGCAGCCGGTCACGATAGCCTGTCCTGGGCGATTCCGTGCGACAGGAGGGGGCGAGATGACCCTGCAGTTGCGCTACGTCGCCGGAGTGAGTCCCGCGAAGTGGCTCCGGGTCTGGGCCGAACGCCGACCCGACCTGCCGCTCGCCGCCGAACGCGTCGACGAATCCGCGCAGCTCGACGGCGTGCGCGAGGGCGAGGTCGACCTCGCGTTCGTGCGCCTGCCCGTCGAGACCGACGGACTGCACGTCATCGCCCTCTGGGAGGAGCAGCCGGTCGCCGTGCTCGCGAAGGAGCACGCGTTCGCCGACGAGGCGTCGCTCACGCTCGCCGACCTGGCCGACGAGCCCCATGCCCCTGTGCAGGACGACGTCGCGATGACGATCGAGCTCGTCGCCGCGGGCACGGGCATGGCCCTCGTGCCGCACGGCGTCGCGCGCCTGCACGCCCGCAAGGACGTGGTCGCGATCCCGGTGACGGATGCCGCGACGACCCGCATCGCGCTCGTCTGGACCCTCGAGCGCGACGACGCGGACATCCAGGAGTTCGTGGGGGTCGTGCGCGGACGCAAGGCGCAGAGCTCGCGCGGACAGGCCGACGACGAACCCGCGCTCTCCCCCGCGAAGGCCGCGAAGAAGGCCGCGGCGGAACGCCGGGCCGCCGAGGCCGCGAAGGGCGGCAAGGGCTCCGGCAAGGGTGCGAAGTCCGCCAAGTCCGCTCGACCCGCGCCCCGCACGGGCTCCGGCGCGAAGCAGCGCAGCCGCAGGAGGGGCCGATGACCGGCATCCGCCCGTTCCTCTTCCTCGCGGCTCGCCCCGAGATCGAGGCCGTCGGGCCCGAGTACGAGTCGGTGAGGCGGGCCATGGGCCTCGACGCCGACCGGCTCGAGCATGTGCGGCTCGACGTCGAGTCGCTGCCCTCGGTCGACCTCGCCGCCTACGCGGGCGTGGTCGTGGGCGGCAGCCCCTACAACGTCACCACGCCAGACGAGCACAAGCACCCCGTGCAGCGTCGCGTCGAAGACGACCTGGCGAGGGTGGCCGAGGCCGCGCTCGACGGCGGGCGCCCGCTGCTGTTCACCTGCTACGGCATCGGCGTGCTCACGCGCCTGCTCGGCGGCGAGGTCGGCACCCGGTACGGCGAAGACGCCGCGGCCGTCGAGATCACGCTCACCGATGCCGGGGTCGACGACCCGCTCACGAGCGTGCTGCCCCGCACCTTCCAGGCGCTCGTCGGCCACAAGGAGGCCACCGAGCGCCTGCCGGAGGGCGCCGTGCTGCTCGCCTCCTCTGCGGCGTGCCCGGTGCAGGTGTATCGCGTCGGGGGCAGCAGCGTCTACGCGACGCAGTTCCACCCCGAGGTGACCGCGCACGACTTCGTCGCGCGCGCGAACGTCTACCGCCATCACGGCTACTTCCCGGCGAGCGAGCTGCGCGCCGTGAGCGAGCGGCTCGCCGCGGCATCCGTCGCCGAACCGCAGCGACTGCTCCGACGCTTCGCCGAGTTCGCCGACGCCTGAACCCGGTCGTCTCGACGAAGACGCGGACGCCTGAACCGGCCGCGTGGACGCAGACGACGACGGCCGCACGGCGTCCCGTGCGACCGTCGAAGCGTGCGGCGAGCCCCGCTACCTGGAGCTGAACGCCGCGTCGAACGCCGCGTCGGACGGCACGTAGGAGGCGAGGCGGCGCACGAAGCCGAGCGCCTCGGGCGCACCCACGAGCCGATCCATGCCGGCATCCTCCCACTCGACCGAGGTGGGCCCGTCGTAGCCGATCGCGTTCAGCATGCGGAACGCGTTCTCCCACGGCACGTCGCCGTGACCGGTCGAGATGAAGTCCCACCCGCGCCGCGGGTCGGCCCATGCCAGGTGCGAAGACAGGCGGCCGTTGCGGCCGTTGTCGAGGCGCTTCTTCGTGTCCTTGCAGTGCACGTGGTAGATGCGGTCCTTGAAGTCCCACAGGAATGCGACCGGGTCGATGTCCTGCCAGACCATGTGGCTCGGGTCCCAGTTGAGGCCGAACGCCTCGCGGTGCCCGATCGCCTCGAGCGTGCGCACCGTGGTCCAGTAGTCGTACGCGATCTCCGACGGGTGCACCTCGTGCGCGAACCGCACGCCGACCTCGTCGAAGACGTCGAGGATCGGGTTCCAGCGCGCCGCGAAGTCGTCGTAGCCGGCATCGACCATCTCGGCCGTCGCGGGCGGGAACATCGCCACGTACTTCCAGATCGACGAGCCCGTGAAGCCCGTCACGGTCTTCACGCCGAGCTTCGCGGCCATGCGCGCCGTGAGCTTCAGCTCCTCGGCCGCGCGCTGCCGCACCCCCTCGGGATCGCCGTCGCCCCAGATGCGGTCGTTCAGGATGTCGCGATGGCGCTGGTCGATCGGGTCGTCGCACACCGCCTGGCCGCCGAGGTGATTGGAGATGGTCCACACCTTCAGGCCGTTGCGCTCGAGGATCTCGAGCCGGTTCGCCACGTACGCGTCGTCGTCCCACCGCGAGACGTCGAGGTGGTCCCCCCAGCAGGCGATCTCGAGGCCGTCGTACCCCCATTCGCCGGCCAGTCGTGCCACCTCCTCGAACGGCAGGTCGGCCCACTGGCCGGTGAACAGCGTGATCGGTCGCGCCATCGCGATACCCCTTCGTGTCGGTTTCGTGTCGTCGTGCGGGGCCGCGGCTCAGCCCGCGGCGGTGACCCAGACGCCCTCGGCCGCCGAGCTCTGCTCGACCGCGTCGAGGACGCGCTGCACGTGCAGTCCGTCGGCGAACGACGGTTCGGGCGCGGTGCCCCCGGCGATGGCGACCACGAGGTCGCGCACCTGGTGCGAGAACCCGTGCTCGTACCCGAGCATATGACCGGTCGGCCACCACGCCCCCGCGTAGGGGTGGTCGGGTTCGGTCACGAGGATGCGGCGGAAGCCCTGCTCGGTGGCGGGCTGCGTCGCGTCGTAGAACTCGAGTTCGTTCAGGCGCTCGAGGTCGAATGCGAGGGCCCCCTTCGACCCGGAGACCTCGATGCGCAGGGCGTTCTTGCGCCCCGTGCGGAACCTGGTGGCCTCGAACGAGGCGAGCGCACCCGACGTGAGACGGCCGGTGAACAGGGCGAGGTCGTCGACCGTGACCGCTCCGCGTTCGCTCGACGCGCTGCCGGTCAGCCCGGAGGCATGCTCGAGCAGTGGGCGTTCGGCGACGATCGTCTCGATGAGGCCGCTCACGCGCTCGACGTGCTGGCCCGTGATGAACTCGGTCAGGTCGATCGCGTGCGCCCCGATGTCCCCGAGCGCACCCGAGCCCGCGAGCTCCTTCTTCATGCGCCAGGTCAGCGGCGCCTCGGCGTCCATGAGCCAGTCCTGCAGGTATTCCGCCCGCACCTGCCGGATGTCGCCGAGCCGCCCCTCGGCGATGAGCTGCCGCGCGAACACGACCGCGGGCACGCGCCGATAGGTGAATCCCACCATCGAACGGATGCCGCGCTCGGCCGCCCGGGCCGCCGCGTCGGCCATGGCCGACGCCTCGTCGACCGTGTTCGCGAGCGGCTTCTCGCAGAGCACGTGCTTGCCCGCTGCGAGTGCGGCGATCGCGATCTCCGCATGGGTGTCTCCGGGAGTGACGATGTCGACGAGGTCGATGTCGTCGCGGGCGATCACCTCGCGCCAGTCGGTCGCGGACTCGGCCCACCCCCACCGGGCGGCCGCGGCCTCGGTCGTCGCGGCGTCGCGGCCGACGACCACCTGCATCGCCGGGGCGAGCGGAAGGTCGAAGAACCGCGGGGCGACCCGCCATCCCTGCGAATGCGCGGCGCCCATGAAACCGTGGCCGATCATCGCGACGCGAAGTTCATGTGTCAACGGGGTGCTCCTCTCAGGAGTGATGCGGGGCGCCCGGCCGCGATGGCCGAGCGCCCCGCGGGACTTCAGGACTCGAAGGCGAGATCGATGTACTCGGAGACGTTGTCCTTGGTGACCACCGGTGCGTCGAGGACGATGCGGTTGGGCACGCTGGGCGTGATCAGGTCGCTCATCGTCTTGCCCTGCGCGATGAGACGCGCGAGCGCCACACCGTCGGCGGCCTGCGTCGACGGGTAGATGACCGTCGCCTTGAGCACGCTGTCGTCGGCCTCGATGGCCTCCATCGCGTTCTTCGAGCCGGCGCCGCCGACCATGAAGAACTCGTCGCGACCGGCCGAGTTGATGGCCGCGAGCACGCCGACGCCCTGGTCGTCGTCGTGGTTCCACAGCGCGTCGATCTTCGGGTTCGCGGCGAGCAGCTGCGAGGCTGCCGCCTCGCCGCCGGCGACGGTGAAGTCGGCGGCCACGCGGGCGCCCACCTCGAGGCCGCAGTCGGCCAGGGCGTCGGCGAAGCCCTGCGAGCGGTCTTGCGTGAGCGGCAGCGAGTCGATGCCGGCGATCTCGGCGACGACCGCGTCGTCCTGACCGTCGAGCTGCTCGCAGATGTAGGTGCCGGCCGAGACGCCCATGCCGTAGTTGTCGCCGAGCACGGTGGTGCGTGCGGCGAACGGGCTGGAGAACTCGCGGTCGACGTTGATGACCGGGATGCCGGCATCCATCGCCTTGATCGCGACCTCGGTCAGCGCCGCACCGTCGGTCGGGAGCAGCACGATCGCGTCGACGCCCTCGTTGATGAAGGTCTCGACGGCCGCGATCTGCGCGTTGGCGTCGTTCGTGCCCTCGGCGACCTTCAGTTCGACGTCGGGGAAGCTCGCTGCGGCCGCCTGGGCGCCCGAGTTGATGGCGCCGAGCCAGCCGTGGTCGGCTGCCGGGCCCGAGAAGCCGATGACGACGTTGTCGCCGGTCGAGGCGTTCTCTTCACTGCTGGTGCCCTGGTCGACGACGTCTTCCGTCTCGCCGCTGCTGGTGCAGCCGGTGAGCAGACCCACGGCCGCCAGAAGAGCGGTGCCGGTGATGATCGTCCGCATTCGCGCGTTCCGAATCGAGCGCATGTCGTTTCCTCCTTGAATGTGATGCTGCTCCGAACGGCGAGGGCAGGACCTGAGGTGGTGCAGCCACATCGAGGGGTATCCACGCCGATGGGCCAACCGTAGCAGAAGTGGAAGTCGATTTTGCAACTTTTGTTTTTCTGTTGGCAGAAGTACGAAAACACCCCCGAATCAGGCGGGAACTCGGCGATCCCTGCACAAGAGCCCCGTTCGGGTGGCACTTCGGATCTCTGGTTTGGGGGTCGCGTGCCGCCGCATGAGCGTGTTATGTTCGCCCCGTGATCAAAGTTGACCATTCATCGTCATTACTCTCCGTGCGGGGGGTGACCAAGTCCTTCGCCGGCGTTCGCGCCCTCAAGGGCGTAGACCTCGACATCCGCCCGGGCGAGGTGCACTGCATCCTCGGCCAGAACGGCGCGGGCAAGTCGACGCTCATCAAGATGCTCGCGGGCGTGCACCGTCCCGACGAGGGAGAGATCGCCTGGCTCGGCGAGTCGGTCGTCATCAACGACCCGCAGGCGGCGATCGACCTCGGCATCGCGACCATGTACCAGGAGCTCGACGTCGTCGACGGCCTCACGGTCGCCGAGAACGTGTACCTCGGCCACGAGCTGGCGCGCGGCGGCTTCAGTCGGCGCAGTGAGGCGGCCAAGCGCACGCGCGAACTGCTCGCCCGACTGGGCCACTCCGGACTCTCGCCCCACACCGAGGTCGGCTCGCTGAGTGCGGCCAACAAGCAGATCGTGAGCATGGCGCGCGCGCTCTCGCACGACATCAAGCTCATCATCATGGACGAGCCGAGCGCCGTGCTCGACTCCGAAGAGGTCAAGAACCTCTTCCACGTCGTCGGCGAGCTCACGAACGCGGGCATCGCGGTCGTCTACATCACCCACCGCCTCGAGGAGATCCGCCAGATCGGCGACCGGATCACCGTGCTGAAGGACGGCCGCAGCACCGCGAACGGCCTCTCCGTCGCCGAGACGCCTACGGCCGAGCTCATCCGCCTCATGACCGGGCGCACGGTCGAGAACGTCTTCCCGCCGGCGACCCCGATCGCCGACGACGCGCCGACCGTGCTCGATGTCGACGGCCTCGCGCTCGCCGGCGCGTTCGACGAGGTGTCGTTCTCGGTGCGTTCGGGCGAGATCGTCGGACTCGCGGGACTCGTCGGCTCCGGCCGATCCGAGATCCTCGAGACGATCTACGGCGCACGCCGGGCCACCTCAGGCTCGGTCACGGTCGGCGGCAAGGCGCTGCGGCGCGGCTCGGTCGTCGACGCGGTGGCATCCGGCGTCGGCCTCTCGCCCGAGGAGCGCAAGAGCCAGGGCCTCGTGCTCGACGAGCCCATCTACGTCAACGTCACGCTCGCGTCGATGTCGCGCTTCGCCAAGGGCGGCTTCCTCGACGAACGCGCCGCACGTGCGAGCGCCCGCGAGCAGATCGAGGCGCTCGAGCTGCGCCCCGCCGACCCCGACCGCGCCGCCATCACCCTCTCCGGCGGCAACCAGCAGAAGATCCTCCTCGCCCGCTGGCTCGTGCACGGCACCCGAGTGCTCCTGCTCGACGAACCCACCCGAGGCGTCGACGTCGGCGCCCGCACCGAGATCTACGCCCTCATCCGCCGCCTCGCAGCCGCAGGCAACGCCATCGTGATCGTCTCCAGCGAGATCGAAGAAGTCCTCGGCCTCGCCGACACCGTCCTCGTCATCGCCGACGGCCGGATCCTGACCACCGTTCCCGCAACCGAGATCGACGAGCACGGCGTGCTCGACCTCGTCATGAAAGGAGCTGCCGCGTGAGCGAGCAGACCACCCCCAGCCGCGACGCCGTCGCCGAGGCGAACCCCACGACCTCCGCGGTCGCCGTCGAAGCACCCGTCTCCCCCATCCGCCGACTCCTCTCGGGTTCGGCCGGGCGCAACCTCGGGCTCATCCTCGCGCTGCTCCTCATCGTGGTCGTGGGCGCGATCACCGCGCCCGACACGTTCACCACCACGAGCAACATGCTGACGATCCTGCGACAGGCGTCGATCATCGGCGTCATCAGCGTCGGCATGACCTTCGTCATCATCGCCGGCGGCATCGACCTCTCGGTCGGATCCGTGATGGGCCTCGCCTCGATCGCCGCCACGCTCGCGGTGACGCAGGACCTGGCCGAGAACTTCCACTGGATCGTCATGGTGATCTTCGCGCTCGCCACCGGTCTCGCCGCCGGCCTGATCAACGGCATCGTCATCGCCTACGGCAATGTCGTGGCGTTCATGGCGACCCTCGCGATGCTCGTGGCAGCGCGCGGCCTCGCGGAGATCCTCGCCGAGCGCCGCACCCTCACGATCGGCTCGCGCGACTTCATCAACTTCTTCAACGCGGACTTCCTCGGCGTGGACATCCTCATCTGGATCTTCGCGCTCGTCGCGGTCGGCGGCTGGGTCCTCCTCAACCGCACCACCTTCGGACGTCGCACGGTCGCCATCGGCGGCAACAAGGAGGCATCGCGGCTCGCCGGCATCAACGTCAAGCGGCACACCGTGTGGCTGTACGCCCTCGCGGGCCTGTCGGCCGGCATCGCCGCCGTCATGATCCTCGGCCGCACCACCGCCGGCACCTCGACGCACGGCCAGCTCTACGAGCTCGATGCGATCGCCGCGGTCGTCGTCGGCGGCACCCTGCTCGTCGGAGGACGCGGTACCATCACCGGCACCGTGCTCGGCGTGCTCATCTTCGCGACCCTGACGAACGTGTTCGTGCAGAACAACCTCTCGTCGTCGGTGCAGGCCGTCGCGAAGGGCGTCATCATCATCGTCGCGGTGCTGCTCCAGCAGCGCTTCGCGCGCCAGGGAGGCCGATCCAGTTCCTGAGGCCCTGGCCGAATTCTCCGCGACCGGCCCCCGTCTTCGGGGGTCGGTTGCGCAGAAGTCGGCCTTACCTCGACGTAAGTAGTGATATACCGAGAGCGTGACACCAATGACGACCGATTCTCCGCAGACCGTCACGGGAGTGAGTCAGCTCTTCCAGCTGCTCCGTGACGGTGTGCCCCGCACCCGAGCCGAACTGGCGAAGTCCACCGGCCTGGCCCGCTCGACCATCGCCGCGCGGGTCGACGAGCTCATGCGCATGGGCCTGATCACGCCCGTCGCAGATGCAGTGTCGACCGGCGGGCGCCCGCCGTCGCAGTTCGCGCTCAACCCCGCGGCCAAGGTCGTGGTCGCCGCCGACATCGGCGCTTCGCACGCGACGGTCGCGATCACCGACCTCACGGGCAGCGTGCTCGCCGAGCACAGCGAACCCGTCGACGTCGCCCTCGGGCCCGAACCCGTGCTCACCTGGCTCGTGCAGAGCGCAGCGCTCCTGCTGGAACGCACCGACCGCGACCGCTCCCACGTCGCCGCCGTCGGCATCGGCGTGCCCGGACCCGTCGAGCACTCGACCGGCCAGCCGGTGAACCCGCCGATCATGCCGGGATGGGACCGCTTCGACATCCCCGGCTGGGTGCAGCAGCACCTGCCCGTTCCCGTGCTCGTCGACAACGACGTGAACATCATGGCGCTCGGCGAACGCGCCGTCGCCTGGCCGAACGTGCAGCACCTCATGTTCGTGAAGATCGCGACGGGCATCGGCGCCGGACTCATCTCGGGCGGAGCCCTCCAGCGAGGCGCGCAGGGCATCGCCGGCGACATCGGGCACGTGCAGGTCGCACGCGGCGCCAACGTGCCCTGCCAGTGCGGCAACCGCGGCTGCATCGAGGCGCTCGCCTCGGGTCCCGCGATCGCACGTGCGCTCCGCGAGCAGGGCGTCGAGGCGCACACCGGCACCGACGTCGTCGACCTCGTCAAGCGCGGCAACATCGACGCGATCCAGGCCGTGCGCCAGGCGGGCCGCGACATCGGCGAGGTGCTCACGGCCTGCGTGAGCCTCATGAACCCGTCGGTCATCGCCATCGGCGGCGGCATGGCCCGCGTCGGCGAGCACCTCATCGCAGGCGTCCGAGAGGTCGTCTACACGCGGTCCACGCCCCTGGCGACCGAGTACCTCTCGATCGTCCAATCGCAGGCCGCCGAGAAGGCCGCCATCATCGGCGCGAGCATGCTGGCCGTCGAACACGCGCTCTCGCCCGAGTCGCTGAGCTCGGGGTTCATCCGCGCCTAGCGGCCTGACGGCCTCCTGGCTGCCGGTAGCCGGCCCACCACGTCGCCACGATGCCCGGATCCGCACACCTGATCCGGGCATCGCTCCATGAGCGTCGCGGCTACGTGCGTCGCTCTGCGCGCCGCGCCTGCGTACCTCGCTCAGCATCCCGCGCCTGCGTACCTTGCTCTGCGCCCTCGCGCGTGACCTCTGCCGCCATGCGTGCTGCGGTGGGCATCGACTCAAGCTCCAACGCCATGCGACGCACGTGCGCACTGCCGGCAACGTCGCCCGACTCGCCGCCCGTGCCTGCACCCGAGGCCCCAGGATCACGCACCCCGGATCCTTCAGCGTCATCCGCGGCCGGTGGGTCATCGCGTCGGAAAAGCGGACCGCTTGCCTGGCAAGTGCCGAGCCGAGGTGGCGAAGTGCCTGCGTGCGGGTGGGCTCGAATGCCCGGGGCCTGAATACCCGCGTACGCGACTCCGATCCCTGAATACCGGGTACCCGTGCAGGAGGGCCGGCGTGCCGAAGGCCGACGTGGCGGCGTGCCGAGGCACCGAAGTACCGGAGGGCCGGCGTATCGAAGTGCCGGCGTTCCGGCATGCAGAAGTGCCGGAACGCCGAAGCAGCGAGGTGCCGGAAGCGCCGGAGCCCGACTGACCAGCGTGCCGCGGTGCCGGTTGACCGCGCTGCCGTGGGAGGTCGCCGGGCACAGGAACGAGCCGCGGCCGAGTAGGCCAGCGCCCCCTGCACGGCGCCGATCGGGCGTGCAGGGGGCGGTGGGCGTGGCACGCCGACGGCGCAGGGTGTCCCTCCTCGCGCCGCCGGCGGTTCGTGCGGTCAGCCGGCGGGGACGCGCTCCCTCGCGTCGTCGCCGCCGCTGCCGGGTTCTTCGTCGACTGCAGCGCTGGGCGCCCCGGAGGTCGAGCGGGTCGGGGTCGGGTCGGTGTCGGCCGAGTCGGGGTCGGTCGAGCCTGTGTCGGTCGAGCCTGTGGAGGCTTCAGCCTCTGCCGCATCGCGCTCAGCGAGCGCTGCAGCGACGGCCGCTGCGATGGCCTGCTCCTTCGAGGCCTTCGCGCGGCGCCTGGCGAGGAGCCACCACGTGACGAGTCCGGCGACGAGCAGGACGACGGCCAGCGAGGTCCACGGCACGGCCCACGTCGTCGCCGAGGCGGACACATCGGCGACGGCGGGCGGAACCCGCGACTCGCCGGGCCTCGAGACGACCTCGCCGCTCGCGGCGACATCCGCCGTGACGACGCCGAGCGGGGCGATGCCGGCGACCTGCACCGTGTGCTCGATCGTGCTGCCGGGCAGGAGCTCCGGAAGGTCGGAGCCGCGCACCGTCACGGGTGCGAGGCCGAAGGGGCCCGCGACCTGTACGACGGCGTCGGGTGCGAGCCTCGTGTTGCCGGTGTTCGTGAGCGTGAACGTCACGCTTCCGTCGCCCGGGGCGAACGGCACGGGCGTTCCGGTGTACGCGACGGTCACGTCGGTCACCGAGAAGGCGGGGGCGAGGTCGCCGAGTACGCGCAGGTGCACGCGGGAGCCGAGTCGGCGCTCGGTCACGACGCCCTCGGCGTCGACGGTCATCGAGGCGACCACGCCGGCGGCGTAATCGCCGGGAGGGGCGTCCGCGGGCACGGTGATCTCGAACGGGATCTCGGCGGTCTGCCCGCTCGCGAGCGAGATGCGGGGAGACGCGACCTCGACCCAGCTGCCGAGCTCGACCGACTCCTCGCCCTTCGGTAGGATGTCGAGCGAGCCGTCGGGGGTGAGGAAGCCGTCGGCGGCGTAGACCTCGAGCTCGATGCCCTCGGCGCTGCGGTTGGTCACGAGGAGGGCGTCGGCGACCGATTTCCCGGGAAGCGCCTCGTACGCGAAGTTGGGGCGACCGGTGCCCTGCGCGGTGTCCGCCGGGCGGACGCTCCAGGAGACGGTCGTGTCACTCGGTTCCTTCTCGGCGGCATTGGCCGCGCCGACGCCGGCGACGGCGCCGAGCCAGGTCGAGAGGGCGATCGCGATCGCGATCGCGACGCCGAGGAGCGGTCGGAGGGCCTCGGGTCGGCTGCCGCGACGCGGCCCACGGCGGCGGTCCGCGACGTGTCGACCGCGGCGGGCCAGTTCAGTGGTGCGCGGTGAGGCGGGAGCGTCTGAGATGACGGCCTGGGACATGGGCGCGTTCTCGCTTTCGTGGGATCGAACGGTGCGGGGTGTCCGGGCCCCGGCGAACCGGGGCCCGGACGGATGATCAGCTGAGTGCCGTCAGCGTGATCGTCGCGGTGTAGGTGCCGCGAGGCGTCTCGAGCGGGAGCTTCAGCTCGAGGTCGGCGCCGACCACCGACGCGCTGCGCGCGTGGCCGTCGGGTGCGCCGGCGAGGGTGCGTGCGACCGACAGGCCGTCGCCGCCGTCGAAGCCCGACTGCACCGCGCTGCCCGCGACGGCGCCGCCCGCGGCATCCGTCACCTCAGGGGTCCAGCCGAGGTACTTGCTCGACACCGGCGTGCCGCCCGCCGAGAAGTCGGACACCTGCGCGGTGAGCGACCACTCGGGGTTGCCTGCGCGCGTGTCCTGCACCCGGATCGGCACGATCTCGCCGTCGGCGGCGAAGTGGTCGAGCTGCTCGTCGGCCACGCCGAGGTCGACGAGGGCCGAGCTGCCCTCGAGCGACCAGATCAGCTCGCCCGGCGCCTGGGCGGGCACCGTGACGGCGATCGCCTGGTCGCCGGCCGCAGGTGCGCCGGGAGCGGTGCCGGTGTAGTCGCCGACGACGTCGCCGGCGGCCACGCCGGTGCCGAACGCGGCGAGCGGGGTGTTGCCCGACAGCTCGATCGTGCCGTGCACGGTCGTCGCCGCGACCCGGAGGTTCGCCGAGTTGTCGCTCAGCACCAGGTCGCCGCCGATCGAGTTGCCGAACGCGTCGGCAGCACCGTCGGCGTCGGCGCCGATGAGCACGTCGCGGGCGCTGCCGCTCACGGTCACGCTGCCCTGCACGATGGCGCCGGCGATCGAGACGCCCCACGGGGAGCCGTCGATCGAGACGTCGCCGACGACCGAGGTGCGCACGAGGTCGACGTAGTTGCCGTCCTGGGTCGTGAGCGAGCCGCCGATGGTCGTGTCGACCACCTCGACGTCGAGACCGCCGGCGGCAACCGAGCCGCCGACCTCGAGGTCGTTGAGGTAGAGGAATCCGACCTCGCTGTCCGCCGAGTAGGCGCTGATGTCGCCGGCGACGCTGGTGCCGTCGAGCAGCACGCCGTACGCGTCGGTGGCGATGACGTCGCCCTCGACGACGACCGACGTCGCGTCGAGCCAGCCGCCCGGCTCGACGATGATGTCGCCCTGCACGGTCGCTCCGCCGAGCACGCAGTCGACGCCGTCGCCGACCGTGAGGTTGCCCGCCACGACCTGGTCGCCCAGGTCGCCGGAGCAGCTGAGGTCGGCAGCCCAGGCCGGAACTGCGACGAGGCTGCCGCCGGCCACGAGCGCCGCGATGGCGGTGGCCTTCCAGATGGTTCTCATTGGTGTGTGTCTCCTTCGAGTGGTCGGGGTCAGCCGCGGAGGGCGGCGATCTTCTCGTAGCTGCGGTCGGCGTTGCCGAGCGAGTTCACGGGGTTGCCGCCCGCGGCGGTCGAACCGGCGTTGTCCTGCTCGTACATGCCGAAGCGCTGGCCGCGGTTGCGCTGCAACTCCGAGAGGATCTGCGCGTAGGGGATGTCGCCCGCGCCGAACTCGATGATGTCGTAGCCGTTGCCGTTGGCCGGGTTGAGCTTGCCGTCCTTGAGGTGCACGAGCGGGAAGCGTCGCGGGTCGCGCTTGAGGTACTCGATCGGCTCGAACCCGGGGAACAGGTGCCGTCCGACGTACGCCCAGTAGATGTCCATCTCGAACGTCACCAGGTCGGGGTCGAACTCGGTCCAGAGCAGGTCGTACACGCGGCGGTTGGTGTTGGCGCCGCTCGCGTCGGTCGTCCAGTTCCACTCGCCCTGGTGGGTGTGCGTGTAGAGCTTGATGCCGGCCGCCTGGGCCTTGACGCCCATCTGGTTCCACGTCTGCGCCGCGGTGACCCACGCCGCATCCGTGCGCCCGGAGGCGATCGGACCGCCCTGGCCGAGGAACTGCATGCCCAGGGTGTTCGCGATCTCGAGCTGCGCATCGATGTTGCCCGGGTTGAGCGTGGCGTGCGAGCCCACGGCGCGGAGGCCGTTGTCGTCGAGCAGCTGCCGGATCTCGGCGGGCGTGATCGCACCCGCGCCGCCCTGCGTGTACCCGGCGAACTCGACCTCGGAGTAGCCGATCGCGCTGAGCTCCTCGAACAACCGGCGGAAGCCGATCGAGCCCGCGCCGCTGAGCTTGTCGCGGACCGTGAACAACTGGATGCCGATTCGGTTGACCGGCACCAGGCGAGCCCCGCCGCTGGCGGTGGGGAGCGCTCCGGGAAGCACCGCGGGTGCGGCGAGTGCGGACGCGGCGGTCGGGGCGGCGAAGGCCCCGAGTCCGACGGCGACGGATGATGCGGCCAGCGCCTGCAGCAGGTTCCGGCGGCTCATCGGCTTGGCCGACACCGTCGGGTGGCCGTGAGTGTGGTGACTCATCTCTCTCCTTCGAGGTGAGACCGAACCGGGGACCGGGTCGGTCGGGGGGTGCGGGGCCCGCGCGGGTGCGCGGGCCCCGCAGGATTACTGGCGCACGGTCAGGGTGGCCGTGTCCGTGCTCTTGGCCACGCCGGAGGATCCGTCGTAGGCCGCCTGGACCTGGTAGGTGCCGACTGCGAGCTTCGGCAGGGTGACCACGACGTGGCCGGACGCGTCGAGCGTTCCGGTCACGGTCGCGACCGTCGCGGTGCCCTTGCGCACCGTGACCGTGACGCCGCCGACGGGGACGATGCCCGTCGTCGACTCGACCTGGATCGTCGCCTTGGCGGCGACGGCGGGCTTGACCGGGTCGGGCGAGACGGAGACGTCGGTGACCGACTTCGTCTGCGAGACCGTGAGTCGCGCCGTGCCTGCGGAGGTCTTGAAGACCTCGTCGGCGAGGTAGCTCGCCCGCAGGGTGTGCGTGCCGACCGCGAGGTCGGCGGGCAGGGCGATGGTGACCCGACCCTCGGCGTCGAGCGTGCCGCGACCGACCTCGTCATCGCCGATGGTGAGGGCGACCTCGCCACTCGGCACTCCGCCCTCTCCGGTGACCTGCACCGAGACCGGGGTCTCGTCGCCGTACGAGGCGCGCGGCGAGCCGAGCGTCACGAGCGTGCGGCTGTCGACCGTGGGCTCGTTCGGCGCGTCGAGGTCGACCTTGAAGCTGACGCTTCCGATCGTCGAGACGTTGCCGCCCGTGTCCGTCGCCCGGTACTGCAGGTTGTACGTGCCCTTCGTCTGGAAGGTCACGCCGTACTGCTGGTTCGCAGCGAGGGCCGTCCAGGTCTGGCCGCCGTTGGCGGAGTACTGCACGCTGGCGAGTGCACCGTTGTCGGCGGGCTGCACGGCGAACCGCACGGGCTCGTTGAACACGCCGCCGACGCCCTTGGGCGTTGCGGGGGTGAGGGTGTGCGCGACCGTCGGGGCCTTGACGTCCGCCACGCCCGGACCGACCATCTTGATCGAGTCGAGGGCGAGTTCGTTCGCCGAGGTCACGAACAGCTGGCCGGAGCCGGTCGGCGCGGTGAAGTTCACCGTGACGTCCTTCCAGCCGGCGCCGCCGGGGATGGTCGCCGATGCGAACGGCGCCGCGGTGGCGCTGCCCCAACGGAGGTCGACCTTGCCGGCGCCGTTGGCGCGCACGACCGCTCCGGTGATCCCCGAGAAGCTCACGGGGTCGTAGCGGAGGAAGTCGGCCACGCCGCCGTCGGTGCCGAGGCCCCGGATGGCGGTGCCGCCCGACGCGGTCTCGTCCTCGTAGACGACGACGCCCTTGCGCTGGGTGGCGTACTCGGCCTCCTGCGTGCGCGGGTTCAGTCGCACCGTGGCCTCACCGGATGCCGCGGGGAGCCCGTTGGCGCCCGCATCCGTGTAGGTCACGACGACCGCGCCGTAGAGGTTGGCCCCTGCGCCGTGCTCGGGCGAGTTGGGGTCCGTCTTCCATGCGCCGGTCGCGCCGGTGCCGGTCACCTCGGGGTGGGCGTGCTCGTCGTGTCCGAGGCCGTAGGTCCAGGCCACGCGGTTCGACACGACCTCGTTGCCGTCTTCGGCATCGGTCGTGGTCACCTTGTAGGGCACCGCCTGGCCCCAGTCGAAGAAGCCGCCGTTCTCGGGGTACTGCACCGTGACCGCGGGGGCCTGGTTGCCGACGGAGACGACCTTGCTGGTCAGGCTGTACTTGCCACCGGCGTCGGTGACGCGCAGTCGGACCGTGTAGGCGCCGAGCTCGGTGTACGTGTGGGTCGCCGTGGCGCCCTCGTACTCGAACGTGCCGTTGCCGTCGATGTCCCACGCGTAGGTGAGTGCCGCGCCCTCGGGGTCGGTGCTCGACGACGCGTCGAGCGCGACCGTGACCGGTGCAGCCGACGAGGAGCCGGGCGTCGCCGTGAAGCGGGCCTGCGGTGCCTTGTTGCCCTCGGCGTAGTCGATCCGGTACAGCCCCGCGTCGGGGTTCGCGCGGAAGAAGCCGTCGCCGTAGTCGAGCACGTACATCGACCCGTCGGGGCCGAACTCGATGTCCATCGGGTTGTCGTGGATCGGCTGCGCGGCCGCGGTGAGCGCGGTGTTCGGCAGGAAGTCCTGGATGTGCGTCACCTCATCGGCATCCCAGTCGACCGTGAAGGCCGCGATGTAGTCCTGCGAGAACTCGCCCATGAACGCCTTGCCGTCCCAGTACTCCGGGAACTTCGCGGTCGAGGGGTTGTCGGCGTCGTAGTGGTAGACCGGGCCGCCCATCGGTCCCTGGCCGGAGCCGGTGCCGAAGTTGACGAGCTCGTCCCGCGGCTGGTCGCCGGGGTTGTCGCCGTAGTAGAGCGTGGCGGGACGCGCGTCGGGGAGCTCGGTGAGGCCGGTGTTCCAGCGCGATTCGTTGACCAGGTTCGCCGGGTCGAAGAACGCACCGGGCGTCGACGTCGCGAAGTTCCAGTCGTTGTAGGCGAAGTTGTCGCCCGTCACGTACGGCCAGCCCGAGTTGTGCGGGTCGTCGAGGCTCGTGGTGTTCCACTCGACGAGGCCCATCGGGCCACGACCGGCGGTCGAGGCGACCGCCTTGGTGGCATCCGGCCCGTAGTCGCCCCACGAGAGCGAGTTCGTCTCGGGGTCGACCTCGATGCGGAACGGGTTGCGCACGCCCATGACGAAGATCTCGGGCCTGGTCTTCTCGGTTCCGGGCGCGAACAGGTTCCCCTCGGGGATCGTGTAGGTGCCGTTCTCCTCGACGTGGATGCGGAGGATCTTGCCGCGCAGGTCGTTCGTGTTGCCTGCACCGCGGCGCGAGTCGAAGCCGGGGTTCATGCCGGGCGCGTCGTTGTTCGGGGCGAAGCCGTTCGCTCCGGGCGCGCTGGCCGGGGTGTTGTCACCCGTGCTCAGGTAGAGGTTGCCGTCGCCATCGAAGTCGATGTCGGCGCCGACGTGGCAGCACTGGCCGCGCTGCACGGGCACGTCGAGGATGACCTGCTCGCTCGCGAGGTCGATGGCGTCGCCGGTCCACTGGAAGCGGGCGAGTCGGTTGACGCCGACCCACTGGTTCCAGTAGCTCTCGTCTGCGCCGGCCGGCAGCGAGTTCGGCGCTGAGCCGGTCGGGGTGTCGGCCACGCCGTCGCCGTTGGCGTCGCGGGGCGCGTAGACCAGGTAGACCCAGCCGTTCTCCTCGAAGTCGGGGTCGATCGCGACCGTCTGCAGTCCGTCTTCGGAGTTCGCGTACACGGGCAGCGTGTTGGTCACCGTGGTCGTGCCCGTCGACGGGTCGGTGAGGCGGATGTCGCCATTGCGCGCCGTGTGCAGCACGGTGCTGTCGGGCAGCACGGCCAGGTCGATCGGCTCGCCCACGTTCTTCGTGAGGAGGATCTTCTCGTAGTTGCCCCAGTCGAGCGCCTCGGTGGCGCCCCCCTCGGATCCGTGGTCGACACCGTCGTGCGCGAACGCCGGCGTACCGGTGATCATGAGCGCTCCGGCGGTGAGCGCGACGACGGGGACCAGGAGTCCTCGTCTGCGCGAGCGCCTGCGGGTAGAATTCATCGTTGAACAGCTCCTGTCGGTTCTTGCCTGTCAGGGTTGTCTCGCCGGGTCATCACCGCCGCTTCGATCGGTTTCAGGTGGTGGCCCGGTTCTGAGTAGGTGGCCTCCCTCGGGCCACGGGTGCGTGCTCGCTCCCCCTTCGCTCGTCATCGAGTCGCGGTCGTTCTCCGGACTTCGTCGTCTCGTCGCGGGGCCGTGGCTCCCGCTGATCGCGAGTACCGGTCGCACGCTTCTCCGGTATCGCTCAGGCGTCATCATGTCCGAAGTTTCGCCGCGGGTCAATCAAAAGATGCCGGATTAACTTTCAAGATAGTTACTTGGGTGCGCAGGCTTGTCTTTGGTCGCCGCGCACCTATATGATCCACCGCAACGGACAGCGCGGTCGTCACCGGCCCACGCCGTCCTCCCGATCCAATCGACGCGGGGGCATCGAGGCCGCCGCATCCGAGCCCAGAGGAGGGCCCAGATGCTCCAAGGACTGACCGGCTGGCACCTGCTCATCGTGGTCGCGGTGATCGTGCTCCTCTTCGGCAGCGCGAAGCTGCCGGCGCTCGCCAGAAGCCTGGGCCAGTCGGCCCGTGCCTTCAAGGGCGAGATCAAGGCGATGCGCGAAGACGACGAAGCGGATGCCGCGGCTGCCGCGCCCGCACCGTCGACGCCCGCGCCGACCGCTGTTCCCGTTCCCGTTCCCGCCACCGCTGCGGCGACCGTCACGGCGACCTCGGAGGTCGCGCCGGGCATCGCCCACGCCGCCGCCGAACCGTCGACCGTCGAGTCGTCGCCGTCCTCACCGCCGGTCGCGCAGCCCGCGCCCGGGCGATGACCCCAGGGCGATGACCTTCGGGCTCACCTTCGAGAAGCTCCTCCTCATCGGCGTCATCGCCGCGTTCCTGGTGGGCCCGACCCGACTTCCGGGCTACGCCGCGTCACTGGCGCGGTTCGTCAAGCGCGTGCGCGAGTTCGCGTCCTCGACCACCGAGCGCGTACGGGAGGAACTGGGGCCGGAGTTCTCCGACGAGGACTGGCGAGCGCTCGATCCGCGGAGGTACGACCCGCGCAGCATCATGCGGGCGGCCCTGAACGACGACGACGCCCCGGGGCCGGCCGCGGTCTCGGCGTCGAGGCCGTCGCGGGCGCTGCCGCCCGTCCCGCCCGATGCGGGGTCACCCGACGGAGCCAGCACGGCCCCGGAGCCCGCCGAGCGGACCGATCGGACCGAGCCCGCCCCGCCCGGGCATCCCGCGCGCCTCGAGCAGGCCGAGCACCTAGAGCCGACCGAGCCCGAAGTCCCCGAGCACGACCCCGGACTCGAGCCCGAGCACGACCTCGGGCTCGACCGGCACCCGGAGCCGACCGAGCCCGAAGTCCCCGAGCACGACCCCGGGCTCGACGCTCAGGCGGGCAGCGCGGGCGGCATGGTCGACGGCGCGGCCGGGTACCTCCGACGCAGCACGAGCCGCTGACCGAGGGTCCAGGCCACGGTCACGAGCAGGTAGATCCCGGCCGCGAGCGGCACGAACATCGCCACGACCGCGGTCACGAACTGCAGCAGGCCGAGCACGTGCTGCATGCCCGCGATGCCCGGCACCTGCGCCGGCGAACCGGTCGTGCCCGCGACATCCGCGGTGCCCGAACCGGTAGGAGCCGATGCTGCGCCCGCCGCCGCGACCGGCCTGAACGCGCGTCGCGTCACCTCGCCGACGAGCGCGATGAGCAGCACCACGGCGCCGAACACCGCGATCGTCGCGGGGGTCACGGTGCCGGCCGCGATGGATCCGGCGAGGCTCGAGCCGAGCGGCACCCCGAACAGCGTGTGCGTGAGCAGTTCGTTGGGGTGCCCGGCGATCACAGGCAGGATGAACAGCGCGTAGATCACGCTGACCACGGGGATCTGCACGAGCATCGGCAGGCATCCCGCGAAGGGCGTCGTGCCCTCCTCGGCGTAGAGCGCCATCATCTCGCGCTGCAGGCGTTCGGGGTTGTCCTGGTGCGTGCGCTGCAGCTCGGCAAGGCGTGGGGCGAGGCGTGCGCGCGTGCGCTCGGCCTTGGCCTGGGCGATGCCCACGGGAATGAGGGCAGCGCGCACCGCGAGCGTGACGAGCACGATCGCGAACGCCGCACTCGACGCGCCCGCGAGCGGTTGGAGCAGGTCGGAGAGGCCCATGAGCAGGGCGTAGGCGCCGTCGAGCACGGCGGCGATGGGAGGGAAGGCGTAGAGATCCATGGGTACGTCCTCACGGTCGGAGCGAAACGAGGGTTCCGTCTGGCCGCGGGGAGCGGGGTCGCCGAGGCGCCCGCGATCGCGGGAGCAGCAGGGCGGATGTCGCTAGGCGGCCGCGATGCCTCGCCCGGGCGCCCTGGGGCGCGGGCGACCGGCCGCATCGGGATCGCTCTGCGCGATGAGCCGCCCGGGGTCGACGGTCTGCCGGTGTCGCAGCGATGCGCTGGACGGGTCGGCGCCGACGAGCGCGGGAACCGCGCGGTACGACGTGACGATGACCGCGACGGCCGCGATCGAGAGCGCGCCGATGACGATGGCCGTGAGGTGGGCGTCGCCTGCGAGCTGCGGTTCGAGCACGCCCTGGATGAGGCGCAGGAGGGCCGCGATGTGGTCCACGCCGCCTCCGCTCGTCATCGGACGCGCGAGCGCGCGCCGCAGTTCACGCTAGCACCGGGCCGCCGTGCGAGAGCGACCGATGATCACGCCGAACGCGAACGGGCGGATGTCGGGTCGCCCCGGCATCCGTCCGTCTCGACTCGAGCCGCGTCGGTCAGGCCGCCTTCCGGTTGCGCGTGAGGAGTCCATAGATGAGCAGCACGACGATGGAGCCCGCGATGGCGAGGAGCCACGTGCTCCAGGACCAGAACTCGTTGAGCCCGACGCCGAAGATGAGGCTGCCGAGCCAGCCGCCGAGGAACGCCCCGACGACTCCGAGCAGCAGCGTGATGAACCAGCCCCCGCCCTGCTTGCCGGGGAGGATCAGCTTGGCGATCGCTCCGGCGATGAGGCCGAGGATGAGGAATGCGAAGAAACCCATGATGTGCTCCTTACTGCCGTTGTTCCTCAACCAACCACTCGCGGGGCTCGTACGCAAGCACCGCGCGGCGCGTCAGAGGTGTTCGCCCCAGCCGGTCGACTCGCCCGCGGCCGAGATCGCCTGCGGCACGCCCCACGGGTTCGCCGTCTGCAGCGGCTCGGGCAGCAGCGCCTCGGGGGCGCCCTGGTAGGCGACGGGCCGCAGGAACCGGGTGATCGCGGCCGTGCCGACCGAGGTCGACGAGTCGTTCGTGGTCGCGGGCCACGGTCCGCCGTGCTGCATCGCGGGCGTCACGGCGACGCCCGTGGGCCAGCCGCCGAAGAGCACGCGACCGGCGTGCTCGGTGAGCACGCGCACGAGGGCTCGGAGTGCAGGAGCGTCCTCATCCGCGGCGGCATGCACGGTCGCCGTGAGGTTGCCGTCGAGCAGCGTCGGCACCAGGGCCGCGAGGTCGGTTCCGGGTTCGACCTCGACGAGCACCGAGAGCGGGCCGAACGACTCCTCGAGGATCTCATCGCGCCCGGCGAGCAGGTCGTCGAGCGAGACCGCGACGACGGTCGGGGTGACCCATCCCTGGTCGGCGCCGTCGAACTCGACGCGGCCCTCGACGACGGGGCGCACGCCGGCCGCGGCGAGCACGGCGGCACGGCGGTCGGCGTAGCCCGCGGCGATGCGCGGGTTCAGCAGCCGGTGCGGGGTGACGGATGCCGCGGCATCCGCGATGCGCTGCTCGAGTCCGTGGCCGGCGGGCACGAACACGAACCCGGGCTTGGTGCAGAGCTGTCCGGCCGAGCCGCTGACGCTCGTGACGTAGCCCGAGACGATCTCGTCGGCGCGCTCGTCGAGCGCGGCCTGCGTGACGAACACGGGGTTGAGGCTGCCGAGTTCGCCGTAGAACGGGATCGGCACCGGGCGCGAGGCCGCGATGCCCGCGAGGAACTGGCCCGCCGGGATCGACCCCGTGAACGCGCCCGCCTTCACGCGCGGGTCCTTGAGGATCTCGACGCCCTCCTCCTGCCCCATGACGACCTGGAACACGCCGTCGGGCATGCCCGCGGCGGCGAGCGCCTCGGCCACGATCGCGCCGGTGCGCGCGGTCAGCTCGGGGTGGCCCGGGTGGCCCTTGAGGATCACGGGGCAGCCCGCGGCGAGCGCCGACGCGGTGTCGCCGCCCGCGACCGAGAACGCGAACGGGAAGTTCGAGGCCGCGAAGTTCACGACCGGGCCGAGCGGCACGAGGTAGCGGCGCACGTCGGGGCGGGGCCCGAGCGCGAACGCCGGGTCGGCGGCGTCGATGCGCACGTCGAGGTAGCCGCCGTCGGCGACGGCCTCGGCGAACATGCGCAGCTGCACGGCCGTGCGGCGGAGCTCGCCCCGCAGGCGCGCCTCGGCGAGCCCGGTCTCGGCCATGCCGATCGCGACGAGGTCGTCGGCGTTCGCCTCGAGGGCATCGGCGACGGCGACGAGCGCCCTCGCGCGGTCGCGCGGGTTCGTGTCGGCGAAGGGCTGTGCGGCCGCGGCCGCGTTCGCCGCGATGGTCTCGAGCTCGGGGGTCATGCGGTACTCCTGCGTGGTGCGGTTCGGGTCGGGGACTGGTGGGTGCGGGTCAGAACTGGAAGCCGGTCGGGAACGGGTCGCTCGGATCCAGCATGTACTGGGCGGTGCCGGTCACCCAAGCCCGGCCCGTGATCGTGGGGATCACGGCGGGCCTGCCGTCGACCTCGGTCTCGCCGATGAGGCGCCCGACGAAGCGGCTGCCGATGAACGACTCGTTGACGAAGTCGGTGTCGAGCGCGAGCTCTCCCCTGGCCCAGAGCTCGGCCATGCGCGCCGAGGTGCCCGTACCGCAGGGCGACCGGTCGAACCAGCCGGGGAAGATGGCCATGGCGTGGCGCGACAGCGCGGCATCCGACCCCGGCGCGATGAACTCGACGTGGTGGCAGTGGTCGACCCCGTCGATGAACGGATGCCGCGGCGGCGCGGTCTCGTTGATCGCCGCCATGATCGCGAGGCCGGCCGTGACGATCTCCTGCTGGTGGGCGCGGTCGAACGGGAGCCCGACCGCGTCGAGGTCGACCATGGCGTAGAAGTTGCCGCCGAACGCCATCGAGTACGGGATCGTGCCGTAGCCCGGCACGTCGATGCTCGCGTCGAGCACGTCGACGTAGCTCGGCACGTTCTCGATGGTGACCGAGTCGGCGTGGCCGTCGGTCACCGCGACCCGCGCGATCACGATCCCGGCCGGGGTGTCGAGCCGGATCTCGGTGACCGGCTCGACGACCTCGACCATGCCCGTCTCGACGAGCACCGTGGCCACGCCGATGGTGCCGTGCCCGCACATCGGCAGGCAGCCGCTGACCTCGATGTAGACGACGCCCCAGTCGCAGTCCGGCCGGGTCGACGGCTGGAGGATCGCCCCGCTCATCGCGGCGTGCCCGCGCGGCTCGTTCATGAGGAACAGCCGCAGGTCGTCGAGGTGCTCCATGAAATGGAGCCGCTTCTCGTTCATCGTCGCGCCGGGGATGACGCCGACGCCGCCGGTCACGACCCGCGTGGGCATGCCCTCGGTGTGCGAGTCGACCGCCGAGATGACCCGGTTCGTGCGCATGCGGTGTTCCTCCTCCGGCCCGCCCGACTCAGCGGCTCGCGATGTGGTCGAGCGCCTTCTGCGTGTCGCGGCGCACCTGCGCGTCGTGCTCGGCCGAGAGCGGGCCGCGCGGCGGGCGCGTGGGTCCACCGTAGCTCTGCCCGGCGAGGTCGATCGACAGCTTGATGGCCTGCACGAACTCGGTCTTCGAGTCCCAGCGGAACACGGGCACGAGGTGCGTGTACAGCTCGCGCGCCTCGTCGATGCGACCGGCCGTGACCAGGTCGTAGATCTCGACGGCCTCCTTCGGGAACGCGTTCGGGTAGCCCGCGAACCAACCGGTCGCGCCGACGACGAGCGACTCGAAGAGCAGGTCGTCGGCGCCCGCGATGACGTCGATGTCGCACAGCTCCTTGATCTCGAGCACGCGGCGGATGTCGGCCGTGAACTCCTTGATCGCGACGACGTTCTCGAGCTGCGCGAGCTCGGCGACGAGATCGGGCACGAGGTCGACCTTCGTGTCGAACGGGTTGTTGTAGAGCATGATCGGCAGTCCGACCTCGTTCAGGCGCGTGTAGTGCTCGACGACCTCGCTGCGGTTCGCGCGGTAGATCGTCGGCGGCAGCGCGAGCACGCCGTCGGCGCCGTCGGCCTTGGCGTACTCGGCCCACTGCACGGCCTGGTGCCAGCCGACGCCGTGCACGCCCGCGACGACGAGTCCGCGTCCGGCGACGGTCTCGACGGCGACCTGGATCACCTTGCGACGTTCGGCGTCGGTGAGGCTCGAGTACTCGCCGAGCGATCCGTTCGGGCCGACGCCGCGGCATCCGTTCTCGATGAGGAAGTCGCAGTGCGCGGCGAACCGGTCGTAGTCGACGGCGAGGCCGGCGGGCGCCGACGCGTCCTCCTTGAAAGCGAGCGTGGTCGCGACGACGACGCCGCCGAGGTCGAACTTCTGGGTGGTCATGGGTGTCCCTTCTCGGACGCGTGGTGCGTGGTGGTGGTCTGGTGCTCGTCGTGCGGGTGGTCGCGCGCAGCGAGCTCGCCGATGCGGAGCGGCGACGCGATCGGCCTTCGGTCGGTGGTGACGGATGCCGCGGGCGCGCCGGGTGCGGAGGCGGTGCCGATCAGCTCCTCGACCGTGCGCCCGCAGATGCGTCCCTGGCAGATGCCGAGGCCGGCACGGGTCGTGAGCTTCATCGAGCGCAGGCCGCTCGCGCAGGTCGCCTCGCGGGTCTCGCGCAGGCGCCCGTAGGGCACCTCCTCGCAGCGGCAGACGATCGTGTCGTCGTCGAGCCAGGCGGTCCACCCAGCACGGATGCCGTGCGCCGCCTCGATGCGCGCCGCGAAGCCCGTGAACGTGCGGCGCGCGCCGACGGCCTCGGCGAGGTCGCCGTCGCGCGGCGATCCGCCTGCGGCGACGTGGCCCGCGATCTCGCCCTCGGCGAGCGCGGCATCGACGCCCCCGATGCCCGTGATCTCCCCCGCGGCGAAGACGCCCGGCACGCTCGTGGCCTGACCCTCGTCGACGCGCACGAACCGCTCGGGCGTGAGCTCGCAGCCTGCGGCGATCGGCAGCTCGAGCCTCGGCGTGAACCCGTGGCTCACACACACGGCGTCGGCCTCGACGCGTCGCGCGGTTCCGGCGATCGGGCGCCAGTCGGCGTCGACGTCGGCGATCGTGACGGCCTCGACGCGGTCGGTGCCGTGCGCGGCGACGACCGCCCGGCCCGTCAGGTACGGGATGCGATGCCGCAGGTGCGTGCCTACGTACCCGGCGAGCTCGCCGCCCTTCTTCGCGGCTCCCACGAGCTGCCAGGGCTTCGGCAGCCAGCCGCGCACGAGTCCGGCGACCCGGCTCGCCTCGTAGACGCCGAGCACTCTCGCGCCGGTCGCGGCGACCGATGCGGCGACCGGCAGCAGGAACGGCCCGGCGCCCGCGATGACGACGCGCTCGCCGAGGGCCACCCGCTCGCCCTTCGCGAACGCCTGCGCGGCGCCGGCCGTGAAGACGCCCGGCAGGTCCCATCCGGGGAACGGCAGCGTGCGGTCGTGGGCGCCCGTCGCGAGCACGACTGCGTCGGGCCGGAACGTGCGGCCACGCCTGGCGGTGCCGTCGGGCGGGCCCACGAGCACGTGCACCGCGACGGACGCAGGGGCGCCCGCGGCATCCGCTGGCTCGTGCTCGGCGCTCGGATGCTCGCCGCCCGGCTGCTCGCTGCTCGGCCGCTCGTTGCTCGGCTGCTCTGCTCCCGGTGGCGTGCCGAGCTGCTCGACGGCCCAGACCTGCGCGCCGAGCACGATCTCGCACCCGGGATCGCGTTCGAGCGCATCGCGCAGGACCGTGTAGGTCGACCAGCCGTGGTGCAGCGCGCGCTCGTTCGCCGAGGGGCGCGCGGCGGGCAGGTGCCGCCAGTACTGTCCGCCCGTGGCGTCGGCCGCATCGAGCAGGGTCACGGATGCCCCGCGCTCACGTGCCGCCGTTGCCGCCGCGAGCCCGGCGGGGCCGGCGCCGACGACGAGCACGGTGCGGGAAGCGGCGGTCACGGCGGACGTGCCGACTGCGGGGCTCATGGCGTCGCCTCGGGGAGCTCGTCGTGCTGCGTCTCGACGACGTCGCCGTCGGTCGCGCGGCGCTGGCAGGCCCGTACGTCGCGTTCGCCGTTGACCGTCACGATGCAGTCGAAGCACACGCCGATGCCGCAGAACAACCCGCGGGGGCGACCTTCGGCCGAGGTCGTGCGCCACGAGAGGCGGCCGGTCGCGAGCACGACGCCTGCGATGGTCTGGCCCTCGACACCGGCGACGGGCTCGCCGTCGACCGTGATGCCGACCGGCGCCGCAGCGGAAGGGCGGATCGGGTCGCGCTTCGACGGCACCATGCGCGCGGTCATCGTGCGGCCTCCTCGAGGTGCGGCGCGAGCGACGCGCGGTCGACGCCGAACGGGGTCGGGTCGAGCGGCGCGGGCGTGCCGAGCATGCCGGCGACGATGAGCTCGGCCGTCGCGAGCGAGAGCCCGATTCCGGCGCCCTCGTGTCCGCTCGCGTGCCAGAGGCCGGGCGCCCGGTGGTCTTCGCCGATCACCGGCAGGTGGTCGGGCATGAAGGGGCGGAACCCGCCGTACGTGCGCATGATCGACGCGTCGGCGAGGAACGGAAACAGTCGCAACGCCTTGCCCGCGACCTCGCGGATCACGTCGACGCGCAGCCGGTCGTCGAACCCGACCTGCTCGCGGCTCGAGCCGAGCAGCACGGTGCCGGCGGCGGTCGACTCGACCACGCTCGAGGTCTGCAATGCCGCGTCCGACGACTGCGTGGCGCCGAAGTAGTCGCCGTCGTAGACCTTGTGGAACACGCGGTGGGGCATGCGCGTCGTGACGAGGACCATGCCGCGGCGGGGCTTCACGGGCAGGCGCACGCCCATCGTGCTCGCGACCTCGCCCGACCACGGGCCGGCCGCGATGAGCACGGCGTCCCCGTGCACATCGCCCTCGGAGGTCGTGACGCCCGTGATTCGGTCCTGCGCGCCGCCGGTCGCGTCGCGCGTCGCGCCGGTGACGGCGACCCCCGTGCGCACGACGGCGCCGTGGCGGCGGGCCGAGGCGAGCAGCGCCTCGGTCGCGATGACGGGCTGCACCTGCGCGTCGTCGGGGTAGTGCACGCCCGCGGTGATCGCGGGGTTGAGCCACGGTTCGAGCGCGAGCGCGTCGCCGACCGACACGGCCCGCGCGTCGACGCCGGCCGCGCGCTGGCTCGCCGCGAAGGCCAGCAACGGCGCGGCACCGGCATCCGTCGTCGCGACGACCAGTCCGCCCTTGCGCTCGTACTCGAGTGAGGGGAACGCCGACCCGAGCTCGTCGGCGAGCTCCGCGACGAGGTTCGGCCAGAGCGATGCGGCGTACACGGCGAGATCGAGCTCGGCGCCGGGGCCCTTGTCGGAGACGAGCAGGTTGCCCTCGCCCATGGCACTGGTTCCGGATGCCGCGGCGCCGCGTTCGAGCACCGTGACGCGGACTCCGGCGATGGAGAGCGCCCGCGCGCACGCCGCGCCGACGATGCCGGCGCCCACGATGACGACGTCGGCGATCACGGGCGCTCCTCTCGTCGTCGACTTGATCTGACAGTAATATGTCACATATCCACTGCCGGCACAACGGGTGGGTCCGCGGCCTCCCGCGTGCTCAGCCCGGCGCCGCGCCTGCTCAGCCCTAGGCTGTGCCCATGAGCGCCGACGAGTCGGATCCGAGCACGCCGTCACCGCTGAGCATCGCGCTCGCCTCGGTGCTCGATCGGGCCAGGCCGAAGACCTCCGGCGCAGTCGCGTCGTACATCCCCGAGCTCGCCCTCGAGGATCCCGAGCAGCTCGGCATCGCCCTCGCGAGTGTGCGAGGCACCGTGCACGAGGCCGGCGACAGCGACGCTCGGTTCACCATCCAGTCGGTCTCGAAGCCGTTCGTCTTCGCCCTCACCCTCGAGCAGCTCGGACTCGCGCACGTGACCAGGCACGTCGGCCTCGAACCCAGCGGCGAGCCGTTCAACGCCATCAGCCTCGACGAACACACCGGCCGGCCCCTGAACCCGATGATCAACGCGGGCGCGATCGTCACGAGCTCCCTCGTTCGTGGTGACCGCGCCGACGACAAGTTCGCCGTCATCTCTGCGGGGCTCTCAGCGTTCGCCGGTCGCACGCTCGACGTCGATGAAGCCGTGTACGCGTCAGAGCAGTCGACCGGCGACCGCAACCGCGCGCTCGCCTACCTCGCCAGATCGGCCGGCACGCTCGCCTCGACCGCCGAGGTCGCGACGACCGCCTACTTCCGGCAGTGCTCGCTCGTCGTCACCGCCCGCGACCTCGCGATCATGGCCGCGACCCTCGCGAACGGAGGTGTGAACCCCGTCACCCGCGAACGCGTCGTGGGCGAGGACGCCGCCAGGTGGACCACCGCCGTCATGACCAGCTGCGGCATGTACGACGCGTCGGGCGAATGGCTCGTGCGGGTCGGCCTGCCCGCCAAGAGCGGCGTGGGAGGCGGCATCGCCGCACTCCAGCCCGAGCAGTTCGGCATCGGCACCTTCAGCCCCAGGCTCGACCCGCGCGGCAACAGCGTGCGCGGCATCGCGGTGCTCGAGGAGCTGAGCGAACGCCATGGGCTGCATATGCTCGAACACCGAGACCCGCCGCTCTCACCCATCGACGAGATCTCGGTCGGCGGCGCCGGGTCCGACCGCGAGGTCGCCGGCGACGAGGTCGTGGCCATGCTGCGCGGCGACCTCAACTTCGCCGCGGCCGAGGAGGTGCTCGCACGCCTCATGCCCCTGCTCGAGTCCGAGGGCCGCCTCGTGCTCGACTTCGGCGCCGTCACGCGCGTAGGCGGTCCCGCCGTCCGGCTGCTGCGCTGGGCGGTGGATGCCTCGGGCCGGGCGCCCGACGGTCGCCCCCGCGTCGAGCTGCGCGACCCCGACGGCGTGCTCGACGTCGACCTCGACGACTGACGGCCCGTTCATCTTCGCGAGCCCGTTTCGCGCCTGCACGGCCTCGGTGCCATTCCAATGCGGTTGGCCCCTATCTAGGGTGACCCTGCCTTCAGTCGATGGCCAACTCGCTGATGATCTCGAGGCGGCGGTCTCGCTCATCGTCCTCGAGTAACGGCTCACCTGGAATTCTGATGACCCGACCAGATTTCGGGTCGACTTCCGCGTACTCCACGAAACCACGAGTGCTTGTCGTGTACCCCTTGGCGCGTTCCGCGGTCGATGCCTTCGTCTGCGCTGGGATGTTGGCGAGGCCCACCAGCAACGCAACACCGCTGAGGCAGATGAAGGACAGGCCCGGCCAGAGAAGTGGAACTCTCAGCCAGAACCACATCAGCGCGGCACCGCCGAAACCAGCAATGCAAACCAACAGGAACCGAACCAAGCGGAAGTGTTTCGCGAACGGCCAGCCCTGAATAGCGTCCACTCGCCCATAGAGAATGAACGGGCCCTGGGCCCCTGCACTCTCATCGCCAACCATCAGGGCGATGATACGACTCGCCGAGTGAGAGGACTTCCACCCGGTTCCAGCTGCGCCAACTCCGCCAAGCCGTCGGAACGATTGCGGCGGTGTGGGGTTGCCTGGAATTCGTTGTTCCGGCGTTGGAAGGCAGCACAGCAGGGCTAGCCCCGCGGCGGAATCCTCGGAAGCGGTGGCGCGACCAAGCGCCGCAGGCGGACCGGCTAGTGACCCACGGCAAACCTGTGCTCACCGGTAATCTCGGCAGCGTGATTCGGCGTGGACTTCGGACCTTGATGCATGAGCACTTGGCTGCTCCCTGGCCGGAAGCAGTGGAGCGCGGTAGCGAATACGGCGGGATCGATCCTGTGATGGTTGATGCAGATATCTACGGATTCGCAACGCGCGCGCGGTCTCTGCGTCCTGACGAGCGCGATCGGCTCCATGCCACGGTCCGCGAGCTCGAGGCCGTGCTGGTCCAGCTGCCGGAAGACGCTCAGCCTTATTTCGAGCGGCTCATCCGAATGGCACGACTGACCTTCAACGTGAGGAGCGGGATCTAGATAGGGCCCGTCGGCCCCATGGGCATAGGCGGATCCGCTTGCGCGGCGTCCGATCATCTCCTCTCAATCGACCGGAGGGCGGGTTCGTTCACACGGTGTGGCGCGGTGCCGTCCCGTCGGGCACATGCACTCGTTCTCCCGTGCGTCGGTCTACGAGCGGTGTGCCGACTGGCCATGGTGCTCCGGTGATTCGATAGCCGGCTTGCTCCTCCTGAATGGAGCGGTCGCGGGCGTACTGCCGCTGTGCGTAGGAGATGAATAAAAGTACGAAGAACAGCGCCAGAATCACGATCGCCGGGACGAAGATGAATGGCTCTCTGCGGAGTTCGACCGGTGCGAGCATGATGAGAAAGAACCCGGCGATGCAAGCCAGTGCTGCGAGCGTCGCACGAAATGCTCTTCCTGCGAAGCTCTGTGAGTCGCGCCCAGGCAGGAGCGTCACCATGGAGGTTCGTTCCTCGGGGACGTCCGTCGCGAAGCCGGCGGCACTGCCCATCAAGCGGAGCCGGTTCGCGATGACGTCAACGGTGGCCGCAGGCAAGGTTTGAGGTCCAACGCCGCCCGGGCGGAGCGGAATCTCAGCTGTCTGGGCGCGGTCGCCCCGACGCACTCGAACCCTCAAGCCGCCGGCCCTCCCGGCCGGCCCGGGGCCGCTGACGCCGACGACCTCTCGCCACGAGAGCTCGGCCGCTGGCCGATCCTTGTTTCGGTCATTCCAGAACTCGAGGCCGTTCGCGGTGCCGAGCACCACTGGGAATGAACTGCCACCAAGTCGCGGGTATGCCGGCACGAGGGTGCGTATCGCGATTGCAGATCGATCATCGATCGCTGGGAACAAGATCACGGCGCCCTGACTACGACCTATGAACTCGGCGGACGGCATGACGAAAAGGATATGTGTCGCCGACCCAGGCACAGTGAAGCAACCGACATCCGTTCATCCCAGAGCATGACGTAGAGCGTGACCAACGGTCAGCCAGTCAGTCCGGGCAGCCGGAAGCGGATCCGCCTGCTGGCAGGTGCGGAGGTATGGGCGATGACTGGGGCCCGGAGCCGGCCGCGGATCGCCTGAGTAGGCTCACCCCTGAGTGTTGACCATGTGTCCTCCATCAGGAAGGGAACGATTGGATGCGGATCGCGACGCTGAACCTGCGGCATGGTGGCGGCCCACGCATCCCCTCGCTTCTCGCGCAGATCGAGCGGATCGACGCAGACGTCCTCGTGCTCACCGAGTTCCGATCTTCTGGCGTAGCCCTCATCGACGGGCTGCATTCGTTCGGATATGAGACAACGACATCACTCCCACCGGATTCGTCCAATGGGATCGCCCTCGCATCGCGTTCGACGATCGACCGCTCATGGTCGTTGGCTCAGGACTTGGACCCCGACCTGGATCCACATCGGCTTTGGGCAGTGGAGACAATGGGGCTGAATCTCGTCGGGGTCTACCTTCCCCAGAGGAAGCTCAAGCTGCCCTACTGGGATGCCGTCATCTCAGCGGCCGCCAGCGGCCATCTCAACGCAGGAGTGTTGATCGGCGACTGGAACACAGGCACGAACACCTTGGACAAAGCTCCGGCAGGAGCCGGGTTCGATGGCGCCAATCGACTCGCCGCGCTCGAAGCAACCGGGTATGTCGATCCGTGGCGGCGTTCGCATCCTGACAGACGGGAGTACTCCTGGTTCAGCACCAGGGGTAACGGGTTCCGGGTCGACCATGCCTACGTCCACCCCTCGCTTCTCGACGACGTGCTCAACGCTTTCTATGACCAGATTCCACTCGCGGAAAAAGCAACGGACCACGCAGCGTTGATTCTGGAGTTCAGTGAGGAGTTCCGGTCGAAGCCGCATCTGCCGAGAACCGGCTGATCAAACGAGACGTCGTGCTCGCGCCTCACTCATGGATCCTCGGCTGGCCACGCGCACAGGCAGACACGCCCTAGACGGCGAACAGCAGCCAGGCGCAGAGAAACACGCCTGCGATCACCACGAACACGATCGAGGCGGTCACCGTCGTCCGAAGCACCGGCAGCCCGGTGCCGACGGCGATCGCGAACGCGGCACCCGTGACCGCCAGCCACAGGGCGACGAGCAGGAACGAAGCAAATCCGACACCGAACAGCTCCTCATCGGCATTCATCGCAGCCTGCCGTTCGCCGTTCTCTTGGAAGGCCGCGATATACCCCCCGTGCTCGTCCAGGCTCAACGCGAGCAGCGCCGACAAGAAGAACGTGGCGAAGATCGACACGAAGGCGAGCACGATGAGCCAGCCGGTGCCCCGCGTCGAGGACTTCTGACCCATCGGAACGGACTTCACTCGCAACTCAGAGGGCATGATCAGTGCTCATCGTCGTTGCCCATGACGTGGACGGCGTATCCCCAGCATCCGGCGTCCTCCCAGCGGTACTCACCAGGAGTTTGGCCCGATCCATCGAGCGCGACTCTTGCGGCTGCCTGCTGATCCTCGGGTAGCTTCGCGATCCAGCTCGGTTCCGGATTCAGCGTGAAGGCCCAGTACGGGGTGAACGTGTAGTCGTACCCCTGTTCCTTCATGCACTGGGCCGTGATCGCGTTGGTCTGCATCCATTCGCGTGCGTTGGCGAGCTCGTCTCCCTGCAGGCTGTCCGGATACAACACGGCGTCGAGGTCGATGTCAGCCCCATACGCGATCGAAGCCGCCGCGGCCTCCGTCACATCCGGCGTCTGCGCCTCCGAAGCTTGCGCGGTCACCTCCGCGGTCGGCGGTGCAACCGTCGCGGCCACATTCGGAGCGGCCGAGGATGCGAGTTCACCCGCGACCGCAGCGCTGCAGCCGACCAGCGTGAACGCAGAAATGGTGAGCAGCGCGGTGAGGGCGGCGCGGCCGGTTCGGGTCTTCGTCATGCGGCGAATCTATTGGATGCGACCGAGGTCATTCAGCAGGAATCGGCCTGATCGCTTCACCATCCGCGTGCGAGACGGTTCGTTGACTGGGTAGTGGTCTGGAGGGGTGCGCGTAAGCGGCCTGCAGGAAGTCCGCTTCGGCGTAGGCACGTAGCCTTGGCGAATGACCTTGCTTGCGGTGGCCCGCCCGCCTCTGTCTCTCGGCGGTCCAGAGGCAGGGCTAATCGCCTTCGTTGGCATTGTGCTCGTGGCCTCGGTCGTTCTCATCGACTGGTTTGTCCAGCGCCGTAAGCGGCCACGGCGGTAGTAGGTCAGCGATGACTCCCACCCGACGCGTCTCTTGCGGATCCTAGAACGACGTGATGGCACGCTGCCCGGTAGCCTTCCGACATAAGCGTGGCGAGCGTGCAGATAGAGCTGCTTTCGGAGTTGAGCGACCCCGATGCCACCGAGCTTGAGAAGCTGCTCGGCCAGCTCTCCACGGCAGCGTTCGACCGATCGCGCATCGTGGCGATGCTCGATCGCGATTGCATCGAGTTGTTCGTCGCTCGTGACGGCCGCCGCATCGTCGGGATGGCCACATTGGTCACCGTGCCGTTGCCGACAGGTTGGCGCGGTCACGTCGAGGATGTGGTGGTCGACGCGACGATAAGAGGCCGAGGTGTCGCGCGGCTCCTTCTCGAGCGATTGACGAGCCTCGCTTCTGAGCGTGAACTTCGGACGCTCGATCTCACCTCACGCCCATCGCGCGAGTCAGCACTGCGCCTATACGAGGCTGTGGGATTCGTCCGCAGGGACACCAACGTGTTGCGCTTCACCCCTCAGCCGATTGACGAGACCGCTTCGCGCTAACGGATCCACCTGCGGAGATTCACCGACCAGATCGGTGGGAGGACGTCTTCGTTATGGTGTGAAAGGCCAAGACCGCAGGTCAGGTCACGACTTCGGACGCGACCAGCCCTGTGCGACGTGAATTGAGGTCTCGAATGACGATGCGTGCAACGTCCGTGTTCGTTGATGGCGCTGAGCAGTTCGGGTTCATCCTCTACGGACTGTGGCCTGAATCAGTCACACCAGACGGCACGATGGGCCTGGAGGGCCTGGCCATGCACACGACGGACCTGCGCTACTTTCGTTTGTCCGGCGACAGCTGGGAGATTCTCTGCGTCGAATGCGCGTTCGATGAAGAACATGTCTATCGCGCCACGTTGGCGGAGATTGATCGCTGGCTTCAAGCACTTTTGTCGGCTGGCGCGAGGGTTGCTTGGCTCGGCAGTGAAGGCCTTCCCTTTGCGGACCCGCCAAATCTGTTTACGTCTGAATGGATGGAGGGCGGGGTCTTGGCTGCAAGAACCTCCACTGGCGTGTCGATTAGTGGTGTGAAGAGCGATGAGTTCGCTCCGCTCTCAAACGAAGAAATGCGCCAGCTCGAGGAGGAAGCCGCTGCGACGTATCTTGCAGGGAGCCATCGCTTATCCGATCAGTAGGGGCGTGCCAAGGCTCTTCCCGGGTATCGCCGCTGGCGGGAGTCAGCATCGATGTGAGTTCGCGGTAAGGGATCCGCATCCGGGCCGCCTGGTCGACGCCCGTGGGTGGGCTGGCACCGAATGTCTGGTGGATGGAGAGTGCGAGTTCTAGCATGTCGCTGGTCGATGCCGTCATATCGACCAGGGGGTGCGCGATGGACGACACGGTGGATCGCGACGACGACACGGCCGATGAGCAGCAGGTCGAGGAATTCGCGGGGTGGGTGTTCGACCGGTTCCTCGGTGGGATGGAGACGCTGTCCATCCACATCGGTTCCAGCCTCGGGCTCTACGCGGCGCTCCGGGGTGCGCCGGCCACGGCGGCCGAGCTCTCCGCGCGAACGGGCATCGATCAGCGGTACGCGCGCGAGTGGCTCGAGCAGCAGGCGACTGCGGGCATCCTCGACGTCGAAGGCGGCGGCGAGGACGACGACCTGAAGTTTCGTCTGCCGGCCGCGCAGGCCGAGGTGCTCACCGACCGCGCTTCGCTCGGGTACTCCGCGCCGCTGGCGGACATGTTCGCCGCGGTCGCGCTGCGCATGCCCGACCTCGCGGACGCCTACCGGTCGGGTCGAGGGGTTCCGTGGGCGGCGTTCGGCGCTGCCGTGCGCGACGGTCAGGGCGATATCAATCGCCCGTGGTTCGAGAATGAGCTTGCGAACGCGCTCGCATCCGTCCCACGCGTGCATGAGGTGCTCTCCCGACCGGATGCCGGAATCGCCGACGTCGCGTGTGGGCACGGATGGTCGACGATCGCGCTCGCCAGGGCATACCCCGACGCGATCGTCGACGGGTTCGACATCGATGCCCCCTCCATCGAGGCGGCGCACGAACATGCCGCAGGGCTCGAGAACGTGACATTCTCCGAGCTCCGAGGAGAGCAGCTCGCCGACGAGGGCGAAGACCGCTACGACGCCGCGTTCGTGTTCGAGGCATTGCACGACATGCCGGACCCCGTGGCCGTGCTCTCCTCGATCAGGCGCGCGGTCCGACCTGATGGGGTCGTCGTCGTGATGGACGAAGCCGTCGCCGAGACGTTCTCGCCTCCCGGTGACGCAACCGAGCGGGTGATGTACGGATACAGCCTGCTGATCTGCCTCCCCGACTCGATGTCGACACCGGGCTCCGTGGCGACCGGCACCGTCATGCGACGCGCGACCCTCGAACGCTATGCGCGCGAAGCAGGCTTCTCAGCAGTCAGCATCCTGCCGATCGACGGGTTCGCCGCGTTCAGGTTCACCCTCCTCGAGCGGTGAGGCGAGTTTCCCCAGCCTGAGTCGCACGTCACAGGCCATGAACCCGACATGTGCTCTGGCGCGTTCCCACCATTCGGTGGTGCGCCTTCCGCCGCATCTGTACCTTGTCACGTATCGGATGGGAGATCCGGAGCGAGGCGGGGTTCGAAATGGCCAGCAGCGAGAAGGGCGCAGGCGTTCCAGACGACGCAACGGAAGTCCGGCCGGACTTCGAGTTGCCGGAGGCCATGACCGGGAGGGCGAGCCCCGCGAAGGCGGCCGTGGGAGATGAGCCGGTGTTCGCCTACATCGCCAGTCTCCCGCAACCACAGCGTGGCATCGCCGAGGCCGTCGATGTGCTGGCTGCCGAGACGCTGCCCAACCTCCACAGGGCGGTGAAGTGGGGGATGGCCTACTACGGAGTCGGCGAGGGGTGGTGCTTCAGCTGTGGCGGCTTCGCCGGCGACGTGAAGCTCATGTTCATCAACGGAGCGACGCTGCTCGATCCGGTGCCGCCGGTGGTCCCGGTGGGAATGGGCAAGGCGACGCGGGGCGTGGAATTCCGCACGAAAGCAGACATGGACCGGGGTCAGATCGCCGCATGGATGAGACAGGTCACCTCCGTTCCGGGCATGGGCGGCAGCAGGAGACGGTAGTCCGCACCGATCCGAACCGCGGAGCCGGGTGTGCCTGCTCATGTGTGGCCGAAACATGCGCTCGGCGATAGCGTCGTAGCCTGCAGGAGAGGAGTCGCATGCGGGCCGAATGGGACGAGTCGTTCTTCGAAGCGCAGCAGCAAGACGCATCGGTGTACTGGGTCTGCTTCTGGACTGGAGATGACGTCGAGCAGGCGGCCCAGCATGATCCGCAGCGAATCAGTGGAGCGGATTCAGTCGAGGAAGTACTTGCATGGCTGGCCCGAGAGAGGGGCGAGCGGAGGTTCGAACTGTTCGTCGAAACGGTCAGCCACGCCGAATCGCGCGAGCATGGCTGGATCAGCCACCGAAACTTCATCCGTCTGGCTGGCGATTTCCGTCCGGGCAGCACCGCACTTACCATCCGCATGACCCGATCGGACTGACGGCACGCACGTGCCCGAAGCTGATCGGCTTCCGAGGCCATCGGGACTGGGCCGCCGAAAGCACGGCCACGAGGAGTTGGGAGTCCGCTCGCGTGACGAACCACAGGGCTGCTCGGACGATGTCGGTCATAGGCGCTGTCGCAACCGTCGCGGCGCTCTGCGGGTGTAGTGACCCCGTCGAGTACCGGGGCGCTGACAGCGGGATAGACGGCGTACTCTGGCGGCAAGTCGCCGACTTCGAGGATCCGCTGGCGTTCCATGCCCCATCAAGCCACGACCCCGAGGAGTACCTTGCCGGCCTCGGCGGTAGCCGCTGGGACGGAACGGCCGAAACGATCCCCGACCTGAGGTCGGGTGGAGTCGCGCTGTACGACATGTCATGGACCGACTCCACGGCACGGTTCTCCGTGTTCATCACGTCGGGACCGCGCCCCGATGTCCCGACCGAGGACGGACGTACTTACGACGGCCCGAGCCAGGTGTACACCTGTTACGGCATCACGTCCGAACTCGACCCCGCGCAGAAGTCAGCGACCCGCACCATCTTCACGGAGTGCCCCGACGCTCTCGTCGACCAGCTGCCAGAGGATGCAGCATTCGCGAGCGGTGAGGTCTTCGACGGCTGACGACACCGCGGCAGACGGATCCCGCTCTGCGACAATCGAGCCCCGACGCGGCCGCGACGGTAGCCTTGCTCTTTCAGCGAGAGAGCTCGGAACAGGGCTCGAGAAGGAGCGTCGATGGGTTCCCAGGTCTGCAGGCTGTCAGCCGTCGGGCTCCTCATTCTGGCGATGAGCGGATGCTCCGCAGGCGACGGTTCGGGAGAGGGCAGCCCAGCGGGCGGCGAAGGCGGGCTCGAGATGGCCGTCGCGCAGACCTGCACCTCGGGATCCGCGCCGGAGTGCGTTTCGGTGAACGGCGAGTACGTCCTGATCGTCGATGCAGACTTCGTACGAGCCGGCGTCGAAACGGCAGAAGCTGTTTCGGATGGCAGCACCGATGCGGTCGACGTGAAGTTCGACGAGGACGGCGCACAGGTCTTCGAGGCGCTGACGGCCGAGGCCGCCGAATCCGCCGGCACCGCACGCTTGGTGATCAAGGTCGGCGACGACGTGCTGTCGGCCGTCACCGTGGTGGAGCCGATGCAGGGCGACACCGCTGTGATCGCCCTTCCTCCGGGCGCAGATCCCGAAGCGTTGGCCCGAGCGATCAGCGGCTCCTAGCGAACGAGCGAACGAGCGAACGAGCGAACGACCGCAGGGGCAACAGGTTCACGCGGTGTCGCCACGACCGGCGACCTGACGCGAATGGCCGTGCCGCGGCATCCGCATACCGCTTCATCGCGACGCGCCGACCGCGCCTACTCCCCTTCGGGGTTACCCGCCCACCAGCCCAGCGTGTGGTGGATGTGACGGTGCATGAGGTCGCGCGCGGCCGCGGCGTCGCCGTCGGCGAGGTGCCGCAGCAGCTCGAGGTGCTCGGCCGCGGATTCGTCGAGCGCCTTCGTCTCGAGCATGTCCGAGAGCCCGACCAGCCGGGTGCGCGAGCGCAGGTCGGCGACCGTCTCGACGAGCAGCCGGTTGCCGAGCAGCCTGGTGAGCGCGAGGTGGAACTCGAGGTCGGACTCGAGGTACGTGCGCAGGTCGCCGGTGCGGGCACCGTCGACGATGCGCTCGGCGAGCGCCGTCAGGGCGGGCAGCTCGTCGGCCGGGAACCGTCGCGCGAGCTCCTCCATTGCGGGTGGCTCGAGCAGTTGGCGCACCTCGACGATCTCGCGCAGCACCTCGGGGCTCACGGTCGTGACGCGGAAGCCCTTGTTGCGCACGGGCTCGACGAATCCGCGGCTCTCGAGATCGAGCATCGCCTCGCGCACGGGCGTGGCCGACACGTCGAACCGTGCGGCGAGCGTCGGCACCGTGAGCAGTTCGCCGGGCGCGAGCTCGCCTGAGATGATCGCCGCCGACAGCGCCTGCTCGACGCGTGCGCGAAGGCTCAGCTGCTGCTCGACGGGGCGGATCTCGGTCACTGCGTCCGCATCCACTGCTCAATGCCGGCCGCGTCGATCGGCAGCGCCGCCGACAGCACCTCGGAACCGGTGGCCGTGACCAGGATGTCGTCCTCGAGGCGAACACCGATGCCGCGCAGCTCGGGCGGCAGGGTCGTGTCGAACGCGTGGAAGTAGAGGCCGGGCTCGACGGTCAGCACCATGCCGGGTGCCATCGGGGCCTGCTGGTACGCCTCGTAGCTCGAGTGCGCGCAGTCGTGCACGTCGAGCCCGAGGTGGTGGCCGACGCCGCACACCAGGTAGCGGCGGTGGTGCTGCCCCTCGGGCGAGAGCGCCTCGTCGACCGACACTGGCAGCAGCCCCCAGTCGGCGAGGCCATGCGCGATGACCTCCATCGAGGCGGTGTGGAAGTCGCTCCACTGGCGGCCCGGGCCGACGGCGGCGAGCCCGGCGCGGTGCGAACGCTCGACCAGGTCGTGCACCTCGCGCTGGGCGGTGCTGAACGTTCCGGAGGCCGGGAACGTGCGCGTGACGTCGGCCGTGTAGAGGCTGCGCGCCTCCACGCCCATGTCGAGCAGCAGCAGCTCGTCGCGCTTCACCGGGCCGTCGCAGCGCACCCAGTGCAGGGTCGGCGCGTGCTCGGCCGATCCGACGATCGTCGAGTAGCCCGGGCCGTTGCCGAACGTGCGGGCGTGCCGGTCGAACGTGCCCTGCAGCCAGCGCTCGCCGCCCCACTCGATCGCGTTCGGGATCTCGCGGATGACGCTGCGGAACCCCTCGACCGTCGCGTCGACCGCGCGGCGCAGCTCGCCGACCTCCCAGTCGTCCTTGATCATGCGGAGCTCGGCGAGCACTCGGCCGAGCTCAGGTGAGCGGCGGATACCGCGGAGGGCCGCATGCTCCGAGTTCGCCGTGCCGAACCGCAGCACGTCGTCGCTCGGCCGCACGAGGTCGGCCAGCCGCTCGAGCGGCTGCACCTCGACGTCGAGGGCGGCGGCCCAGTCTGACGCGCCGGGCGCGGATCCGACCCAGAGCTCGCCGTGCGCGGCGTTCGCGAAGAAGTCGGGGTCGCCAGGGTAGGCGGGCGACGGCACGAACAGGGTGGCGTCGTGGCCCGACCCCGCGGGCGTCAGCACGACGACGGCGTCTTCGGCGTCGCATCCGCTCAGCCAGAAGAAGTCGCTGTCGGGCCGGAAGCCGTAGTACGTGTCGTTCGCGCGCACGGGCGCGCGGCCGGACTCGACGACGATGGTGCGGCCGGGCAGCGCGGCGCTCAGGCGCGCCCGATGGGCGGCGGTTGCCGCGGCGACGCCGGGTTCGACGGGTGGCGTGCGGTCGGGAGCCTCCCACCCGGTCGCCATGTACTCGAGGAACGCGGGCACCTCGCGCAGGCGCGGCAGGCGCGGATCGCGCGCCTCGGGCGTCGGCATGGAGGCTGCTGCTGGCGCGGCGTCGGCGTGCTCGTGCGTGAGCGTGCCCGGTTCGTTCATCGTGGGGATTCTCCTTCGGCTCCACTATGTAATGGGTGACATATTACGCTGCTGCGAACGCCGTGGTCGAGTGCTTCGGCGCCGATCAGTCCTCGAGCAGGCGCTGGAAGAGCACGTGGTCCTGCCACCGGCCCGCGATGCGCAGGTACCGCGGGGCGAGCCCGAAGCGCTCGAACCCGTTGCGCGCGAGCACCGCCTGCGACGCCTCGTTGTGCACGAGGGTGCCGGCCTGTACCCGGTGCAGCCCGGCGTCGCGAGCCGCGTGCAGCGCCACCCCGACGGCCATCGTCGCCAGCCCCTCGCCGGTGCGCTCGCCGTCGATCCAGTAGCCGAGGTGCGCGTTCTGGAACGCGCCGCGCACGAGGTCAGAGAGGTTGACCCGCCCGATGATCTCGTCGCCGTCGACGAGCACGAGCGGGATCGCCGTGCCGGCATCGACCTGGCGCAGCAGCGCGGCCACCTCGCGCTCGTGCGTCGCAGACTTGAAGAACGACTCGGCACGCTCGGGCTCCCATGGCGCGAGGTGCTCGCGGTTGCGGCGGTAGGCCGCGGCGAGCGCGGGTCCGTCGCCCGCGGCGAGCGCACGCACCACGACTCCCCCGTCGAGTTCGACCGGTTCGAGCACGTGCCACCTCCGTCGGCCACGGTCATCTCGACGATCCGATCGAGCGGATGCCGCGTGGCAGCGAACCACGCTAGCAGCCGTTCCCGACCGGGCCGGGTTCGGCGGTTGCCGAGGCATCCGTCGACCGTGAAGAGCCCGGCCCGAGACCGGTACCCGCAGGACCTCCCACGACGGCGTGCCCGGACGTACCGTGGAGGCATGGGAGACGTGCGCGCCGACATCCGGGAGTTCCTGAGTTCGAGGCGCGCCCGCATCACGCCCGACCAGGCCGGGCTCCCGGCCTACGGCGGCAACCGGCGCGTGCCCGGCCTGCGGCGCGAAGAGGTCGCGATGCTCGCGGGCGTCTCGGTCGACTACTACGTGCGGCTCGAGCGCGGCGACCTCGCCGGGGCATCCGAGAGCGTGCTCGACTCGCTCGCCCGCACGCTGCAGCTCGACGACGCCGAACGCGAGTACCTGTTCGACCTCGCGCGGGCGGCCGGGCCCGCCCCGAGACGGGTGTCGAAGCCGAAGACCTCGGTGCGACCGGCCGTGCAGCAGGTGCTCGACGCCATCGGCGACGCGCCCGCGTGGGTGCGCAACGGGCGGCACGACATCCTCGCCGCGAACCGGCTGGCGCGCGCGCTCTACTCCCCCGTCTTCGACGACCCGCGGCGGCCCGTCAACACCACGCGCTTCGCATACCTGAACCCCGCGGCCCGCGAGTTCTGGCGCGACTACGACCAGATCACGCACGACGCCGCGGCGATGCTGCGACTGGAGGCCGGGCGCAACCCCCATGACCCAGAGCTCATCAAGCTCGTCGGCGAGCTCTCGACGCAGAGCGAGCTGTTCCGCGAGCGCTGGGCCTCTCGCGACGTGAAGTTCCACCGCAGCGGGCTGAAGCGCCTGCACCACCCCGTCGTCGGCGACCTCGACCTGAACTACGAGTCGATGGACCTGCCGAGCGAACCCGGGCTCGTGCTCAACGTCTACACGGCCCCCGCCGACTCGGCGTCGGCCGACGCGCTGAAGCTGCTCGCCTCGTGGGCCGCGACGAATGCCGAGGCGCTCGCCGACTCCGCGCCGGCCGCCCCTGCGACGCCCGTCGAGTAACCGCCCGCGCCGCAGCGACATCGTCCGGCGCGCAGCCCGCTCACACGTCATGCACGCCAGCCCGCACCACCGGCGGGAGGAGATCCGCACGAGCGGAGGACGTCTCGGCCGAAACGATCCTCCCGAGCGCGCGAACTCCTCCCGTCAGGGTCGGAGCGGATGCCGCGGGCGGCGGCCGTGACCTAGTGGCCCGGGTACTCGTCCGAGGTCAGCAGCGCGCCCCACTCCGTCTCGGGCTCGCCGCCGCCGGGCGCCTCCCAGAGCGCGAGGTGGCACATGAACTGGTCGGCGGTCGCGCCGTGCCAGTGCCACTCGCCGGCGGGCGTGTAGACCGTGTCGCCGGGGTGCAGCTCGATGAGCTCCTCGCCGCGGCTCTGCACGTAACCGAGCCCCTCGGTCACGTGCAGGGTCTGCCCGACGGCATGCCGGTGCCAGGCGGTGTGCGCGCCGGGCGTGAAGCGCACGAGGTTCAGTCGCGTGCGCGACGGCTCCTCGCCCGCGTAGTAGGCGTTGAAGTACACGTCACCCGTGAACCAGGCCTCGGGGCCTTTCACGGTCGGTGCCTTGAGCTGCAGTCGCGTGCTCATCGTCGTTCTCCTTCGTTCGGTGTCAGCGGATGTCGGTGGCCGCAGGTCAGAGCCCGACGGCGGCCATGCCGGCCTCGTCGTAGCGGTTGCCGGCGACGCCGATGCGGTCGGCGAGCCCGTCGAGGTCGGCCATGTCGTCGGCGGAGAGCGCGACGGCCGTTGCGGCGGCGTTCTCGTCGACGCGTTCGCGGCGGCGCGTGCCGGGGATCGGCACGATGAACGGGTGCTGCGCGAGCAACCAGGCGAGCGCGACCTGCCCCGGCGTGGCACCGCGGGCATCGGCGAGCGCGCGCACGTGGTCGACGAGCGCCTGGTTGGCGAGCAGGTTCTCGCGCTCGAAGCGCGGCACCCGGGCGCGGATCTCCCCGGCGCCGAACGTCGAGTCCGCAGTCACCGTGCCGGTCAGGAAGCCCTTGCCGAGCGGGCTGAACGGCACGAACCCGATGCCGAGCTCGGCGCAGGTCGGCAGCACCTCGGCCTCGGGGTCGCGGGTCCAGAGGGAGTACTCGCTCTGCACCGCGGTGACGGGCTGCACGGCGTGCGCCCGTCGGATCGTCGCCGCGGCGGCCTCCGAGAGCCCGAAGTGGCGCACCTTTCCCTCGGCGATGAGCTCGCCGACGGTTCCGGCGACGTCCTCGATGGGCACCTTCGGGTCGACCCGGTGCTGGTAGAAGAGGTCGAGCACGTCGACGCCGAGACGGTGGAGCGAGGCATCCGCCACCCGACGGATCTGCTCGGGACGCGAGTCGACGCCGTGCATCTGCCCGTCGCGGATGTCGAAGCCGAACTTCGTGGCGACGACGACCTGGTCACGAATGGGGGCGATCCCCTCGCCGACGAGCTCTTCGTTGACCCACGGCCCGTAGACCTCGGCGGTGTCGATGAACGTCACGCCGTGCTCGACGGCGTACCGCAGCACGCCGATCATGTCGTCGCGGTCGCCCGGATTCGGCCCGTAGCTCTGCGACATGCCCATGGCGCCGAGTCCGACGGCCGAGACCTCGAGTCCCTGTCCGAGTGTTCGCGTGTGCATCAGTTGCTCCTTCGTTCGGTTGGGAGTTCGGTGTTCGGTTCGCTGACCGGTTTCGGCGTCAGGGGGTGGGGCGAGCGGGTGTCCCGACGCCCGCTTCGGGCACGGCGGCCGCCCGGGGCATCCGGGGCAGGATCAGTGCCGCGCAGACGACGAGGCAGAGCCCGAGCATCGCGCTGCCCCCAGTCAACGCCGCCGACACCTGGTTCGCGAGGTCCGCGACGCCGGTTCCGGTTCCGGATGCCGCAGCCACCGCGACGAGCACGCCGAGGCCGAGCGACATCCCGACCTGGTGGAACGTGTTGACGAGCCCCGACGCGGCACCGGCATCCCGAGCGGTGGCCCCGACGATGCCCGCAGAGGTGAGCGGCGCGAAGACGAGCCCCTGGCCGGCGCCGATGACGACCATCGGCAGCGCGACGCCCGTGAGGTAGGCGGTGTCAGGCGCCAGGCGGCTGAGCCAGAGCATGCCGGCGGCCGTGAGCGCGACGCCGACCACGAGCGGCAGCCCCTCGCCGAAGCGGCGCGTGAGGTGCGGGATCAGCATCGCGACGGCGAAGTTGACCACGGTCATCGGCAGGAACGCGACACCCGCCTGGATCGGGCTCATGCCGAGCACGCCCTGCAGGAACTGGGTCGTGAAGTAGAAGAAGCCGATCATGGCGCCCATGTAGAGCATGCGGCCGACGTAGGCGCCCGTGCGCACGCGGCTGGCGAAGAGCCGCAGCGGCATGATCGGCTGCGCGACGCGGGCCTCGGTCAGCACGAGCACGACGAGCAGCATCGCGCCGACCACGAGCGAGGCGGCCGTGACCGGCGATCCCCACGACGTCTCGGCGGCGTGGATCACGCCGAAGACGATCGCCCCGATGCCGAGCGTCGCCGTGAGCGCGCCGATCACGTCGAAGCGGCCGCGGGCTCGCTCGGTCTCGGGCAGGAACCGCGGTGCGAGCAGGATCATCGCCAGCCCGATCGGCACGTTGATGAAGAACCCGGCGCGCCACGAGATCCACGTCGCGAACGCGCCGCCCACGACGAGGCCGAGGCTCGCGCCGATGCCCGCGGTCGCGCCGTAGAGGGCGACGGCCCTCGCGCGCTCGCGGCCCGCCGGGAAGCTCGCGGTGATGAGCGACAGCGACGAGGGCGCGACGATCGCCGCGCCCACGCCCTGCAGCGCACGCGCGCCGATGATCCACCAGTCGGTGGTCGCGAGGCCGACGAGCAGCGACGCCGCCGAGAAGACGACGAGGCCGAACACGAACACCCGGCGACGGCCGAGGAGGTCGCCGGCGCGCGCGCCGAGCAGCAGCAGGCCTCCGAACACGAGCGTGTAGGCGTCCTGCACCCACGACAGCTCGCCGGCGCTCAGCCCGAGATCCGCTTCGAGGCTCGGCAGCGCGGTGAAGATCACCGAGTTGTCGAGCAGGATCATGAAGTAGCTGAGCAGGATGATCGCGAGGATCGCGCCCGTACGCCGCGGGGTCGGAGCTGCGGATGCCGCGGCATCCGTCACCCGACGCGAACCGGATGCCGCGGCATCCGTCACCGGAACCGACCCCGTCTCGGCCTGCTGCACGCGCGACATCAGAACGCGACCATGACCTTCAGGGCCTCGCGCGCGTCCATGGCGGCATACGCCGACGGCACCTCGTCGATCGAGACCGTGCGGTCGAACACGCGGCCGGGCTCGATCACACCGTCGAGCACCTGGTGGATCGCCGCCTCGAGGTAGGCGCGCACGGGCGCCGGTCCGCCGGTCAGCGTCGCGTTCCTGCCGAACAGCGAGCCGAACCCGATCGGCGCCTCCTCGTACTGGGGCACGCCGACCCGCGAGATGACGCCACCGGGGCGCACGATGCCGTACGCCTGCTCGTAGGCGGGCATGTGACCGACCGCCTCGAGCACGACGTGGCTGCCCTCGCCGCCGGTGAGCTCCATGACCTTCGCGACGCCCTCGGCGCCGCGCTCGGCGACGACATCGGTCGCGCCCCATTCGACCCCGAGGTCGGTGCGCGCGGTGTGGTGGCCCATGAGGATGATGCGCTCGGCGCCCAGCAGCTTCGAGGCGAGCACGGCCGAGAGGCCGACCGCGCCGTCGCCGATCACGGTGACCGTCTTGCCGGGTTCCACCCGGCCCATGTGGGCCGCGTGGTAGCCGGTGAGGTAGACGTCCGACAGCGCGAGCAGCGAGGCGAGCAGCGACTCGTCGGCGGTCGCGGGGTCGACGCCGGGCACGACGACGAGGCTGCCGTCAGCCTGCGGGATGCGCGCGAGCTCGGCCTGCAGTCCGCCGTTCGCGCCGCCGTACCATCCGCCGTGCACGCACGAGGTCTGGAATCCCTCCCGGCAGAACACGCACGTGTTGTCCTGGAACGCGAACGGCGCGATCACGAAGTCGCCGGGCCTCACGGTCGTGACGGCCGTGCCCACCCGCTCGACGACGGCGATGAGCTCGTGGCCCATGGCCGTGCCGTGCTCGCCGTGGGGCATGGAGTGGAAGGGGTGCAGGTCGCTGCCGCACACGCAGGCGCGGACGGCGCGCACGATCGCGTCGGTGTCGTGGCGGAGGACGGGGTCGGGAACGGTCTCGACGCGAACATCGCCGGCGCCGTACATGAGTGTTGCCTTCATGGTCTCCATCGAACGCCCACGTGCGAGCGCACGGGAGTCACTGCCGAGACCGGTACTCCCAGACCCTGCCTCGCTGGGCGGCCCGCGACGAAGATGGAGGAGAACGGATGTCACGAAGGGACCCTCATGAGCACGTGGACCGCCGAAGAACTCGCCTCCCTCGACCGCGCCGGGGAGATCCGCGTCGCGGGCCGACGCGACGACGGAACCCTGCGCACGCCCGTGATCATCTGGCACGCCGTCGTCGACGGCGCCCTGTACGCACGATCCGTGCGGGGGCCGGAAGGCGGCTGGTACCGCGGCGTCACGCGCAACTCCGAGGGCACCGTGAGCTGGGGCGGGCAGACCCGCGAGGTCACGTACACGCGCGACGACACGCACGACGACGACCTCGACGACGCCTACTTCGCGATGTACGGGCGCGGTTCGGCGACCCAGTCGCTCATGAAGCCCGAGGTGCGGGCCACCACGCTGCGCATCGACCCGAAGTAGGCTCGCGCGGCTCCTCCACCAGCGCGGCGCCGCCCGGGTTCAGGCCTGCGCGGCCTCGATCCGACCTTCGGCGATCGCGTCCGTGAAGGCGCGGTAGTCGAGGTCGTTCTGGTCGGCGTACGCCTCGGCGAAGTCCGAGATCGACTCGTCGAACACGTCCGACGTGCCGAGGTAGGCGGCGAGCTGAACTCGGTCACCGCTTCGTCCGTGCGCTCGTGCGAGGGTCTCGCCGCACACCCTCGCGTAGAGCACGGCCCCGCGCGGAACCATGACCTCGGGGTCGAGCGAGCCCTTCCAGTCCTTGAGCTGGCGGATGTAGAAGTCTCGCTGCACCCCGGTGTCGTCGGGGTACCCGCGCTGCCATCCGAGGAAGATGTCGCTCGTCGCCTGCATCACCCGCTGGCCGCGCACGACGCGCTCGCCGTGCTCCTCGTACTCGCTCGGCCCGAGGAAGCGCTCGAGCACCGAGGGCTGCGCCTCCTTGGCCTGCAGGAAGATCGGGTCCGCGTCGTCGCGCCCCCGCAGCAGCACCACCCAGGTGCGGGTGCCGACGCTGCCGACCCCCGGTACCGTGCGCGCCATGTGCACGTAGCTGTACTCCGCGATCGGATGCCGCTCGGTCGTCAGGGTGCCCTGGTATGCGTGCAGGGCCGCCTGCATCTTCGCCTCGGTCTGCTCGTGGTCGACGGTCGCGATGTCCTCGACCGGCACCACGAGCGGCGGGTCCGCGGCGATCCGCATGCGACCGCCCTCGTTCGTGACGAGCTTCGAGAAGACCTTCATGCGGTCCTGCGTGAGCGCCTTGGCGACCACCGACTCGAACCGCTTCATCTGCTTCTTGCCGAGGCGGTCCTCGTCGACCGCACGCCGAACGAGCTCCTGCACGTGCTCGACCGGGACGGTGTCGTACCAGGCGTCGAGCACCGAGGCGTCGGCGGATCGCAGGATCTGCTCCCGATACCCGCGCACCGCCGCGAGGCGGGCCTCGCGGCGTTCGTCGTCATCGAAGCCGCGGTGCCTGGCCGCGATCTCGATGCTCGCGACGAGTCGCTTGACGTCCCATTCGAAGGGGCCGGGCAGGGTCTCGTCGAAGTCGTTGATGTCGAACACGAGCCGACGCTCCGCCGACCCGAACACGCCGAAGTTCGACAGGTGGGCGTCGCCGCAGAGCTGCACGACGATGCCGCTGTCGGTCGCGGCATGGAGGTCGGCCGCCATGATCACGGCCGCACCGCGGTAGAACGTGAACGGCGAGACGCTCATGCGCGCGTGCCGCAGCGGGATCAGCAGGGGGTCGCGCGACTCGGCCTGTCCTTCGAGCAACGCGACCGGGTCGGGCCGCGTCGACGTCGGAGCCCAGGTCGCGTGGCTCCGGCGCGGCGTGTGGGCGCGGGCGGCGCGACCGGACTCCCTGCGCGCCTCGAAGTCCTCGGACTTCGGCTGCAAGCGCGCGGGCGGCAGCACGCCCCGATCGCTCACGATTCCACCGCCTCGGGCGCGGGCCGGTCGGCCGGGGCGCCTGCCCGCACCGCCTGGGCGGCGGATGCGGCATCCCTCGAGGCCATCGAACCCGCGGTGCGGAGGAACACGATGAGCCAGGCGAAGATGAGCGCGAACGCGACGAGCTCGACCGCCGTGAGGTTGTAGTAGCCCGAGATGAAGAAGGTCGCCAGCACGACGATGACCGCCACGAACACGTAGCCGAGCAGGAGGAACACCCGCGGCATCGACGGCACGAGCGACCGCAGCGCGATCACGAGCACCACGTAGACGATCGCCATGCCCGTCGCCGAGAGGTTGTGGATCTCGAGGAACTCGTCGACCGGGAAGATGCCCACGCACGCGAGCATGACGCCCATGACGATGAGCGCCAGCCGAACGAGGTTTCGCCCGCGCGTCTCGGCGGGCGTCCTCGTCGGCAGCCAGGCCGTCGCGTAGTGGGCGACCGTGGTGACCATGACGCCGGCGATGATCAGCGTGAGGTTGAACGTCAGCGACGAGATGTCGTCGCTGATGCCGAGCGTGCTGAGGTTCTTCTGCCACCAGAGCGGGTCGCTCGCGCTGAGCGTGCTCGCCAGCGTGCCGACGACCAGGAACGCGGCCAGCACGATCGACAGCACCATGGGCGTGATGTTGACCGCGGACAGGAACGAGGCGTATGCGGTGATCGCCATGACCGCGCCGACGAGGATCGCCGCGGTCACCGAGTAGAGCAGCGCGCCTTCGAACCCCGCGGCGAACACGGCGGCGAGTCCGACCCAGCCGAGCAGGGCGATGATCGCGTGCGCGAGGCTCAGCGCGGCGATGTCGAACCAGTGCAGGCGCCGCAGGGCGGGAGCCGACTGCTGCGACCCATCAGGGCCGGGCCGCTGAGACCGTCGCAGCAGGCAGCCGAAGAGGAAGGCGAGCAGCGCGGCGATCGCCGCGCCGATCGCCGCAGCGTCGCCGAACGACCCCCGGCCGGAGATCGGCAGGTCCCGGCCCCAGAACAGGAACAGCCCGGGCACCGCGCCGAGCACGAATGCGCCGGCACCGACGAGCAGCGCCGTGGATTCGCGGGCCTCGGCATCGCCGATGGGGCGACGGACGATGCCGGCGAGCGAGGTCGAATGCGTCAAGGGAACCTCCGTCGGGCTCACGCACGCGACTCACCGCGTGCCCACGATCGGAGCGTACCTCCGACACGGCTCTCGTGGCGAGATTTTCTCAGCATGTCCTCATCGCCTGGTCTCGCAGCGCTCGCACCGGTTCCTGCCGCCCTCTCCGACCGTCGCGAGGTCGTTCGATCGCGAGGCCATCATCATGCGATGCTCCGCCCGGCGTGCTGGGTGTGGCCCAGCCGGTACTCGAAGGCTCCCGCACCGACCGCGTGCACGTCGCCGTTCGGGAGGCGGATGTCGGCGCTCGTGTTCGAGGGCACGGCGACCGTCACGAGCAGCTCGCCGTCGACGAGCTCCCACGCACTGCGCACCTCGCCAGAGGGGCTCGCGTACCGCGCCGACGCGGACGTCAGGCTGCCGCCCGGCACGGGTTCGATCGTGAAGTGCTGCGCCCCGTCGACGCGGATGCCCGCGACGGTGTCGAAGAGCCACTGGCAGACGGCGCCCGGCGAGTAGTGGTTCAGGCTCTCGGTGCCCTCCCAGTGCTCCCACACGGTGGTCGCGCCGGCCTCGACCTCGGCGAGCCAGCTCGGCGCCCGCGTGTTCTCGAGCATGCGGTACGCGACATCCGCCCGCCCGGCCTCGGTCAGCACGGGCAGCACGAACGGCGTCGAGAGGAAGCCCGTGCCGATGGTGTAGCCGCGGCTCTCGACGGCCTGCACGAGTCGGCGTTCGAGGCGCTCGCGCACCTCGCCGTCGACGAGGCCCAGCGCGAGAGGCCGCACGAGCTTGGCCTGCCGGTCGGTGTCGATCGTGCCGTCGGCGAGGAAGAGGTGGGCATACGCCTGCTTCGCGCCGTCGGCGTACTCGGTGAAGCGCGCGGCGTCGGAGGTCTCGCCCAGCGCGGTCGCGATCTCGGCGAGGTGGGTCATCGTGTAGTGCAGGTAGGCGGTCGCCTCCTCTGGCCTGCTGGGCTGGGATCGAGCGGTCACCGGGTCGAGGAACTCCGCGGGCTCGAGCCACTCGCCGAGGTGCAGCCCCTTCTCGTAGACGAACCGGTTGTACGGGTTCGCGCGTGCTGCCGCGCGGTCCTTGTGGCCCGTGCGGCCGATCATGAAGTTCGCGTACGCGCGCATCATCGGGTAGAACTCGCGGATGAGCTGCTCGTCGCCGTAGCGCTTCCAGAACCGGTAGGGCACCAGCACCGCGGCATCCGCCCAGCCCACGGAACCACCCGTGGTGTCGTACATCATCGCGAGACCGCTGTTCGGCACGACCGCCGACAGCTTGCCCGACTTCGCCTGGTTGTCGGCCAGGTCTCGCAGCCACTTGCGGAAGAAGGCCGCGACGTCCATCAGCGATGCCGCGGTGTCGAAGAACACCTGCGCGTCACCGGTCCAACCGAGGCGTTCGCGGGTCGGGCAGTCGGTGGGCACGTCGAGGAAGTTGCCCTTCATGCTCCACCGGGTGTTCTCGAGGAACCGGTTCACGGCCGGGTTCGAGCACTCGAACTCGCCGGTCTGCTCCAGGTCGGAGTACACGGCGATCGCACGGAAGTCGGATGCCTCGAACGCGACGTCGGTCTCGACGAGCGCGTAGCGGAACCCGAACACCGCGAACTCGGTCTTGTACCGGTTCTCGCCGTCGGCGCACGTGAAGTCGATCTCCTGCTTGGGCGTCGGCTGCAGCTCGCCACGGACGAGGCTCTTCTTCTCGGTGAGGAGGAGCATCTCGGTCGCCCGCCCGAACTCCGTGGCGGGCTTCTCGAGCTGGAAGTTGCCCTGCGTGAACTCGCCCGCCTCGTCGAGCGTTTCGCCGAGCCGCAGCGTCAGCCGCTGCCCTCGTTCGGCCGTCACGGTGAAGCCGACGAAGCCCGCGATGTTCTGCCCGAAGTCGAGCACGCGGGCCCCCGACGGGGTCGTGATCGACGTCGGCGTGAAGACCTCCTGCTCGCGCGGCTCGACATTGTCGGACGCCGTGGGCACGATGCCGGGCTTCGCCGCACGAGCCCTGCCGGCGTAGGTGGGCTCGAGGTTCGCATCGACGATCTCGCCGTCCTTGAGGTCGGCGAACCGCAGCGGGCCGTCGTTGCTCCACGCGAACGAGCCGTCGCTGTTCACGACTTCGCGCCGGCCGTCGACGTACGTGATCTCGAGCTGGGCCAGCAGTTTCGTCTGACGCCCGAACAGGTTCGTGATGCCATAGGCGCCGACCGATCCGCGGTACCACCCGTCGGCGAGACGGAACTCGAGCCGGTTCGCGCCCTGTTCCCCTGCGAGCAGGTCCGTCACGTCGTACGTCTGATACTGCAGGCGCTTCCGGTAGTCGGTGCTGCCCGGCGCGAGGCGGAACTCCCCCACCCGCCGGCCGTTCAGGTGGGCGTCGTAGACACCGCAGGCCGTTGCGTAGAGACGTGCACGCGCCACCGGCCCGCGCGTGCGGAATCCCGTGCGGAAGCAGTCGATCGGATGCCGCGCATGCTTCTTGAGCTTCACGTCGCCCGCGATCCACGTCGCCGTCCAGTCCTGCGGGGCGAGCAGTCCGAGCTCGAACCACGTCGACGACGGCTCGCCCGCGGCACCCGTCTCGTCCCAGAGCTCGACCGACCACTCGACGCGGTCGCGGCTCGTGAGCTCGGCGCCGTCGTACGCGATGTGCGCCATGCGGTTCGAGTCGACCCTGCCGGAGTCCCACACCGTCTCGCCGTCGCGCGTCGCCTGCACGCGGTAGGCGGTCTGCTCGAGGCCGCCCTCGCAGTTCCACGACAGGCGCGGGCGCGCGATGCCGAGTCCGAGCGGCCGGTCGAGGTACTCGGTGCGGAGTCGGACGGCTCTCATGCGTAGTCCTCCGGGCTCCACTCGTCGAGCCAGTCGATGGTCGGGATGTCGCCGTCGAAGCGGATCGGCAGCCACACGTAGTCGGCGATGGCCGTGTTCTCGCCGTTGGCGAGCGACATGACGGCTGCGAGGTTCTCGGCTCCGGGCGGGCGCGGGGCGCCCTGCATGCGCGCGGCGATCGCGTCGAACACGTTCGGCAGGTCGTCGGGGAGATCGGGCAGCCAGCGGTCGGCGAGCGCGATGTAGAGGTCCTGTTTGCCGGGGTGCTTGAACACCGAGCTGATCTGCGACCGGTACGACGTGCGGGTCTCGTCGCCCGGGTGGGCGTCGCCGAGCACGGTCCACGGTCCGTGCATCGCCTCGGCGCTCGCGAACTCCGACGGGTTCGGGAAGTACCCGGTCGTGCTCGAGGTCACGAGGTAGTGCCGGCCGTCGCGCGTGAAGTGCGCGGGCGCCTCGCGGTTGAACGGCGGCCCGGAGTGGTGGAAGTGCACGCTGTACTCCCCCGAGACATCCGTGTACTCGTCGGTGAGCTCGGCGACGACGAGGTCGGTGTGCACCTTCTCGAAGACGTAGTACGCGGTGCCGGTGGCGGGGTCGACCGTGAGGTCGAAGTCGCCGGCGTCCATGCCGAGGGGGCGCAGGCCCGTGCGCACGATCTCGTAGGGGCCGAGCAGGTCGTCGGCGACGAGCACCGTGGAGGCCTGCGTCGCCTGCTCGTCCTCGCCCATGATCTTCAGCCAGCAGACGAACTTGCCGGTGGCCTCGTTGAAGAGGATGTGCGGCCGGTCCATCTTCTGCGCCGGATGCAGCGGCGAGGCCGGGTCGTCGAGCACGGGCGGGATGATCAACCCGCGGTCCTCCCAGTTGACGAGGTCGGTCGACGTGTACGCGCGCACGCCCCAGTGCCAGTTGCCGCTGCCCGGAGTGGTGTGCTCCTTGTTCTCGCCGTACCAGGTGAACGTGCCGTCGTCGCCGGCGAAGACCGACCCGCCATGCGCCTGGATGCGCTCGCCCTTCGTGTCGAGCCACACCTGCCCGGGCCGGATCGTGGCCTGCCGGTCGAGTTGCTCGGCCTGCTCGGCCTGCTCGGCCTGCTCGGCCTGCTCGGCCTGCTGTTCGATCGTCATCTCGGCGTCTCCTCGGTCGGTCATCGGTGGTCGGATGCCGCGGCGACCGTGAGCACGGTGGCGAGGTCGGCCGCCGAGCTGCCGCCGACCCACACGTCGAGCGTGGTCGCGTCCTGCACCCAGTCGCGGGTCGCGGCGCTCCAGTGGCGGAGCTCGGCGGGGCCGAGGTCGAAGGTCACGGTGCGGGTCTCCCCGGCGGCGAGCGTGAGGCGCTCGAAGCCCTTGAGTTCGCGCACGGGGCGCGACGAGGTGCCGTACCGCTGGTGGATGTAGAGCTGCACGACCTCGTCGGCCTCGAGGCCAGACATGTTCGTGACGTCGACCGACACGGTGGCGGTCTCGCCGACGGCGATCTCGTCGCGGTCGAGGCGCAGCGCGTCGTAGGCGAACGTCGCGTAGCTCAGACCGTGGCCGAAGGGGTAGAGCGGTGTGGACTCCTCATCCCAGTAGCGCTTGCCCTGGTTCTGCGGCTCGAACGTGCGCAGGTGCGCGTACACCATCGGCACCTGGCCCACGTGGCGCGGCCAGGTGAAGGGCAGGCGCCCGGCCGGCGAGGCGTCACCGAACAGCACGGCCGCGACCGCGTCGCCGCCGCGTGTGCCCGGGTACCAGGCCTGCAGGATGGCCGGCACGTTCGCGTCGGCCCACCGCAGGTCGAGCGGACGGCCCGACATGACGACGAGCACGACCGGGGTGCCGGTCGCGGCGATGCGCTGCAGCTGCTCGAGCTGGCGGCCGGCGAGTTCGAGCGTAGAGCGCGACGCGTTCTCGCCGATCTGGTTCTGGCGCTCGCCCACGACGACCACGGCCACGTCGGCCTCGGCCGCCACGGCGACCGCGCGCTCGATCTCGGCGTCGTCGTCGTAGTCGTCCGGCGTGTTCACGACGGTCGGGTCCTGCCGGTCGAACATCGACGGGAACTCGCGCGAGGGGATGCCGGCGCCGGCCGCGTGCTCGACCCGCACCGAGTCGCCGACGCGGGCCCGGATGCCCTCGACGATGCTCACGGTCTCGGCGGTGTCGTGCACGAAGACCCACGGTCCGAGCGTGTCGCGCTTGCTGTCGGCGAGCTGCCCGATGACGGCGATCGAGCCGAGCCCGGCAGCGTCGAGCGGCAGCGCGGCCTCGTTCTTCAGCAGCACGGCGGTCTGCTCGGCCGCGGCCTGCGCCAGGTCGCGATGCGACGGGGCGTCGAGCACCGCCGCGACGGCCTCCTCGTCGACGTACGGGTTCTCGAAGAGCCCGAGGCGGAACTTCGCCTCGAGCACGCGACGCACGGCGGTGTCGAGCACGGCCTCGTCGACGAGACCCCGCGCAACGGCATCCGGCAGGGTGCCGAAGGCCGGGTCGAACATGCACATCTCCATGTCGAGGCCGGATGTCAGGGCGCGAGCCGCGGCATCCGTCGCCGACGCCGCGAAGTGCTGGGTCTCGAGCGACTTGACCGCGTTCGCGTCGGAGACCACGAAGCCGTCGAAGCCCAGCTCGTCGCGCAGCACCTGGTTGAGCAGCCATGGGCTGCCGCTCGCGGGCACGCCGTTGAGGTCCATGTAGGCGCTCATGACGGTCGCGGCACCCGCGGCGACGGCCGCCTGGAACGGCGGGAGGTAGACGTTGCGCAGCTCCGAGTCGGAGATCTCGGCGTCGTCGTAGTCGCGGCCGCCGCGGGCGGCGCCGTAGCCCGCGAAGTGCTTGGGCGTCGCGAGCACGCTCTCGGTGCCGAGATCGCCCTGGAAGCCGCGCACCTGCGCCGCGGCGACCGCCGAGCCGAGGTACGGGTCCTCGCCCGCGCCCTCGATGATGCGACCCCACCGTGGGTCGCGCGCGATGTCGATCATGGGCGCGAAGCTCCAGTTGATGCCGATCGCCCTGGCCTCGCGGGCGGCGACCGCCTGCGAGCGCTCGATGACCGCAGGGTTCCACGACGCCGCCTGCGCGATCGGCACCGGGAAGATCGTGCGGAGGCCGTGGATCACGTCGAATCCGAAGATGAGCGGAATGCCGTGGCGGGTCTGCTCGACCGCCAGGCGCTGCAGCCGGTTCGCCGTGGCCGCGTTCGTGACGAAGAGCGCCGAGCCGGCGGTGCCGTTCGCGATCGCCGCCTCGACCATCTGCGGCTGGCGGATGAACGCCTGGTGCTCCGGCGGCACCGTACTGAGGTCGAAGTCGGCGGGCAGTTCGCCGACCGAGCCGAAGTAGAAGTACTGGCTCAGCTGGCCGGCCTTCTCCTCGAGGCTGAGGCGCGAGAGCAGGTCGTCGACGCGCTCGGCCACGGGCAGCGCGGTGTCGCGGTACGGGAGGACGCGGAGGTCGGTCATGGTGTCTGGTCTCTCAATCGTGGATCGGGTCGAAGTACGGGATCGGTCTCGTGATCGGCGGGTGCGCTCAGCGGATCTGCGCGAAGATCACGTCGATGGTGCGGAACACGGCGAGCGTGTCGGCGGCGGTGTGCACGGGGTGCTCGGTGGCGCCCTCGGCGATGGCCGCGATCACGGCGCGCAGCATCGGCACGTAGCCGCTGCCCTCGCGCGGGAACTCGACGAGGTCGGGCGTGCGGAAGATCTGCCGCATGCCGCCCGCGTGCACCTCGAGGTCGGTGGTCGCCCAGAACGGCGGCGTGAGGGTCAGCCAGCCCTTCGGCCCGCCGACGGATGCCGTGAGCTCGGCGAACTCCGACATCGAGCTCGCGCACTGGGCGTACCGACCGTCGGCGTACTCGAGCGTGAAGTGCTCGGCGATGTCGAGCCCGTCGTCGCGCACGGTTCCGGAGGCGTGGATGCTCGTGGGCTCGCCGAACACCGAGTGGGCGAGCGTGATCGGGTAGATGCCCTGGTCGAGCAGGGCGCCGCCGCTGCGCGCGACATCCCATTTGCTACTGTCGCCCTCGTTCGGGAACGGGATGCCGAAGGTCGCCCGCAGGTTGCGGGGCACGCCGATCGTGCCGTTCGCGAGCTCCTCGTGCAGGCGGATGAAGACCGGGCTGAACTTCATCCACATGGCCTCCATGAGGAAGAGGCCGCGCTCTGCGGCGAGCGCGAACAGGTCGGCTGCCTCAGCGGCGTCCATCGTCATGGGCTTCTCGACGAGCACGTGCTTGCCGGCGAGCAGCGCCGCGCGGGCCATCGCGTGGTGCGTCGCGAACGGGGTCGCGAGGTAGATCGCGTCGATTTCGGGGTCGGCGAGCACGGCCTCGTAATCGCCTGTGGCGGTCGGGATGCCGAACTCCTCGGCGAACGCGGCGGCCTTCGCGGCGTCGCGGCTCTGCACGATGACGACCTCGGCGCCCTCGCAGGACTGCAGGTCGGGCACGACGCTGCGCGAGATGGTTCCTGTGCCGATCGCGGCCCAGCGCTGCACGGTCACGATCGCTCCGGCAGGTCGGCCCCGTTGCTGCGTGCGATGCCGCCGAGCCACGCGAGGCTGGGCTTCGGGGTGCGGACGAAGGTCGTGCGGTCGGCCGCGATCAATCCGAAGGTCGGGCCCCAGTGACCCCACTCGTAGTTGTCGAGCAGCGTCCAGTGCAGGTAGCCGCGCACGTCGACGCCGTCGGTGATCGCGTTTGCGAGGCCCTCGAGGGCGTCGGTCGTGTAGGCGATCCGGCGCGCGTCGTCGGCGGTCGCGATGCCGTTCTCGGTGACGAGCACCGGCAGGCCGGTGACCTCCGCCGCGTGGCGCACGGCGATACCGAGTGCATCGGGGCGGTAGGCGGTGCCGACGAGCGTGTTGTCGGGGTGCGGCGGGTGCGGGACGAGCCCGTTGTCGTCGACCTCCTGTGTCGAGTACGACTGCACGCCGACGAAGTCGTCGCCCGCGGATGCCTCGAGGTAGAGGTCCTCGTAGTCGCGGCGCACCTGGGCGAGCTTCGCCGCATGCTCGGTCTCCGCCCAGAAGGCGCCGTTCGCGATCGACCAGCCGATCTTGGCCGTCGTGCGCTCGCGAAGGACGGCGCGCGCCGCGTGGTGGGCGGCGATGAACGGCGCGGCGTACTCGGGCTTCGGCACGGGCAGGCTCTGCGCGATCGCGTCGCGCGACGGCTCGGCGCCGTCGGAACCGACGGTCGGGCTCTGCCACTCCGACATCTGGCCGGCGCGCGCCGCTTCCTGGAGCATGACCATCATGGCCATCATGTTCGGCTCGTTGATCGTGACGACCCACTCGACATCGTCGAGGATGTCGGTCACCCGGGCCACGTAGGCGGCGAACCGCTCCGTCGACTCGGGCGCGGACCATCCGCCCGCTTCGGCGAACCAGCGCGGCACGCTGAAGTGGTTGAGCGTGACGACCGGCGCCACGCCGGCGTCGAGGCACGCATCGATCACACGTCGGTAGTGCGCGAGTTCCGCATTCGAGAACTGGCCCTCGCGCGGCTCGATCCGCGCCCACTCGAGGCCGAACCGGTAGGCGGTCAGGCCGGCGTCCGCGAGCAGGCCGATGTCCTCCGCGTATCGGTGATAGCCGTCGACCGCGTCGCCGCTGAGCTCCATCCCGGGCATCAGGCCCTCGCGCGCCCACCAGTCGCTGTTGACGTTGCCGCCCTCGATCTGGTGCGGGGCCGTCGAAGCGCCCCAGAGGAACGGGGTCGGGAATCCGGTCATGTCGTCGTGCCTTTCGTGCGGTTCCAGGGTGTGCGGGAGCAGGTTGCCTTCGCGGACCTCGGATGCCGCGGGCCGGCCGATCGCGTGAACGGCCGGCCACCGGCATCCGCTCGCCTATTTCGCGCTGCGCACGAAGATCATGACGATGTTGCCGCCGATGAGCGTGCAGGCCGCCGCGACGATGAACAGCAGCCCGAAGTTCTTGTCGGCGCCCTCGACGCCGATCAGCAGCAGCGGGGCCGCGACGATCGGCGCGATCGCCTGGGCGATGGTCGTGGAGTACCCGTTGATGCCCATGTAGCGGCCGGCCTCGGTGTCGCGCTCGGGCAGCACGTCGAGCACGATCGCCTGGTCCACCGCCGAGAACACGCCGAGGCCGATGCTGGTGACCACCGATCCGACGATGAGCACGGTCGCGTTCGAGCCGCCGAAGGCCATGACGATGGCACCCGCGGTGAACGCGAGACCCGCGAGGAGTACGAAGAAGCGGCGACGCTTGAGCTTGTCCGACAGGAATCCGCCGAGGATGGCGCCACCGGCCGTGGCGACCACGCCGAACAGCGACAGGATCGTGATGAGCCCGCCGATGTCGGCGACCTGGCCGCCCTCGCTGAGGCGCGACGCGAAGAACAGCGTCGTGAACGTGGTCGCGAACGTGACGCCGAACATGAAGAAGAGGCGGCCGAGCCAGTTCCACGCGAAGTCGGGGTGCTGCTTCGGGTTGAAGACCATGTCCTTGAGGGCGCGGCCGAGCGTGAGCTTCTGCTCGACGACGAGGTCGCGACTGCTCGGCTCCTTGACGAGCGTGACCCAGAGGGTCAGCGCGACGGCGCCGATCAGACCGGGCACGAGGAAGACCAGGAAGCTGTTGCCGATGAACGCGCTGGCGATCCCGACGCCGAGCACCGACGCGATCATCTGCGTGAAGCCGCTGAGGCCGGCGACCTTTCCGCGCTGCTCCTCGGGCAGGCGGTCGGCCTGCGAGAGCAGCAGCGAGCTGAGCACGGTCGCCCAGCCGAGCTGGGTGACGACCCAGGCCAGGGCGAGCACCGGCACGCTCGGAGCCGCCGCCATCAGGGCCAGGCCGATCAGGCCGACGATCGTGCCGCCGATCGCGAAGGGGCGACGGCGGCCGAGGCGCGACCGCGTGCGGTCGCTCCACATGCCGACCAGCGGCTGCGAGATCGCGGCGGCGATGGCTCCGACGCCGACCACGTAGCCGAGCAGTTCGATGTTCTCGGGCGCGAGCTCCTGCACGCGGAGCGACAGCGAGATGCCGATCGGGGCGACGAGCGCGGCGTACGAGCCGAGCGTCGCGATGATCAGCAGCCAGATGTAGCCGGCGCTGACCCGCTCGCGCACGATGACCGAGCCGGTCGGGGTCACGTCGTCGAAGTCGGGTTCGCCTGCGCCGACCATGCGGCCGAGGGGGCCGCCTTCGGCGTCGGCGAGCGCGGCGCCCAGCGGGTCGGCGCCCGGCTGGGGGGTGCCGGTGTCGAGGTCGTTGTTCATGATGGGACTCCTTTGTCAGGTGGGGCTGGGGTGGTGCGGGGGCTGGTGGGTGGTGGTCCGGCCGACCGGGCGGGCCGCCGGTCGGGCGGCTAGTCCACGCTCAGGGCGACGGATGCCGGTGCGCACCCGTCCGCCGTCACGGTGACGGTGATCTCGCCGGCGCCCGTCGGGCGGACGATCGCGAGCGCCCGCCCGTCGAAGGTGCGGTGCTGCGGAGCGGTGAAGCCCTCCTCGGTGATCGGTGCGCCGCTGCCGAGCGCGAGCACGGCCGGGCCGACCACGGTCACGGTCACGGTGCGGTCGTGCGTGGCGTGCACGGTGCCGTGCTCGTCGGTCAGTTCGATCGCGAGGTAGGCGAGGTCGGTGCCGTCGGCGCGCAGGCTCGTGCGGTCGGCGAGCACGCGCAGGTCGAAGGCCTCGGATGCCGCAGCCAGCGCGGTGCGGCCGGTCTCGACGCCGTCGCGGTAGGCGACCGCGACGAGCTCGCCCGGCCGGTAGACCGTCTCGAAGTCGGCGCGGAACTTCCGCGACTCCCCCACCGTCGCGCGGCCGAGGGGCGCCCCGTCGAGCCGCAGCTCGACCTCGTCGGCGTCGGCGTAGACCTCGACGTGGATGGGGCGGCCCTCGAAGCCGGCCCACGACCAACTGCCGATCGAGTCGGTCCAGGCCCACGGCGTGGCGACGGCGATGTCCTTGCCGTGGTGCTCGGGCCGCTGCACGGCGATGTAGGGCTCGGAGCGCAGGCCGAACACGATCTCGCGGTAGTACGACGCCGGGCGGCGGAAGCCCGTGATGTCGAGGTCGCCGCACCAGGCGGTCAGGCCCGGGAACCCGGTCGCGAACGAGGCCTGGCCGCGGGCGCCGTCGTCGGCGTACTTGACGACGCCGATGCCCGTCTCGCCGAGGTAGTCCCAGCCGGTCCAGGTGAAGTCGCCGAGCACGTGGCTGTTCGCCGTGACGAGCGCCCAGTTCTTGTCGATGTCGGTCGGCCAGGTCTCGGCGCCCACGATGATGCGGTTCGGGAACAGCTCGCGGTCGAGCTCGTAGCGCGCATCGCCGTAGTTCATGCCCGCGATGTCGAGCACCGCGAACGACTCCTCGACGCGTTCGGTGGCCTGCGGCGAGGCCTGGATGCGGCTCATCATCTGCCCGAACCCGGCCATCATGCCGTTCACGCCCGCGGGGCCGGCGTCCGCGGCCGCGGCCCGGTTCGCCTGCATCATCGGGATGATCGTGTCGAGCATCGAGACGAACCCGTTGATGCCGTTGGTGATGTACCGGGTGTCGTCGAGCGAGCGGATCTTCTCGGCCAGCCTGCGCCCGATCGCGGCGCCGAAGCGGTTGCCCGTCTCGGGGATCTCGTTGCCGATCGAGTACATGATGACGCTGGGGTGGTTGAAGTCCTTGGCGACGAGCGCCTCGAGGTCGCGCTCCCACCACTGGGAGAAGTCGGAGGCGGTGTCGAAGTCGCTCTTGCCGGAGGTCCACATGTCGAAGCTCTCGTCCATGACGAGCATGCCGAGCCGGTCGCAGGCCGCGAGCAGGGCGCTGCTGGCGGGGTTGTGGGCGCTGCGGATCGCGTTGAACCCGGCGTCCTTCAGCGCCTGCACCCGGCGCTCCTCGGCGCGGGCGATCGAGACGGCGCCGAGCGGGCCGTTGTCGGAGTGGATGCACGCGCCGCGCAGCTTCACCTCGCGCCCGTTGATGCGCAGGCCCTTCTGCGGGTCGAGCTGCAGGGTGCGGATGCCGAAGCTCACCCGTTCCTCGTCGATGGGGCCGTCCGCGACATCCGCCCTCCCGACCTCGGTGAGCTGCAGGCGCAGCGCGTACAGCGACGGGTCCTCGACGCTCCAGAGCGCGGGGCTCGGAACCGGGAGCCGGAGTCGCGCGACCTGACGCTCACCGGGGAGGAGCGTGACCGGCGTGCTGCCCGAGGCGACCTCGGCGATGTCCTCCTCGACGACGGCCGCGCTCAGGCGCACCGTCGCGGTGACGGGGCCGTCGTTCTCGACCGTCACGGCGACCTCGACGATCGCGCGGTCGGCATCGACATCCGGGGTCGTCACGCGAACGCCGTCGTGCGCGATGTGCAGCGGCGCCTTGGTGATCAGGTGCACGTCGCGGTGGATGCCGGCACCCGCGTACCAGCGGCTGTCGAGGTGGGTGCGGCACTCGACCCGCACCTCGTTCTCGGCGCCGAAGTCGACATAGGGGTCGATGCGCACGGCGAAACGCGAGGTGCCGAACGCGTGCTGCCCGGCGAGGGCGCCGTTCACGTAGACCATCGCGTCGCGGTAGACGCCGTCGAACTCGAGCAGCATGCGGGAGCCGCGAGCCTCGGCGGGCACGGTGAAGGTCTTGCGGTACTCGAACGAGCCGCCGGCGAAGTACGCCGTGGTGTCGCCGCGCGGTGCGTCGGCCGAACGCTCGGTGCCGATGAGCGCGTCGTGCGGCAGCAGCACCTCGGTCCAGCCGGTGGCGCCGGCGCCGCCGAGCTCCTGGAAGGCGGTCACCTTCGTGCGGAAGCTCCAGCCCGTGTTGAACGCCACCCGCGAGGGGTCGACGCGATCCGGGGCGGTCACGGTCTCGGTACTCGTCATCGAGGGGCTCCAACTTCATCGGCGGGTGGTGCGGAGGCCGGATCGATGGATCAGGTATCGCGCGTTACTTCGAGGAGTAAACCACACCAGGTAACGCGCGTCAACAGCAGGCCGACACTCGGATGCCGGTTCTCCGGCGTTCCTCGGTTACGCGCGTCAACCGCGATAGGCTTTCGCGCATGATCACCACCAGCGAAGACGTCGCCAAGCACGCCGGCGTCTCGCGCGCGACGGTGAGCCAGATCCTGAACGGCCGCGGCCAGAGATTCGCCGAGGCCACCCGCGATCGCGTCAACCAGGCTGCCCTCGAGCTCGGCTACGAACCGTCGTCGGCGGGCCGCACGCTCGCGCGCGGATCGAGCGACTTCGTCATCGCGCTGATCCCCCACACCACGTTCGGCGCCACCCTGCAGGACTTCTTCAGCCGCATGACCGACGAGCTCGCCGCACACGGCCTCACGCTCGTGCTCCGACTCGCGACGCCGTCGACCGCCTCGCTCGGGCGCGTCATCTCGAGCATGAAGCCCGCCGCGGTGTTCTCGCTCACCCGCTTCACCGACGAGGAGCGCGCCCTGATCGGCGATCGCGGCGTGACCGGGCTCGACCCGAGTTCGACGAACTTCTTCGACTACAACCACGCCATCGGGCTCCTGCAGGGGCGCACGCTCATCGCCCATGGCCACCGGCGACTCGCGTTCGCCCACCTGGCCGACGCCCGCCAAGACCCGTTCGGCGCCGACCGCGAGAACGGACTTCGTGAGGCGTGCCGCGAAGCCGGCCTTCCCGAGCCCGAGTCGGTCGGACTCGACGTGACGCCCGACGACGCCGACCGCGCCCTCGACGAGCTCGGCGGCACCGGCTTCGCCGTGGCCTGCTACAACGACGACGTCGCCACCGCGCTGCTCTCGGCGGCGACGCGCCGCGGCTGGCGGGTCCCAGAAGACCTCGCCCTCATCGGCATGGACCACACCACGCTCGGCCGACTCACGCTGCCGCCGCTCACGACCGTCGACTACGACCTCGAGATCGCCGCCGAGGCCGCGATCCACGGCATCCTCGCGATCACCGGCCACGCCGACACCGCCCGCGCGCCCGAACGCCAGGCCTCGCTGAGGGTCGTGCCCGGCGGCTCGATCTAGTCCCGCTGCCCGCTTCGACGGCGGGAGTGCGTCGATCAGCACTGGGCCCCGTGCCGCGCGACCGACTCGGCCGACTCGGCCGACTCGGCCGACTCGGCCGACTGCTCAGTCGACGAAGCGCACCCCGCGCGAGTGCCGTCCGGAGCCGACCGCCTCGTCGTCCCGGCCCGGAATCCGGATGACGGCCCGACACCCCTGGGGCACCTCGACGTCGACGGCCAGTCGACCGCCATCGACGTTCCACGAGATCGCGACCCGGCCGTGCCTCGTCTCGAGCGCACCCTTCGCCCACGTGAGCCCGCCGCCGGGGCGTGGTGCGAACAGCACCTGCTCGTACCCCGGCGCGAGCGGCGACAGCCCGGCGACCGTCGTGTGCATCCAGTCGGCCACGGCCCCGAACGCGTAGTGGTTGAAGCTCGTCATCTCGCCCGGGTTGATCGACCCGTCGGGCAGCATCGAGTCCCACCGCTCCCAGGTCGTCGTCGCGCCCATCGTCACGGGGTAGAGCCACGACGGGCACTCCTGCTCCAACAGCAGGCGGTAGGCGACGTCGAGGTGCCCGGTCTTCGTGAGCGCACCGAGGATGAACGGCGTGCCCGCGAACCCGGTGGTCACCGTGAAGCCCGCCTCCTCGGCGAGTTCCGCGAGGCGGCTGCCCGCAGCATCCAGAGCATCGCCCTCGAGCAGGTCGAATGCGATCGCGAGGGCGTAGACCGCCGTCGCATCGCTCGTGATCCGGCCGCCGTCGACGTAGGCGTCGGTGAACGCCTCGCGGATGCGGCCGGCGAGTCGGCCGAACTCGGCGGCGTCGTCACCCCGGCCGAGCGCCGCGGCCGCCTCCGCGGCGATGACCGCCGATCGGTACACGCAAGCCGTGGCCACGACCGAGCTGTCCGCCTTCGCCTCGAGGGGTGCGTCGGGCGGCGCCGTGGGGTCGAGCCAGTCGCCGAACTGGTGGCCCTCGTCGAGCAGTCCGCGTGTGCCGACCACCGAGTCGACGAGTCGGGCGTACGCGACCATCGAGTCGTACTGCTGCTCGAGCACCGTGCGGTCCCCGTAGGCCTGCCAGAGGGCCCACGGCACCCAGCAGGCCGCATCGCTCCAGAGCGCCATGACCCTCGATCCTCGGTGGAGCGCCGCGGCGGTCTCGTCGAGCCAGTCGTACTTGATGTTGTCGGGCACCACGAGCGGGATCACCCCGTCGGCGTGCCGCTGCTCCTCGGCCAGGTCGAGGAGCCAGTCGCGCAGGAACGCCTCGACGTCGAAGAGGTACGCGGCGGTCGGCGCGAACGCCGAGAGATCACCGGTCCAGCCCAGGCGCTCATCGCGCTGGGGGCAGTCGGTGGGAACGTCGACGAAGTTCCCGCGCATCGTCCAGACGACGTTCGCGTGCAGCCGGTTCAGCAGCGGGTCGGAGCACTCGAACGTACCGGTTCGCGTCAGCTCCGAGTGGACGACGATCGCACGAGCGGCGGACGCGAGCTCGTCGTGTGTGCCCGGCCACCCATCGACCTCGGCGTACCGGAAGCCGTGGAAGGTGAACGTCGGCTCGAACACGTCCGCGCCACCGCTCAGGATGAATCGATCCGTCGCCTCCGCGTTGCGGAGTGGGCGCACGCCGAGCTCCTCGTGCTCGAGCACCTCGGCATGCCGGATCGTGATCTGCCGGCCTGCGTCGCCCGTCACCTCAAGGCGGATCCAGCCCGCGAGGTTCTGGCCGAAGTCGATCAGCGTCCGCCCGGAGGGCGAGGTCCAGACCGCGGTCGGCTCCATCGATTCCTGGCGTCGCACCGGCGGGCCGACGTACGGCGTGAGCACGGCGTGATCGAAGTCGACCACGCGCACGCCGCCCCATCCGTCCTCGGATCCATGATCGGTCGCCCACTCGGGATCGACCGCGCGCCCGTCGATGGTCTGCCCGTCGTACAGGTCGTCGGCGAGGATCGCGCTCGGGCCCGACGACCACGACTCGTCGCTGACGATCGTCTCGATGAATCCGTCGGCGTAGGTCAGGTCGAGCTGTACGAGCGCCGCCCGCCGGTCGCCGTAGATCGCATGACCTCCGGCGAACCCGAGGTTGCCCGCATACCAGCCGTTGCCGACGAGGATGCCGATGGTGTTCGTCGCGGCGATGAGCGGGGTGACATCCCATCGCGCGTACCTGAGCCGCCACTCGTAGCTGCTCCACCCGGGCGTCAGCACATCGGCCGAGACGGGCGAGCCGTTGAGGAACACCTCGCAGACGCCGAGCGCGGTTGCCCGCAGCACGGCAGCAGTGAGCATTCCGTGCTCGCCCGAGCGCGCGAATCGCCGCCGTAGCGCGGGGGCCGACCCGGTGCGCCGGTCGGACGTGATCATGCGCGCATGGGGAGAGAACGTCATGACCCGGCTCGACCCGGGCGGTATGAGAACGACGAGACGCGGAGCGTGCCGGACGACGGCGCGACCCCGACGACCCGGCCCGTGAACCCGCCGGCGACCTCGGTCGAGAGGTAGCGGCCGTCGAACGACCCGAGCGAGGCCGACTCCCCCGCCGTGATCGCGCCGAGCTCGATGACGTCGGGGCCGACCGGCGCGTTGTGCCCCGCCTCCGGCACGGTCACGCGCAGCCACAGCGATATCTCGTCGCCGACACGAGACGTCCGTCCGAGCTCGATGACCCCCGCCCTGAGGCTCAGCCGTGCAACGATCTCCGCCCTGCCGACCTCGACGGAGCACCAGTGGTCGTCATCGAGGCGGATGACGAGGCCGCCGGTTCCTCGAGCGGCGTCGACGTCCGCCGACACCGACCATTCGGGGTCGCGCGCGCGGACCGCGAGCAGGCGGGTGCCGCCGGTCGGGTCGGCGTGGAGGTCGAGTCCTCCGCTCGCGGACGGCTCGGTCCAGCCGGATGCCGCGGAGCCGGGCGAGATCCACCGCAGGTCGAGGGCCCCGGCGAACTCGTCGGAGAAGCCCGTCTCGGTCGGCGGGACCTCGTACCGGTGCTCGTCGACCACCGGCCAGCCGTCGGCCCAGTCGATGCCGGCCAGGAAGGTCTCGCGCCCGTTGACGTGGAATCCGGGGGTGATGCCCGCGACCCGCACCGCGAGGTAGACCATCGCCCATTCGCCGGTCGGGGTCTGCACGAGGTCTCCGTGCCCGACGTTCTGGATCGGCGACGGGGTGCTGCGGTGCGTGAAGATCGGATTCTGCGCTGCCGATTCGTACGGCCCGTCGATGTTCCGCGAGCGGGCGACGGTGATGCAGTGCCCCCGCTCGGTGCCGCCCTCGGCGATCGTGAGGATCCACCGTCCGTCGACGAGGTACAGGTGCGGCGACTCCGGCCACGCGAGGCCGGTGCCCTTCCAGATCACGCGCGCCGGGCCGAGCGCCGTGCCGGTCCGCACGTCGAACGGCACCTGCGCGATGCCCTCGAGTCCGGGCGCGTACGACGACCAGGTCAGGTGGCACATGCCGTCGGCGTCCCAGGTCAGATCGGGGTCGATGCCGTCGAAGCCCGGCGCGAACACCGGATCCGACCACGGACCCGCCGGGTCCGTGCTCGTCACGATCATGTGCCCCTGGTCGGCCGTGGAGACGTTCGTCGTGATCAGGAAGTACGTCCCGTCGTGGTACCGGAGCGTGGGCGCGTAGATGCCGCCGACCCCCGACCCGCTCGACTGGAGGTCGAGCTGGCTCTCACGATCGAACGCGTGGCCGATCTGCGTCCACGTCAGCAGGTCGGTGCTGTGGAAGATCGGCACCGCCGGGAAGTACTCGAAACTCGAGGTCGCGAGGTAGTAGTCCGTTCCAACGCGGCACACCGTCGGGTCGGGGAAGAACCCCGGGATGATCGGAGCGCTCATGGCTCAGACGACGACGACGCGAACGCGTGCGAGCGTCTCGATCCGGGCCCAGATCGACTCGGGGTCGCCCTCGCCCTGTGCGGCGACGCGCGCCGTGACGAAATACGTGCCCGGTGCCTCGAAGGCGATGCGGCGTTCGACCTGCACGACCTCGCCGACCTCGACGCCCTCGATCGCGTCGTACTCGCCGTCGCCGTCGAGGTCCCACTCGATGCCGACGATCCTGCCGGCTCGCGACGGCATCCTCGCGTCGAGTCGCAGCAGCACCGTGGCGCCGGCCGAGACCTCCGCCCGCTCACCGCCGTCGACGGTCAGCCGTGCGACGGGCTGCACGCCGTGGCGGGCCGCCGCGGCATCCGGAACGACGACCTGACCATCCGTGATCTCGTAGGCCGTGCTGGCCGCCGGCTCGACGCCGCGCTCGACCCAGGCCGCGAGCTGGCGCAGGGCCTCGTGCAGCGCGCCGAGGTACGAGACGGAGCGCGTGGGGTGCTCCTGCGCCTCGTCGTCGCCGTGCAGGGCGTGATCGACGTACCAGAGCCGGAAGCGGTCATCCGTGTCGGCGCCGAGGTGCTCGCGAACCTTGCCCGCGTACCAGTCGGCCTGCCACGGGAACGCCTCCCGGTCGTTCAGGCAGGCGACCACGATCATCCGGCCGTCGAACGCGCCGTTCTGGATCGTGCCGGACGCCCCCATCGCCATGAGCGGCCCGACCAGCATCGGGCGCTGGGGCAGGGTCGGCTCGCCGTCGGCGCCCCGGAACTGGTCCCAGACCGCGAAGTCGGGGCTCGGAACCTGGTGCCGGTGGTAGGTCTGCGCCGCGAGCACGTTGCTGTTGTCGATCGTGACGAGATCGCCGGGCTGCAGCCCTTCGAGCGCTGCCCCGGCACCGGGGATGTCGATCATGGCCACGTCGCCGATGACGCTGCTGAGGACGAGCCTCGCCCCCTCGGCCGCACCGGATGTCACGACGAGGTCGGCGAGCTGTGCGTCGATGGGCGCCGACGTGCGCAACCGCACACCGATGATCTGCCCGGCGGCGAGCGACGGCTCGCGGAACGCCTGGTCGACGCCGCCGCGAGGACCGTGCGAGGTCCCGTGGTCGTCGCCGCGGACGAGCTCGGCGACCTCGACCTCCCATTGGAGCCGGTCGCGGTGCACCGACGCGGTCGGGTCCGCGCCGAGGTAGCCCTCGGTGGTCCAGAAGGTCTCGAAGTAGTCGGGGTCGATCATGGCCAGGCCGCCGTACAGCACGCTGAACGCATGCGCGCCCATCGTGCGCCAGCCGAACCATGACCGGGGCGGGAATCCCATCCTCGTGACCTCGGCGAGGGCCGCCTGCTCCTCGGCGTTCAGCAGCGGGAACGGATCGCCGCTGCCGCCGGGAGCGTACGCGTCGTCGATCACCTCGAACTTGTCGCGGAGGATGCGCATCGCGTGCATGCGCACGGTGAAGACGTTCGGGATCGCGAGCGGGCTGCCGATGACGTAGGGCACGAAGCCGTCCCAGACGCCGCTGGTGTTCTCGGCCGCACCCATCGCGCGGAAGCCGCCGCCGCTGCCGCCGTAGAGGTAGCCGTACGGGCGGTGCTCGCCGTAGATCTGCCGTGCGATGACCCTCGAGTACTCGGCCGATGCCGCGTTCGCGCGGAACGCGGCGATCGTCATGTCACCGCCGAGCTCGGGGCGCGCGAAGTTCGCGCCGCCGCCGTTCGTCTCGACGAAGTAGGCGCCGCTCGAGATCGCGAAGTCGATCTTGCCCTCGCGACCGACGGCCGTCTGGGCCAGGTTCTCGCTGTCGGGCACCGGCGTGACGTGCTGGAAGAACCGCTGCTCGTACCGGTCGGCCGGCGGGAAGGCGAACGAGAACCGCGTCTCGGTGCCCTCGAACCCGCCGTGCACGTACCGGTGCGGCACGGGAAGCCGTCGCTCCTCGTCGATGTCGACGTACGGGGTCTCGAAGCCGGCGCCGATACCGGAGTCGACGGAAACGGGAGTCTGCTGCGTCATTGCTGGTGATCCTTCGATGGGGGTTCGTGTCGGAGAGGGCGCGAGCCGATCAGAGACCGAAGTCGGTGCGGTTGATGAGCGCTCGGGCCTCGACGATGTTCTCGCCGGCCAGGCGCCGGTAGGCGTCGATCACGAGGTCGGCGATGCTGAAGCCGGGGTCGGTGAGCCAGAGGTTGGTGAGGCCGTCCCAGACGGCGACGAGCTGGACTGCGATCTGGCGCGCGTCGAGTGCCGCGAGGGCGTATCCGTCGCGCTGCCGGCCCGCGATGAGGCGCGTGAAGATCCCGATCTGGGTCTCGTACCGGCCCGCGAAGTACGCTGCGGCCGGGTGGTCGGCCGTCGCGGTCTGCCCCTTCATGACGAGGAGGAGGCGGACCAGGTTGCCGTCGTACCCGCCCGCCTCGATCGACGCGTGGAACTCCTCGAGCGAGAACGGCTCGTCGGACTCCGACGCGTGCGTCTTCTCGTCGCTCATGCGGTCGGAGTACGCGAGCGCCGCCACCAGCAGGTGATCGCGCGACGGGAAGTGGTACAGCACCGTCGCCTCGCTGGTGTCGCTGCGTTCGGCGACGAGGGCGATGGTGACCGCCTCGTGCCCGAGCTCTTCGACGATGTCCAGCACGGCGCGCGCGATCTGCTCCCGCCGCTGTTGGGTCCTGGCGTACGGTCCGCGCTTCGTCGCAATTGTGCTCACGCGACGAAGGTAACACCAAACTTGAGTGAACTCTATATTTGGAGCCGGGTTTACCGAGAGAGTCGAGACCTTCTGGGGTTGCATCCATCTCGATTTGATGGTTTACTCCGTTTTCAGCAGTCAGGCGTCCGCGTAGTCCGGATCCCCTCCCCCGACACCGGCCCGACATCGAAGACGATGGGACAACCATGAGCGCACGCACCGCCTCACCGAAGGCGCCTCGCGACAAGGTGCCGACGACGACCGAGCCGATCGAGACCGGCACGTCGGGCTTCTACCTGAAGGGTCCGGGCTTCCGCCGGTACCTGACGGTGTACACGCTCGTCTACATCGGCATCAGCGCCGTCTGGGGTGCCGTGCTCGGCATCGTGCTGCCGAACCATGTCCAGCTCTTCGAGTTCGCGAACTTCTTCACCGGAGCCGACGCGGGCGTCGACCTGCAGCAGCTCACCCTCCTCAAGCAGTCGATCGACGACGGCACCGCCACCGCGACGGCCGACCAGCAGCGTCAGCTCGACATCCTCTCGGCGTACGAATCGTCGAAGGCCGGCGCGCTCGCCGTCATCACCTCGATCGGCGCCGTCGTCACAATGTTCGTGCAGCCGATCGTGGGCGTGCTCTCCGACCGCACGCGCTCGCGGTTCGGCCGCCGCGCACCCTGGATCCTGTCGGGTGCGATCATCGGCTCGGCGCTGCTCGTCGTGGCACGGTTCTCGCCCACGCTCGCCGTGCTCGGCCTCGCCATCGCGCTCGCACAGGGCTTCCTCAACATGGCGCTCGCGCCGCTGCAGACCACCGTCGCGGACCGCGTCACCGAGGAGCGCCGCGGACTCGCCTCGGGCCTCGGCGGCTTCGGGAACTTCCTGGGCGGCCTGCTCGGCGGCATCCTCGCCGGGGTGTTCTTCTCGTCCGTCGGCCTCGACATCTACCTCGTCGTCGCCCTGAGCGCCGCCTTCACCGCCACGCTCTTCGTGCTCCTCGCACGCGACCGTTCGTCGCTGGACCTCGCGGTCGACGCCTTCAACTGGAAGCAGTTCTTCGTCGGCTTCACCGTCGCCGTGCGCGACGCGGACTTCCGCTGGGTGTTCATCGCGCGCCTGCTCCTGACGTTCGGCTACACGGTGTCCACGGCCCTCGGCCTGTACCTGCTGCAGTCGTACGTCCGGCCGGCGCTGAGCGCATCGGAGGCGACCACGATGGCGCCGCTGCTGACCCTCGTCGGCCTGCCGCTGACGCTCATCGCGATGCTGCTCTCGGGCCGCATCTCCGACAAGGTCGGCAAGCGCAAGCCCTTCGTCATCGTCGCGTCGATCATCATGGCCGCGAGCTTCCTCGTGCCGATCATCTCTCCGACCCTGCCCGGCCTGTTCATCCAGGTCGCGCTGGCCGGCCTCGCCTTCGGCATCTACATCCCCGTCGACCAGGCGCTCTTCATCGATGTCCTCCCAGACCCGCGTCGCGCCGGGCGCGACCTCGGCGTCGCGAACCTCGGCAGCAGCCTCGGGCAGGCGCTCGGCCCGCTGCTCGCGAGCCTCGTCGTCGTGGTGACCGGCGGATACCTCGGCATCTGGATCGTGGCCGTCGTGCTCGTCGGCCTCGCGGCACTCGCGATCGTGCCCGTGAAGGGCGCCAAGTAGGCCCCCGGATCTTCACGAAGGCCTCGGCGTCTGCACGCCGGGGCCTCCGTTCGCGTCACCGCGGCCTCCCGCACCGAACCGCGCGAACACGCCCGGGCTGAACAGCACGGAGTCGGGCGGCGCCCCGACGACGCCCGGCAGGCCCGCCGCCGCGACCAGGTCATCCGTCAGCGACGTGAGGGTCGCGGGGTGCAGCACCCACGGCTCATGGGCGTTCGGATGCCACCGCGTGCGGCCGAGTCGTCGGGTGAACATGGCCCAGCGAGCGGTCAGGAAGTCCGCGGACGCGTCCTGCACGGTGCGGGAACGATCGACGGTCGCCTCCATCGCGGCGGACGCGCCGCTGCCGTGGCGACGCGACCGATAGGCGACCCGGTCGCCGTCGACGCCACCCGACGTGCTCGCCCAGACGTACGGCAGCGAGAACGTCGCCCGTGCCGCGACGACGGCCGCCAGCCGGGACGCCTCGAGCGACCGGAACACGACGCCGCGGCGCCCCGCTCCGTCGACGGCGTACAGGCGCACGTTGATCTCGACGAAGTCGCTGATGAGCGGCACCGGTCCGATCGGGCCGAGCCGCGCCTCGCCCAGCCGGAACGCGATGAGCCCGACCCAGCTGCTGCCGTCGTGCTCGTCGGGACGCGTTCCGGCGGGGAGCAACGGCGCCACGCGTTCGGCCTCGACCCGCCAGTGCACGAACAGCGCGTCGCTCCAGCGCTGGCTCGCGATCACGCGCTCGATGCGGTGCGGCGGGGTGACGCTGATCGGCTCGATCACACGCCACAGCGTACGGCTGCGCCAGCTGCGCGTCGACGCGACATCCGCGCACGGATGCGGCGACGAGAGGCGCTGCCTTCACGGATGCCGAGGCCGGCCTCCTTCGCCTCGAACGGCACGGATCGGCGGGCCGTCGGCGCCACGACTACGCGCTGCACGTGGTGCGGTGACCCGCCTGGCAGCAGGAGCATGTGCGTGACGGCTGAGCCCGTTCCCCGGGCATCCATCGCCGTCGTCCATCGAGACGAGGAGAACGACCATGTCCACCCCGCACGCACGAGGGCGCCGACGCCCCCTGCGCATCACGCTCGCCGTCGCCGCGGCCGCCGCACTGGCGGCCGTCGCGGTCGCGCTGCCGGCCGCAGCCGTCGAACCCGCCCATCGCCCGACGACCCCGAAGCCGACCGTCGTGCTCGTGCACGGCGCGTTCGCCGATTCGAGCGGATGGAACGACGTGACCGAACGCCTGCAGAAGCGCGGCTACACCGTGCTGGCGGCGTCCAACCCGCTTCGCGGTCTCACCGCGGATGCCGAGTACGTGAAGTCGATCCTCGCGACGATCGAGGGACCGATCGTCCTGGTCGGCCACTCCTACGGCGGAGCGGTCATCACGAACGCGGCGACCGGCAACCCGAACGTGGTCTCGCTCGTCTACGTCGCCGCGTACGCGCTCGACGCCGGGGAGCGCCTCATCGACGCGAACGAGCTCGGCGGCGGCCACTCGGCGCTCGGCGACCACCTCGTCATCCGCCCGTATCCCGGCGCACCCGAGGGCGATGCCGACGGCTACATCGACCCGGCGTTCTTCCGGGAGCTGTTCGCCGCGGACCTCCCCAAGAAGCAGACCGCCGTGATGGCCGCCTCGCAGCGGCCCGCCGCGCTCCAAGCCCTGTTCACGCCCTCCGGCGAACCGGCCTGGAAGACGATCCCGAGCTGGTACATCGTGGCCTCGCAGGACCACACCATCCCGCCCGAGGCCGAACGGGCGATGGCCGAACGCGCCGGATCCGAGACCGTCGAGATCCGCAGCTCGCACGTGGTCATGATGAGCCACCCCGGCGAGGTCGCCGACGTCATCCTCGACGCTGCAGGGTGACCCCGGCATTCCAGCCGGCGGAGGAAACGACGAACGCCCCGATTCCCTGTATTCAGGGGATCGGGGCGTTCTCTGGCGGTACCGGTGGGATTTGAACCCACGGTGCGCTTTCACGCACACAACTTTTCGAGAGTTGCACCTTCGGCCGCTCGGACACGGTACCGAGGTCAATAGTAGGCGAGACTGCCGAATCGACCAAAACGAGCGATCCGGCGCACGATCGAGCTCGCTCCGAGTGCGTATCGACCGCACGTCGAGCACCCCTCACGCGAGCCGATCGGCCACGATCGCGGCATCCTCGCCGACCCCGATGAGCAGCGGCGACTTGCGCCGGCGGAGCCACGGCACCCCGACGAACCAGAGGCCGTCGACGGCTGGGCTGCCATCGGCATCCGTCACCGGAAAGCCGCCCCCGTCGAACGCGCCGGGCACGTCGATCCAGTCGTAGGCCGGCCGGAACCCGCACGCGACCAGCACGACGCCGAGGTCGCCGAGACGCGGCACCTCGGCCGCGTCGACCGGCGCGTCGAGCGGTTCGGGGGTGTTCGGGGCGGGCATCCCGCGCGACGCTGCCGCCTGCTTCGCGAGGTCGCAGATGATCCGGAACCCGTCGTCCCCGACCGCGAGGGTCTGTGCGAGGTCGTCGGCGACGACCAGCCGCCCGTCGTCCACGCCGATCACCCGCCCGATGAGCCCCACGCCGTCGGCCGCGAGCGTGCGGAGGCTGAGGTCGTGCCCGCCGCCCGCCCCCGTGGCGAGCGGGTTGGCGGCGAGCCGCACCGTGGGCGACGGCTGGTCGGCCAGCACCTGCTCGAAGAAGCCCGCCTCCTCGAGCCATTCGAACGTGTCCCGACCGTCGATGCGCCGCGGCATGGTCGGCGCCCGCCCGGGCGCGAGGGTGACCTCACGACCGGCCCGGTGCAGCTCCTCCGCGATCTGGCACGCGCTCTGCCCGCCGCCGATGACGAGCACCGGCCCGTCCGGAAGCGCACCGGGCGAGCGGTACTCGGCCGACACGACGACCGGCACCCGACGAGCGAGCTCGTCCACGAAGGCCGGTCGGTGAGGCCGTTGGTACGCACCCGTGCAGACGACGACGCGACGCGCACGGATGTCGCCGGCCGCAGACCTGGCGACGAACCCCGTCTCGTCGGGCTCGACCAGGTCGACCTCGTGCCGCTCGGCCACGGGGGCCCCGAACGACGCCGCATAACCGGTCAGGTGGTCGACGATCTCGTCGCGCGGAAGGTACCCGTCGCCGTCGCCGCCGCGGTACGCGCCGCCCGGGAGACGGATCGCGCTGTTCGGCGTCACGAGACAGAAGGAGTCCCACCGACTCGCCCACGCGGACCCCATGCGGTCGCGCTCGAGCACCACGTGCTCGAGCCCGCGCACCGACAACTCATGGCTGACGGCGAGTCCGGCCTGGCCGGCTCCGATGACGAGCACGTCCACGTCTGCGGACATGCGCACAGGCTAACCCTCCGCCATGACGTCCGCACGCGCCGATGTCGGCGGCCGCCCGTACCCTCGCAGCATGGCCAAACCCGCGTCCGCACACCGTTGCACCGAATGCGGTTGGAGCACCGTCAAGTGGGTCGGCCGGTGCGCCGAGTGCCAGCAGTGGGGCACGGTCGTCGAGGCGGGCGAGCAGACCGGCATCTCGCGCACGCTGAAGCCCGTCGCGATCGGTGCCTCGCAGGTCGCGCGGTCGATCACCGAGGTCACGACCGAAGAGCGCGGCCACTGGGCGAGCGGCGTCGGCGAGTTCGACCGCGTGCTCGGCGGCGGCATCGTGCCGGGCGCCGCCATCCTGCTGAGCGGCGAGCCGGGCGTGGGCAAGTCCACCCTGTTGCTGGATGTCGCGGCACGCGTCGCCGCGTCCGGTCGTCGCGTGCTCTACGTGAGCGCCGAAGAGTCCGTCGCCCAGGTTCGCCTGCGCGCCGGCCGCACGGGCGCTCTGCAGCCCGAGCTGTTCCTCGCCGCCGAGACCGACCTCGCGACGGTCATCGGGCAGGTCGACGCGGTGCAGCCCGAACTCCTCATCGTCGACTCGGTGCAGACCGTGTCGAGCTCGATGAACGACGGCATCGCCGGCCAGCCCGGTCAGGTGCGCGAGGTCGCCTCGACGCTCATCCGCCTTGCGAAAGAGCGCGAACTGCCCGTGCTGCTCGTCGGCCACGTCACGAAAGACGGCACGATCGCGGGCCCCCGCCTGCTCGAGCACCTCGTCGACGTCGTGTGCCAGTTCGAGGGCGACCGGCAGACGGCGCTGCGCTTCGTGCGGGCGCTCAAGAACCGCTTCGGGCCCACCGACGAGGTCGGCTGCTTCGAGATGACCGGCGACGGCATCGCCGAGGTGCCCGACCCGAGCGGGCTGTTCCTGAGCCGCGGCGCGGCCGTCAGCGGCACCTGCGTCACGGTCGCGCTCGAGGGGCGCCGTGCACTTCCGGTCGAGGTGCAGGCGCTCGTCGTGGCCACCAAGGCCCCGCAGCCGCGCCGGGTGGTCAACGGCGTCGATCCCTCGCGCGTCGCGATGATCCTCGCGGTGCTCGAACGCCGAGCGGGCCTGCGCCAGATCGGCGAGCACGACGTCTACGTCTCGACGGTCGGCGGCGTACGGCTCGTCGAACCGGGCGCCGATCTCGCCATCGCGATCGCCATCGCGTCGGCCATGCGCGACCGCGCCGTGCCGCACGACCTCGCCGCCTTCGGCGAGATCAGCCTCGCCGGTGAGGTTCGCCCGGTCAGCTCGGCCAAGCAGCGAGGCAGCGAGGCGCGCAGGCTCGGGTACACGACGATCCTCGACGTCGAGGCCGGCAGCGTGCAGGCGGCCGTCGGGCGGGCGCTCGTCGCTGCCACGACCGAGCGCGAACGCGAACTCGACGCCGCGTTCTAGCGACGGTCGAGCCTGCCGAATCAGGCGTGTCGGCTCAGGCGTGTCGGCTCAGGCGTGTCGGCTCAGGCGTGTCGGCTCAGGCGTACCGGCTCAGGCGTGCGGCTCAAGTGAGCCGGCTCGGCCCCGTCACCTCAGGCCTCGAGCGCCTTCAACAGTTCGGCGGGCGGGGCCTGCATCGGGTGCGGGCCCGCGATGTCGAGGAAGACGGTCGTGATCGTCGACTCGTGCCGCTTCAGGAAGGTTCGGAGCCACGCGGGGCTCTGCAGGCCGACGGCCGGAGGCAGGTTCGCGGGCTTGTGCTCGGCGTCGCTGAAGAGCAGCAGCGCGACCTCTCCCGAGTTCGGGTCGCGGTAGGTCCACACCTCGCCGCCGTCGAGCGGCTTGTCGCGCGGTCCGGGCTTGATGAGCGGAACCACCGTGTTGCCGTGCCGGAGCGCGAGCGCCACCGCGGCGATATCCTGCTTCTCGAGGGCCGCCGCGAGGGCCTCGGAACGGAACTCCATCGGCTCGCCGCCCTTGCCCGACTTGCTCGACTTCCTGCGCTGCGCCATTCCCCCAGCGTACCGAGCCGTTCCCGAGCGGATGCTGCGCGGCCCCGTCGCGTCGGCCGGAGTACACGTGCACGAGCCGCCGCCGCTCCGGCTCCCCGCATGTGAGCTTGCTGCAAGTTGACGAGGATTCCTCATCTCCGGCGTAGCCTGATGACATGTGGACCGCGATCGTCATTCTCCTCGTCGCATGGGCGGTGCTGGCGATCGTCGGGTTCGTCTTCGAAGGCCTCCTCTGGCTCGCAGTGATCGGGATCGTCCTCTTCATCGGCACGCTCGTCGTCGGCATCCTGAGACAGCGCGTCCGACCATCGGTGTAGGTCACGGCTCCACGGATGCCCCGCACCGGGGCATCGGAGGAGGTGCGTCATGTCCGGCGACGCAGGACGAGTGATCAAGACCCACGCCAGATCGGCCGCACCGCGCGGCACGGCAGAGGCGGGCCCGAACAGCGACTTCACCGACCTCGCGCGGCTCGTCAGGTCGGAGGGGCTGATGCGTCGGCGCTACGGCTACTACTGGACGAAGCTCTCGACGGTGCCGCTGCTGATCGGCACGGCGATCGCGGTGTTCATCTGGATCGGCGACACGTGGTGGCAGATGTTCACCGCCGCTGCCTTCGCTTTCCTCTTCACGCAGATCGCCTTCCTGGGTCATGACGCCGCGCACCGCCAGATCTTCCGATCGGGCAGGTGGAACGACTGGACGAGCCTGGTCCTCGGAGACCTCTTCGTGGGCATGAGCTACGGATGGTGGCAGCACAAGCACACCCGCCATCACGCGAATCCCAATCGGATCGGTTCCGACCCCGACATCGACCTTCCGGTCATCGCGTTCACGCCCGCGCAGGCGGCACGGCACCGACCTGCCCTGCTGCGCTGGACCATCGCACATCAGGGCGCCTTCTTCTACCCGATCCTGCTGCTCGAAGGGCTCTCGCTGCACGTCTCGAGCGTGCACCGGGTCTTTCAGCGCGAACACGTCGCGCGACGCCCGATCGAGATCGGGTTCCTCGCAGTCCGCATCATCGGTTACCTGGCGCTCGTCTTCCTGGTGCTGTCACCGGATCGGGCCTTCGTCTTCCTGGCGATCCAGCTCGGCCTGTTCGGGTTCTACATGGGCATCTCGTTTGCGCCGAACCACAAGGGCATGCCGCTCGTACCGGCCGAGCTGCGCCTCGATTTCCTGCGCCGGCAGGCGATCATGAGCCGCAACATCCGAGGCAACCGACTGCTCGACTTCGCCATGGGCGGGCTCAACTACCAGATCGAGCACCACCTCTTCCCGTCGATGCCGCGTCCGCATCTGCGGCGCGCAGCGCCGCTGATCGCGAGCTACCTGCGCGAGCGAGACGTGCCGTACACGCAGACGACGCTCTGGCACTCGTACGGAATCGTCTTCAGGTACATCAACCGGGTCGGTCTCGGCGATCGGGATCCGTTCGAGTGCCCGCTCCTGGCGCAGCGGGAGACCCCCGGCACAGCGCCTCTGTCGACCGGCATCCGGCCGGCGTAGCGGCGTGATCGGCGCGTCGCGCAGCCCGCCCTCCGGAGCGCGCGCCGTCGACGCCTGGCGGTCGTCTGCTACTCGTACATCGAGCGGTGGGGTCGGAAGTCGATGCGCTTGGCGGCATCCAGGACGAGCGCTGCGCGTTCCGCCTCATCGCGTGCGCGCGCGGCCGACGAGGCATCCCGCTCACGCTGCTGCTCGCCGGCCCGAGTCCCGATCTCGAGCAGGACCTCGCCGACGAGCTCCGCGAGTCCGCCTGCGAGTTCCGCGAGGTTGGTGTGCTCGATGACGAGACGGCGGTCGACGGCCTTCAGGGCTGCCTGTGCATATCCGGCGTCATGGAGGCGGGTCTCGACCGCCGGGGACTCGAGCAGCCGCAGCTCCTCTGGCGTCGGACGCCGCGTGAAGACCGCGGAGACGCTGTAGCGGTCGGGCTCCTCAGAGGTGCCGAGGGTCGCCGGCAACTCGTTGACCAGGACATGCGAGACCGCGAACGAGCCGTCGCCGACCGACTCCGGCGCGCTCATCAGGGCCGGGTCCTCAGCGTCCCGGCCGCCCAGGACGGGCGAACGCCGACCGCCCAGCTGGCTTCGCTCGCGGGATGATCGCCGAAGTGCGCCCGGAACCTGCCGTCGCGGGTCCCGGTCGGTGCGCCGACTCGGTGGATGGCGGGTCTGCGCTGCGCCCGGACTTCCTGAATGAGCTTCATTTCCGGAGTATGGTCGCCCGACATGTGCGCGTTCACAGGTTGCGCCGTGCCGTCGTCGGCGGTCTCGCCGAGCCGTGCACGTCGGAAGCCACGTCAGTACAGCTGGAACTGCTTCGTCAGGTCCTCGTTCGAGAACCCGTCGACCGAGACCGAGAGGTGGTACGACGCGCCGCCGGCCGGCACGGCCTCTCGTGCGCCGTCGCAGGTGTCGGGCGCGGAGCGCGTGCGGTCCCAGACGAGCGGTGCGGCCGAGCTCACGGGCGTGCCGGGCGTCAGCGACACCTCCGCGTCGACCTGCTCGGTCTGGCAGTCGGTCGAGGTCCAGTACTGCTCGTCCCCGCTCTTGATCGTGAACACCTGGGCGGCGGTGCCTGCGTTCAGCACGCAGACGTTCCGGCCCGTGTTCGTGATGGTGACCGTCAACTGGGGCTGCTCGCCTGCCTCGTACACGCTCTTGTCGGTCACCGGCTCGACCGTGATCTGCTCGGGCGAGCAGGGGTCGCCGTCGGCCGCGACCGCCTCGGTCGGGATCGTCGTCGTGGGCGGCGAGGCGGGTGCCGTGCTCGCCGGCGACTTCGTGTCGCTGTCGCCCTGCGCGCCGCCGGGGCGCACGATGATGAGCACGACGGCCACGATCACCGCGACGAGCCCGAGCATCACGACCAGCCGTCGCCGACGGTACACCTGCGGCGATTGCCGTCGTGCCGGTGTCTGGTTCGTCGACATGCTCACAGGGTACGACCGGGCGACGGATGCCGGTGGCGCGCGCCCGGCGTGCCGAAATGCCCGATCAACGCGCCGTTCAGAGGCTCTTGAGCATGCGCGTGTTTCCGAGGGTGTTCTGCTTCACGCGCGCGAGGTCGAGGAACTCGGCGACACCGTCGTCGTGCGAGCGCACGAGCTCGGCGTAGACCTCGGGAGCGACGGTCTCTTCGCCCATGTCCTCGAATCCATGCCGGGCGAAGAAGTCGACCTCGAACGTGAGGCAGAACAGTCGGCTGAGGCCGAGCGCACGGGCGTCGTCGACGAGGCGGTCGACGATCGCGTGACCGACGCCGTGGCCGAGCCAGGCATCGGCGACGACGAGCGTGCGCACCTCGCCCAGGTCTTCCCACATGGCGTGCAGGGCGCCGGCGCCGATGATCTCGCCCGTCTCTGCGAGCTCGGCGACCCGGAACTCCTGGATCGCGCCGTAGAGGTCGACGCGTTCCTTGCCGAGCAGGATGCGTCGCGAGACGAGCGGCTCCACGAGTGCGAGGATGTGCGGCACGTCGCTGGTGCGTGCGGCGCGCACGCTGACCCGGTTGTTCACCATGCAACCCTATCGAGCCGCGACGACACGGCAGCCCCGAGGCTCGATGGACGACTCAGGGGCCGACGCAAGGGCGGGGCAGGCTGGCGCCGCGCCGTTCAGGCCTTGGCGACCTGCTTCACGCGCTTCTTGGCGCTCTTCTCGACGAGCACGGGAACGAAGTCGCGCACGGGCTTGCCGTCGAGGTTGGTGTACTCGTCGGCGACGATGCGGGCGATCTCGTCGCGGTCCACCGAGGGGTACTTCTCGGCGAGACGGTCGACCACTTCGGTGACGGCGTGCTGCTCGGTCGCCTTCTTCTGCTCCATGTCTGGAGCCTATGCCAAACCATGGATCGCGACCCTGAACATCTCGTGCAGAAACGGCGAAAGGGCCGGACCCGAAGGTCCGACCCTTTCATGAGCTGACGAGACGCGGACGGATGCCGCGTTCGGCCGCCGTGCCTAGTCCGACGTGCCTAGTCCGACGTGACGGCGAGGTCGGGCGTCGCGGGCCCGGTGCCGATCGCCGCGCCCGTGTTGATGCCGACGCCGACGGGGAGCGCCCGCTGGGTCGTCGTGAACACGAACTGGCCGTCCTGGAAGTCGACGTGCACGTGGTCGCCCGCGTTGAGCTCGCCGTGCAGGATCTTCTCGGACAGCGCGTCCTCGATCTCGCGCTGCACGGCACGTCGCAACGGACGCGCACCGAGCGCGGGGTCGTAGCCCAGCTCGATGAGTCGCTCCTTCGCGGGGACCGTGAGCTCGACGGTCATGTCGCGGTCGAGCATGCGGTCGCCGAGTCGCTTCAGGAACAGGTCGACGATCTGCAGCAGCTCGGGCTTGCTGAGCTGCGGGAACACGATGATCTCGTCGACGCGGTTCAGGAACTCGGGCTTGAAGTGCTTCTTCAGCTCCTCCTTCACCTTGCCGCGCATGAGGTCGTACCCGGTGCGGGTGTCGCCCTCGAGGGCGAAGCCGACGGGCCCGCTCGAGATGTCCTTCGTGCCGAGGTTGGTCGTCATGATGATGACCGTGTTCTTGAAGTCGACCACGCGTCCCTGACCGTCGGTCAGGCGACCCTCTTCGAGGATCTGCAGCAGCGAGTTGAAGATGTCGGGGTGCGCCTTCTCGATCTCGTCGAAGAGCACGACGCTGAACGGCTTGCGGCGCACCTTCTCGGTGAGCTGGCCGCCCTCTTCGAATCCGACGAATCCGGGAGGGGCGCCGAAGAGGCGGGAGACGGTGTGCTTCTCGCCGTACTCCGACATGTCGAGCGAGATCATCGCGGCCTCGTCGTCGAAGAGGAACTCCGCGAGCGCCTTGGCGAGCTCGGTCTTGCCGACGCCGGTGGGGCCGGCGAAGATGAACGAGCCCGAGGGGCGGTGCGGGTCCTTCAGGCCGGCGCGGGTGCGGCGGATCGTCTTCGACAGGGCGGAGATCGCCTCCTCCTGGCCGATGACGCGCTCGTGCAGCGCCTTCTCCATGAAGACGAGGCGCGAGGACTCCTCTTCGGTGAGCTTGAAGACCGGGATGCCGGTGGCCTGCGCCAGCACTTCGGCGATCAGGCCCTCGTCGACGACCGCGGTGGTCTTGACGTCGCCCGCCTTCCACTGCTTCTCGAGACGCAGACGCTCGCCGAGGAGGTTCTTCTCCTCGTCGCGGAGCGAGGCGGCCTTCTCGAAGTCCTGCTCCTCGATCGCGGTCTCCTTCGCGGCGCGGACCACGGCGATCTTCTCGTCGAACTCGCGCAGCTCGGGCGGCGACGAGAGGATCGACAGGCGCAGGCGCGCGCCGGCCTCGTCGATCAGGTCGATGGCCTTGTCGGGCAGGAACCGGTCGCTGATGTAGCGGTCGGCGAGGTTCGCCGCAGCCACGATGGCGCCGTCGGTGATGGACACCTTGTGGTGCGCCTCGTAGCGGTCGCGCAGCCCCTTGAGGATGTTGATCGCGTGGGGCAGCGAGGGCTCCTGCACCTGGATCGGCTGGAAGCGGCGCTCGAGCGCGGCGTCCTTCTCGAAGTGCTTGCGGTACTCGTCGAGCGTGGTGGCGCCGATGGTCTGCAGCTCGCCGCGCGCGAGGAGCGGCTTCAGGATCGAGGCTGCGTCGATCGCGCCCTCGGCGGCACCGGCGCCCACGAGCGTGTGGATCTCGTCGATGAAGACGATGATGTCGCCGCGCGTGCGGATCTCTTTGGTGACCTTCTTCAGGCGCTCCTCGAAGTCGCCGCGGTAGCGCGAACCGGCGATGAGCGAGCCGAGGTCGAGCGAGTAGAGCTGCTTGTCCTTCAGCGTCTCGGGCACCTCGCCCTTGACGATCGCCTGGGCGAGGCCCTCGACGACGGCGGTCTTGCCGACGCCGGGCTCGCCGATGAGCACGGGGTTGTTCTTCGAGCGGCGCGAGAGGATCTGCATGACCCGCTCGATCTCCTTCTCGCGGCCGATCACGGGGTCGAGCTTGGACTCGCGAGCGGCCTGCGTGAGGTTGCGGCCGAACTGGTCGAGGATCTGCGAGCCGCCCTGGGGCTGCTGCTGGTCATTCGCGCCGACCTGCACCTGCTCCTTGCCCTGGTAGCCCGAGAGGAGCTGGATGACCTGCTGGCGCACGCGGTTGAGGTCTGCGCCGAGCTTGACGAGCACCTGGGCGGCGACGCCCTCGCCCTCGCGGATCAGGCCGAGGAGGATGTGCTCGGTGCCGATGTAGTTGTGGCCCAGCTGGAGCGCCTCGCGGAGCGAGAGCTCGAGCACCTTCTTGGCGCGCGGCGTGAACGGGATGTGGCCGGTCGGCTGCTGCTGGCCCTGGCCGATGATGTCCTGCACCTGCTCGCGCACCGCGTCGAGCGAGATGCCGAGCGACTCGAGCGCCTTGGCGGCGACGCCTTCACCCTCGTGGATGAGCCCGAGCAGGATGTGCTCGGTGCCGATGTAGTTGTGGTTGAGCATCTTGGCCTCTTCTTGGGCCAGGACGACGACACGACGGGCTCGGTCGGTGAATCTCTCGAACATGCTCTACTCCTCTCGACCCCTCAGGGCAGGGGGCGCCGATACATCGAGCGTAACCAGCACGGATGCCGCATGGGCCGGTGTTCGCCGTGGGCGCACCGCCGCGGCATCCGACGTCCTGCCGTCCTCGCCGAGCGGAGCAGGGCGCCCGGATCGCGCGAACGGCTTGACGACGGCCCGAGGCGCGACGTACCGTATCGATATTCGTTGTTATCGATATTCGTTATGGAGCGCGTGATGAGCAGCACGACCCAGCAGTACCGACCGAGCCGGGCCGACCTCGTCGGCATGGGGGCGTTCCTCGTCGCAGGTACGGTCATCGCCGTCTGGGCGGTCGTCGCAGCGGTCCTGCGCATCATCGAGGTCCTCCCGAATCGCGACGTGCAGGTGCCCGCCGAGTTCGTCGGCACGGTGGCCGAGGCGCCGATCGGACCCGACGGCGCCTCCCTGCCCGTGGTCCTCGACCGGGCGGCCGTCACCGCGGACTCGCTGCCGGCACTCTCGCTCGCCTCGCTCGTCATCGAGCAGGCGATCGCCGCGACCACGGTCGTCGTGGTCGTCGCCTGCCTCGTGGCGCTCAGCTGGTCGGTCATGCGAGGCCGCGTCTTCAGCCGACGGAACACGCGCCTCGTCACGATCGCGGGCTTCACCGGGCTGCTGGGCTATGCCGCCGTGCCGTTCTTCGGCAACATGGCGGCGAACGGCGCCTTCGCCGTGGTGAGCGAGCGCACCTTCGACAACGTGGTCATGTCCGTCGACCTCGCGCCGTACCTGCTGCTCGCGTTCGTGGCCGCACTCGCGACCGTGGTGTTCTCGATCGGCGACCGGCTGCGCCGCGACACCGAGGGGCTCGTCTGATGGCACCCGCCGAGCCCGACGAGGCATCCGATGTGCATTGCCGGCTCGACGAGCTGCTCGCCCTCAGGGGCATGACGCTCACGAGGCTGAGCGAGCTCGTCGGGGTCTCGGTCGTGAACCTCAGCGTGCTGAAGAACGACCGGGCGCGCGCCATCCGCTTCTCGACGCTCCAGGCGATCTGCGAGGCCCTCGACTGCGAGATCGGAGAGCTGCTGGTGCGGCGCCCTCGGGCGGCTACTTGATCGGGAGCGTGAACGACTGGTCGCCGACCTCGACGACCAGCGGCTGGGTCGTGGTCACGAAGACCGGCGTCCAGAACACGGTGGTGTGCGGCACGAAGTCCATGGTGCAGACCTCGTCGTCGGCCGGACCCTGCACGTCGACCGACACGCGGTTGCCGCTGTCGGCGTCGTCGACGACGTTGATGCGCGTTCCGACGACCGGGCAGGTCGAGCTGCCCGAGATCGTGATGGCGATCTGGCCGCCCTGGCCGACCCACGCGGCCGAGAGGCCCTCGTCTGAAGCACCCTCGTCGGTGTGGCCGTCTGCATCGCCCTCGTGATCGCTCACCGGCAGCCCGTCGAAGTTCTCGATCGCACGCGGGCTGGGGTTGCACGCGGAGAGCAGGAACACGGATGCCACGGCCACGGCCGCGAGGCCAGCACGACGGAGAGTGAGGGAGGAGTGCATGCCGTAATGGTATCGGTTCGACCGCGTCCGGCGCGCGTCGCGACCCGGCGGGCTGGGGCTACCATGCGGGCATGAGCAATCTCGAACGCGATCCCGTCGAGCTCGTGTGCCCGCCCGAGCGCTCCGGCGCCGCCTCGATCACGGTGCTCGAGCCCCGCGACGTGCCCCTCGGCGGTCCCCGCGCGATGAACGTCCGACGCACGCTCCCCCAGCGCGGCCGCACGACGATCGGCGCCTGGTGCTTCGTCGACCACTACGGTCCCGACGAGGTCGCGACCTCCGGCGGCATGGTCGTGCCGCCGCATCCGCACACCGGCCTGCAGACGGTGAGCTGGCTCTTCGAGGGCGAGATCGAGCACCACGACAGCACGGGCAGCGCCGAGTTCGTGCGCCCGGGCGCCGTGAACCTCATGACCGCGGGCCGCGGCATCGCCCACTCCGAGGTGTCCACGCCCGGCACGACGCGCCTGCACGGCGTGCAGCTGTGGGTCGCGCTCCCGAGCGCCTCGCGCGACGTCGCGCCCTTCTTCGAGCACGCCGACACGGTGCCGGTGCAGGTCGACGACGCGGTCGTGCGCGTGTTCGCCGGCGCGCTTCCGGGCCTCGACGACGAGGCATCCGTGACCCTGTTCTCGCCGCTCGTCGGAGCGCAGATCGAGCTCCCTCCGGGCGGCGAGGCGTGGATCGAGCTCGACCCCGCGTTCGAGCACGGACTGCTCGTCGATCGAGGGCCGGTGACCGCGACGATCGCCGCGCTCGAGAGCGAGCACGACGACGGCGCGGCCGACGCCGATCCGCTGGCCGTCGCCGGGCACACGTCGCACCTCGCGGCGAACGAGCTCGGGCACGTCGCGACCGGCCACGAGGGCGTGCGGCTGCGGGCCGACGATCATGGGCCGGCCCGCGTGATCCTCATCGGCGGCGTGCCGTTCGGCGAGGAACTCGTGATGTGGTGGAACTTCATCGGGCGCAGCCACGACGAGGTCGCCGAGTTCCGGCGCGCCTGGCAGGCCGACGTCATCGCGCGCGGCGATACCGACGGGCGTTTCGGCACGGTCGCCGGTTTCGACGGCGACCCGCTGCCCGCGCCCGAGCTGCCGACCGTGCGGCTGAAGCCGCGCGCCTGACCGCTCGCAGCACTCCCCCGCCGAGCACGCGAGAACGCCGCGGGCGGCGATGCTCGCGCATCGCGCCCGCGGCGCCCGGTTCGGTCGACCCAGGTCGGCCCTACTCGGCGGAGACCCCGATCCTGCGTCGGCGTGCGAAGAGCACGGCCGCGGCTCCGAGGAGCAGCACGCCTGCGCCGATGCCGAGCGGCAGGGCCACCGGGAACCCCGTGTCGGCCAGTCCGTCGCCCGATGCACTGCCCGCCGTGCCCGAGCCCGAGCCATCGGTCGGCGCCTCGGTCTCGACGGGCGTCTCGCCGCCGGGCGTCTCGCCGTCGACCGCTGCGGTCACGGTGAAGTCGTCCCAGCCGAAGAGCTCGCCCGACTCGGTCACGAGTGCGAGCCGGTGCGTGCCCGGCGCGGTGTCCGCGGGGATCAGCACGTCGAAGCCGCCGTCGACCACCGTCTGCGTGCCGAGCGGCACCGGCGTCGAGAAGAGCACCGTCTGGAACGCGGTGCCCTCATGGTCGCCGGTCACGACCACGTGCGCGGTCTTGCCCGCCTCGACGGAGTCGGGCAGGGTCACGCCGCCTCGCGTCTCCTCGGTGAGGTCCTCCTCGATGACCGGTCCGACCACGGCTGCGCCCTCGCCTGCGACCCAGTACAGGCTGCGGGCGATCGAGGGGTAGGACCCCACCGGGTGCGTGCGGAAGTTGACCGAGGTGCCGAGCATCGCGAGACGCGCGCCGCCCGCGGCGGTCGCGGTGACCACCGAGGCCTGGCCCGCGGCATCCGTCGTCGAACGCCCTGCGCTGTCGGCCCAGTGACCGGCGACGAAGGTGTCGTCGCCTGCGTAGGTCTGCTCGACCTCGGCGTTCTCGCCCAGCCCGGTGTACCAGACGGCCGGGTAGACGAAGGCGGTGTCCTGCGTGTACGAGGCCAGCAGTCCGCCCTCGGCGTCGGCGACGTGCACGATGCCGTTCGAGCCGCTCGTGCCGCTCGTGGCGGTCACGGTCGTGAGCCCGAACGCGTTCGCGAAGGCCGCGACCGCGGTGCCCTTGCCCGCCACGCCCTTGCCCGCGGCGAGGAACTCCTGCACCTTGGCGGCGCCCGCGGCGTTCGCCCCCGTGAAGGCGAGGTTTCCGCCGACCCAGAGCACGTCGGCCGTGGCGAGATCGACCGCACCCGAGGTGATGGTGGCGGCGGTCACGAGACGGATGTCGGTGAACCCGAGTCGCTGCAGGGTGACGCGATCGTCCTGGGTGCCCGAGTAGGCCACGGTGAGGCGGTCGAGGCCGCGGCTCGGCTCCTCGCGGAGGCGCAGTCCGTCGGATGCGGTGAACGTCACGCCGTAGGCATCGGCCACGACCTGCGCGGCGTCACGAGACGAGCCGGCGACGATGACGCTGCCGTCCTCGAACTCCGACACCGGCACGCCCGCGTCGAGCAGGGCGTTGACGGCCTGGTACTCGGCCGCGCCTGCCGTCGCGAGTTCGAGGTAGGCGCCCTCGGCGGGCACCGCACCGGTCGGCGCGGCCTCCTCGATCGCCTCGACGGGCATCGGCAGTTCGGCGTCGGTCGTGGAACCGACGTCGACCACGTCGGCACCCCAGAGCAGCGCGAGGCTCCACGCCGAGATGTCGTACATGTCGGGCACGCGCTCGGAGATGTCGGAGCCCTCGTCGAGGAGCACGTTCGCCATGCCGCGCAACGGCTGGTGCATGTCGACGACGTAGCTGCCGGCCGGGTACTCGACGCCGTCGATCGTGAACGCCGCGGTGGCACGGGACACCTCGACGCCGTTGGCGATGAGCTGGTCGACCAGGCGTGCGGCATCGGTCGTCGAGCGCTGGGCGGCACCCATGGGGATCACGTAGCCACGGGGGAACTCGGCACGGTACACGTCGGTCTCGTCCCAGATGTCGGCCCACTGGTCGGGGCCGGGGATCGTCGTCGGATCGGCATCGGCTGCGATGGTGCGCAGCTCCTCGCCCGCGTCGCCGCGGCGGAAGATCTCGATCTGGTTCTCGAGCAGCGCCTCGGCGTTGCCGACCACGTAGTCGACCGAGGTCTCGATGACGAGTTCGGCGACGGCGACGTTCACGAGCGTGTTCGCCTGGTTCTGCGCGGCGTTGTTCGTGCGGCCGAGGGGCAGCTCGACGGTGTTCGTGATCGCGCCCTGGTAGGCGATGAACTGGGGCGTGAAGATCGGGGGCCAGTCGTCCCATCCCGAGCGGATGTCGCGGTAGGGGATCTTCACCTTGCCCGTGTTGGTCGTGGTCGCCGAGCCGTTCTCCGTGAGGTAGGTGTTGCCGGGGATGTTCGCGTCGACGACGGCCTCCTCGATGGCGAGGGCGGCCTCGTATGCGTGCGGCAGGAACAGGTCGTACTCGTAGTTCTCGCCGTGGGGCGGGCCGCACGGTTCGATCTGCAGCACGTTGGTGTAGCCGTGCAGGTCGACGTAGAAGGTGGGCTGGATGACGCCCGACAGGTCGCGGATGATGCGCGCCTCGGGGGTCACGCCCGTGATCATGTCGCGGTTCGCGTCGAATCCGTCGCCGTTCGCCCGCTGGCCCAGCGCGCGCCCGTCGGGGTTGTTCGTGACGGTGAAGTAGAGGCGGTAGCCGTCGAGCACGTCGGCGACCTCCTCGATCGGCGCGGTCGCGAGGTGCTCGATGTAGGGCAGCACCCCGTCAGTGCCCTCCCACTCGTTGCCGTGGATGTTCGCGTTGAACCAGATGGGCACCTTGTACCCGGCCATGAGCGCGTCGTCGGATGCTGCGCCCGCGGCATCGTGCTTGATCTCGTCGCGCCACTCGGCCTGCTGTGCGGTCTCTGCCGCGGTCTCGGGTGCGGTGATCGTGACGAGGTGGATGTCGCGGCCGAGCACGGACTGCCCGACGACCTGCACCGAGATGCGGTCGCTGGCGGCCATGAGCGAGTTCAGCCGGGGCGCGATCTCGTCGTACGGCACGGCGCCGCGGGCGATCGAGGCGTCGGCCGGGTTGTCGTCGGGCACGGCGAGCGCCGGCTGGCTGGGGTACGACGCCGGCGCGTCGACGAGCGACGAGATGGGATAGGTGATCGGCAGTGCGCCGGGTGTCGGCGTGGCGGCCGCTGCCGGTGCCGATGCGGTGACGAGGGTCGCGCCGACGATGGCGGCCACCCCGACACCGGAGAGGACGTGTCTGAACGTCATGGTGCTCCAGTTCGAGTGCGATGGTCGAAGACACGGCGCTGGATCGCAGTCGCCCGGTGGAACTCGCACTCATCAGGGTGGCAATGATCGTGCGTGTGAACGAGTCAATCACGCACCAAAGGTGCATATGGTGCATTCCTGCGCATGATTCTTGCAATTCCACGCATGGTCAGTGCGTTTTGTTGCAGGGCTTGTAGCACGTAGGCGCGACGATGGGATCGCCGTGCGAAGGGTTTCGGCGAGCACTCTCCTGCACGCTACGGTCGCCGTGTTTCGCGACTGTGACAGGCGGAAGTCGTTCGCGCGCAGGGCGAAAGGGCGGTCGACCCGCATGGGGTCGCGTCGCGTCGCCGGCCCGCGACATCCGCCCGCTCCCGAGGTCGGCGACTACTGCAGCGCCGAGGTGAGGCGCGCGAGGTTGTCGAGCACCGTCGAGCGGATCGGCTGCCGCAGCCACTCCTCGAGTGTGAGCTCGCGGCTGTCGGCGCGATAGCCGTCTTCGACCGCACGCATCTCCTGCACGAACGAACGGCCCCGAACGAGCAGCGAGACCTCCATGTTCAGCTCGAACGAGCGGATGTCCATGTTGCTCGAGCCGATCACGGCGACGTCGTCGTCGATCGTGAAGTGCTTCGCGTGCAGGATGTACGGCGCCTTGTACATGTAGATCTTCACGCCCGCGCGCAGCAGCGCCTCGTAGTACGAGCGCTGCGCGTGGTACACGAGGGCCTGGTCGCCGATCTCGGACACGAAGAGCTCGACGTGCACGCCACGCTGCGTCGCGCCGCTGATCGCGACGAGCATGGACTCGTCGGGCACGAAGTACGGGCTCGTGATGATGAGCTTCTCCTTGGCCGCGTAGAGCAGCGCGAGGAACAGCTTCAGGTTGTTCTGCGTCGAGAATCCGGGGCCGCTCGGCACGACCTGGCAGTCGAGGTCCTGGGCCTCGGCCGGCTGGTCGAACGAGTCCGCGATGTCGTCGGTGAGCTCGTCGCCCGTCTCGAGGTACCAGTCGGTGCGGAAGATCACGTCGAGCCCCGACACGATCGGCCCCTCGAGCCGCGTCACCAGCTCTTTCCACTTGAGCCCGCGACGGATGTTGCCGCCCTTGTTGTAGCTGCGGTCGATCATGTTCTGCGACCCCATGAAGGCCACCTCGCCGTCGATCACGAGGATCTTGCGGTGGTTGCGCAGGTCGGGGCGCTGGTATCGGCCCTTCAACGGCTGCACCGGCAGCATGAGTTCCCAGTTCGCGCCGATGGCGGTCAGGCGCCGCAGCGTGCGCCGGTAGCCCTTCGAACGCAGCGACGCGATGTGGTCGAGCAGCACGCGCACCTGCACCCCGCGCGCGACCGCGTCGCCGAGCGCCGCGAAGAACGGCTCGGTGGTCTTGTCGAGGGCGAGGATGTAGAACTCGACGTGCACGTATCGCTCCGCACCCGCCACCGCCTCGGTCATCGCGTCGAGCGAGTCCTGATAGCCGCCGATGAGGCTCGCGCTGTTCGACCCGATGAGCGGCATCGCCCCGAGGTTGCGGTTCAGGCGCACGACGCCCTCGAACCATGACGGCCACGCGCTCGAGTCGCTGACGCGCTCGACGCCGTGCGTGGCCTCGCGGATGACCTTGTCGACCTCGGCCTGCTTCTCACGACGCCGCTTCGGCAGCTTCGGATTGCCGATGAGGATGAAGAAGAGCACCCCGAGGTACGGGATGAAGAAGATCGCGAGCAACCAGGCCATGCCCGCGGTCGGGCGACGGTTGCGCGGCACCACGATGATCGCGATGACGCGGATGACCAGGTCGACGGCGAGCAGCGTGAAGGTCACGATCGCCGTGACCGTCGCGGTCTCCTCCGCCGTCATCGGGTCAGTCGGCGGAGCGCTCGATGCCGCGGTCGCGCCGGGGCAGGCCGAGCTTCGCACGCTCCTCGGCCTCGATCTGGGCGTACGCGGCACGCTCGGTGCGGTCAGCACGCAGGATCGCGCGCATCACGAACCAGAAGATGAGTCCGATGAGCACGGTCGGTGCGAGCGACCAGATCGCGTTGGCCCAGAAATCGTCCATAGGCCTTCAGGATACGTGGTCCGGCTGGGAAAGCGGATGCCACGGCGCGGCGCCCGTTCGGGGGCGGCCGGCCGCGGCATCCGTACGTCTCAGGTCAGCAGGCCCCAAATGCCCGATCCGAGGAGGTAGGCGCCGACCGCGCCCACGATGATCCAGATGGCGACGCGCGTGTTCGACGGGCGTTTGGGGTCGGGGTCGGGCTCGAGCTCGCTCTTGGGGAGGTAGTCGTTCATGTGCGGCATCCGCTCTTCGGCTCGGGGTGCGACGGGGGCGTCGCTACTTGACCAGCGGGAACAGGATGGTCTCGCGGATGCCGAGGCCCGTGAGCGCCATGAGCAGCCGGTCGATGCCCATGCCCATGCCGCCCGACGGCGGCATGCCGAACTCGAGCGCGCGCAGGAATTCTTCGTCGAGGCGCATGGCCTCGGGGTCGCCGCCGGCGGCGAGCTTGGCCTGCTCGACGAAGCGCTCGCGCTGCACGACCGGGTCGACGAGCTCGGAGTAGCCCGTGGCCAGCTCGAAGCCGCGCACGTAGAGGTCCCACTTCTCGACGACGCCGGGGGTGCTTCGGTGCGCGCGCACGAGGGGCGACGTGTCGAGCGGGAAGTCCATGACGAAGGTCGGGCGCACGAGGCCGCCCTTGATGTGGTGCTCCCACAGCTCTTCGACGTACTTGCCGGGCAGCGGATGCTCGATCTCGATGCCCGCCTCGTCGGCGAGCTGCTTCAACCGCTCGATCGGCGTCTCGGCCGTGATCTGCTCGCCGACCGCCTCTGAGAGGGTGCCGTACATCGAGATGCGATCCCACTCGCCGCCGAGGTCGAACTCGGTGCCGTCGGCCCAGGTCACGACGTGCGAGCCGCTCGTCGCGAGCGCCGCGTCTTGGATGAGCCGCTGGGTGAGGTCGGCCATCGTGGTGTAGTCGCCGTAGGCCTCGTACGCCTCGAGCATCGCGAACTCGGGGCTGTGCGTCGAGTCGGCGCCCTCGTTGCGGAAGTTGCGGTTGATCTCGAACACGCGCTCGATGCCGCCGACGACGGCCCGCTTGAGGTACAGCTCGGGCGCGATGCGCAGGTACAGCTCGGTGTCGAACGCGTTCGAGTGCGTCACGAACGGGCGTGCGGATGCGCCGCCGTGCATGACCTGCAGCATCGGCGTCTCGACCTCGACGAAGTCGAGCCCGGCGAAGGTGGCGCGCAGGCTCGCATTGGTCTTCGCGCGGTCGAGCACGTTCTTGCGCGCCTGCTCGCGCGCGATGAGGTCGAGGTACCGGCTGCGTACGCGCGTCTCTTCATTGAGGTCGTTGTGCAGATTCGGCAGCGGCAGGATCGCCTTGGCCGCGATCTGCCACGCGTTCACCATGATCGAGAGCTCGCCGCGACGGCTCGTGATGACCTCGCCTGCGACGAACACGTGGTCGCCGAGGTCGACGAGGTCCTTCCAGGCGGCCAGCGACTCCTCGCCCACCTCGGCGAGCGAGACCATCGCCTGGATGCGGCTGCCGTCGCCCGACTGCAGCGTCGCGAAGCACAGCTTGCCCGTGTTGCGCGAGAACACGACACGGCCGGCGAGGCCGACCTGCTCGCCCGTGGCCACGTCGGCCTCGAGGTCGGTGAACTGCGCCCGCACCTGCGGGATCGTCGTCGTGATCGGCAGGCGGACCGGGTACGCGCCGCCGCCCAGGTCTTCGGATGCCGCGATCAGGCGCTCGCGCTTGGCGAGGCGCACGGCCTTCTGCTCGGAGATCTCGGCCGCGGTGGGCTCGTCGGCGGGCAGGGCGGAATCCGTCTGGGTCTCGGCCATCGTTCTCTCTCGTCGCGGGGCACGTGCCCGTCAAGACTACTCAGCCGGGCTGGGGGGTTGCTTCGCGCCGACCTCGACGAAGGCGTTGTCGATGAGGCGCGTCGCGCCGACGCGTGCGGCGACGAGCACGAGTGCCTGCCCGGCGAACGCCTCGTCGATCGGGAGGAACGTGGCGGGATCCACGACGACGAGGTAGTCGAGGTCGACGCCGTCGTGGTCGCCGAACGCGGCGACGCCCTCGGCGAGGAGCTCGGACGTGCCGTCTGCGGCGGCCGTGTGCGCGGCGTCGAGGGACTCGGCGAGCACGAGGGCGGCGACTCGCTCGTCGTCGTCGAGGAACCTGTTACGGCTCGACAGGGCGAGCCCGTCGGCTTCGCGCACGGTCGGAACGACCTCGAGCCGGAGGCGCAGGTCGAGGTCGGCGATCATGCGGCCGACGAGGAACACCTGCTGGGCGTCCTTCTGGCCGAACACGGCCACGTCGGGCTGCGCGATCGAGAAGAGCTTCGCGACGACCGTGAGCATGCCGTCGAAGTGACCGGGGCGGTGCGCGCCCTCGTAGCGCTCGCCGGCCGGGCCGGCGCCGACCCTGGTGCCGGCCGGTCCGTTGGGGTACATCTCGGCGACGTCGGGTGCGAACACGACCTCGACGCCGAGGCCCGTGAGCGCCGCGACATCCGCTTCGAGGGTGCGCGGGTATCGGTCGAGGTCTTCGGTCGGGCCGAACTGCAGCGGGTTCACGAAGATCGACACGACGACGACGTCGGCGAGCTCGCGAGCGCGCCGCACGAGGGCGAGATGGCCGTCGTGCAGGGCTCCCATCGTGGGCACGAGCGCGACGGATGCCCCGGCACGGCGTCGTTCGTCGAGCACGGCCCGCAGCCCGGCGATGGTGTTCACCGTGCGGGTGCTCGGCACCGCGTCGCGCGTCGGGTTCTTCGTCGCCGCGGCTCCTGCCACCTCGGTCACGTGGCACCTCCCAGCGGCCGCTCGTCTGCGGCCCCGTCGATCGTACTCGCACCCTCGGGCCACGGGCCGGGGTCGTGCCGGGCGAGCGCGTTCTCGACGGCGCTGCGCACGAGCGGCGCGAGGACCGCGCCCGGCCTGGGCATGCCGATGCCCTCGAGGATGCCGCTGGCCTGGTCGACGATCGCGCTCGAGAAGGAGACGGCCGTCTCGATGGCCTCGCCGTAGGCGGCCCGGTCGGCCTCGGCGACGATGAACGGCTCGCCGCCCATCTCGACGACGAGCGCCTGCCCGATCGGCAGCACGGGCGCCGGTGCGGTCACGGCGAACCACGTGCCCGGCAGGCGGGCGAGGTCGATGCTCGTGCCCGTGAACGTCATCGCCGGGTGCACCGCGAGCGGGATCGCGCCCGCGCGCCGCGCCGGGTCGAGCACGGCCGTGCCGAGTCGCGCGTTGGTGTGCAGCACGAGCTGCCCCGGTTGCCAGACGCCCGCGTCGGCGAGGCCCGCGACGAGCGGCCCGAGTTCGGCCTCGGGCACCGCGAGCAGCACGAGCTCGCTGCGTTCGATGATCTCGGGCACCGGCAGCACGGGCACCTGCGGGAGCATCACCGCCGCGCGCTCGCGGCTCGCCTCGGACACCGCCGAGATGCCCGTGAGCGCATGCCCGACGCCTGCGAGGGCGGAGGCGAGCACGGCGCCGACGCGTCCGGCGCCGATCGTTCCGACCCCGAGACGTCCAGTGCGGTCGCTCACGAGCGCGCCTCGATCGTCGGCGCCACCAGGTCGGGACCGAGGCCCGACGAGACGGCGACCTCGGTCTCGCGGTCGCGCGCGACGCCCCAGTGGTGGCTCTCGTCGGCGCCGGCCCAGACCACGGCGTCCGCCGCGAGGCGTTCGAACAGCAGCGCGGCCTCGTCGGCATCGACGACCGGAAGCTCGACGGTCACGGGGCCGGCGAGCGTGTGCACGCGCACGGACGCGAGCCGCAGCATCCGGCGCACCGGACCGCGGCTGAGCGCGACGGACTGCACGCGCGCGAGCGGCATCACCGCGAGCGACCTGGTGAGCGCGCCCCGCCGGAACAGCGCGACGCCGCCGGTCGCCGACCAGCCGATGCGCCGCCACGAGAACGGGCGCAACCAGGCGGCACGGCGCGGCGTCGTCGAGAACCCGCCCGTGGCTCCACGGCCCGTGAGCCCCGCAGCGAACACCGGGTCGATCTCGGACGCCGCCCCGGGCAGCAGCAGTTCGAGCACGCGCCGCACGTCTTCGGCCCGACCGACCGGCAGCACCATCGTGCGCTGCACGGCCTCGCTCGAGGCGCTCGCGCCCTGCCCGGCGAGGTTCACGCGCACCGACCACCAGCCGAACGGTCGCCACAGGATCCACTGCGTCGCCTCGACCGCGTGCACCCGACCCGGCGGAATGGTCTGGTTCGCGGTCGAGAGCAGGCCGTGGCCGATGCGCACGCCGTCGGGCGTGCCGGCGATCGAGTAGCGCAGCGACTTCGTGATGCGCGACCACAGGTAGCCGACGAGGCCGATGACCGCCGGGATGAACGACAGGATCACCCACTCCTGGCCTGCGGCGACCCCCGTGACGATGATCGCCACGAACACGATGATCGAGATCGTCGTGCCGCCGAGCAGCGTCGACCCGATCACCCTCGCGACCGACAGGTGCACGACCGACTCGGGCGTTGCCAGGTTCGGATCCAGCTCGGGTGCCAGGAACTCGTCGACCCGCCGCCCGATCACGGCCGACGCCTGGGCGGTGCGAGTGGCGGATGCCGGTGGCGGGCCGCTCGCGTCAGCCTCGGGCTGGTCGGCGAGCGGGCCGGCCGCGGCATCCGGAGCCCGGTGCGCGACCGAGGCCGCGGTGCCGGACTTCGCGGCGCGAGCCCCCGACGCCAGGCGCAGGATATCGGCGCGCAGCCCGTCGGCGAGTGCGGAACCGAGGTAGGCGAGCTGCACGTTGCCCGACTCCCCCGCGACCGACACGTCGAGCTTCGCCGTGCCGAACAGGCGGGCGAACACGGGGCGGTTGATGTTCACGCCCTGCACGCGATCGAGCCGTGCCGACCGGTGCGATCGGAACAGGATGCCGCTGCGCACCTCGACCGCCTCGTGCGTGATGCGGAACGTGTGCATGCGCCAAGACAGCCAGAACCCGACGATGACGCCGATGATCACGAGCGCGACCGCGAGCAGCGCCCAGCCGACCTGGCCGTTCACGACGATCGCGCCGACCGGGTCGTTGGCCCAGTCGTTCTGCCAGTCGCCGTACCTGCCGTCGAACTCGTCGCCCGCGTCGGGCACGAACACGAAGATGAACATGTCGACGAGTCGCTCGCGCAGGTTCGCGAGCACGAAGCCGAGCACCGCGATGAACACGAGGCCTCCGCGCAGCAGCGGGCTCGCAGGGTGCAGGCGGTGCCACTCGCCGTCGGCGAGCGCGGTGACCGGCGCGGCCGGAGCCGTCACAGCCCCGCCCGTCGGGTCTCGGCGAGGGCGACGAGCTCGTCGCGAAGCCGCTCGGCGTCGTCGATCGGCAGCCCGGGCACGGTGACCGCCGTCGCCGCGGCCGCGGTGACGAACTTCAGGTCGGCGAGCCCCAGCGCACGCGCCACCGGCCCCCTCGTCACGTCGACGAGCTGCATGCGCCCGTAGGGCACCGCGACCTGCCGCTGGTACATGATGCCGCGGCGGAACAGCAGGTCGTCTGCGCGCAGGCGGTACCCGATCGAGCGCACGCGGCGCGGCTCGAACGCGATCGTGACGAGCGAGACCACGCCGACCGCGACGGCGGCCCACACGGCCCACCACCAGCCGAACCAGAAGTAGGCCACGAGGAACGCGGCCACGAAGACGACCATGCCGATGAGGGATCCGACGACCTCGACGACGACGTACTTGGGGGACACGCGACGCCAGTCCTCGTCGATGGGCACGGCGTGCTCGGGAGCCACCTCTGGTGAGAAGACGGGACCATCGGATGCCGGTGCGCCGCCGGCATCCGTCACCAGATCGGGCTCGGCCGTCGCCTCGGACCCTGCAGCCTCGAGAGCCGCGGCCTCGGGATACGCGGTTTCGGGAGCCGGCGCCTCAGGAGCTGCGGCCTCGGGAGCCGCGGCCTCGGGAACGTGCGCAGCCTCTGGCGCCTCAGGCATGTGCGTGCTCCTCGTGCTCGGGGTCGGTGTCGTCGGGGGGCAGGGCGCAGAAGTGCTCGGCGACGAGGCCGCCGACGAGCAGCACCGCACCGCCGATGGCGGTGGCGAACGCGGGCCAGACGGTGGAGGCCGGCGGCACCACGCTGCGCGTCAGCAGGAAGGCGGCGACGCCGAGGCCGAGGCCGAGCAGGAGCGCGCCGCTCAGGGCGCTCGCCTTCGCGAGCACGGCCGTGCGCACCGCGCGGAACGGGTCGAGGTGCTTGGTCGACTGCTGCTTGACGGCCCTGCGGATGGGCCACGCCAGGGCGACGACGATCGCCGCGATGCCGACGAGCGTGATGGCGAGCGAGATGGGCGGGACGAGGGCCTTGCCGCCGCCGGAGACGATCGCGAGGTCGACGAGGTAGCCGATGACGACGCCGGCGACCACGGCCGCGACGACCGCGCTCGGGTGGGTGCGCCTCATCGTCTGGTCACCTCGTCGTGGGCCGCCGCACGAAGCTCGGAGACGGGCCCGCGACCCGGCAGCACGGCGTCGGGTTCGAGGTCGAGCCAAGGTTGCAGCACGAAGGCCCGCTGCCAGGCGCGGGGATGCGGCAACTGCAGCCCGGTGTCGTCGATGACGAGGCCGTCGACGTCGATGAGGTCGAGGTCGAGCGTGCGGTCGCCCCAGTGCTTCAGACGCTGGCGTCCGTGCGCGGCCTCGATCTCGTGCAGGGCCGCGAGCAGCGCGTGCGGGGTGATCGAAGTCTCGATGATGACGACGCCGTTCAGGTAGCCCGGCGCGTCGCGGTCGACGCCCTCGTCGGTGATCGCGGGGGTCTCGTAGACCGGGGAGACGGCCCTGAGCTCGACGCCCGGCACTTCGGCCAGTTCGCGCACGGCACCCGCGATCGTCGCCTCGCGGTCGCCGAGGTTGGCCCCGAAGGCCACGACGGCGCGGCTCACGGCCGTGCCCGCACGATCGAGACCGACACGTCGGCGAAGGGAACCGTGATCGGAGCCTGGGGCTTGTGCACGGTGACCTCGGCCTGCTCGACCGCCGCGTACGAGAGCGCGACGCCGGCGACGCGCTCGGCGAGCGTCTCGATGAGGTCGACGGGGTCTCGCTCGACGGCCGCGACGACCGCCTCGGCGAGTTCGCCGTAGTGCACCGTACGGGCGAGATCGTCGCCCGAGGCTGCCGCACGCAGGTCGACCAAGACGGAGACGTCGATGACGAACTCCTGGCCCTGCTCGCGCTCGAAGTCGAAGACGCCGTGGTGCGCCATGACCCTGAGACCGGTCAGGGTGATGCGATCGCCGGGTCGTTGGTTGCGCTGCTCAGCCACGTCGTCCACTCTGCCACGCCACGGCGACGTCGAGGGCGCGGCGCGTGGCGAGCACGTCGTGCACGCGCACGCCCCATGCCCCGGCCTGCGCCGAGAGCACGCTCACGACCGCCGTCGGCAGGTCGCGATCGGCCATCGAGGCGTCGTCGGGCAGCAGTGCGCCGATGAACCGCTTGCGCGAGGCGCCGACGAGCACCGGCAGGCCGAGCCCGGCGAGCACGTCGAGCCGCGCGAGCACCTCCCAGTTCTGGTCGCCGGTCTTCGAGAACCCGAGCCCGGGGTCGACGATGATGCGGTCGTGCGCGACGCCCGCGGCGTGCAGCACGTCGACGCGCTGCGCGAGCTCGTCGCGCACCTCGACGGCGATGTCGGCGTACGTGTTGAGCACGTCCATGCGATCGGAGTGGCCGCGCCAGTGCATGGCCACGTACGTCGCGCCGGTGTCGGCGACGGCCGGCACCATGTCCGCGTCGGCGAGGCCGGCCGAGACGTCGTTGATGATCTCGGCGCCGGCCTCCATCGCAGCCACGGCCGTCGCGGCGCGCATGGTGTCGACGCTCACGCGGATGCCGCGGCTCGCGAACTCGCGCACGACGGGCACCACGCGGCGCAGCTCCTCGGCGGGGTCGACCCGGGCGGCACCCGGCCTGGTCGACTCGCCGCCCACGTCGAGGATGTCGGCGCCCTCGGCGACGAGGTCGAGGCCGTGGGCCACGGCCCGGTCGACGTCGAACCAGTCGCCGCCGTCGCTGAACGAGTCGGGCGTCACGTTGACGACGCCCATGACGAGCGTGTCCGCGGCGTTCACGCTGCGCCGCCCCCGATGAGGGCGATGATCTCGGCGCGGGCCGCGGGCTCGGTGAGCTCGCCGCGCGCGACGATCGTGATCGTCGAGCTGCGCTCCTGGCGGGAGCCCCGTGTGGTCACGCATCGGTGCTGCGCATCGAGCACCACGAGCACGCCTCGGGGTTCGAGGCCGGCCTCGAGGGTGTCGGCAATCTCTTCGGCGAGGCGTTCCTGCAACTGCGGTCGGGCGGCGAGCGTGTCGACCACGGCCGGGATGCGCCCGAGTCCGACGACCCGGTCGCCCGGCAGGTACGCCACGTGCGCGGTGCCGACGAACGGCAGCAGGTGGTGCTCGCACACCGACCGGAACGCGAGGTCGCGCAGCACCACGGCGTCGGAGGTCGCGGGCGCGCCCGTCTCCGACGTGCCGACGGGCACCGCGTCGGCCAGGTGGCTCAGCGGGTCGACGCCGAGGCCGCCGAAGAAGTCCGCGTAGGCTTCGGCGACCCGTGCGGGTGTGCGCTGCAGGCCCGCACGCTCGGGATCCTCGCCGATCGCGAGGAGGATCTCGTGCACGGCGCGTGCGATGCGCTCGGTGTCGACACCGGCCATTTCCGCCCTCCCAGGTCGGCGCGGCGCCCGCGGCGGCCTAGGCCGTCGCGGGTCGCGGGTTCTGACGCGGTGCGCGCTTGGGCGTGGGCTCCTCGATCGGGGTGTCCTGGGAGTCGACGCCTCCGTCGACCATGCCCTCGTCGATGGGGAGCTTGTCTTCGGGGAACGTGATCGGCGGGATGTCCGAGACGGGCCGCTTGTCGCTCGAGAGCCAGAGCGGGCGCTCGGGCAGCTTGCGCACGTTCGTGAAGATCTCGGCGATCTGGTTGTGGTCGAGCGTCTCGTGCTCGAGCAGCTCGGCAGCCAGCCGGTCGAGGATGTCGCGGTTGTCGTTCAACACCTGCCACGCCTCGTCGTGCGCCTGCTCGATGAGCGTGCGTACCTCGCCGTCGACGCGCATCGCGATCTCCTCGGAGTAGTCGCGCTGGTGGCCCATGTCGCGCCCGAGGAAGACCTCGCCCTGCGACTGGCCGAGCTTGACCGCGCCGACGTTCGACGACATGCCGTACTCGGTGACCATCTTGCGGGCCGTGGAGGTGGCCTTCTCGATGTCGTTCGACGCACCGGTAGAGGGGTCGTGGAACACGATCTCCTCTGCGACGCGGCCGCCCATGGCGTACGTCAGCTGGTCGAGCAGCTCGTTGCGGCTGACCGAGTACTTGTCTTCGAGCGGCATCACCATCGTGTAACCGAGGGCGCGGCCGCGCGGCAGGATCGTGATCTTCGTGACGGGGTCGGTGTAGTTCATCGCCGCCGCCGCGAGCGCGTGTCCGCCCTCGTGGTACGCCGTGATGAGCTTCTCCTTGTCCTTCATGACGCGGGAGCGGCGCTGCGGGCCGGCGATCACGCGGTCGACGGCCTCGTCGAGGGCGCGGTTGTCGATGAGCTGCGCGTTCGAGCGCGCCGTGAGCAGCGCGGCCTCGTTGAGCACGTTCGCGAGGTCGGCACCCGTGAAGCCGGGCGTCTTGCGCGCGAGCACCTCGAGGTCGACGCCCTTGGCGAGCGGCTTGCCCTTCGAGTGCACCTCGAGGATCTTCTGGCGGCCCTTGAGGTCGGGCGCGTCGACGCCGATCTGGCGGTCGAAGCGGCCGGGGCGCAGCAGGGCGGGGTCGAGGATGTCGGGGCGGTTCGTCGCCGCGATGAGGATGACGTTGGTCTTCGGGTCGAAGCCGTCCATCTCGACGAGCAGCTGGTTGAGCGTCTGCTCGCGCTCGTCGTGCCCGCCGCCGAGTCCTGCGCCGCGGTGGCGACCGACGGCGTCGATCTCGTCGACGAAGATGATCGCCGGTGCGTTCTGCTTGGCCTGGTCGAAGAGGTCGCGCACGCGGCTCGCGCCGACGCCCACGAACATCTCGACGAAGTCGGAACCCGAGATCGAGTAGAAGGGCACGCCCGCCTCACCCGCGACCGCGCGGGCGAGCAGCGTCTTGCCGGTTCCGGGAGGGCCGTACAGCAGCACGCCCTTCGGGATGCGCGCGCCGACGGCCTGGAACTTCGCGGGCTCCTTGAGGAAGTCCTTGATCTCCTCGAGCTCCTCGATGGCCTCGTCGCTGCCGGCCACGTCGTCGAAGGTGACCTTGGGGCTCTCCTTCGAGACGAGCTTCGCCTTCGACTTGCCGAACTGCATGACGCGGTTGCCGCCGCCCTGCATGCCCGAGAGCATGATCCAGAAGAAGAGGCCGATGAGCACGAGCGGCAGCAGGATGCCGAGCATCGAGAGGAACCAGTTCGGCTGCGGCACCTCGTCGTTGAAGCCGTCCTTCGGGTTCGCCTCGTCGATGGCGGCGACCACGTCGGCGCCGCGGGGCGTCACGTAGTAGAACTGCACCTGCTTGCCGAACTCGTCGTCGGCAGACGTGAGCGTGAGGTCGACCCGGTTCTCACCGTCGACCATCTTCGCGGAGGCGACCTTGTCGTCCTTCAGGAACTCGAGGCCCTGCTGCGTGGACACCTCTTTGAAACCGGAGGCCGTGATCAGGCTGGTTCCGATCCAGACGGCGACGATCGCCAGCAGGATGTAGATGATCGGCCCGCGCAGGATCTTCTTCATGTTCATGGTGGTGCAAGGCTACCCCGGCGTCGCCGAGCGTCGGCCGAATGTTCGCTGTGGGCTGTTCCGGGCGTGCGAGGCGTCAGGAGTAGACGTGCGGCGCGAGGATCGCCACGTCGCGCAGGTTGCGGTAGCGCTCCGCGTAGTCGAGGCCGTAGCCGACGACGAACTGGTTCGGGATGTCGAAGCCGAGGTACTTGACGTCGATCTCGACCTTCGCGGCGTCGGGCTTGCGCAGCAGTGCGCAGATCTCGATCGAGGCGGCGCCGCGCGACTCGAGGTTCTCGAGCAGCCACGAGAGCGTGAGGCCCGAGTCGATGATGTCTTCTGCGATGAGCACGTGGCGCCCGGTGAGGTCGGTGTCGAGGTCCTTCAGGATCTTCACCACGCCCGACGACTTGGTGCCGGCGCCGTAGCTCGAGACCGCCATCCAGTCCATGCTGACGTGCGAGCGCAGCTCGCGCGCGAGGTCGGCCATCACCATGACCGCGCCCTTCAGCACGCCGACGAGCAGGATGTCCTTGCCCTCGTAGTCGGCCTCGATGCGGCGGGCGAGCTCGGCGAGCTTCGCGTGGATCTCGGCTTCGGTGACGAGGACCTCGGTCAGGTCGGCTTCGATCTCGCTCGCGTACATGGGCGCTCCTCCGGTGCGGTGGTGGTCGGGGCACGTCGGCCGTGGGTGCGCGGCGAACGGATGCATCGAGCCTAATCGCACGCACCTGCGAGCGCCGCCCTGATCGGAGCGCACTTCGTCGCGCCAACGCCGACCGTCGACCAGGGACCGGCGACCTAGTGGTCGTGCGGGAGGATCTCGGTCGAGCCGGTCGTCGAGAACACGACGTACCGGCCGGCGCGCGTGGCGCGCACCCCATCGGGAAGCTCGAGCGGCCCCTGCCCGTGCCAGTCGGTGACGAGCCGGGCGACCTCGAGGGTCTGCACGCGCGAGAGCGAGACGCCGAACTCGCTGCCGACGACGTGCCGGATGACGCGCTGGCGGAGTGCGGCCGGGTTCGCGGCCAGCGCGCCGACCGACACCGCGATGCCGGCCTCCGCGGGCTCGCAGATCTCCTCGATGAGCTCGTCGATCTGGGCCTCGAACGCGTCGTCGTCTTCGCGCAGCTGCTCGGCCGTGCGCACGAGCGCCTCGGCGATGCCCGGGCCGAGCTCGGCCTCGAGCACGGGCAGCACCCGTTCGCGCACGCGCACGCGCGCATAGGTGGGGTCGACGTTGTGCGGGTCGTGCCACGGGTCGAGCCCGGCGTCGAGGCAGGCCTGCGCGGTGGTCGCACGGCGGATGCCGAGCAGCGGCCGCGCGTAGCGCCCGGCACGGGCGGGCATGCCGGCGAGGCTCGCGGCCCCCGATCCGCGTGCGAGCCCGAGCAGCACGGTCTCGGCCTGGTCGTCGAGCGTGTGCCCGAGCAGCACGCACGCGGCATCCGTCGCCCGCGCAGCCTCGTCGAGCGCGGCGTAGCGGGCACGGCGAGCGGATGCCTCGGGCCCGCCCTCGCCGTCGACCTCGACGCGCTGCACGATGACCGGATCGAGCCCGAGGTCGCTCGCCTGGGCCGCCGCACGCGCCGCGACCTCGGCCGAGCCCGCCTGGAGCCCGTGGTCGACGATCACCGCTCCGACGCGGAGCCCGGCACGCGGCGCCTCGAACGCGGCGGCCGCGGCGAGCGCGAGCGAATCCGGCCCGCCGGAGAGGGCGACGAGCACGAGGCCCTCGGTCGGCAGCACGGCTCGCACCGCCCGGCGGACGTCTGCGATCGGCGGGGTCAGGCGCGGGCGACGGGCGGCCGCGGCATCCGTCGACTCGCCCGGTTCGGTGGCAGGAGGCATCAAGTAACCTTATTCCGCCGATCGCGGCCCGCCCTGGGCGGGCGTCGGCGCACGCGCACCGCGCACGCGACACCAGCGCACGCGAACACCAGCGCACCCACCAACCGAGGAGAACCCACATGGGCGAGTACGCCGCCGTCATCGAGATCCCCAAGGGGAGCCGCAACAAGTACGAGGTCGACCACGAGACCGGCCGGGTGTTCCTCGACCGCGTGCTCTACACGACCTTCGTCTACCCGACCGACTACGGCTACTTCGAGAACACGCTCGGCCTCGACGGCGACCCGGTCGACGTGCTCGTGCTGCTCGACTACCCGCTGTTCCCGGGCGTGGGCGTCAAGGTGCGCCCCGTCGGCGTCTTCAACATGACCGACGACGGCGGCAGCGACGCCAAGGTCATCGCGGTTCCGGCCGGCGACCCCCGCTGGAACCACATCCAGGACGTGAACGACATCCCCGAGTTCACGCGCAAGGAGATCGAGCACTTCTTCGAGCACTACAAGGACCTCGAGCCCGGCAAGTGGGTCAAGACCGAGGGCTGGGGCGACGCGGCCGAAGCCGACGCCATCATCCAGGCGGGCATCGAGGCGTTCCCCGGTCACTGACCGACGCGCAGCACGAACGGATGCCGCGGCATCCGAACATCGAAGGGGCGGGCTGCGGCTCGCCCCTTCTGCGTGCGCGGCGCTCCTCACGTGTATTGGCTGCAGCTGGCGCCGTGGCTGCATCTCAGCGGAGGAGCTCCCTGTGACGGGAGGTTCGTTTCGCCGAATCGGTCCTCCGCTCGGGGCAAAACTTCTCCCGCCCTGCGAGTCGAGTCAGCGCAGGGCGAGCGGATGCCGCGGGCCGGCGATTCCGCGAGACCGAGGGGTCAGCCAGCCGGCCGGGCGGCCGCCGCGGGTGAGCCCCAGATGAAGTACTCGCGCACGGGCACGCCCTCGCGGGGCGCCTCGAGGATGCGTCCGCCGCCGAGGTAGATCGCGACGTGGTAGTAGTCGCCGCCTCCGCCCCAGAAGAGCAGGTCGCCGCGCTGGATCTGCGAGAGCGGCACGGCCTTGCCTCGTGCGGCGAGCGTGTAGTACTGGTTCGTCGCCGAGTGCGTGCCGATGCCGATGCCCGCGTAGCCGTAGGCGGCCTGCGTGAGGCCCGAGCAGTCCCAGACGTTGGGGCCCGCACCGCCGAGCACGTACGGCTCGCCGAGCTGCTGGCTCGCGAACCAGATCGCCGTCTCGACCGCTCCGGAGTTGGGCGGCCCGGGGGCCGGGGTGCCACCGCCGCCGGGCTGGCCGCCGCCTTCGCCTCCGCCGCCTCCGCCACCGGATCCGCCGCCGTCGCCCCCACCGCCGTTCGCGGCCTCCTCGGCAGCCGCTGCGGCAGCGGCCTCGGCCGCCGCCCGGGCTGCCGCCGCGGCCTCGGCCGCCTCGCGCGCCTGGCCCTCCGCACGTTCGCGCTCGAGCTCGGCCGTCGTGCCCTGCAGGCTCGCGAGCTGCGCGTAGAGCTCCTGCGATCGCTGCTGCTGTTCGGCGACCGCGGCGTTCGCGGCATCCGCTGCGGCGGCCGCCTCGTCGGCTCGCGTCTCGGCGAGGGCCGCGAGGCGCTCGCGTTCGGCCGCGGCATCCGCTGCCTGCGCTCGAAGCGCATCGGCCGTGTTGCGGTCGACCTTCGCCTGCTCGTAGACCTCGTTCGCCTGCTCGCCGAGCTTGGACGCCATGCCCAGCTGGTGCAGGAGCTTGCTCGCGTCGTCGCCCGAGAGCATGAGCTCGGCCGACAGGTCTCCCCCGCCGGACTTCGCCAGGTGCGCCGCGAGGAGCCCCGCCCGCATCTTCGAGATCTCGGCCACGGCGTCGGCCTCGTCGGCCTGGGCGCCGAGCTTCTGCTCACGGTCCGCCGCGCGATCGCGCTCGTCGACGGCGACCCGCCACGCCTCGTCGGCCTTCATGGAGGCCTCGGCCGCGGCATCCGCTGCCACCTGCAGCCCCGTGAGCAGCGCGCCGACGCGATCGATCTCGGCCTGCTTGGTCGCCTCGTTGGCCTTCGCCTGCTCGATGTCGCTCCACGACGGGTAGTCGGGGTCCGCCATCGCAGGGCCTCCGGCGGCGGCGACGGATGCCGCGACGGCGCCGATCGCGACGGTCGAGAACACAGTCGCGGGCTTCACGCGCGACACCGGTCGGGTGCGGTTGTCAACCAAGGCCGACCCCCCTCGCAGCCATGAACGGGATCGGGTCGATGCGGTATCCGTCGGTGTAGACCTCGAAGTGCAGGTGGCAGCCCGTGGAGGCGCCGGTCGTGCCGCTCCAGGCGATCTGCTGGCCCGCCGACACCCACTGGCCGTAGCCCACGAGGATGCCGCCCTCGACGATGTGCGCGTAGCCGGTCCAGACCCCGCCGCCGTGGTCGATCTGCACGTAGTTGCCGTAGGTGCCCGACCAGCCGGCGTAGCGCACCACGCCGCTGTTCGCCGCGTAGATCGGGGCGCCGCATCCGGTACCGAGGTCGACGGCGTAGTGGAAGCTGCTCGAGCATCCGCCCGAGGTGCAGATCGAGGAGCGCGGGCCGTAGTTGCCCGTGATCGAACCCCAGGCCGGCAGCGCCCAGCCCGAACTCGCGACCGTGCCGGGCGAGCCGTTCGCCAGCGCCTCCTGACGTCGCTTCTCTTCGGCCTCACGGCGCTTGCGCTCCTCCTCCTTGCGGATGCGCTCGCCCTCCTCGTAGGCCTTCGAGGTCTTGGCCTCGGTGTCCTTCAGGAACTTCAGCTGCGCCTCGAGCTCGACCTTCTTCGCCTCGGACTCGGCGAGTGCGGCTTCCGCCGCGGCCTGCGCCGCCTGGGCGGCGGCGAGCGCCTCCTCGGCGGCGATGCGCAGCTTCTCGCGCTCGGCCTGCGCCACGTCGGCCTGCCCCGCGAGCGCGGTCGCCGTATTCGCCGCCTCATTCGCGCCGTCGTAGATCGCCGAGGTGCGCTCGACCATCTTCTCCATGCTGCCGAGCTTGCCGAGCAGGGTCTCGGTCGCGACCGAGTCCCCGGCGTCGAGGAACAGGCTCACGCCCACGTCGCCCGTGCCCGCGCGGTACAGCTGCGCGGCCACCTGGCCCGCGTTGGCCTCGGCCTCGGCCGCCTGCTTCGCCGCGGCATCCGCCTGGGCCTGGATCTGGTCGGCGCGGTACACCGCATCGTCGTAGGCCTGCTGGGCGACGATGAGCTCGTCGGTGCGGCGCTCGGCCTCGGCACGCGTGGCCGCGACGTTGTCCTCGAGCTGGGCGATGAGGCCGGTGATCTCGACCACGGCTGCCGCGCCGGCCTTCGTGTTGGCCTTCGCCTCCTGCAGCTCGTCCCACGTGGGGTAGTCGGCGGCGAACGCGACCTGCGGCGAGGCGACCGGCTGCACGGCTCCCACGAGCGCGGCGGCGATGACCGCGAGCCCCGCGACGAGACGACGGGTGCGGGCGGTCGACGTGCGTGATCTGGTGCGTTTCATCGGTGGTCGTGCAGGCGTGCGAGGCCTGTCGCTCCTCAGTTCTCGTGCAGGGTGGCAGCCTCACCCTAGGCACGCCTCGCGCGCGTTTCGGGCATTTCGCAGCGCGTGTGGCGGATGCCCCGGCAACCGCCGTTCGGCCGTCGCCGGGGCTTCGCACACCGTTCGCAGCGGCATCCGGGCGCTCGTTTTGCCATTCTGCGAAACGTCTCGTATGCTTGCTTCTCGGCGGTCATGCCCCAGGCAAGACCTCCGGCCCCATCGTTTAGTGGCCTAGGACACCGCCCTTTCACGGCGGCAGCACGGGTTCGAATCCCGTTGGGGTCACTCACGAAGGTCAAGTTCCAAGCGGTAAAAACCACTCGGAACATCACGTACAATTGAATAGCTTCACGTGCGAGAGCACAACGAGGCCCTGTAGCGCAGTTGGTTAGCGTGCCGCCCTGTCACGGCGGAGGTCGCGGGTTCAAGTCCCGTCAGGGTCGCTCAGGCGACAAGCCCTTTCCCTTACGAGAGAAGGGGCTTTCTCCTTATTCGGGGTGTTTCACCTCGAGGCTCTGTAGCTCAGTTGGTAGAGCGTTCGACTGAAAATCGAAAGGTCACCGGATCGATGCCGGTCGGAGCCACAGTCAAAACCCCCGGTTTACCGGGGGTTTTTTCGTGTCAGCGGGTCATTCCGCGAGGCCGCCGGTGAGGCTGTGCCATTAATGTGCCATTAAGGGTTCGCCTGGTTCGGCGTTGTGCCATTTCTGGTTCTGGATGAGTTGTCTTGGCTTCGCTGTTGGCGGCGGTCTTGGGCGCGCTTGCATCGGTGCTTTCGTCGGCTCGCCTGAGCGCATCGTTCAGCGCTGCACCGGCTCGGAGCGCGACCCCCTCGCGAGCGCGTGAGTAGCGCTCGGTGACCTGCAGGCTCGAGTGGCCGAGGGTCGCCTGCACGTCCGGCGCAGTGGCGCCGGCGTCGAACAGGATGGTCGCGAAGGTGTGCCGCAGGTCGTGGATGCGCAGGTCGGGCCGGCCGATCGCCTCGCGCAGCTCCTCCCAGTTCACCGCGCGGCGCGCGTTGTGATTCGTGAGGCGGCCTCCGTCGGGTCCGTCGAAGAGCAGATCGCTCCCCCGCTTGCCTCGTGCCGCGGCTTCGGCGTACGGGCGCAGGGCGTCGATCAGCGGGACATCTCTCGACTTGTGGCTCTTGGGCGACTGCTCAATGAGCTCGCCGCGCATGCCCGGGCTCAGCGATCGGCTGACCCGGATGACGCCGCGCCCGAAGTCGACGTCGCCGACGCGCAGCGTGGTCGCCTCGCCCGCGCGCATACCCGTGTAGACGAGCGCGGCGAAGTATCGGCGGTAGACGCCGTCAGGGATGAGGTCGAGCAGCGTGCCGATCTGCTCGAGCGTGAGCGCTCGCGACACCGGCGAGATCGACTCGCGCATGCTCGGCCGTTTCACCTCGCGGGCGGGGTGGGTCACCGCCGACGGCTCGGGTGAACTCGAGGCATGAGACCGCCGGCGACGCGCCCACCCATCGCACTCCGCGGTGGTGTCCCGTTCGTGTGGACCACCATGATGGCAAGCGTCGTGTCGGACCGAGCCTCGGGTACGGCTGGAGAGTCATCGGGTGCTGGTCAGGAAGCGATCGCGGACGACGCCCAGATTGGTTGCGAACTGACCAGTCGTTTCCAACCACCATCCGTTGGAGGGATGCCGCACCTCAATCAACGTCTGGCGTGAGGCGAGGCTCAGTGCTCTTCCGAATGGATGCGCGAATCCTCCGCATACGGCCACGACGCAGTCGGCGCCCATTGGCACGCCTCGCAATCGGCGCTGCAAGTCGGCATGGAGGGCTGCGATGACGGCCTGCGCTGCTGGATCGACCGCAACGCGCGCCGCTCTCTTCGCATCACGCATGTCAACCAGGACGCTCCAGTCATTCAGAGGCGGCGCGGCGATCTTGGTTTTGGGCTTGAAGGCCTTCTCCTGCAGGGGCACCGTCGAAACATTGAGTATCGCTACCCGCGCGTCCCCGGCATTTATGTTTGCCTTCACGATCCCGCCTAGGCTTTCCGTGCCTCGCGTCTGCTCGCGAAGGATCGCCAATGCATCGCGTCCCGTTGTGCCCGCAAGCGGGTGCTTCGAGAGTAATTCGTCGGTGTGAGGTGATTCCAGAATGAAGACCAGCTCAACTTCACCTGCGCCGCGCATCACGAGGTCTTCAACGAACGCGGAAGGGTACGCTCCGGCTACATAATCCACGGCATACATGAACGCCAAGTCTGGCAGTACGTCGCCCCGAAGGGCGCCAATACCGGCCAGGATGTCGGGCGCTCAGGGTGCTGCGTCAGCCTGAGGGAATGAGTTTCGGCCCCCAGCGGCCGTCTCAGTTGCCTAAGGTGCACAGCCTCATCAACGCGCCCACGCCAAACGCGTGGGCGCGTTGATGAAACGCCAGTTCAGTCCTTGGTCGCGTTGCCGACACCGCCATTGGGTACCTGCGTAGGGGGCTTCGGCGGCCGAACGTAGTTCGTCGGCTTCTGACCGTGTTCAATCATCCGGTCGGGATCCGGAACCATCTGCTGAATCCGAGGGTCGTTTCCTTCAGCCATCGCCATCTTCCTTCTCTTGGTCCGCTCGCGCGGGGTTTGTCCAGAACACTAAGTCGTCATCGCTAATCATCAGGAACACCCCTGCCCCTGGGAGGGGATCGACACCGTCATACTTGCCGTCGTCAGTCATGCGGAATTGATGGGCAATGTAGATGCTGCGGGGTTCGGGGTAGGTGGTGACGAACGACCCCTTCGTGAACCAACCGCCAACCCACTCACCGTTGGACCGTTTGATCTTCACCCACGCCTGGTGGTTCTGTTCCGTGGCGTAGTCCCACGCGCTAGGAGCGGAGTTGTAGCCATGCTTGGACTGGGGCAGCCGCACCCACTCGAGGCCGACCTTCACCTTCGGTCTCACATCCACCGCCCATTTGGGGCGCACCCACTCGATCTGACGCCGATGCAGAAACAAGCTGACAGTGGCGGGAACGGCGATATAGAAGACGAGGACGATTAGACCGAGAAGCCGAGGGCTTGCGATCAGCAGGGCATCCGCGCTGGCACCCGGCTGCAAGCCGCTGTAGAGCCATCCGCCGAAGACAAGAAAGTAGAACCCTGTCAGCGCAACAGCAAAAACTGCTCCACGAGCGACCGTGAGACCCGCGTCCCGATCTGTCGCAGACTCGCCGCGTGCCCAACGGCCAACCCCTGAATAGATGAACCCTGGCAAGGCGAGCACGACGAACGCGGCAATGGCAAGACTTCCCTCAGGAATTCCCACGTCACCCTTCCGCAGCTATCGACAGGTATGGCCGCGTCGAGCATATCTGTCGCGTCCGACACACCGACCCACATCGAGTCCGTTCAGTCGGCCTGCCGATGGGAGGTCTCCTGCCTGTTAGCGAGCGTCCTCGATAGTGCCGGAGGCGGTGCGCTCGAAACCCGACCTTCAATCCCTCACGGTGGGCTGATGAGTCACCACGTATCGCGCACAACTGATTCCGCCACAGCCGCCGAAATCTGTGCCATTGACGTGCCATATCCCGGCGCTAGCCACTGGGGTTCCACGTACGCAGCGATCGAGGCGTGATGTTCGGACGCGACCTGCGGATCAAGCTCCCAGCAAGGCGCCAATCAAGGTGCGGAGCAGCTGGGTCGGCAGCGCGTTGCCAGCGGGAGTGCGGTGCGCAGTGTGCGGTGTGCAGTGTCATCGTGATGCGGATGTTCCAGTAGGCAGACAGGGCATGGGCTCGTACGTCTCGGTAGAAGCTCCACCCGACGTACGTGCGCGGCGGATCGGCCTTGTGTGGCTGATCGCTGAACTTGGTTGGAACCCCGTCGGCCGCAACTTTCATGCCACGGAGGCGACTGTACGGCGACTCCCTCTCAGAAATCGGTACTGAGAACGGATGGTCGCAAGACTTGACGGTCACTGAACGACTGAGTTATGGTTGTATTACGTCGCGCGACGCGACGAGGCGGTCAGCCCAAAGGGCCAACCGCGACAACCTCAAACCACCACCGGTGGGATAGGAGCAAGAAAATGTCCGAGATCGTGAGCACCTTCGGGTCCTCCACCAATAACGGAACCTCGCTTGAGGGGCGCAACATTGCACTCCTGGGCGTCCTCGAGGCGGACCGCGAAGCCTCCGCGGCAATGACCCCATCCGCGATGTCCGAACTGCTGTTCATCAGCAACTTCGAGAAGACCGACCCCGAGTCCCCCGCCCCTGACAAGCATGGCTACCAGCGCGAGCCCATGCGGGACAGAATCCCGAAGATCGCCCGCTTCTACCTGTCCCGCTCGCGCACATCCCGAACGACGCCGATCATCGTTTCTGTTCGCCTGAACGACTCAAAGGACATCGAGCGATTTCTCGACCTGTTTGCGGACAGCGACATCGAGGGCATCAAGGAGGAGTTCGGCGAGGCCGTGATGTCAGTCGTAGACGGCCAGCATCGCTACCTGGGCCTGGTCCAGGCTTGGGAGAGCGACCCGACCTTCTCACCTCTCGTTCCTGTGAGCCTGTACTTCGGGCTGGACTTCGTTGATGAGGCCGAGTTCTTCGACATCATCAACACCGAGCAGAAGAAGCTCCCCAAGGCCCTGATCGAGATCACTAAGGCCGACGTACGCGAAGTTGGGTCGATGAGCCACAGCCAGCGCGTGCGGCTGATTGCGACCATGCTCGCCCGCCATGACGAATCCGTATGGCATGGACAGGTGAACCTCACTGGCGCTCGTGACCCGAACAAGCCGGTGACGTTCGAGGGTCTCCGGCGGTCCTCAGCATCGATGTTCCCGAGTGAACTCTTGGGGCGCCTCGAAGCGGCCGACAAGGACGTTGACGGGATCGCTCGCACGTACTGGGCCCTGGTGGCCCAGGCATGTGCGGAAGCGTGGAATGGCGAGGCCCGTCTCCGACTCGATGAAGACGGCAACTCCGTGGAGTACTCGCCGAAGTATCGCATCAAGGAGCTCGTCGGTGTCGCATCCCTGGCGAAGCTCGGCAAGGACATCATCACCAGCGCGCTCGAACATCCGAACTTCAACGAACGCATGAAGAGCCTCGTCGGCGCACTCTCGGATGTCGACTGGGAGAAGGTCAACCTGGAGAAGGACGAGCGGAACCCGTGGATGGCCTCACAGGCCGGATTTGCGGGCCAGGCGGACTTGTACAAGACCCTCTACGCATGGGTCTACTACGGCAAGAAGCCAACAGCCTGACACCCATCATCTGAGGCCTAGAAGCGATCGCTTCTAGGCCTCAGTCGCACCCGCTTGTGGACACCGTCCGGGCAAATCTTGTGCCATTAATGTGCCATTAAATGCGCGAACACCATCTGAAACCCAACTGTGACCGTTTCGGAGAATCCCTGATCAGCGCGATATCGCATCCATAGAAACTGAGTGAAAACCGCCCGGGCTCACTGAAAATCGAGAGGTCACCGGATCGATGCCGGTCGGAGTCATAACCCAATCCCTCGGGCGACCGAGGGTTTTCTTGCTTCTGTCGGTCATTCCGCTGGGCCGCCGTGGTGGGGGTACGCCCCTCAACGGGGGGCTGGGGCACTGACGATCGCCTGCACCAAAGTGGAGGAATGTCAGATTCCCCCGCAGGTTCGCCGCGCCGGAAGTTACCGCGAACCCTCATCGCCCTCGGAGGCGCGCTGGTCACCGTCATCACGGCGGTGACCATCGTCATCCCCATCGTCGCCGATGCCAACCGGCGCGACAGCTCTGCTGACACGCTCACCGTCGAGACGCGTGAACCCGATGCATCAGTCGAAGCGGAACCGGCGATCACGAGCGTCGGGATCAAACTCGACGGAGGCTTCAACGCCTACGACCAGACCGGCGACAGCGTTGACGATGTCTGGTACGTCCCCCTCGATGCGATGGCATCGATGCCCCTCGACGGGAACGGGTGCACGCCCGAGCGCATGGAATGGTTCGTCGAGAACGACCTGAAGGACTCCATCCCGCCGGCCGTCACCCTCCGGAACGACGCGACCGACGGGTCCGCGATGACGATCGACCAAATCCGGTTCGAAGGGGAGCGCACGAGCGAGAGCACACGCGTCGTTTCGTTCCAGTGCGCCGGTTACGGTGGCGACGCCGGCATTCAGTTCGTCAACGTGCCGCTTGCGGGTGGACCTGCCGTCTACGGTGAGCCGCCGTGGGGCGATTCGACGGCCGGCGTCGCTCCCGCGGGCAGCCCCGTCGTGCTGAACCTGTCGCCCGGTGAGCTCGTGCAGCTGGTGCTGTCGGCAAACCACGACGGCTTCACCGGGAGCTTCTCCGGGTCGATCGTCGCCGACGTGACGGTGGGCGGTGCGACCGAGACGGTGGCGATCGCCGATGGACTGAACTTCTACACTGTCGAGCACATGGGTTCGTTCACGCTGTTCGAGGAGGGTATCGACTGCGAGCTGGGGTTCTGCACCCCCGAGCAGGCGAATCAGCTCATCGCCGGATACCAGGCGCTGTGATGACGGATCAGGCGACCCCAGATGAGACAACCGACACAGAGGCACCCGTCGTCGCCGACCAACAGGCGGGCGTCGCCGAAGCATCCGCTGCCGTCGACGACGACCAGCAGCTGTCCGGAGTGAAACCCGCTCCGCTCGACGACCAGCCAGCGCCCACGCCCGAGAGCCCCGGACCCGCACTCTCACCCGAAGCCGCACCCGAGGCAACCACCGCCGAGAGGCCGTTGTCCTTCTTCCAGCGGCGCATCTGGACCCGCACAGGCAAGGCCATCACGATCGTCGTCTCCGCGGTGTCGTTCGCCACGGGCATCATCGGAGTCATGCCGATCCTGTTGCGGGATGCGACCGGGCTCGGCTCCCTCGAGGTCTCGGCTGCGCCGTTCGAAGCAGGCCCACAGGAGTTCGCGCTGTCACCGGGTGCCGACCTGACGAGTTTCCCCGTGGGCGGGGCCTGCGATTCCGAGCAACTCGCGTGGCTCGCCTCCAACGCGAAGCCGCTCGCACACCGGGTCGCCGTCGACATGGGGAATCGCGCGAGCGAGGGGTCCATGCTCGCGCTCACCGAGTTCCGGGCCGTGACCTCCGCTGCCACCGGCGACGTGCGCATCCGGGTCGTATGCGAGACCCCGACCCCCGACGTGCAGTCTGCGCGACTGTTCGTCGACCAGCCCGCCGCCACCGCGTACTTCGGCGGAGACACGCTCGGCGGTGACGGGCGCCCAGACTCCCCGGTCGCGTGGAACCTGGCTCCGGGCGAGAACGGCACGATCGTGATCGATCTGCTGAGCGCGACTGCCGTGACCGGGACACTGCAGCTGACGGCGCAGAGCGGCAAGGACTCGACCCCGATCGACGTCGAAGGCTCCGACTTCGCGCTCCCAGGGCTCGTCGCATCCGGTGCCCGGTTCCTGCTCGTGACGGCTGACGGATTCACTTGTCAGGCCGTGGACGGCACCGAGTGCAGTGTTGAGGCCCTCCTAGCCGGCTGAATCCTGCCCGCCGCCTGCGCCCGTGAGTCGATACGAGTCCGATCGCTTGTCGCCCCCACGGGGGTCGACGAGAATACATCGATGACCGATCTCACGCTCACGCAGCGGGCGCCCGACCCCGAGCCGGCCAGCTCGAGCACGCGACCGCGCCCCTCGATCGCCGAGAAGATCCGCGACATGGGGCAGAACCGCATCGGCGCGCTCCTGCTGCTGATCGCGACCGCGGCGGCGATCATCTGGGCGAACGTCGCGGCGGGTTCGTACGAGAGCTTCTGGGAGACGCACCTGTCGGTCGGCGTCGGCGACCTGACCCTCGACTTCACGCTGCACGCGCTCGTGAACGACGCGCTCATGGCGATCTTCTTCTTCACGGTCGGCCTCGAGGTGCGGCGCGAGTTCGCGATCGGCGAGCTCACGAGCTGGTCGCGCGCCGTCGTGCCGGTGGTCGCGGCGATCGCCGGGCTCGTGGTGCCGGCCGTGCTCTTCGTGCTCGTCGCGAACGGTTCGGGCCAGGAGCACGCCTGGGGCGTCGTGATCTCGACCGACACCGCGTTCCTCGTCGGCGCGCTCGCGCTCATCGGCCCGCGGGTGCCGGGTCGCCTGCGGGTGTTCCTGCTGGCGCTCGCGGTGGTCGACGACATCGGCGCGCTCAGCATCATCGCGCTCGTCTACACCGAGGACTTCAACCCGATGCCGCTCATCATCGCGGCCATCGGCCTCGTCGGCGTGTACTTCACGCGCTACCTGCGCGGCGGGCGCGGACCGGTGTACGCGACGCTGTCGATCATCGTGTGGATGGCGTTCCTCGCGTCGGGCGTGCATCCGACGCTCGCGGGCGTCGCGATCGCACTGCTCGTGCCCGTGTACCGCCCCAACCGCCGCGACGTCGAGCACGCGCTCGACCTGGCGCGCACGTTCCGCCAGTCGCCGAACACCGAGTACGCGCGCGCAGCGGCGAACAGCCTGCGCGAGTCGATCTCGATCAACGAGCGCCTGCAGTCCGCGTACGCCCCGTACGTGGCCTACGTGATCCTGCCGCTGTTCGCGCTGGCGAACGCGGGCGTGCAGCTCAGCCCCGAGATCCTGGCCGGCGCGGTCGGCTCGTCCGTCACCTGGGGCATCGTCATCGGCCTCGTGGTGGGCAAGCTCGTCGGCGTGTTCGGGTCGACCGCGCTGCTGCGGGTGCTGAAGCTGGGCGAGTTCGGCCCGGGCCTCACGCTCGACCGCATCCTCGGAGGAGCGGCGCTCTGCGGCATCGGGTTCACGATCTCGCTGTTCATCGTCGACCTCGCGATCGACGACGAGACCGCCCAGAACGAGGCCAGGGTGGGCGTGCTCGCGGCATCCGTCATCGCCTTCGTGCTCGCCACGATCATCTTCAGGATCTCGGATGCCGCGCGCCCCGACCTCGACACCGGCCAGACGCTCGCCCGGCCGATCGATTCGAAGCGCGACCACGTGTTCGGATCCGACGACGCCCCGTACACGATCGTCGAGTACGGCGACTTCCAGTGCCCGTTCTGCCTCAAGGCGTCGGGATCGATCCAGGAGGTCAAGGCCGAGCTCGGCGATCAGCTGCGCTACGTCTGGCGGCACGCACCGCTCGAGCAGGTGCACCCCAACGCGCTCGCGGGCGCCGAGGCGTCGGAGGCCGCCTCGCTGCAGGGCAAGTTCTTCGAGTTCGAGCGCGGGCTGTTCGCCGACCAGGACAACCAGCGGCCCTCCGACATCATCGCCCTCGCGCGGGACCTCGGACTCGACGTCGAGAAGTTCGAGGCCGACCTCACGTCACCGAAGGTCACCGGGCGGGTGCGCGACGACATGCTCGACGCGGAGGCGATGGGCATCAGCTCGGTGCCGACGCTCTTCGTCAACGGCCGCCGTCATGTCGGCCCGTACGACGCGCAGTCGCTGATCCGTGCGCTGGGGGCGAACGCCTCCGACACGGGCACGGTGCGCGTGTAGCTTCGAGAGGACCGGCGGCACCCGCCCCGGTGGATGCGCTCTCCGCCGCGCCGCGGCATCCGGAGACCGAGGAGGCACCGTGAGCGACGACCATCTTCCGCGCCGATTCCAGATCGACCTGCCCGCAGATCGCGCCCAGGGCGTGTTCGCCGACTTCGCCCGCGTCTGGCACACGCCGAACGTGTTCGTCATGGACTACGTCGCGCTCACCCAGCCGCCGTCGACGATCGAAGACGCAGACGGGTCGCGCGCGGTCGCCGTGCCCGGCCAGATCGTGAGCCGCATCCGGATCCCACCCGAGCAGGTGTTCGAGCTCGCGAAGGCGCTCACCCAGCAGCTCGAGGCGTGGGAGCAGGAGACCGGGCGCAAGCCGCCCGAGCGCCCGCTGTTCGGCCACGGGCACTCGACGGAGTAGTCGCCGCCCCCGCGCCGCACGTGCGGAAGCAACCCCTTGCACCGCCGCCGCACGGATGGTGGACTTGCGGCATCCGTCACGAGAAGCAGGGGGCGCTCATGCCGTACATCACCGTCGGAACCGAGAACTCGGCACCGATCGAGCTGTACTACGAAGACCACGGAACCGGCTCACCGGTCGTGCTGATCCACGGGTATCCGTTGAGCGGCGCCTCCTGGGAGAAGCAGTCGCGCGTGCTGCTCGACGCCGGGTACCGCGTGATCACGTACGACCGGCGCGGGTTCGGCGACTCGAGCAAGCCCACGACGGGCTACGACTACGACACGTTCGCGGGCGACCTCGAGGCAGTGCTCGAGACGCTCGAGCTCACGGATGTCGCGCTCGTCGGGTTCTCGATGGGCACCGGCGAGGTCGGCCGCTACCTCGGCACCTACGGCAGCGGGCGCGTCGCGAAGGCGGCCTTCCTCGGCAGCCTCGAGCCGTACCTGCGCAAGACCGACGACAATCCCACGGGCGCCGCCCCCGACTTCGACGACCTGAAGGCCGCCGCGACCGGCGACCGGTTCGCGTGGTTCACCGGGTTCTTCGAGAACTTCTACAACCTCGACGAGAACCTCGGCACGCGCATCTCCGAAGACGCGGTGCGCGGCAGCTGGCAGGTCGCCGCCGCAGCGTCGTGGTACGCGGCATCCGCCTGCGTCGACACCTGGCTCACCGACTTCAGGGGCGACATCGAGCACATCGACGTGCCGGCGCTCATCCTGCACGGCACCGCCGACCGGATCCTGCCGATCGACGCGACGGCGCGCGAGTTCGCCAAGCGGCTGCCCGGCGCGACCGTCGTCGAGATCGAGGGCGCCCCGCACGGCCTGCTCTGGACGCATGCCGAGGAGGTAAACACCGCACTGCTGGCGTTCCTCGGGGGCGAGGGCTGAGCCGGCGCGGGGCGCGCACGCCGGCACGTCGGCGTGCGCGCAGGGCGTCGCGCACGCCGTCGCGCGGTGGAGAAACCGCCACAGCAGGCGTCGCAACGCATATGATGCTCCCTGCGGGTGGACCGCACGACCGGGCCCGGGGGTGGGGTCCGAGGCTCTGACCGAGCCATGGCCCTCCCGATCCCGAGGCCGCCCGGCCTCGCGGATCATCCCGACACCCCGGAGGCCCGAGTGGGCACGCTCGTCTACAACGGCACCGGCAGCATCCCCATCGACGACCGCGTGCTCGCGCACCTGCAGGTGGTCATCATCGACAAGCTGCGCCGCCAGGAGTCCTTCCCGTTCAGCTGGGAGGTCGGCGGGCGCGAGTCGACGGTATGGTTCGGCCCGTCGATCGCCCTCGAGTTCGTCTATGCGGGCAACCGCTCCCCGCTGCTCAACCGCGCCTGGCTCAACCAGCTCGCCGCGGCGGCCTCGTCGAACGCCGGGCTCTCGGCGTTGCCCGAGCCGTTGACAGCGCCCCCGTCGCGGTCGCCGTTGGCTGCCCCGGCGCCCGGCCCCGACGCGACCCCGGTCGAGCCGAGCGTGCCCGTCGGCGTCTGACGGGCACTTCGACCGAAGAGCGGTCGCACTTCGCGACGGGCGAGCGGATGCCTCAGCGCGCCGCGGCCCAGTCGAGCAGGCGTTCGACCGGCCAGGTGTTCACGATGCGCTCGGCGGGCACCCCGTTCGCCTCGGCGCGGGCTGCACCGAGTTCGAGGAACGCGAAGTGCCCCGGAGCGTGCGCGTCGCTGTCGATCGAGAAGCGGCATCCGGCATCGAGTGCGAGCTGGATCAGGTCGTCGGGCGGATCCTGACGTTCGGGGCGCGAGTTGATCTCGACCGCCACGTCGTGCTCGGCGCACGCGTCGAACACCGCCTTCGCGTCGAAGGTCGACTGGGGTCTCGTGCCACGCGCACCCTCGACGAGGCGACCCGTGCAGTGCCCGAGCACGTTCGTGCGCGGGTTGCCCACCGCGCGCAGCATCCGCTCGGTCAGCTCCTTCGACTCGGTGCGGAGCTTGGAGTGGATGCTCGCGACCACCACGTCGAGCCGCTCGAGCATCTCGGGCGTCTGGTCGAGCGAGCCGTCGAGCAGGATGTCGACCTCGATGCCCGAGAGCAGCCGGATGCCGCGATCGGCGTTCAGACGATCGAGCACGTCGAGTTGGTCGAGCAGGCGTTCGACGCTGAGCCCGTTCGCGATCGTGAGGTTCGGCGAATGGTCGCTCACGACGAGGTACTCGAGCCCGACGAGCTCGGCGGCGCGCGCCATGGTCGAGATCGGCGTCGTGCCGTCGGACCAGTCGGTGTGGCTGTGCAGGTCGCCGCGGACCTTCGCCCTGAGCCCCTCGGGCGCGGCGCCCGCGGCCGGGCCGCTCTTCTCGCGGAGGGCGACGAGGTAGGCGGGCACGTCGCCGGCGACCGCCTCGGCGATGACCGCGAACGTCGTGTCGCCGATGCCTGCGGTGCGCTTCAACCGCCCGTCGCGCACGCGCTCGGCGAGCTGCGCGGCGTCGAACTCGCCGATGATACCCGCGGCCTTGCGGAACGCCTTCGACTTGAACGCCGACGCCCGATCGCGCTCGAGCAGGAAGGCGATCTCCTCGAGGGCTGCGATCGGGTCCATCCGCCCATTCTGACGCGCTCGGGGGGATGCCGGGCAACCCCCTCCCCCAGATCCGCGGAACGAAACCACGTGGGATACGTTCGGAGGATGACGTTCAACCCGAATGCCGACATCAGCGGCGGCAAGACCTCCAAGCGCGGTCGGAACACCGGCATCGCGGTCGGCGGCGGACTCGGCGTGGTCGCCCTCGTGATCATCTCCCAGCTGCTGGGCGTCGACCTCACGGGCCTGCTCGGCGGCGGCGCGGAGGAGCCGACGACCGACTCGAGCCTCGAGCAGTGCCTCACCGGGCAGGACGCGAACGAGCGGGTCGACTGCCGCATGCAGGGCGCCTCGGCCTCGCTCGAGGAGTACTGGGAGCAGGCGGCACCAGCCGACCTCGGCGTCGCCTACACGGCCCCGCAGGACTTCGTGCTCTTCACCCAATCGGTGAGCACCGGGTGCGGGGCGGCGACCAGCGCGACCGGGCCCTTCTACTGCCCGCCCGACCAGACGCTCTACGTCGACGTGACGTTCTTCGACGAGCTCGAGAGCCGGTTCGGGTCGAGCGGCGGCCCGCTCGCGCAGATGTACGTCGTGGCGCACGAGTGGGGCCACCACGTGCAGAACCTCGCGGGCACCCTCGAGGCCGCGCAGGACGGCCAGACGGGTCCGACGTCGAACAGCGTCCGCACCGAGCTCCAGGCCGACTGCTTCGCGGGCGCCTGGGTCGGCGACGCGGCGCAGACCCGCGACGACCAGGGCGTGCCGTTCCTGCAGGAGCCGACGGCCGCAGAGGTGGCCGACGCGTTGAGCGCGGCCGCCGCGGTCGGCGACGACCGCATCCAGCAGGCGGCGCAGGGCCAGGTGACGCCGCACACGTTCACGCACGGCACGAGCGAGCAGCGCCAGCGGTGGTTCACGACCGGCTACGAGCAGGGCCCTACGGCCTGCGACACGTTCGGCGTCGACGGCTCGCAGCTCTGAACGACCCGCGGCCGGGTCTCCGCCTGAAGCCGGCCCGGACGGCGCTGGGGACCGTCTAGAGCTCGACGACCGTCATGCCCGAGCCCGCTGCGCCGGCCGTACCCATCGCGGCGAGCGCGTCGGGCACCCCGTCGAGGCCGATGCGGCGCCCCACGAGCTCGATCGGGCGGAAGTACTCCGACGCGACGGCATCGAGCATCGACGGGTACTCGTGCGCGGCCATGCCGTGGCTGCCGAGGATCTCGAGCTCGCCCGCGATGACGGCGTCCATGGGCATCGCGGCGAGCGCCGAGCTGCCGACCATGAGGCCGATCTGCACGTGCCGCCCACGCTTCTTGAGGCTCTGCACCGAGGCGAACGCAGTCTCGCTGCTGCCGAAGGCGTCGACCGAGACGTCGACCCCGCCGCCGGATGCCTCGAGGATGCGCTCCGCGGCGCCCTCGCCGCCGCGCACGGGCACGGCACCGAGCTTCTCGGCGGCCTCGAGTGCGGCGTCCGACACGTCGACGCCGTAGACCGTGACGCCCGCCGCGACGGCGATCATGATCGCCGAGAGGCCGACCCCGCCGCATCCGTGCACCGCGATCTGCTCGCCCGGAGCGAGGCGGCTTCGGGAGATGATCGCGCGGTAGGCGGTGGCGAAGCGGCATCCGAGCGAGGCGGCCTCGACGAAGCCGAGCGCGTCGGGCAGCCGGATCAGGTTGAGCTCGGCCTCGTCGACGACGACGAGCTCGGCGAACGAGCCCCATCGGGTGAAGCCGGGCTGGGACTGCGCGTCGCAGACCTGCTCGTTGCCGCCGAGGCATTCGGGGCAGCGGCCGCACGCGCAGATGAACGGCGCGGTGACGCGATCGCCGACGGCCCACCCGGAGTCGGCCGAGATCTCGGAGCCGAGCTCGGCGATCTCGCCGGCGAACTCGTGGCCCGGCACGTGCGGCAGGGAGATCGTGTCGTCGTGGCCCATCCACCCGTGCCAGTCGCTTCGGCACACGCCGGTGGCGCGCACGCGGATCACGGCGCCGCGCGGCGGGCAGGCGGGTTCGGGCACGTCGGCGAGCTCGGGTCGCTCGCCGAACGCGGTGAAGAGCACGGCACGCACGGGTCCTCCGTTGGGTCGACGGATGTCGCGGGTGAGGCGTGCGCGTCGGGTCGGCGGGGCGCTGGGGGCTGCGCTTCCGCCACGCGGCATCGCGGGCGACAGGATGCGAGCCTACCGGCCCGTGGAGCGTCGCGAGGCCGCGAACCCGCGCAGGAACGGGCGAAACGGGCCGAATCGTCCGGAATCGGTCGGAATCCGTCATGGGGTGTCGGCCACGCATGAATTGTGGAACAATCTCCGTATGCGTTTCGTCGTCGCCGTCCTCCTCGCGTCCGTGTGCTTCGGCACGACGGGCGCAGCACAGGCGCTCGGCCCCGACGCCGACCCCGTCTCGATCGGCGCGGCGCGCATCCTCATCGGCGGAGGCGCGCTCGCGCTCGTCGCCGGGCTCATGGCGTGGCGGCGGCGCTCCGTCGTCGCGAGCGGGGCGCCGGGCGGCGTGGCGACGGGGCCGGCGACCGGGGTGGCCGCCGGGCGACCCATCGGGCGTGCCGCCGGGCGCGCCGAGCGTGCGACGGGCGTTCGCCGCCGGCATCCGCGCTCCATCGCATTCGCGATCGCGATCGGCGCAGTCGGAGTGCTCGCCTACCAGCCCGCCTTCTTCGCGGGCACCGCCTCGAACGGCGTCGCCGTGGGCACCGTCGTCGCCCTCGGATCTGCGCCCGTCATCACGGGTGCGCTCGACTGGGCGCTGCGGAGGCGATTCCCCGGTCGGCGGTGGCTCGTGGCGACCGCGATCGCGACCACGGGCGTCGCGGTGCTCGCCGTCGCGACCGATCCGTCGCAAGCCTCGTCGAACCCGCTCGGCATCGTCGCCTCGGTCGCGGCGGGCGCCTCGTACGCCGTCTACACGCTCGCGGCCAAGCACCTGCTCGACCGAGGCTGGTCGCCGACCGGCAGCATGGGCGCACTGTTCGGCGTCGCCGCGGTCGCGAGCCTGCCGATCCTGCTGCTGACGGATGCCTCGTGGCTGGCGACCGGCCCCGGCCTCGCCATGGCGCTCTGGCTCGGGCTCGTCGCGACGACCCTCGCCTACGTGCTCTTCGGCGTCGGCCTCGCCGGCCTCGCTCCCGCCGTCGTCTCGACGCTCACGCTCGCCGAGCCCCTCACCGCGAGCGTGCTGGGCGTGCTCGTGCTCGGCGAGACGCTCGCCGCGGGCTCGGTGCTCGGCCTCGTGATCCTGGGTGCCGGGATCCTCGTGCTCGCCTCGAGCCGATGTCGGCGGTCGAACGTACGTTCGATGGCATGGACATCATCCTCATCCCCGGGTTCTGGCTCGACGCCTCGTCGTGGAACGACGTCGTCCCCATCCTCGAAGAGCAGGGGCACCGCACCCATCCGCTGACCCTGCCCGGGCTCGAGTCGGTCGACGCCGACCGCTCCCGCATCGGGCTCCGCGAGCACATCGACGCCGTCGTGCGCGTCGTCGACGGGTTCGACGAACCCGTGGTGCTCGTCGGCCACTCGGGCGGCGGGGCCATCGCCCATGGCGTCGCCGATCGGCGGCCCGACCGCATCGCCAGGGTGGTCTACGTCGACGCCGGCCCGCTCGCCGACGGGCTGCCGATCAACGACGGGCTGCCCATGGTCGACGGCGAGATCCCGCTGCCCCCGTGGCACGAGTTCGACGAGGCCGATCTCGTCGACCTCGACGACGGCCTGCGCGCCGCCTTCCGGGCGCGGGCCGTTCCGCAACCCGCGGGCGTGGCCCTCGACCCGATCGTGCTCCGCGACGAGCGCCGCTACGACGTGCCCATCACGGTCATCGCGTGCGAGTTCCCGAGCTCGGCGTTGCACGAGTGGCTGGCCGCCGACGCGCCATTCACGCGCGAGCTCGCCGCCGTGCACGACATCGACTACGTCGACCTTCCGACGGGGCACTGGCCACAGTTCACGAAACCGGTGCAGTTGGGGCAGGCGATCGCCGCGGCCGTCCGCTGAACTGCCGGGCGGCGGCCCGGTCGACCGGGCCGCCGCCGCCTGCGATCGCGCGCGTCGCCGGCGCCTCTGAGCGCGCGCTTCGCCCGCGCCTTCGAGCGCGCGCGGATGCCGCTCGAAGGCACCACGATTCCGATCCGACGCGAACCCCCCGAAAGAGTGGCACCCCTTTTGGGAGAGGCCCGACAGCCGCGCGACGAATAGCGTCGGAGTCAGTCATTCCTTCAGCTGTTCACCCGATGTTCAGCAGATCGTGACCTCTCCGATGCACCCGCTCCCGGACCTCACGATCGTCTTTCCAGCGCCCAGCGATCCGTTACCCGAAAACGAATGTGGGACCCGATGACCACACATTGCCTGACGCGCCAGTGCCACCGCATCGCACCGCTTCTTCGACTCGCCCCCACACCTGCCCATGAGTACGGTACCGTCGCCCGCTGACCCCGTCGGCGGTGCGCGCCTGACTCCCGCAACGCTCGCCGGTTCCCCCGCAGCGACGTCGACGAAGACGTCGTCGGCCTCCCACGCGTCCGGCGCGAGAGCCCTCCAGCATTACCGCGACCGGGTCAGGCTCACGGACACGGTGGCGATCGCCGGATCGGTGCTCGCCAGCGTCTGGATCCGTCTGCTCATCGAGGGCACGGCCGTCGCGAACGAACCGACGATGCAGTACGTCGGCGTTCCCGTGCTCATCGCAGTGACCTGGATGATCGCCATGACGGTATTCCGCACCCGCGACCTGCATCTCGTGGGTGCCGGAGCCCTCGAGTACAAGCGGGTCGCGAACGCCACCGCGGCCGCGTTCGGCGTCCTCGCGTTCGTGCTCCTCCTGGTCAGCACCGGGGCGCCTCGCTGGTACTTCATCGTGGCGCTCCCCGCCGGAACCGCGAGCCTCCTCCTCAGCAGATGGCTCTGGCGTCGCTGGTTGCTCAACCAACGCAGCCGCGGCCGGTACCTCTCGCGGGCGATCGTGATCGGTTCGCTCGCCGACATCGTCTACGTCGTACGACAGATCGAGCGCAACGCCGCCGCGGGCTACGACGTCGTCGGCGTCATCTCCGACGACGCCCCGAGCGCGAGCCTCGAACTCGGCGCGCGCGAACTGCCCGTGCTCGGCGGCCTGGCCGATGCCGCACCCGCAGCGACCCATGCGCGTGCCGACGCGGTCATCGTCACCGGAGATCTGGGCGACGACGGCGACCGCCTGCGAAGGCTCGGCTGGGATCTCGAGGGCACCAACGCGGAACTCGTGCTCTCGTCGCGCCTCACCGACGTCGCGGGCCCACGCATCCACTTCCGACCGGTCGAGGGACTCCCGCTCCTGCACGTCGAGATCCCCGCCTTCGACGGCGTCCGACACGTCGCCAAGCGCGGATTCGACATCCTCTTCGCGGGCGCCGCGCTCCTGCTCATCGCACCGATCGTGCTCGTCATCGCGATCGCGATCCGCCTCGACGACGGCGGGCCCGTCTTCTTCAGGCAGACCAGGTGCGGACGAGACGGGCGCACCTTCGAGATACTGAAGTTCCGCTCCATGTGCATCGACGCGGAGGACCGGCTCGCCGAGCTGAAGGTGCAGAACGAGGGCGCGGGGCTGCTCTTCAAGGTTCGCGACGACCCGCGGGTGACCCGTATCGGACGCATCCTCAGGGCGCATTCGCTCGACGAGCTGCCGCAGTTCTGGAACATCCTGATCGGCGAGATGAGCGTCGTCGGCCCGCGCCCGCCCCTCCAGGTCGAGGCTGCGGCCTACGACGGCGTCGTCTCCCGGCGGCTGATGATCAAGCCCGGCCTGACCGGACTCTGGCAGATCAGCGGCCGCAGCGACCTCGACTGGGAGGAGAGCGTCAGGCTCGACCTCTACTACGTCGAGAACTGGTCGATGACGGGCGACTTCATGATCATCTGGCGCACGGTCCGCAGCGTGGTCAAGGCCGACGGCGCGTACTGAGCGCTCGGGCCGTCCGCGGCACGCCGCCTCGTCGAGGGGCGGTCACGTGGGTGGTCACGGCCGATGCGACGACGCCACGCGCTGCGGCGTGGACTGCGGTGCGCGGATCGCGTCACGCATCGCGCGCACGCTCCGCTCCCACGAGTATTCGTGGGAGGGCCGAGCCGTCTCCGGCTCGCCCCGGTGGGGAAGCCGGCGCAGGCCGTCGGCGATCGCAGCAGGATCGCGCGGATCCACGTACACCGCGCCCGAGTCGCCGAGGATCTCACGGAACACGGGGATGTCGCTCGCCAGGATCGGTGCGCCGAACGCCTGCGCCTCGAGCGTCGGCATGCCGAAGCCCTCGTCGAGGCTCAGGAAGAGCAACCCGTCGGCGTGAGCGTAGAGCCACGCGAGCTCGCCGTCGTCGATGCGACCGAGGAACCGGACCACGCCCTGACGGACCGCCTCGTCGACGGCGGCCGGGAACTTCGCCGCACGCCCGCCCGGCTCCCCCACCACGATGAGCGGCGCACGCCGGTCGATCACACCCGACTCGACCGCCCCGATGATGGTGTTCGCGAGGTTCTTGCGCGCGTTCAGCCGCCCGACGGTCAGGTGGAACCCCACCACGCCGTCGAGGCCCTCGGGGCGCACGAGCGGCGCATCGAGCAGGCTCCCGCCGACGGCGAGCCCGACCGGCACCACCGGGCGGGTGCGGGCGAAGGCGGCGATGCGCCTCGCCTCCGTCGCCGACGAGGTGAAGACCACCTCGCTCAGGTGCACGGTGGCCGGCATGAGCGAGTAGTACCAGCGCTCACGCGAGGTGAACCACTCCGGCCGCGTCAGGAACATGAAGTCGTGGATGAAGACGGCTGAACGCCCGAACGCCGGAGTGAAGTTGTGCGTGATCGTGACATCGGCCCCGATCCGCTTCGCGACGAACGGCAGCTCCGCGATCGCGCTGACCCCCTGCGGCGCCAAGTGCGTCGGGACGACGACCACGCCATCCGGCAGTTCGGCCTGCGCGCGCCTGACATCCCTCGCTCGAACCGCCAACGCGACCTGGTCGTCTGGGAAGGTCGCGATCCAGGCGAACACGAACTCGCGGAGCACCTGACGATTCGAGAGCGGCCCCGTGCCCCACCAGAAGCCGTCGAAGAGCACGCGCATCGAACGTCACCCGGCGTATCGGCGGACGAGCGAGACGGTGTCGGCGATGTGGCGACGGCTCGACGCACCGAACACGATCGACTCGATGTTCGGCTGCTCGAAGATCCACTCGATGGCCTCGGCCGGGGGGATCGCCCCCGAGGCGAACACCGACATCGCGACCGCCCGGAACGGCCGTTCCTCGAGCGCATCCCGGTAGGCGTCCATGCCGCCGGACATCCGGAAGCCGAGCTTGTTGATGTTCGAGCACACGAGCGGGTTCTCGACGCCGGCTCGGTCGAGCACGGGAAGGAGCATCGGGAGGTTCATCGTGATGAATCCGGGCTCCGCGTCGTAGCGTCGACGAACGTGATCCGCGAACATCGCGAACGCATCGACGAACCCGAGGCCGAGCAGCAGGTCGGTGACGACGTTCTGCAACCAGACGACCGGCGTCCGCGTGCCCTTGAACATCGCCATCTCCGCGTCGACGAGGAGCGTCACGAGACCCGCGACGTCTTTCTTGGCGATGGACGTGCCGCCTCGGATCATCGCGTTGAGCGCGCCCTCTTCGGGGAGGAAGCGTCGCAGTGCCCCGAGCATGCCGAGTTCCGTCACGGCATCGGCGTACTTGTGCGCGTACGGCATGCAGGGCAGGAAGGTGAAGCCGTCGTACCGCTTCGGGTCGGCGCGCACCCGATCGGCGATCTCCGCGATGCGATCGTGCGTCGTGCACATGAACGACGTGATGCCCGCATCGATCGCGTCGTCGAGGACCTCCATGATCGAGTCCGTGGTCTGGAATCGCATCGCCTGCGCACGGGCCCGCTCCTCGGACATGTGATTCACGCCGAAGAACTGGTTGTCGCCGAAGAGCACGCGGTCGAGCCGCCGCACCTTCTCCGGCATCGCCACCGACTGTTCGATCGTCATGCCCGCCTCCTCAGCAGCTGTCGGAACGGTTTGGCCGCGGTCGCCCTGGCCGGGGCCTCGGCTGCGAGCATGAGCGGTCCTCTCGCAGCATCCGCCGTCATCATCTCGATGATCCGGTCGGTCGCGACCGCGCTCGCGAAGTCGTTCGCCGGCTCGACCGACCGGTCGTGCACGCGTCGGACGAAGTGGTCCAGCTGCGCGCTGTACTCCTCGCCTCGCAGGTAGTACCAGACCGGTTCGGTGAGTTCGGTCGTGTAGCGGACGTTCCATCCGGGGTCGTAGCCGTCGATGTGCGGCGCGGTCGACCGCAGGTACGTCTGCACCTCCTGCCGGTCGGCTTGGATGCGCCCTGCGGTGCCGATCACGGTGATGCGCGTCGTCATCTTGCGGAACGACTCGTCTGACCAGTTCACGGAGATCTGCGCCGAGACCGAGTCCTCGAAGAAGAGGGTGCCGAACACCTCGTCTTCGGTGTCGGCCGAGAACACGCTGCCGAGCACGGTGCCGCCGACGCCGATCGGCGCCCCTGCGTACCACGTGAGCAGATCGAGCGGATGCGCCGCGTAGTCGTAGAGCGCACCTCCGCCCTCGGTGCGCTGCGTGCGCCAGGTCGACCCCTTCGGGCGGAGCACGACCGGGCCGTAGGCCTCCGCCTGCAGGTGGGTGACCTTGCCGATGGCCCCCAGGTCGAGCAGGCGCTTGACCTCGCGGAAGGCTCCGACGAAGCGATTGTGGTAGCCCACCTGCGTGACGAGGCCGCGCTCGGCGGCGAGCTTCGCGAGCTCGACGGATTCGGCCGAGGTCAGGCAGAGCGGCTTCTCGCAGAAGACGTTCACGCCGCGCTCCAGGACCGCACGGACCATCGAGGCGTGGAACCTGGTGGGCGTCGCGATCAGGACCGCGTCGAGCTCGACCTCGTCGAGCATCCGTTCGTAGTCGGCATAGGTCGGCAGACCCGTGTACTTGCCGAGCACGTCGAGGATGTATCCGGTCGAATCGACGACCGCCTCGACGGAGACGTCGGGGTGCGCGTTGATCATCGCGAGATGCGACAACCCCATCTTGCCGAGTCCGACGATGCCGACCCTGATCATGCGATGCCTCCTGTGAGTGCTGCCGGGGCGCTGTCTTCCGGCGAGATGCCCGATGCGGTTTCGAGGAGCGCCTGGTACTGGCCGGCGACTCGCTGCCAGGTGAACTCGGCGGCATGCCGCGCACGGACCCTCGCGCTGAGCGTCGACCGCAGTCGCGCCGAACCGATGAGGTCGTCCAACCGATCGGCCGCCTCGTCGATCGTCGAGAAGTAGAGCGCTCCGTCGGCCGCGACCCACCGGTTGTACGGGTTGTCGTGGGCCAGCACCGGGTTGCCGGCGGCCATCGCCTCGACGAGCGACGGGTTGGTGCCTCCCACCGTGTGCCCGTGGAGGTACGCGAGCGAGTGGAACCGGATCGCGGCGAGCTCGGCGGGGTCGTAGACGGATCCCACGAAGACGACCTCGTCGCTCGCGGCCTCTCGGACGGCCCGGTGGAACGGATCGTCGTCGCCGTACGTGCCGAGCACGGCGAGCTTGACCCCGCGAGTCCGGCGCGAGAACGCCGTCACGAGTTCGAGGATCGAGTTCTCGGGGATGGGCCGGCAGATGATCGTGAGGTACGAGCCCGGCTCGAGGCCGAGCGCCGTCACCGGCTCGGTCGGCGCCTCGCCGACGGCGTTCGCCCCGTACGTGATGGTGTGCAGCTTGCTGCGGCGGGCCTTGCGGGCGAGGTACTCCTCGATCACCGGATGGTCGGCGATGAGCGCGTCGCCCACCCAGCAGGCGATCCGCTCGTTGACGTAGAGGATCGCCTGCCTGGGCCATCCCCATCGCGCGCGAGACCACTCGATGCCGTCCATGTTGATGACGTTCGTGATGCCCAGCATCGCCTGCGCGAGGTTGAACACGGCCGTGTTGTATCCGAACGTGATGCACGGATCACGGAACCGGCAGGCATGGCGGATCGAACGCAGATCGAAGAGCGAGGTGCCGAGCCATCCGTCGCGGCCGACCTGGATCGTGACTCGGTCGATGCCGTTCCAGACGTCTTCGACGATCGGCCCGTCGCCATCGGCCTGGCAGTAGACGACCGGACGCCAACCGCCGTCGCGGAGGTGGATCGCCACGTTCTCGGCCGCCGTCTCGAACCCGCCGTAGGCCGCGGGGATCCCGTGCGTGCCGAGGATGCGCACGACGGGACGGCGGTCGGCGGTGACCTGATCGGCGTGCATCGGAGGCTCCTGACACCATTCGGGTTCGGCGCCGTTCGGCACCTACGGTGATCGGTGCTGCGAGTCTAAGATCAGGATGCCCGCCCGGCGCACCCCCAAACAGAGGGTGACCGGGGCGTGAACACCGAGGTTCACGAGCTCCGGCGTACCCCGAGCTGGGGCTGCTGCCGTCCGCGCGGATCGTCTACATTCGTCGCATGCGCGGGGGACGGCGGCTTGGAGCCGACCCGTTCCGAACCAGGAGAGGCAGTCGGATGTCGACGAGAATCGGGTATGCGGCGGGGGCGTTCGACCTGTTCCACGTCGGCCACCTCAACATCCTGAAGCACGCGCGCAGCGAGTGCGACTTCCTGATCGCCGGCGTCGTCTCCGACGAGTTGCTCGAGCTCCGCAAGGGCCGGGCGCCGGTCGTGCCGCTCCGCGAGCGCATGGAGATCGTGCGCCACATCGATTTCGTCGACCAGGTGCACGCCGAGGTGCTGCCCGACAAGCTCGACACCTGGCGCGAGCTCCGCTTCGACCGCTTCTTCAAGGGCGACGACTGGCGCGGCACCGACGAGGGCCACCGGCTCGAGCGCGAGTTCGCGGCCGTGGGCGTCGAGGTCGTGTACTTCCCCTACACCGTCCACACGTCGAGCACGGCCCTCCGCCTGGCGCTCGATGCCATCTCGTCCAGACCCGCGGCCGCCGTCGGCGAACCCGAGTGATCGACCGCGTCGCGGGCCCTGCTCCGCGACTCGGATCGAACGAGCCCTACCTCACCCCTGACCCACGGAGCCCGAGATGCCGAACACCGACCCCCGAATCGGAATCGACGATGACGAAGACGAGCCGAGTGGTGGCGGCAGTCGGCGCACCGTGCTCGTCGTCAGCGGGATCATCGTCGCGATCATCATCATCGCCTTCGTCGTGATCCCCCTGCTCTCGGGCGGATCGCCGAAGGCGTCGGTCGGCGCTCCGACCGATGCATCGGCCTCGGCCTCGCCGTCGGCCCCGCCGGCGACGACCGCACCGGCGACGGAGGCCCCGCTGCCGACCGTGCCGTCCGTGGCCCCTTCGGCGGTCGAGCAGCCGCCGCCCGCCGACCCGGTGCCCATCGACGAACCCGCCGAGATCGCACCCGCCCTGACCGCCAGGATCACCTCGATCGAGGCGGTGGAGGGCGAGGCGCAGGGTCCGGGCGAGGTCGCGGCGCCGTCGATCCGCGTGACCGTGGAGATCGCCAACGAGACCGACGCGCAGTCGTCGCTCGCGAACGCGGCGGTCACCGCCTACTTCGGGGAGGACCTGACGCCGGCTCCCGAGCTGCGCGAGCCGGGCGGTAAGCCGTTCCCTGCCGCGGTGCCGGCCGGCGGCACCGCAGAGGCCGTGTACATCTTCTCGGTGCCGAAGTCCGAACGGGGCGACGTGACGATCATGGTCGACTACGCGCTCGAGTACGCACCGCTCCAGTTCCACGGTTCCGTGCCGCGCTGACCCGCCCGTCCCCGTCACGAACCCCTCATACGGGGGGAGGTGGCTGCGCGACCGCGAGATTAGATTCGAGGAATACTCGCCCTACGCTCGAGGACCCGTCGTGACGGATCGAGGTTGGCCCAATGCGAAGCAGGCTCGGAACTCCAGCAGCACTCACGGTCGCAGCGACGATCGCCGCCTTGGCCGCGGTGTTCATCGCCTCGCCGGCCCGAGCCGACACGGCGCCGGAGCCCGGCCTCCCGGCCACCGTCTCCAGCGATTCGCTGCCGACCGCGCAGCTGAACGGCGTCGCGTGGGATCAGGCGATCGTCGGCGACACGGTGTTCGTCGGCGGCAACTTCAGCGCCGCACGTCCGGCCGGCGCGGCACCCGGTGCGAGCACCGTCGTCCGGACGCACCTGCTCTCGTACCGGCTGAGCACCGGCCAGCTCACCTCGTGGGCGCCAAACCTGAACGGCCAGGTCCGCGCGATGGACACGTCGCCCGACGGGAGCATCCTGTACGTCGTGGGGGCGTTCACCACGGTGAACGGTGCCGCGCGCAGCCGGATCGTCGCGTTCGACACCGCGACCGGGGCCGTGATCACGGGGTTCAACGCCTCCGCGAACGGTGAGCTCTTCGCCGTGACGGCGTCGAACACGACCGTCTTCTTCGCGGGCAACCTGACCAGCGCGGGCGGCGTCTCCCGCCCCGGCCGTGCTGCGGCTGCCGCAGCCTCCGACGGCGCGACGACCGCGTGGGCGCCGGTGCTGACCGACGGCCGCGCCTATGCCATGGAGGTGTCCCCCGACGGCGCGAAGGTCGTGATCGGGGGGAGCTTCCTCTCGGCGAACGGGAGCGCGAACCCCGGCTTCGGACTCGTCGGGGTGAACTCGACCACCGGCTCCACGGTCTCGACCCCGGCCAACAACATCATCCGGAACGCCGGGAACTCGGCCGCGATCTACGGCATGAGCTCCGACGGCGACAGCGTCTACGGCTCGGGCTACGTGCTGCTCTCCTCCAGCGGGACCGGCAACACCGAGGGCACCTTCCGCATGGACTGGGCGACCCTGAACCTCATCTGGATGGCGGACTGCCGCGGTGACGAGTACGGGTCCGCCTCGCAGGGCGGCGTCGTCTACGTCGCGGGCCACCCCCACCAGTGCGAGTGGGTCGGCTCCTTCCCGGAGCGCGACCCTCGGACGTTCCAGCGCGCACTGGCCTTCACCAAGGCGCCCTTCAGCGTGGTCAGGGAGAACATCAACTACGGCAAGCCGGCGACACGGCCCCTGGCCTTCTTCCCCGACATCAACCTCGGCAACTTCACCGGCCAGTACCAGGGCCCGTGGACCGTGCAGGCGAACGACCAGTACGTCGCCTACGCGGGCGAGTTCACGCAGGTGAACGGAGTCGGCCAGCAGGGCCTGTCTCGATTCGCGATCTCGGCGATCGCGCCGGACACCGACGGGCCTCGCGAGAGCTCCGGGTGGTCGGTGAACGCCGCACCGTTCGGATCCGGTGCCGTCCGGGTGAGCTGGCCGGCGAACCACGACCGCGACAACGAGCGCCTCGTCTACCGCGTGTATCGCAACGGCGACACCGCGAGCCCGATCGTGACGCTCACCGGGTTCTCGCAGTTCTGGGATCGCCCGACCATGACGTACGTCGACACCGATCGTCCTCCGGGCTCGGGGGTCTCGTATCGCGTGAGCGCGACGGATCCGTTCGGCAACGTGGCCTGGTCGCAATCCGTCTCGACCACCGCGGGCACCGGGTCCGCTCCGAGCGCCTATGCGCTGGCGGTCTTCGCCGACAGTCCCACCTGGTACTACCGCATGGGCGATGGCACGGGTTCGACCCTGGCCAACTCCGCCGGACCGACCGCCAACACCACCCTCTCGTTCGGCACGCCCAACCAGCTCGACGCATCGAGCGGTTCCGGGGTGACGGAGGGCGTCGCCGGCGGCATCGCAGGTGACACGAACACCGCGGCGAGATTCGACGGAAGCTCGAACGGGCGGGCGGCGACGACCGTGCCGGTCTGGCCCGACGACTCGATGACCGCGGAAGCCTGGTTCCGCACCACCTCGAGCAGCGGCAAGATCCTCGGATTCGGCGACAACGGGTCTGCGACCGGCACCTCGGGCACGCACAACCGATCGCTCTACCTGAACGGCGGGCGCGTGTCCTGGACGGTTTTCGACACCCAGAACCGCACGCTGCAGAGCGGGGCCGGCTACAACGACGGCAACTGGCACCACGCGGTCGCGACGCTCGGCCCGGACGGGATGCGCTTGTACGTCGACGGCCAGCAGGTCGCGAACCGGGTCGAGACGATCTACGGCCGGAACTTCCCCGGCTACTGGAAGATCGGCGGCGACGCGACTCCCGCGGGCAACCAGAACTTCTCGGGCGACCTCGACGAAGTGGCCGTGTACAAGACCGTGCTGGCCCCGTCGCGCATCGCCCAGCACTACCAGGTCGGCCGCACCGGCGGGGGCGGCGGACCGGTCAACCAATCGCCGACCGCCTCCTTCAGCACGACGATCGATGCGTTCACCGTCGACGTCGACGCGACGGGCTCCAGCGATCAGGACGGCACGATCCAGGCCTACGCGTGGCAGTTCGGCGACGGGTCGACGGCATCCGGCCTGACCGCGACGCGGACGTACGCCAATCCCGGCACCTACACCGTCACGTTGACGGTCACGGACGATGACGGCGCCACCGCGGTCACGACGCGCCAGGTCGTGATCGACGAGGACGTGCCGCCACCGCCGCCCGGCGTCGTGGCCCAGGACGACTTCGCCCGCACCCTGACGGGGAGCTGGGGCGTCGCACCGGTCGGCGGCACCTGGGCGATCAACGACTCGTCGGGGTTCCAGGTCGGCGGCGGCTCCGGCATCACGAGCTACTCGCCCGGCCTCACCCGGCACGCGACGCTGCCGATCAACCCGACCTCGTCGGTCGACCTCGTCGTGCGGATGTCGCTCGAGAAGACGGCTGCCGGGGGCGCGGCCACGGCGGGCTCGGTGGTCAGGCAGGTGGGCTCGTCGTTCTACCAGGCCCGGATCAGGTTCCTCACGAACGGCGCGTGCACGCTGCAGCTGAACGAGGGCTCGACGGTCGTGCTCGCGAACGTCGACGTCGCCGGGTTGAGCTGCGCCGGAGGGCAGCAGGTGATGCTCCGGGTGCAGGCGACCGGAACGGGTCCGACCACCCTCCGTGCGAAGGCGTGGCAGTCCGGCTCCCCGGAGCCGTCGGCCTGGCAGCTCACCGCGAACTCGAGCAGCGCGGCGCTCCAGGCGGCCGGTGTCATCGGCATCGAGGGCTACCTGTCCGGCGCCGCGACGAACGCTCCGAACGCGGTTCGCTACGACGATCTCGTCGCGACGATCCTGCCCTGACGGCGCCTTCCGAGGGGCGATCCGCCCATCGCCCCCCGGATTGGGGAGCATCGGCGGGCACGCTCCAGTCGTATATTCGGTGCCTGTCGGGGGACAATGTCAGCCCTCCGCTACCGATTGAGGACACGATGGGTACACCCGAACCCAGGTCGTGGCGAGCGCGCTTCGCCGCCGGTATTGCGACCTTTGCTCTGCTCGCCGCCGGAATGTCGATCGGTGCGTTCGCCGCACCGGCCGCGGCGGACACCCTCCCGGTCGACACGGGCGTCCCGACGACCGTCTCGACCGATCCGCTGCCCGCGCCGCAGATCAACGGCGTGGTCTGGGACCAGGAGATCGTCGGCAACGTCGTCTACGTCGCCGGTGACTTCACGAAGGCGAGGCCCACGGGCGTCGCACCGGGTGTGAGCGAGGTCGACCGCACCTACCTGCTGGCGTACGACGTCACCACGGGCGACCTGCTGCCGTGGGCTCCGGTCGTCAACGCCCAGGTCAGGGTCCTCGCGTCCTCGCCCGACGGCACGCGCCTCTACGCGGGCGGCGACTTCACCCTGGTGAACAACGAGACCCGCAATCGCATCGTCGCGTTCGACACCGCGACGGGCGCCGTCGCCACCTCGTTCGGCGTCGGGGCCAACAACCGCGTCTACGCGATGGATGCCACGAACTCCACCGTCTACTTCAGCGGTCACTTCACGTCGGTGAGCGGAAACGCACGACCGGGCTTCACCGCAGCGGCGAGCTCAGTGAACGGTGCAGTCCTCCCGTGGGCCCCGGTGCTCGCGGGAGGCAGGGCGTACTCGATGATCGTGTCGCCCGATGAGACGAAGGTCGCCATCGGCGGCGACTTCACGACCCTCAACGGATCCGACCGGCCCGGGTACGGTCTCGGCGCGGTCGACTCCACGGTCGGCAGCAGCATCGTGCCGTTCGCGGTGAACGACTCCGTCAGGAACGGCGGGCTCGACTCCGCGATCTACAGCCTCGAGACCGACGGCGACAGCCTCTACGGTTCGGGGTACGTGTACGGCAACGGAACGCTCGAGAACACGTTCCGGGCCAACTGGGACACCGGCGCCATCGTGTGGGTGGCGGACTGCCATGGCGACACCTACTCGGTCGCCGCGGCCGGCGACGTGATCTACATCGCCGGGCACTCCCACTACTGCGGCAACATGGGCGGCTTCCCCCAGACCGACCCGTGGGACTTCCAGCGCGCGATGGCGTTCTCGAAGGCCGCCACGGGCACGAACACGGCCGACATCTACGGCTACCCCAGCTGGACGGGCACGCCCGCCCCGAACGAACTCAACTGGTACCCGTCGATGGATGCCGGAACCTACACCGGTCAGGGGCAGGGCCCCTGGAACGTCGACACCGACGGCCGGTACGTCGTCTACGGCGGCGAGTTCCAGAACATCAACAACAAGTCCTTCCAGGGTCTCGCCCGGTTCGCGACGCGCGCCATCGCGCCGAACGCCGACGGCCCTCGACTGACCGGAGACAACTTCGTGCCGAAGCTGACCTCGCCGTCGGCCGGCGTGGTCACGGCCAGCTGGATCGCGAACTGGGATCGCGACAACGAGGCCCTCACCTACCAGGTCATCCGCGACGGGAAGACCGCGTCGCCGGTGTACGTGACGCAGCAGAAGTCGCGCTACTACGACCGCCCGACCATGTCGTTCGTCGACTCCGGCCTCACCCCCGGTCAGGCTTACACCTACCGGCTGCGCGCGATCGACCCCCTGGGCAACAGCGCGTGGGGCTCGACGCTGACCATCACCGCAGCGGCATCCGGCACCTTCAGCCCGTACGCGGCGACCGTGATGGGCGATCAGCCCACGAACTTCTGGCGTCTGGGCGAGCCGGTCGGGGCGACGAGCGTCGCCGACACGCTCGGACGTGCGAACGCGACGCGAGGTTCGGGCGTCACCTTCGCCCAGGCCGGCGCCATCAACGGCGACACCGACACGGCAGCCCGCTTCAGCGGCACCAGCAGCGGCCGTGCCATCTCGCAGGACAAGGTCTGGCGCGACCAGTCGTTCGCGGTGGAGGCGTGGTTCAAGACCAACTCCTCGCTCGGCGGCAAGATCGTCGGCTTCGGTTCGTCGGCATCCGGTGACTCGTCGACCTACGACCGGCACGTCTGGATGGACACCGCGGGCCGCGTGCTCTTCGGCGTCAATCCCGACAGCCGGCAGACGCTGCAGTCGCCGAAGGCCTACAACGACAACCAATGGCACCACGTCGTCGCGACCCTCGGCACCGGCGGCACCGCGCTCTACGTCGACGGCCTCCGCGTCGGCCTGAACCCGGGCGTCACGGCTGCGCAGTCGTTCTGGGGCTACTGGCGCATCGGCGGCGACAACACGTGGTCGGCCGCCAAGAACTTCACGGGCACGATCGACGACGTGGCGGTCTACCCCAAGCCGCTGACCGCGGCGCAGGTACAGAAGCACTACGTCGACTCCGGTCGCACGGTCGCGGCCGTGCCGGCAGCGCCGGCAGACGCCTACGGCGCAGCGGTCTACGGCGCCGGGCCGCTCATGTACTGGCGCCTCGGCGAGGCGAGCGGAACGACGGCCGTCGACGCGGGTACGCAGGGCATGAACGGAGGCATCGTCGGCACGTACACCCGAGGCGCCGCCGGAGCGCTGGTCGGCGTGGCCGACACCGCCACGAAGTTCACGGCCGGATTCGTCGCGGCGTCGACGCAGCAGGCGTCGGTGACGACCTACTCGACCGAGGCCTGGTTCAAGACCTCGACCACGAAGGGCGGCAAGATCACCGGATTCGGCGACAGCCGAACGGGGCTGTCGACGACGTACGACCGGCACGTCTACATGCAGGACAACGGCCTGCTCGTGTTCGGCACGAAGAACGGCGGCACGACGACGACGATCAAGACCGCGGTCGCCTACAACGACGGCAACTGGCACCACGTCGTCGCCACCCAGTCGACCGCGGGCATGCGCCTCTACGTCGACGGCGAGCTCGCCGGCACCGATCCGATGGCCGCGGCGCAGTCGTACAACGGGTACTGGCGGGCCGGCGGCGACCGCACCGGAGGTTCGACGAACTCGTACCTCGACGGAACCGTCGACGAGTTCGCCGTGTACCAGTACGCGCTCAGCGCGACGGCGGTGCGCTCGCACTACCAGGTCGGGCTCGACATCGTGCCGAACATCGCACCGACGGCCTCGTTCACGGCGTCCTCGGTCGACCGGACCTCCTCGTTCGACGCCTCCGCCTCCGGTGACTCCGACGGCACGATCAGCTCGTTCGCGTGGGACTTCGGCGACGGGCAGGCCGGCACCGGCGTCAACCCGACGCACGAGTACGCGGCAGCCGGTTCGTACCTGGTGACGCTGACGGTCACCGACAACGACGGGGCGACGGCGACGGCTGCCCATTCCGTCATCGCGGTGAACGCGAACGTGCCGCCCGTGGCGGGCTTCACGGCCACGGTCGCCGCGCAGACCGTCACCTTCGACTCGTCGTCGTCGACCGACTCCGACGGCACGATCGTCGACTCGGCCTGGAACTTCGGCGACGGCAAGACCGGGAGCGGCGCGAACGTCTCGCACCTGTACGGAGCGGCGGGCACGTACGACGTGACCCTCACCGTCACCGACAACCGGGGTGCGGTCGCGACGAAGACCGCGCAGGTCACCGTCACCGCGTCGCCGGTCTCGATCGAGCTCGCGAGCGACGAGTTCGAGCGGTCCGTCACCGGTGGCTGGGGCACGGCTCCGGTGGGCGGCGCATGGACGGTCTCCAGCGCCGCGAACTCCTCGGTGAGCGGCGGCACCGCGATCCTGGTCCACGGTGCGAACGCGACGCGCAAGACCACCCTCGACGGCCTGAGCGTGAAGGACGTGACCGTCACGGGCGACTTCGCCGTCGACAAGGCGGTCGTCGGCGGCAGCGCCTACGCGGGCCTGAACGTCCGCCAGGTCGGCACCGATTACTACCAGGCACGGCTGCGGTTCCAGGCCGGCGGTGTTCTCGCCCTCCAGGTCATGCAGGGGGACTCGACGTTGATCGCGAACGCGAACCTGCCGCTCACCTACACGGCCGGGCAGGCCGTGACGTTGAAGGCGCAGATCAGCGGAACGTCGCCGACCACGATCCAGGCGAAGGCCTGGACGGCCGGAACCGCCGAACCCGCCACCTGGTCGATCACGACCACCTCGCAGGCCGCGGGCCTGCAGGCTGCGGGCAAGGTCGGCATCACCGGGTACGTGTCGAGCGCCGTCACGAGCGTGCCGCTCGCCATCTCGCTCGACCACTACCGCGTGGCGACCGGCGACGGCAACGTGCCGCCGCCGAACACGCCGCCGACGGCCGCGTTCACGAGCGCCGTCGACCACCTGGGCGTGCAGTTCGACGCCTCGACGTCGTCCGACGCCGACGGGACCATCGCGACCTACGCGTGGGACTTCGGCGACGGGCAGACCGGATCCGGGGCGACCGCGTCGCACACCTACGCCAACCCCGGCGACTACGTGGTCAAGCTCACCGTGACCGACGACGACGGCGCGACCGCGACGAAGTCGGCGACCGTCACCACGAGTGCTCCCGAGCCGATCGTGCTCGCCTCCGACGACTTCTCCCGGTCGGTCGCGACCGGGTGGGGCTCGGCCGTGATCGGCGGCGCCTGGCAGTCGACGGTGAACTCGAGCTACAACGTGACCGGCGGGCGCGGGATCTTCCTGCACGGCACCGCGGGCACCACGCGGCATGCGGTGCTGCCCGGGGTCTCCGCGACGGGCACCACGTCGCAGGTCGCGGTCACGATCGACAAGGACGTCGCGGTCGGCCAGACCGTCGCCGGCATCGTCGGACGCCAGGTCGGCACCGACTTCTACCAGGGACGCATCCGCGTGCAGCCCGGTGGAGCCGTCTCCCTGCAGCTCATGCGGGGGGCCTCGACGGTGCTCAGCAACGCGACCGTCAGCGGCCTGACCTTCGCGGCCGGCGACACCCTGATGCTCAAGGTCACCGTGGTCGGCACCAACCCGACGACCATCTCCGGACGGATCTGGAAGGCCGGCACGCCCGAGCCGATCGACTGGCAGAGCACCGTCACCGATGCCACGGCCGCGATGCAGGCGGCGGGCAGCGTCGGGCTCGAGAGCTACATCTCCGCGTCGGCGACGAACGTGCCGATCACGGTGGCCTTCGACGACTTCATCACGCGAGAGGCGCACTGACCGGCTCGTCCGGGACGACGAAGAGGTCCGGGTACCGCCCCCCAGGCGCCCGGACCTCTTCGCGCGCAGCGGGGCATCCGTGAGGTCCTGCCCTCCGCGGCGCTCCCGCACCTCTGCTGGCCCCTGAACTGGGAGGCAGGTACCCCCCTCACTGGGGCCGCAGTCGAGGCATCCTCGGACTTAGCCTTTCCGACAGAGGGGCGGCAGCCCGGCCGGCCCATTCACCAGATCGAATGAGGACCCGATGGGTGCACCCGACCCCGCGACGTCTCGTCTGCGTCTCCTTGCGAGCGCTGCGATCGCCGCCGTCATTGCTTCAGGACTCTCCGTGGCGACCATCGCCGGTCCCGCCGCGGCGGACACCGCGCCGGGGAACCCGGCCACGTCGACGACGGTGTCGACCGATCCCCTGCCCGCCCCGCAGATCAACGGCGTCGTGTGGGACCAGGAGATCGTCGGCAACACCGTGTACGTCGCCGGCAACTTCACGAAGGCCAGGCCGGCCGGTGCCGCCGCGGGAACGAGCGAGGTGAACCGCAGCTACCTGCTCGCCTTCGACGTCACCACCGGCAACCTGCTCCCGTGGGCGCCGACCGTGAACGCGCAGGTCCGCACCATCGCGGCCTCTCCCGACGGCACCCGCCTCTACGCGGGCGGTGACTTCACCCAGGTGAACGGCGCGACCCGCAACCGCATCGTCGCCTTCGACACGGCCAGCGGCAACGTCGCCACGGCCTTCGGGGTCAGCGCGAACAACCGGGTCTACGCCCTCGACGCGACGAACTCGACGGTGTACTTCAGCGGGCACTTCAACTCGGTGAGCGGCAACTCGCGCCCGGGCTTCGCCGCAGCGGCGAACGCCTCGAACGGCGCCATCCTGCCGTGGGCGCCCGCACTCGCTGGCGGTCGCGCATACGACCTGGTGGTCGCGCCCGACGCCACGAAGGTCATCATCGGCGGCGACTTCACGACGGCCAACGGCTCCGACAACCCGGGCTACGGCCTCGCGGCGTTCGACACCGGGGCCGGAGCGACGATCCTGCCGTGGGGCGCGAACGGACAGGTGCGCAACGGCGGCCTCGACGCGGCCATCTACAGCCTCGACTCCGACGCCGACAGCTTCTACGGCACCGGTTACGTGTTCGGCTCGGGCGGCAACCTCGAGGGCACGTTCCGCGGCGACTGGGCCACCGGCAACGTGCAGTGGGTCGCGGACTGCCACGGCGACACCTACTCGGTCGCGGCGACCGCGGGCAGCGTCTACACCGCGGGTCACGCGCACTACTGCGGCAACATGGGCGGATACCCCCAGACCGACCCGTGGACCTTCTACCGCGGCATCGCCTACAGCAAGGCGGCGACGGGCACCAACCGGCCCGACCCCTACGGGTACCCGTCGTGGTCCGGCACTCCGGCGCCCGAACTGCTCAACTTCTTCCCCTCGATCAACGCCGGCACGTTCACCGGTCAGGGTCAGGGACCGTGGGATGTCGCGGCCGACAGCCGCTACGTCGTCTACGGCGGCGAGTTCACCACGGTGAACAACAAGGCGTTCCAGGGCATCGTGCGGTTCGCGACGCGATCGATCGCCCCGAACCTCGACGGCCCGCGCCTGACGGGTGACAACTTCGTTCCGACGCTGGCGTCGCCGGCACGCGGCGTCGTCACGGCGAGCTGGCCCGCGAACTACGACCGCGACAACGAGCGGCTCACGTACCAGGTGATCCGCGACGGCCGCACGGCCACTCCGGTCTACGTCACCGAGCAGGACTCGCGGTTCTACGACCGGCCGACGATGACGTTCGTCGACACGGGGCTCACGCCCGGGCAGACCTACACCTACCGGCTCCGCGCGATCGACCCGCTCGGCAACAGCGGATGGGGCTCGACGCTCTCGGTCACCGCGGCCACGACCGGAACGCTCAGCGACTACGCCGCGACCGTCATGGACGACGAGCCGACGTACTACTGGCGGCTCGGCGACACCGCAGCGGCGACGAGCACGCGTGACAGCGTGGGCCGCTCGAACGCCTCGAAGGGCTCGGGTGTGACCTTCGGCACGTCCGGGGCCGTTATCGGCGACGCCGACACCGCGGCGAACTTCGACGGCACCGACTCCGGGCGCGCGATCTCGCAGGAGCGGGTCTGGCGGGACGACACGTTCGCCGTCGAGGCCTGGTTCAAGACCACGTCGACGTCGGGCGGGAAGATCGTCGGATTCGGTTCGGAGGCCTCCGGCGACTCCGGCTCCTACGACCGCCACATCTACATGACGCCGCAGGGCAAGGTGACGTTCGGCGTGTACCCGGGCGGCATGCAGACGCTCCAGACGTCGAAGAGCTTCAACGACGGCGAGTGGCACCACGTCGTCGGCAGCCTCGGAACGGACGGCATGAAGCTCTACGTCGACGGCCGCCGGGCCGGCTCCAACCCCGACGTCACGTGGGCGCAGCCGTACTGGGGCTACTGGCGCATCGGCGGTGACAACACCTGGGACGGCGACAAGAACTTCCGAGGTGCCGTCGACGAGGTCGCCGTCTACCCGGCCCCGCTGACCGAGGCGCAGGTCGTCGAGCACTACACCGAGTCCGGTCGCGAACCCGCGGCGCTCCCGACCCCGCCGGCCGACGCGTACGGTGCGGCCGTGTTCTCGAAGGACCCCGTGGTGTACTACCGACTCGGCGACGCGGTCGGCAGCGCGGTGGCGAAGGACTCGAGCGCGGCAGCCGCCGACGGCAGCTACGTCGGCGGGTACACGACCGGGGCAGCCGGCGCACTGGTCGACGTCGCGAACACCGCGGCAGGGTTCACCTCGGGCTTCGTCACGACGCCGACGCCGGTCTCGGGCCCGACCACCTATTCGACGGAGGCGTGGTTCAAGACGACGACCACGCACGGCGGGAAGATCACCGGGTTCGGCAACAACCGCGACGGCCTCTCGAGCAACTACGACCGCCACGTCTACATGCAGGATGACGGCAGGCTCGTCTTCGGCACGTGGACCGGGTTCACCAACACGATCACCACGGCCCAGCCCTACAACGACGGGAACTGGCACCAGGTCGTCGCCACCCAGTCGTCGGCGGGCATGAAGCTCTACGTCGACGGCGTGCTCGCGGGCACCAACCCGCAGACGCAGGCGCAGGGGTACGACGGCTACTGGAAGGCCGGCGGCGACGTGACCTGGGGCTCCTCGAGCCCGTGGTTCGACGGGCTGATCGACGAGTTCGCCGTCTACGGTTCGGCCCTCGACGCAGCCACGGTCCAGTCCCACTACACGCTGGGCGTGCAGGAGGTCCCCGAGATCCCCAACGCGACGCCGACGGCCTCGTTCACGAGCGCGATCGATCACCTCGACGTCGACTTCGATGCGAGCGCCTCGGCGGACTCCGACGGCACCATCGCCGGATACGCCTGGAACTTCGGCGACGGGGCGACCGGCAGCGGCGTCACGGCGAGCCACTCGTACACGGCCGCGGGCGACTTCACCGTCTCCCTCACGGTGACCGACGACGACGGCGCCACGGCGACCAAGTCGGCCGTCGTCACGGTCACGGCGCCTCCGGTCGTCCCCGCGGCGATCGCCACCGATGACTTCGAACGGACGGTCGGCGCCGGTTGGGGCAACGCGACGACCGGCGGCGCCTGGCAGTCGACGGCGAACGCGAACTACACGGTCTCGGGCGGCAAGGGCCTGTTCCTCCACGGGGCGACCGGCTCGACGCGTCGGGCCCTGCTCGGCGGCGTCAGCGTCACCAGCTCGGTCACGCATGTGGCGGTCACGGTCGACAAGGATGTCTCGGCGGGCCAGATCGTCGCCGGCGTCGTCGGCCGGCAGGTCGGCAGCGACTTCTACCAGGGGCGCATCCGGCTCCAGCCGGGCGGATCCGTCGGCCTGCAGCTGGTGCGCGGCTCCTCCGTGATCCTCACCAACACGACCCTCGGCGGCGTCTCGTTCGCGGCGGGCGACACGTTCCTGGTCAAGGTCGCGGTCACCGGCACGAACCCGACGACGATCTCCGGGAAGATCTGGAAGGCGGGCACGACGGAGCCCGCCGCCTGGCAGTCGACCACGACCGACGCGACCGCCGGGCTCCAGGCGGCCGGGTCGATCGGCCTCGAGAGCTACATCTCGGCATCGGCGACCAACATCCCGATCTCGGTCAGGTACGACGACTTCGTCAGTCGCGCGTCCGAGTAGGCGGTTCCGTGAGCCGTTCCACCAGCCGTGACCGCGCTGCCCTCGGGGAGCGCGGTCACGGCCGTTCCATCGCTCCACAGGTCGACCGCAGCAGGTCGCGGCGGTCGTCAGCGGTCGGCGCTGTCGCGTCCCAGGGCATGCAGGCGCTCGCCAGCTTCACGATCCAGGTCCTCGTCGCCCGGACGCTCGGACTGGATGGGCTCGGCGCGTTCGCCGTGGTCTACGGGACGATGCAGATCGTCTCCGCCGTGACGGGCGGATTCGTCGGGGACGCCTATGCCGTGCTCGATCGTCACACCCCCCGTGTCCGTTCGGCGCTCGAGCAGTTCGGCGTGCTGATCCCGTTCCTGCTCGGCGCCACGACGGCCGGGGCCTTCGCGCTCACCGGTCTCGTCGACGGGCCAGAGACGATCGCCCTCGCCCTCGCGACCTTCCTGTTCGCCGTCGAGGAGGTGGTCCGGCGGATGCTGATGGCCTCGCTGAAGTTCTGGCGGGTGGTGACGGTCGATGCGTCGGCGTTCGCCGTCTCGATCGCCGTGGTGGTCGGTGTCTGGCTCTGGTCGACGCCCAGCCTGGTCGGCTTCATCGCCGCGGTCGCCGCCGGGCAACTCGTCGGCGCTGCGGTCGGTCTCGCGCTCCTGCCGGCGTCGGAACGCGGCCTGGTCGGGATCATGCGGGGCGGTCACGGCGTCGTGTTCCGGTACGGATTCTGGCGCGCCGCCCAGCAGGTGCTCCGGCCCGCGATGCTCACGGTGATCCGCGTGGTGGTCGTGATGACCGCGTCGCTCGCCGCCGTCGGCATGATCGAGGCAGCCCGGACCTACGTCGCCCCGGCGACCCTCATGGTGAGCGGGCTCGGCTCGTTCCTGTTCGTGCACTTCGCGCACGACCGCGAAGCCAGTCTCGCGGGAAAGCTGCGCAGCGCCGACCGTGCCGTGCTCGCCCTCGTGGGCCTCGTCGTGGTCGTGGGCGGGGTGATGCTGGCGCTCGCGCCCTGGCTCGGCCCGCTGCTGTTCGGCGCGCCGCTCGACCTCATCGCCGTGGCGGGTTGGATCGCGTTCTCCACCGCGATCGCCGCGGTCGCGCCGTACGGGTCCCTCGCTTCGGTGGCGGGCGCCCAGGGGCGGCTGTTCGCGGTCCGCGCGGCCGACACGCTCCTCGCCGTGGTGCTGGCCGTCGGCCTCCTCGTCGCAGGTGGGGAGCCTGCCTACGTCCCGGCGGTCATCGCGATCGCGCCGGTGCTCGGAGGCCTCGTCGTCCGCCGGTTCCTCCTGGTGCCCGCGATCCGGAAAGCCGCCGACTCGCCGCCTATCGCGGCAGGTCAGGCCACATCCGACGCGCCCAGTCCGGCCAGCTGAAGCTCCCGAGGCCCGTGGGCGGAGCGCCGATCGTCTTCCCGGCTGCGACCTCGACGCCGTGCACCTCCTGGCCGGTCTCCTCCCGCAGTTCCGCGAGTGCGGCGAACGACGCCACCCGGCCCGGAGCGACCTGCCAGCGCGCCAGCGTCTCGGGAACCTGTTCGTCGTCGCGAACGTAGAGGTTCCCGTCCGCGACCGTTCCGAGCGACTCGGCGTCGCGGGTGCCCGTGTAGTCCTCCACCGTGAGCAGCTCGTCGCTGCCGCCGCCCGCCAACGTGTTCTCGACGACGACGACGTCCGAGACGACCCATGGCAGGTCGGGGTCGGGCTGTGGCATCCGGAGGTCGAGACCGCGCGCGTCCGCGGCATCCGGTCGGCGTTCGTCCTGCAGGACGGCGATGCCGGAGGCGTTCGCGTTGAGCACGTTGCCCCGCAGCACGACCTCGCTGGTGTCGTTGACCTTGATGCCGTACCGGTCGTTCTGCGTGATGACGTTGTCGTCGACCACCGCCTGTCCCGAGAGTTCGAGGAAGAGCCCGTGCCCGGTGTTGCGGTCGAGCCTGCTCGCAGTCACCCGGATCCCGAGGCATGACTGGTCGAACCAGAGGCCGGTGCCGAGGTTGTCGGCGAACGCCGACGAGGTGATGGTCACCCCACGCGAGCGGGTGAGCTTCATGCCGCCGGCGACCGGTGCCCGGTTGAAGTGCTCGGTGTTGTTGTCGCGCGACAGGAGCCGATCGACCAGCAGGTCGTCCGCGAAGTTGGCGGCCACGCCGATCATGCCGTTCCGTTCGGCCGAAACCGACCGCAAGGTCGCGTCGGCCGCGCCGACGAAGATCCCCCCGGTCGCCACGTCGCGGACCACGACCTGTTCGAGCAGCGCCCCGTCACGTTCGATGGTGACGGCTCCCATGTCGGGCACGGAGGTCGCATACCGGCGAACGCCGAGCCCCCGGACGGTCACCCCCTCGCTCTGCAGCTGCATCGCACGAGTGAGCACGCTCGCACGCACCTCGTGATCCGTCGGATCCGTCCCGATGACGAGCGACTGCGTCTGAGGGTCGACGGCGAAACTGCCGGCCCCGACGTCACTCGGCCGAGCGACCTGCCGGAGACGCTCTCCGCCGACCCAGACCTGGTCCGGATGCGCCGCCATCGGATACCGATCGTCGATGAAGGCCCACCGCTCCTCGTCGTTGTCCGGCGCGCCCCGTTCGTACGTCGGGCTCGCGTCGAGCGCGACCGTCCAGCCGTCGTGGCGCCACCGGGAACCTTCACGGACCCAGCCTTCGACGACCACGCTGCCGTCGAGCCAGACGGCCTCGTGGGGGTAGGCCTGCAGCGTGAGCCCGTCGGTGTCGGCCACCACGACCGACTCGTGGTACTCGCCGGCACGGATCACGATCGTGTCGTCCTCGGATGCCGCGTCGACCGCCATCTGGATGGTGCGGAACGGGTGGCGAACGGTGCCGACGCCCGAGCTCCGCGCATCCGCGTCCACATAGACCGCGTCACGGGGGATCGGATAGTCGGTCCCCCCGGGTTCGACCGCCCCGGCCTGCGGTCCGAGGTCGTGCGGTTGCGCGGGCGCCCCGGCCTCCGCCTCCGCGGGGATCGTCTGCAGCGGCCCGGCGTCGGGAGGGGCGAGGGCGACCACGGTCGCGACCACGACGGCGCCGACCACGAGCAGCCCGACCGGGCCGGCGATGCCGAGGACCCACCCGCGGGTGCGTCGACGACGGCTCCCGGGCGGCTCCTCATCGGCCGGGACCATGGGCGTCTCCTCGTCTTGGAGCGGCCGTCGTGCGCCCCGCCCGATCGATTCTCCCGGACGATTCGAGGGGCCGCCACGTGCACGCGCTGGTAGATTCGACTGATCTTCGATTTCCACTGACAGAAGGACCCGAATGGCGGCTCCGGGCTATCTCCAGGTGTTCCAGCAGCGCTGGGTCGTCATCGCGACCTCGGTGATCGGATGCCTCCTGCTCGCCGCGGTCGTCTCGGTCGTCCTCCCGTCGACGTACACGGCGAAGGCGACGCTGTTCCTGAGCGTGAAGTCCCCGACCGCCTCGCTCGCCGAGCTCTCGCAGTTCAGCCTCGCCCGCGTCGGCTCGTATCCCGATCTCGTCTACAGCGACGACGTGCTCACCGACGCGATCGAGATCCTCGGCACCGACGCCACCAAGGGCCAGGTGGCTTCGCAGGTGTCGGCGGCCAATCCGAACGGCACCGTGCTGGTCGAGGTCACGGCAGAGGCTCGCACCGCGACGGCGGCGGCCGATCTCGCCAATGCGGTCGCGGCGGGCCTGTCCACCGAGGTGGCCGACATCGAGAATTCGCCGGGTTCCACCTACACGGTCGATCTGGACCTGCGGATCCCCGCCGACCCGCCGGCGTCGCCGAGCGCACCGCAGCGCGTCGTCATCCTCGGACTCGGTCTCGTCGGCGGCCTCGCGATCGGTGCAGCGCTGGCCCTGCTCCTCGCCCAGCTCGACACCCGACTGCGAACCGGGCAGGACGTGCGTCGCGTCGCCGGCCTCCCCGTCTTCGGACGCCTCCGTCGACCGCGTCGGGTCGGCGGCGCTCCCGTGATCGACCCAGAGGGCGACGGCTACGTCGAAGCCGTGCTGAACCTGCGTCAGGCGAACGGCGGCGTCGTGCCGACGCTCCTGCTGCTCGCCACGCCCTCCCCCGGGTCCGCACCCGATCACGTCCGCGTCGGGCTCGCACAGGCGTACGCGGAGGCAGGCCGTGAGGTCGTCCTCCTCGAGACCGCTGCGGAGCCCGGTTCGGCCGTAGCGGGCATCTCCGATCTCGCCGAACGACCCGGCTTGGGCGATCTCCTCGCATCGGGCCGCACCGACCTGACCAACCTCCTCCGTCCGGTGCACGTCGAGGGGCCGGGCGAGGTGTGGGCGATCCCGAGCGGCATCGACGCGCCGTCTGAATTGGTCGCCGAAGCGCACTTCCCGCCGCTCGCGTTCGCGATCGCCGACCGCACCGATCTCGCGATCATCCAGATGACTTCGCAGAGCCGTCCGCTCACGCTGCACGCGGTCGTGCCCGTGGCCGACGTGGTCGTCATCGTGGCCCGCCACGGCAAGACGACCGAAGCGGACCTCGCCCGGATGGTCACCGACCTCCGACTCGAGGGGGTTCCCCCGATCGGCGTCGTCTTCGCAGACGTGCCCCGTCGCCACCACGCGGATCTCGCCGCGGACTGGCACGCGGACGACTTCGCGAGCGGTCCGCGCCGGGTGCCGATGCGTCCCGAGGCCGAGCCGCCGCAGGCGATCCGGCCCGAACCGTCGAACCCGCAGCCGCCCCGCGACACGCAGGCCCCCCAGGACCGGGCACGGGTCTGAGGCCATGCGCGTCCGCGCACCGGTGAGCGGGAGGCAGGCGGCGTTCTTCGCGGTCTGGGTGCTCCTCGTCTTCAGCGTCGTCTCCTGGCGGCCTGGAGTGCTCTTCACCGGAGGCGTCGACCCGGTGGTGATCTCCAAGGCCCTCGTCGGGCTCGCCGCCTTCATCGGAGCGGTCGTCCTCGCCAAGGCCTCACGTCGGCACGGTCGGGTCGGCGCGCGTTCCCTCCTGCTCCTGTTCCTCCTGGTCGGCGCGTCGAGCGTCGGCGCCGTGGCCGCCGGAGACGCGACGCCGTCGCTCGTGCTGACGGCGCGGATCATCCTGGTGGCCACGACAGTGGTGATCCTGGTGTCGTCGGGCCCGCCGATGCTGGTGCTCTCGACCCTCCTCTTCGCGCTCGGCGCGGTCGGCCTGCTCGCGGCGCTCACCGGCATCCCCGAGTTCATCGCCGACGGCCGCCTGGGCGGAGGCATCCCCGACATGGCGCCGAACGAGGTGGCCGGGCTCGCCGGCCCTGCAGCGGTCGCGCTCGCCGTCGACGTGGGCCGGCGCGGGCTCAGGGCCGGCAACACGATCGGCTTCGTGACGTTCGCGGCCATCGTGTTCGCCACCGGATCGCGCACCACCCTGCTCGTGGTCGGGATCGCGGTGGTCCTCGCGCTCCTGCTCGCGTCGCCGCTCCCGCGCTCGACCTCGATCGGGCTCCTGGCGCTGATGCCGCTGGTGTACGTCATCGCGACCTTCACCGATTTCATCGAGCAGGTCGCGATCCGCGGACAGAGCGCATCCGAGCTCGCGAGCCTGAGTTCGAGGACGATCGCGTGGACGGCCGTCCTGAACGTGCCGTTCGACACGTGGGCGAAATGGATCGGAGACGGACTCGCCCAGAAGACCGTCGCCGTGAACCAGCGTTGGTGGGACTCCCAGGTGCTCGACAGCAGTTGGGTCTCGGTGCTTGCGCAGGCCGGCATCATCGGCACGCTGCTGCTCGGCGCCTGGGTGCTGTCGACGTCGGTCGATGCCATCCGCTCCGACCGGATGCTGCGGACCCTCACCATCCCGCTCCTGGTGCTCGTGATCGCCCGGAGCTTCCTCGAGAACGGGCTGATCGAGTCCAGCGCGATCTTCGCCCTCTTCCTGACGATCTCGCTCGTCCTGGAGCCCGGCACGATGTACCCGCGACCTCCGCGTCCACCGAGGTACCAGTTGCTCCGGGCGCTCGAGCAGCGGGATGCGCCTGCCCCGGTACCGGCGAGCGCGGCCACGACGCGCTGACCCCGCCCGGTCAGCTCCCGCCGACGACCCCGGTCGACGCCCTCGGCCGGATCGGGCGGGCGAAGACGCCTCGGGCCTGCAGCTCATCGAGGATGCGGTGCGCGACGCCGGGTCCGCCGACGTGCCCGATCTCGCGGGCGACCTCGCGGCGGCGGTCTGCTGAGGCGCGGCCGCCGGCCAGCACGTCTTCGGCGAACGCCCGGACGGCCGTCTCGTCGGTGATCTTGGGTCCGGGAAGCCAGTCGAGCGCGTCGGGTGGATCGAATCCGCGCCCGGCCGCATATCCGGCTTCGTCGGGGACGACGAATGCGATCGGGCGATCGAGCGCGAGATAGTCGATCCAGACGCTCGAGTAGTCGGTCAGGAGCCCGGATGCCTCGCCGATGAGCTCGTACAGTTGCACGCCGGCCTCGCGGAGCCGCTCGTTGGTGACGACGACCGCACCCGGGATCGAGCGGCTCTCGCCGTCTTGGGGATGCGGCTTGACGACGACCGCGAGCCCGTACTCCCGGGCCAGGAGCTCGACGCATCCGGCCATGACGGCATTGACGTCGACGGTGGGGCCGTCGGCGACGTCCGACCACCCGGCGGTGAGCCCGCGGCCCTTGTTCCGCCGGAAGGTCGGCATCCAGAGCACGAACGGACGCGCGCGGTCGATGCCGAGCCGGTCGAGGGCGGCGGACTCCGATCGGGCGAACTGATCGATCCGAGGGTTGCCGGTCACGAGGAGCCCGCCGGCCGGCAGGCGGCACTCGCGCGCCCGCGCGGCTCCGTACTTCTGCGTGCTGGCCACGAGGTAGTCCGAGGAGATCGTGGGTCGACCGCGCTCGTCGCTCATGATGTTGCCCTTGAACCCGCCGCCGTGCCAGAGGTTGACCATGGTCTTGCGGGGAACCCTGCCGGGGTTGCCGAAGAGGCCGTGCGTGAACATCGACACCTCCGCCGTGGCGAAGCGCCAGAGGCCGGTGAGCGAACGATGCGGCACCACCTCGACGCGGCGCTCGGGGTCGGCGCCGGACGCCTCGAGCACGCCATACGCCTCCTCGACGTCGGGCACCAGCCAGTAGACCGTTCCCGGGTAACGCTCGGCGCTCGCGCGGAGCATCTCGACCGCGTTGCCCTCGTCGACGGGGAACCCGTTGATGACGAGGTGCGGGCGCTTCGGGGTGACCGCCATGACGCCGCGGACGATCATCCGCTGCAGACGTCGCGCGATCTTGGACAGTCGGGCGTTCATGCCGTGTGCTGCGACGGGCCAGGAGTCGGGAAGGTCGGGTCCAACGGGGACGTCCTCTCGTGGCGGGCTGGAGGCGGTGGTGCCATGCTGCCACACCCGTCCGGTCGCTGCCGTCCCACGTCCGAGGGGCGAGATCGGCGCCCGGTCAGATCGTCGGGAAGGGCGTGGACGTGCCGATCGTCCCGACGCGCGCCGTCTGAGCACGGGCGTCCGCGCCCGGCGTCGTGATCCGTCCGCCGGGCCGGGAGTACCAGTGGTCGGCGCCTCGGCTGCAACTGCACGCCATCTCGACGGTCTCCTGCAGGCCCACGGCCTGGAAGAGCTCGCGGTGCATGGTCGGGGGGAGGGAGGTCATCGGACGCATCAGCGGCTCCTGCCGGTCGCGGCACGCCCACCGCGTGCCCTTCACACAAGAGACGCGACCACCGCCCGATCATGACGCCGGTTCTTCGCCCGATCCGCCGTCGCTCTCGCCGTCGCCGTCGCCGTCGCCGTCGGCCGAGTCCTCGGCCGAGCCGTCGTCCTCGTCCTTCGCCTCCGAGCGGTCGCCCGACTCGGCATCGTCGCCCGACTCGTCATCGTCGCCCGACTCGTCATCGTCGCCCGTCTCGTCGCCGGCCCCCGACTCGGCGTCGTCGGCCTCCTGCTCCGCGTCGCCGAACACGTCCTCGTCGACGTCGTCGATGAGGTCGCCGTCGGCGAGACCGCCCGGATACCGTTCGCCGGAGTACCCGCCGCCGGCGAACCGGTCGGTCGCGTCGATGAGCGCATCGAGGATTCCGGGTTCGTCGAACGCGTGGCCGGCGTCGCCGATGATGCGCAGTTCGGCGCCGGGCAGCGCCCGATGCAGGTCCCACGCCGTCATGACGGGCGTGCACATGTCGTAGCGCCCCTGCACGATGACCGTCGGAATGCCGGCCAGCCGATGGGCGTCGCGGATCAGCTGGCCTTCCTCCCACCATCCGCCGTGTCGGAAGTAGTGGTTCTCGATGCGCGCGAACGCGGTCGCGTACTCGGGCGAGACGAACTTCGCGATGGTCTCGATCTGCGGCAGCAGCGTGATCGTGGTGCCCTCCCAGCGCGACCACGCGATCGCGGCCGGCTGGTGCACCCCGGGGTCGGGGTCGGCGAGCAGGCGTCCGTAGGCCTCGATGAGGTGCGCGCGTTCGACCGGCGGCACGGGCGCGAGGAAGTCCTCCCACAGGTCGGGGAAGATCGCCGACGCGCCGCCCTCGTAGAACCAGTCGAGCTCCTGTCGCCGCAACGTGAAGATTCCGCGCAGCACGAGCTCGGTGACGCGTTCGGGGTGCGTCTCGGCGTAGGCCAGCGCGAGGGCGCTCCCCCACGAGCCGCCGAACACCTGCCAGCGGTCGACGCCGAGGTGCACGCGCAGGCGCTCCATGTCCGCGACGAGATGCCACGTCGTGTTCGCCGAGAGATCGGCATCGGGTTCGCTCGCGTGGGGGATCGAGAGGCCGCATCCACGCTGGTCGAAGAGCACGATCCGGTACTTCTCGGGGTCGAACATCCGTCGGTGGGCGGGGCTCGTGCCGCCGCCGGGGCCGCCGTGCAGGAACACCACGGGCTTGCCCTCCCGGTTGCCCGAGATCTCCCAGTAGATGTGCTGTCCGTCCCCCACGTCGAGCATGCCCGTCTCGAGCGGCTCGATCTCCGGATACAGGTCTCTCATGACCTCACGGTAGCGAGCACCCGCCCGCGCGCGGCGTAGGCTCGGCACATGAGCGTGAAACCGGTCACCATCACCATCACGGGGGCGGGTGGCCAGATCGGCTACGCCCTCCTGTTCCGCATCGCCTCGGGCGCCATGCTCGGCGCCGACACCCCCGTGCGGCTGCACCTGCTCGAGATCCCGCAGGGCGTGCGCGCCGCCGAGGGCGCGGCGCTCGAGTTGCAGGATGCCGCGTTCCCCCTGCTGCACGGCGTCGAGGTCTTCGACCAGCCGACGCCCGCGTTCGACGGCGCACAGGTGGCGATGCTCGTCGGAGCCCGCCCGCGCACCGCCGGCATGGAGCGCGGCGACCTGCTCGCCGCGAACGGCGGCATCTTCGGTCCGCAGGGCGCGGCCATCAACGCGGGCGCGGCCGACGACATCCGCGTGGTCGTGGTCGGCAATCCGGCCAACACGAACGCGCTCATCGCGGCCTCGCATGCTCCGGATGTCCCGGTCGACCGGTTCACGGCGCTCACCCGCCTCGACCACAACCGTGCGTTGGGCCAGCTCGCCGCGACCCTCGGCGCCCAGGTCGGGTCGCTCCGCAACGTCACGATCTGGGGCAATCACTCGGCGACGCAGTTCCCGGATGTCTCGCACGCGACGATCGACGGCGAGCCCGTGCCGCACCTGCTCGCCGCTCGCCTCGGCGGGGTGGACACGGCCAAGGAGTGGCTGGTCGACACCTTCATCCCCCGGGTCGCCAAGCGCGGCGCCGAGATCATCGAGGTGCGCGGATCCTCGTCGGTCGCCTCCGCGGCGAGCGCGGCCATCGACCACGTGCGCGACTGGGTGCACGGCACCGACGGCGGGTGGACGAGCGCGGCCGTCGTCTCCGACGGCTCCTACGGCGTTCCCGAGGGGCTCGTGTCGTCGTTCCCGGTCGAGTCGGTCGACGGCTCATGGCGCATCGTGCAGGGGCTCGAACCCGACGCCTTCGCGGAACGCCGCATCGCGGCATCCGTCGCCGAACTCGTCGAGGAGCGCGAGGCGGTGCGGGCGCTCGGCCTCATCTGACCGTGCCCGGTCGTGAGCCCTCCTCGCGGTGAGGCGGACGCGACGACCGACGTAGGCTTGACGGCATGGCCAAGCCGATCACGCCCGCGCGTCGCAAGCAGCTCATCGTCGGACTCGTCATGGGCGTCATCGTCGGCGTCGTGATCAGCTTCATCACGGGCTTCTGGCTCTGGCTGGCCGCCGGCGTGGTGATGGGCCTCGCCACGGGCGCGATCATGAAGCCGCCCACCGAGTAGCGTCCCGCACCGCGCAGGCCGGCGACGCGAACGGCCGGAGCCCCGAAGGACCCCGGCCGTGTTCACCGCGAGGGCGGACTACTTCTTGCTCTTCTCCGGGACGGGCAGCGTGCCGTCTGCGCGCTTGCCCGCGTAGTAGGCGCGCGCCTCGTCCTGTCGCTCCTGCTCGGCGCCCGACGCGATCTTCGCGCGCAGGTGCTCGGGGCCGTAGCCGAATGCGTCGACCAGGTCCTGCGCGTGCGGGCGCAGCCGCTCGATGAGCCGGTCGATGTACGCCGTCACCGACTGCGCGCGCTTCGGCGAGAGGCGGCCGTTGATGAGGTACCAGGCGGCGTGCTGCTCGATCAGGCCGAGCCCGAACAGGTCGCGCACCCAGGTGAGCACCTGCTTGGTGCCGGGGTCGGTGACCTGCGTGAGGCCTCGCGTGAACGCCTCCCACTGCAGCAGCTCGGCGTGCGCACGGGCGGCCTCGATGAGCTCGTTCTGGTTGCGGTTGAACAGCGCGGCGCCCTCGACCTTCGAGAGCTTGCGGGCCTCGCGAAGGCGACCGGCGATCTCGGCGATCATCGTCTCGACGCGGTCGGTCAGCAGCGAACGCTGGGTGTCGGCGTCGCGGAGCTCGGCGACCGAGCGGGCCGTCGAGCCGAGGTCGGCGATGTTCTGGCCGAGGCGGCGCAGGCCCGTGCCGTGGTAGGCGCGCTCGGCCGTCTGGGTCACGACGTAGCGGGCCATGGCCCCGACATCCGCCTTCGCGAACTGCTTCGAGTAGTCGGTGAGCAGGCGCTTGGCGACGAGCTGGAGCAGGACGTTGTTGTCGCCCTCGAAGGTGACGTAGACGTCGAGGTCCTGGCGCAGGCCGACGAGTCGGTTCTCGGCGAGGAAGCCGGAACCGCCGCAGGCCTCGCGGGCCTCCTGCAGGGTCTCGAGCGCGTGCCAGGTCGAGAGCGGCTTCAGCGAGGCCGCGATCGTCTCGAGGTCCTGGCGGTCGTCGTCGGTGTCGGCCTTGCCCGAGAACACGGCGTCGAACTTCACGAGGAACTCGTCGTGCGCGAAGATCTGCGCATAGGTCGTGGCGAGCTTCGGCAGCAGGCGGCGCTGGTGGCGCTGGTAGTCGAGCAGCACCTCCTCGTCGGTCTCGCTGGCCGCGTTGAACTGGCGGCGCTGGTTGCCGTAGGTCACGGCGATCGCGAGGGCCGCCGCGGATGCCGCGGTCGCGGCGCCGTCGAGCGAGACACGACCCTGCACGAGGGTGCCGAGCATCGTGAAGAAGCGGCGTCCGGGGCTCGAGATCGAGCTCGAGTAGGTGCCGTCCTCGGCGACCGCGCCGTAGCGGTTCAGCAGGTTCTCGCGCGGCACGCGCACGCCCGTGAAGTGCAGGCGCCCGTTGTCGATGCCGTTCAGGCCGCCCTTGAGGCCGTCGTCCTCGCCGCCGATGCCGGGGAGGAACGCGCCGTCGGCGTCTCGGAGGGGCACGTAGAGCGCGTGCACGCCGTGGTTGACGCCCTTCGTGACGAGCTGCGCGAACACGACCGCCGCCGTGCCGTGCACGGCCGCATTGCCGAGGTAGTCCTTCCATGCGCCGCGGAACGGGGTATCGATGACGAACTCGCGGGTCGCCTCGTCGTAGGTCGCGGTCGTGCCGATCGCCGCGACATCCGACCCGTGACCGGTCTCGGTCATCGCGAACGCGCCGGGCACCTCGAGCGACATGATCGCCGGCAGGAACGTCTCGTGGTGGTACTCGGTGCCGAGGTGCAGGACCGCCGCTCCGAACAGGCCCCACTGCACGCCCGACTTGATCTGCAGGCTCGGGTCCGCGAGCACGAGCTCCTCGAACGCCGCGATGTTGCCGCCGTGGTCGTCGTGTCCGCCGACGGACTTCGGGAACGCGCGGTGCACGGCGCCCTGCTCGACCAGGATCTTCAGCTGCCCGAGCACGCGCTCGCGGTGCTCGTCCATCGGCTGGCCCTCGATGCGCTGCAGATCGGGATGCCCGGCTCGCTTGCGAGCCTCGAGTCGGATGTCGGCCCAGGTGCCGAGCAGCTGGCGACCGAGCGACTCGACGTCGATGCGGGGGCCGGCCGGTCGGCCCGCCGCGGCGGGAGCCGGGATCGGGGCAGCGGCCGCCTCGCGCGCAGGCGTTGCCGGCACGGTCGCGGCGGGCTTCGTGCCCTCGGTCTTCGTGGTGCGGGATGCCGTGTCAACCATCGTCGGTTACGTCCTTCATTCGCGGCGGATCAGCTCATTCCACGGTATGACCGGGTCTCGAACGGGAGAAGCGAGGCTGCTGACGGCGACAAAGCGGCGTCGAGACGGCTCGACGCCGCATGTGCGATTGCTACAAATCGGATGCCACGGGCCTATGCGATCGCAACAATGGCCGCGCTCGAGCCGACGGCCGTCCGAGCACGGCCCGCCCCCGGCATCCGCTCGGACGAGCTCAGCTGTTGAAGAACGCGCTCGCCCGCTTCGACCAGAGGAACATCAGGGCGATGAACGACACGAGGATGCTCAGCCATTCGCCGACCGGGTTGCCCATGTTGGCGACCGCGACGAACAGCGAGGAGATGATCGAGAGCACCTGCACGACCGTGATGATGAGTCGGGCGGCCGTGTTGCCCCGGAGCAGGCCCCCGGCGACGATCACCGTGATCAGGCCGAGGACGATCGACACGATGGCCGACGTGTAGACGGTGCCCGCGCCGCCCCACTGCGGAGCGATGGCGATGGCGCTGGCCTGGAAGAACAGGATGGTGCCGACGACGATGTCGATCGCCCCCGAGATCCAGGCGATGACGGCGACGATCGTGACGCCGGCCGGTCGGGCGGTGTGCTGCGACATGGTGGATCCCCTCCGCCAGGCCGCAGGTCGAGGACCCGGCTCCACGATGATCGTAGCGAGCGGACGCCTTGAACGGGCGGATGTCGCAGACGAGCCGCCCGCGACATCCGCCACGGTCAGCGCGCGAGGTGCGCGTCGACCACCGCGACGAGCGCGTCGCCGTAGGCCTCGCGCTTCTTCGCACCGATGCCCGAGATACCGTCGAGGCCGGCGACGGAACGCGGCCGCTCGGTCGCGACGGCCCGGAGCGTCGCATCGCCGAAGACGATGTACGCGGGCACGCCCTGCTCGCGCGCCTCGGCACCGCGCCAGGCGCGCAGCGCCTCGAAGAGCTCGGCGTCGTCGGGGCTGAGGTCGGCGGCGGCCGATGCGGCCTTGGGGCCGCGTCGCGTCGACGAGCGCTCGGGCTCGGCACGCAGCATGACCGTGCGCCTGCCGGCGAGCACCTCGTTGCCGGCCTCGGTCACCGTGAGCGTGCCGTACTCGCCGTGCGTCGCGAGCAGGCCCTGCGCGAGCACCTGTCGCACGATGCCGCGCCACTGCTGCTCGGAGACGTCGGCGCCGATGCCCCAGGTCGTGAGCGAGTCGTGGCCGTACTGCGTGACGCGGGGCGTCTGCTTGCCGCGGAGGATGTCGATGAGATGCCCGGCGCCGTAGCGCTGGCGTCGTTCGCGCTCGAGGCGCACGATCGTCGACATGAGCTTCTGAGCGGGAACCGTGCCGTCGAGCGCGGTAGGCGGTTCGAGGCACGTATCGCAGTTGCCGCACGGCGAGCTCGGCTCGCCGAAGTAGGCGAGCAGGTTCTGCCTGCGGCACTGCACGGTCTCGCAGAGCGCGAGCATCGCGTCGAGGTGCGACGCCATGCGGCGTCGGTGCGCGAGGTCGCCCGGGCTCTCATCGATCATGCGCCGCTGCTGCACGACGTCTTGCAGCCCGTAGGCGAGCCAGGTCGTGGCCGGGCGGCCGTCGCGGCCTGCGCGCCCCGTCTCCTGGTAATAGCCCTCGACCGACTTCGGCAGGTCGACGTGGGCGACGAAGCGCACGTCGGGCTTGTCGATGCCCATGCCGAAGGCGATGGTCGCGACCACGACCACACCGTCTTCACGCAGGAACCGCTCCTGCGTTCGGCGGCGCACGTCGGCGTCGAGCCCCGCGTGGTACGGCAGCGCGTTCACGCCGTTCTGCGCGAGGAACCCGGCGATCTTCTCGGTGCTCGCCCGCGAGAGGGCGTAGACGATGCCCGCGACCGGCGTGCCGTCGGCATCGACGCCCTCGGTGCGCACGAAGTCGAGCAGCTGCTTGCGCACCTCGGACTTGGGCACGATGCGGTACTGGATGTTCGGGCGGTCGAAGCTCGAGACGAAGTGCTTCGCACCCTCGAGCGACAGCCGGGTCGTGATCTCGCGGTGCGTGGCCTCGGTCGCGGTCGCGGTGAGCGCGATGCGCGGCACGTCGGGCCAGCGCTCGGCGAGCTCGGAGAGTGCGAGGTAATCGGGCCGGAAGTCGTGCCCCCACTGGGCCACGCAGTGCGCCTCGTCGATGGCGAACAGCGCCACGGTGCCCTGCTGCAGGAACCGCTTGACCGGCTCGGAGCTGAGCCGCTCGGGTGCGATGTAGAGCAGGTCGAGCTCGCCCGCGAGATAGGCGCGCTCGACCTCGGCACGCTCGAAGGACTGCTGGCTCGAGTTGATGTACGCCGCACGCACGCCGTTGCGCTGCAGGGCGTCGACCTGGTCGTGCATGAGGGCGATGAGCGGCGAGACCACGATGCCGGTGCCCTCGCGGAGCAAGGCGGGAATCTGGTAGCAGAGGCTCTTGCCGCCGCCGGTCGGCATGAGCACGACCGCATCGCCGCCGCCGGCGACCTGGGCGATGATGTCGGCCTGCTCGCCGCGGAACGCGTCGTACCCGAAGACCGTGTGCAGCGCCGCCTCGGCGCTCGCGAACCGCGCCGGCGCGGCACCCCGCGGACCCGCCACGACCGATGAGGCAGGAGCGGATGCCGGCCGAGCGGATGCCGGGGCGGAGCCGCCGCCGGCACGGAGCCCGGCGTCGGCCGGAGGCATCCACCCGTCATCGACCGGAGGCGCCCACTCGTCGGCCGGCGGAGCGAACTCGTCGAGCGGCCAGGGCACGCCGTCGTAGGGGTCGGGTTCGGGGTTGCGGCTCACCCGTCGAGTGTAACGAGCGCCCCCGACGGGCGAGCCGATCCATCCTCAGGCCGGCGGAGCCCGCCGGGCCCGCGCGACGCTGCGGCTCAGCCGCGACGGCGCACGACGAGCCAGGTCGCGACGCCCGCCACGAGTGCGACGACGACGCCCGCCCCGAGCCAGAGCAGGTCGGTGGAGCCGGATGCCGCGGCATCCGCCCCGCCGTCCTGCGCGCCGTCGGACGCGTCGCCCGCACCGGGCTGAGCCGCCCCCGAGGCGTCTCCGCCGCACGCGGGCGCGTCGGTGCCCGTGCCGAGGTCGGTGCCCTCGGCCGGCTGCCAGTCGAAGGTCCACTCCCCCGAGATCGGGTGGCCGTCGGTCGAGACGACCTGCCAGATCACCGTGTACGTGCCCGCCTCGCCGAGTTCGACCGCCGATGAGGCGGTCGCACCGTCGATCACGGCGCATCCGTCGCCGTAGAAGAGCCCGTCGGGCCCCTCGACGAGCAGCGCCGCGCCCGTGCCGAGATCGAGCAGCGCGTCGTTCGTCGTGAGCGAGACCTCGCCGGGCTGCGCCGTCACGACCTCGCCCTCGGCGGGCGTCGTCGAGACGACCGAGTTGTGCGCCGACGCCGACAGGGCCGGCGCCGTCACGAGCAGCGCAGACGCCGCGACGACGAGTGCCGCGCCGAGCACGCCGCGCATGCGGCGCCCGGCCCGCATCACGCGTCCTTGCGGGGGCGGCGGGCGGCGAGGGCCACGACGAGGCCGACGACGCCGACCGCGAGACCGCCGATGCCGAGCACGCGCGCGACGGTGTCGCTCGAGTCGGCGTCGGCCGCGGCATCCGCCTCGTGCTCCTCGCCCTCGGCCGCCTCGTCGGTCGAGCCGCCGTGGTGGCCGCCCGCGACGGCCTCGGTCACGGTGATGCTCGGCGCCGGATGCTCGGGCTCTGCCTCGCCCTCGGCCATGGGCTCGTTCCAATTCGTCTCGCCGGTCTCGCAGGTCTGCAGCACGGGGAACTCGAGGGTCGTGCCCGCGGCGTCCTCGGGCAGCGGCATCTGGAGTGCGATCGTGTCGCGGTACCCGTCGGCGAGCGGGGTGACGGCCGTGTAGACGACCTGGCTCGTGCGCTCGCCGTCGGCGACCTTCTCGATGGTCCAGTTCGGGTTGACGGTGGGCGTGACCGACTCGATCTCGTCGGGGATGTCGACCGTGAGGCTCGTCGTCGGCGAGCCGTCGCAGCCGTGGCCGACCGAGAAGGTCAGCACGCTGTAACTGCCGGCGGCGGTTTCGGTCGGCGTCACCGTGACGTGGGCGCTCGCGGCGAGCGGCGCGCCGAGCGCGAGCAGGGCGCCCGCGGCGAGGGCGGTCGAGGTCACGGCGACGGTGCGTGCGGTGCGGATGGTCATGGCAGGGAGATTCCTCTTCGTGGGGGTGCGCCGATTCGCCGGGACTCGGCGGGCGCGGTACAGGTGGTTCGGAACCGTCGGACCGGCGGATGCGGGTGCGGGCCGTCCGATGGCGTCGCGCGACGTCGGGTGACGTCAGGCGACGGCGAACCCCTGCGGCGGACCACGGTGCCGCATCATGGAGAGGAGGAGCAGGCCGGAAAGCGGCCGCAGGGCCGCGAAGCGCGCCGTCGGGACGAGGACCGGTCGGGGCGCGTGCACCTCGAGCGTCGGCATCGACGGCAGCACGGATGCCGCGGCGAGTGCGCCCGCGCGGAAGGCGGCGCGCAGCGCGGCGTCGCCGTGGCGGATCGCGAGCACCGTGACCACCACGGCGGCCACGTGCGTGGCCAGCATCGAGAGGTCGTAGGAGAAGGGCGAGGCGGATGCCGCACCTGGCGTCAGCCCGAGGGTCATGTGGTGGTGCGCCGCGCCGACCGGCGTGCCGGAGCCCGGGGCGGCAGCGGCGCCGGCGGCACCATGCACCGAGTACAGCGCGTGCAGCGCGAACTGCGCGATCGAGACGGCGACGACCGTGCGAACGGCCGAGAGTCGCGCACCCACGACCCCGATGCAGAGCAGGAGCGAGAAGGCGAACGACAGGCCGACCGCGAGTGCCCCCGGCGCCTCTCCGCCGCCGACGGTGTGCGAGACGGCGGCCACGAACGTCGCGAACGCGGCGATCACGCCGCCGCGCGCGACGCGGCCCCACCTCGAAGTCATGCGCACCAGCCTAGACGAGGGCGGGCGCTCGGCACGGCCCCGGATACGCCGAAGGGCGGCGGGCACGAGGCCCGCCGCCCTCCGTCGATTCACCAGGCCAGAACGGGGATCTGGAACATGCGCGAGTCGGTGTACGGCTCGGTGCCGTCGAACTCGGCGCGCAGCAGGTGCAGGCCGCGCGACAGCTTCGGAACGCTGACGCTCACGCGACCGTTCTGGGCTGCCGTGAGTTCGACGGTGCCGACGAGCTTCGACCCGTCGTACACCCGGACCGTGCCGACCGGCTTGGAGCCGTCGGTCGCGAACACCTGCGCCTTGTAGGTGACCGAGCTGCCGGCACGCACGAGCAGCGAGCTCGGCGCACCGACCGTGATCGTCGCGACCGGAGCCTGCGGCTCGGGCGCGTCGACCGTGATCGGCACGCTCACGCTGGTCTTCGTGGAGGCCACGGCGATCTCGAGCGCGGTCGCGCCGTCGATGCCCTCGGGGATCGTGATCGTGAGCGACGCGCGGCCGCCCTCGTCGGTGGTGGCGACCGCGGTGCGGTCGACCGCCGCCGTGCCGACGGGGATGCCGCCGATCGAGACGGTGACCTCGCCCGCGGCGACCTCGGTGGTGCTGAAGTCGAGCGAGCTGAGCGCGAGGGTCAGCGTCTCGCCGGGCACGTAGGCGGTGCCGTTGGCCGGAGCCGGCAGCACCAGGCCCACCGAGCGCTGCGCCAGGTCGGGCGTCGCCGTCTTGTTCGCAGTGAACCAGTCCACCATCGCCTGCAGGTCGACCTTGCCGGTGTCGGCGCGGCCGGTTCCCTTGCCGAGGGTGAAGAAGTTGTCACCGCCGGCCGCGAGGAACGAGTTCGCCACGACCTTGTAGTTCGCTGCGGGGTCGAGCTCGACGCCGTTCAGCGAGACGTGGGTCACGTGCGATCCGGCCGCAGCGGTCGGGTCGTAGACGACCTCGAGTCCGGCGCTGACGCCGAGCTTCAGGAACGGACGCGATGCGCCGGCGGGCTGCCACTGCTCTTCGAGCACCTGCTTGACCTGGGCGCCCGTGAGCGTCTGGGTGAAGAGGGTGTTCGCGAACGGCTGCACGTTGGCGGCCTCGCGGTACGTGACGTTGCCGTCGGGGTCGGCGGCACCGCTGCTCTTGAACTTCAGGTCGGTGCGCATGCCGCCGGGGTTCATGAACGCGATGTCGGCCGTGCCGTCCTGCTTGGCGGCCCAGAGCTGCACGTCGGCGACGAAGTTGCCGATCGTCGACTCGGCACCGCGCGCCTCGACGGTGATCGGGTTGCCGTTCGCGTCCTTGCCGGGCATCTGGCCGCGGTTGAAGTCGGCCGTGATGTCGCCGACCTTGACGCCGCCGAGCTCGTTGGCCTTCACCGTGGCAGCGGCGACGATCGCCGCGACCTCGGGGTCGGCCGGGTAGAGCGCCTTGGCGGGCACCGGCGGGTTCGTCGTCGCGACCGTCATGAGCGGCTTGAGCTCATTGGTGATCGAGACGAGTTCCTTCGTCTTGCCGTCGACCTCGAGCTTCATGAGGCCGAACTGCTCGCCGTACTGGCCGGCCGAGACGACCGGGCGGCCGTCGACGACGTGGTTGTACGGCAGGTGCGTGTGCGCAGAGACGATCGCGTCGACCTCGGGGTCGACGCCGGCGACGATCTTGCCGAACACCGAGCCGTCGGTGACGGCCTCCTTCGCGGCCGTGGCCGCGCCCTCGTGCACGAGCAGGATCAGCACGTCGGCCTCGCCGTTGGCGGGGTCGCCGTCGGTGAGGTTGTCGGCCTGCGCGTTGACCGACTCGACGATCGGGCGAACGTCGAGGTCGGCGATGCCGGCCGGGCTGACGAGCGACGGCAGCTCTTCGGTGACGGCGCCGATGAAGCCCACCGTGACGCCCTCGAAGGTCTGCGTGTAGTACGGCGCGAGGGCCGTCTCGTCGGTGCCCTTGAGGAAGACGTTCGAGCTGATGTACTCGAAGTCGGCCTCGTTCTGCACGCGGTCGCGCAGGTCGGCCCAGCCCTGGTCGAACTCGTGGTTGCCCGCGGCGCTCACGTCGAGACCGGCCGCGTTCAGCGCGGCGATCGTCGGCGAGTCCTTCTGGATGAAGGACGTGAACGTCGAGGCGCCGATGAGGTCGCCCGCCGCGGCGAAGACCGTGTTCGGGTTCTCGGCGCGGACGGCGTCGGCGGCTCCCGCGAGCACCGCGGCGCCCGCGGCGGGCGCGGACTGCTCGATGCGGCCGTGGAAGTCGTTGATCGTCATCACGCTGATGTCGACCACGTCGGTGAGCTTCGAGCTGTCGAGACCGATGACCTGGGGGTCGTGGTCGCTCGAGCGGAAGACCGAGTCGTCGGGCGAGCCGTTCTCGTACTGGCGGTCGCTCCACTCGGGCGAGTTGATCGCCCAGCGGCCGATGCCCGTCACGCCCTGCACGGCCGCGGCGTTGCCGAGCGCGTGGTCGAGCGAGCCGAGCTCGCCGTCGAACGTGTAGGTGTACTGGTCGTCGGTGAGGTCGGGCAGCAGGTCGCTGTAGCCGGCCTCGGTGAGCACCTGGATCGGGTCCTCTTCGGCGTACGAGTTGAAGTCGCCGAGCAGGAACACCTCGCCGGCCTCGTCGGCGAGCGAGTCGGCGAGCGTCAGGAGCGACTGCGCCTGCGCGACGCGGTCGGCGTTGAAGAACCCCTGGCCGTCTGCGGGCTGGGTGCCCGTTCCGCTCTTCGACTTGAAGTGGTTGGCGACGACCGAGAAGTCGTTGCCGTTCGGCAGCTCGAAGACCTGGCCGATCGGCTCGCGGGCGTTGCCCCAGACGCTCTCGTCGACCACGGTCTGCGCGTCGCCCTTGGGGGTGACGGCGTCGGTGCGGTAGATGATCGCGCTCTGGATGAAGTCGGTCGTCGCTGCGGTGAGCACGGCGGGCGTCGGGACGAACGCCCAGACGTCGGAGCCCTCGGCCTCGTTCAGGGCGGCCACGAGCGTCGCGGTCGCCTCGTCGCGCTCCTCGCCCAGCTTGAACGAGTTCTCGATCTCCTGGAGGGCGACGACCTCGGCGTTCAGTGCCTTGATGGCCTTCACGATCTTCGTCTCCTGGAGGGCGAACTCCTCAGCCGTGGCGGCGCCGCGTGCGTTCGAGTTCTCGCTCGAGAGGGTCGTGAAGTAGTTCAGCACGTTGAAGACGCCGACCTGGATGTCGCCGCCCACCTCGGGCGCGGTCTCGACCCGCGGGTTCAGCGTCTCGAACGTGGGCTTCACGGATGCGGGGCTCGTGCTGTCGATCGGAGCCGTCGGCTGCAGGCGCCACGCGTCGAAGCCGTAGCTCAGCACGTAGGGCGTGGCGGGCAGGATCACGCGGTCGCCGTTGCGCACGACCTGGTCCTTCGTCAGGTAGGGCTGCTCGGCCGGGTGCCCTGCGGAGGTCACGGCTGCGTTCCAGCCGTCGTCGAGGATCAGCAGCTTGCCGCGGTTGGCCGCGGCGATGGCGTTCGCGTCGGCTCCGGCGTCGACCTGCTCGGTGCTCTTGACGGGCAGCGAGCCGCCTGCGGCCATCCACAGCGAGCCGTAGTTGTAGACCTCGTGCGTGCTCGAGAGCAGGTAGGTGCCGGTCGGTGCGACGAGCATGCTCTCGAGCGCCTCGCGAGCGTTGCCGACGAGGGTGTCGGGCAGCGGCTGGGCATCGGGCACGCCGACGCCTGCGGTCACGACCTCGGCGTTCGCGGCATCCGTCACCGTGATCTCGGTGAGCCCGAAGTACTCGCTCACGGCGCCGGTGATCTGCACGAGGTCGCCGACCGCGCCGACGGCGGGCATGCCGAAGACGAAGACGCCGTCGGAGGCGCCGGGCGTCGTGTCGGGGCCGGGGGTCTGGATGGTCACGCCGTTGTAGCCGCCCGTGCGGTAGTCGGCGGTGATGACGCCCTCGACGGTCACGGTGGAGCCGACGAGCGGGCTCGCGGCGCCGTCGCCCTGGACCTCGGCGATGGTCTTGAGCTCGGGCTCGGGCTCGGGGTCGACCGAGCCGCCGCCGGAGTTCTGCGGGGTGGGGGTCGCGTTGAACTTCAGGTCGGCCGAGTTGACGTCGGTGTCGACGCCGCCGGCGCGGTTGAGGCTGCCGGGCACGCCGTTCCCCGGCGTGACGACGCCGTCGCCGTACACGGCGAGCGCGCCCTCGAAGCTGTTGGACGCCCCGTAGCCGACGAAGTCGACCACGTTCGGGGCGTTCACGATCGAGCCGGTGCCCGGGTTCACCGCGGTCGCGACGTTCGCCAGGAAGATCGAGCCGGTCGTGCCGCTCGGGTTCAGCCCCGTCGTGGCGTCGGGCGTCGGAAGCGCTGCACCGGCCGGGCCGTTGGTGCCCATCGAGACGAGGTAGTAGCCCTTGGCCGGGATCGAGCCGCTGAGCGCTCCCACACCCGATGCTGCACCCGTGCCGGTGGCCGAGCGGTACTGGAGCGACCAGCCCGCGAGCGAGACCGCCGAGTTCGTCGGGTTGTAGAGCTCGACGAACTTGTTCGTGAACGGCTGGCCGGCACTGCCGCCTCGCGCGTAGACCTCGTTGATGACGACGCCCGAACCGTCGGTCGCGGCGAACGCCGGTGGCGCTCCCAGCAATCCGACGGTCAGTGCCGCTGCGGCTGTGACCGCTGCGGCAGACAGGCGATGGATCCTTCGACCACCCTGCATGACACTCCCCTGAGTCTCGTGTCGCACCGCTCGAACCGCGGCACGGCCGTGTGCCCCGTGAGGGGGCATTCGGGCGTCAGCCTATGAGCGCCCTGTGCCCCTGCCAAGGGGTTGCCGCGAATCGGAGACCCGATTTCATGCAGCGTTTACGATTCGCCGCGCACGCGAGCGCCGGCACCGATTTCCGGTGCTCAGATGAGCAGATTCACCGGTGAACCTTGTGCGATTCGGCAGAGTATGATGGCCGGCTGCACGTCGCGGCTCGGGCGACCGACGCCTAGGAGATCCTGGTGATCGGCGGGAACTCGTAGCCGCCCTCGAGGATCACCGGATCGGGCTCGTACATGCGCATGACCGGCCGGAACTCGCCGGCCGGGCTCGGAAGCCAGTTCGCAGCCGCCTGCTCGTCGGTCGGCCGCTCGTGGCTGATGGTGATCGTGAGGCCCCCGTCGTCGTCGAGCACGACGCCCGGCGTGCGATCGCCGATCGAGTAGCGATCGATCGGGTTCGCGACCAGGAAGAAGTCGGGCACCGAGTACATCGTGAGCGACCAGAAGGCCGAGACGGGTGGCGTCGGGAGGAGCCGGAGCGTGTACGTGTTCGCGCCGGTCAGCTTCGCTCCCCGATCATCGAGATAGGTCATGATGTACGCCGCCTCGTACGCGTGGTTTCCCCACAGCCCGGCGAGCGCCGCGGCCGCGCGCTCGACGATGCGCTGCTTCGGGTCGGAGATCTTGAACCGCGCATCGTCGAGTGCACCGACCTCGAAGTAGTCGAGGTTGTAGTCGAAGGCGTGGAACGTGAGCTTCCACCCGTTCTGCTCCGGACTGCTTCCCGACTGCAACCCCTCGCGGAGCACCCCGGCGGCGTGCTCGAGGGCCGTGGCGAGCTCGGCGACTGCCTCGGCCCCGAGCGACCGGAACGGCGACGCGCCCGCCTGCGTCACGCCGAGGGGCGCGAGCGACGCGAGCAGCGGCCGATCCCGTTCCGCGGGCGGGAACTGCTGGGACCACACGCGGAGCTTCTCGAGGAACGCGAGCTCCTCGGGCACGCCGGGGTCGAGCCGGGCCAGGCCGACCGGCGTGGCCGTGGGGTCGAGCGGCGTGAGCGTCGTCGCGTCCTGGAGCGCGTGCACTGCGGGGAGGTCGTCGTCGCCGGCCACGGCCCAGCGGCCGACGATCGAGGCGACCACGGTCGGGAACCGGATGACCGTGTGCCCCGTCGGCGCGTCGCCCTGCCACCCGGGCGGGACGAGCAGGAAGTCCCCGGCGCCAGTGCCGGTGGCCCGGTGCCCCACGTAGGCGAAGTTGTCGGTCCAGGCGTCCACGAACTGCAGGACGTAGTAACGGCCGGCGGTGTCCGGCACATGCAGGGCGACGGGGCCGACTCCGAGGTCGAGCTGCGCCATCGAGTAGACCGTGTCGTTGTTGATCGTGACGAACGTGTCCTCGGGCCCGGCGAGCACGCGCGCGTGGCTGAAGGTGTTGAACGGCGCGGCCGGATTCCCCCCGACGCCGGTCGCGACGTACCGGGCGACCTGGTCGAGGTTGAACACCAGCGGGAACCCGTACAGGTACGCCTCGATCACCTGTGCGGCGGCGGGCACCACGGCCTCGTGCGAATCGGTCATGTCGTTCCATCCCCCAGAGCGTCGTCGAGCCTCGTCCGACGCTACCCGTGCCGACGGCGGGATCGGTCGACCGTCGCATCGTCGGCGTGCCGTGGGCCGGCAGTCCGCACCGCGGTCTGGCGAGCCCCTCGTCGCTACGATTGGGCCTCATGCTCACCGCCGTCTTCTCGCTCACGGGCGCGCTCGTGTTCGGCGCAGCCGACTTCCTGGGCGGGCTCGCCGCGAAGCGCATCAGCGCGCTCCTCGCGACCGCCGTCGCCGCCCTGTCGGGGGTCGTGCTGCTGCTGCTCGCGCTGCCGCTGCTCGGCGGCGAGTGGACCGCGCACGACGTGCTCTGGGGTGCGATCTCCGGCGTGGTCGGCTGCATCGGCATCGCCCTGCTCTACGCCTGCCTCGCGATCGGCCCGATGAGCATCCTGTCGCCCACGACGGCCGTGGTCTCGGCGATCGTGCCGGTGCTCTACGGGCTCGTGGTCGGCGGCGAGCGGTTCGGCCCGATCGGGTACTGGGGTCTCGGTCTCGCGCTCGTCGCCGTCGTGCTCGTGGGCTTCGTGCCCGAACGCGGCGCGGTGCGGCCGTCGCTCCGCGGCATCCTCATGGCGGTCGGCTCGGGCGCCGCGATCGGCGGCTTCTACATCGCGATCGACCAGACGAGCGACGAGAGCGGCATCGTGCCCCTGATCCTGAATCGGGGGGTCAACGCGGCGCTCATGTTCGCGGCGGTCGCGATCGTGGCCGTCGTCGCGGCGGCTCGGGCACGGCGTGTCCGCGCGGTGGTCGATGCGGGTGCCGTCACCAGGCCGTCCGCCGGCCTCACCGCCGACGCTTCGGGCGGGCGGATGCCGCGTGCGGCCCGCCCGGCCCTCGCCGCCGGCATCCGACTCGCCGTGGCCTGCGGCGTGGTCGACGCCACGGCGAACGCGCTGCTGCTCTTCGGCATCCGCGCCGGAGACCTCTCGATCGCCGCCGTGCTCGGCGCGATGTACCCGGCGGGCACGATCCTGCTCGCCGCGCTCGTGCTGCGCGAGCGCATCGCCCCGGTGCAGTGGGCGGGGCTCGTGCTCGCCCTCGCGGCGGCGGCGATGCTCGCCCTGGCCTGAGGGCCGCTGCGCGAGAATCGTCGGATGGACGCCGACCGCTTGATGCCGATCCACGACGCCGCGATGCTCGCGCAGGGCGAGCGCGTGCTCGGCGAGGAGTTCACGGCCATGAACCGACGGGTGCTGGAGGTGACCGGGTTGACCTCGCGCCTGAACGTGCTGCCGTTCGACGACGAGGCGGGCAGGGCGCGACTGCTCGAGCAGATCCTCGGTCGCCCGCTTGCGCCGCGGGTCACGATCCTCCCGCCGTTCTTCACCGACCACGGCCTGCGGCTCGAGCTCGCCGAGCGCGTCTTCATCAACCAGAACTGCACGTTCCTCGACTACGCCGGCATCCGCCTGGGCGAGGGCGTCATGGTCGGGCCGAAGGCCGCGTTCATCACGGTCGGACATCCGGTCGACCCCGACGAGCGCCGCCACTTCCTCAGCGGCGCGCCCATCGACGTCGCCGAGAACGTGTGGATCGGCGCAGGCGCGACGATCCTGCCCGGCGTCAGCATCGGCCGCGACTCGGTGATCGCGGCGGGCACGGTCGTGGCCGACGACGTTCCGGCGGCGAGCCTCGTCGCCGGGCCGAAGGGCACGGTGCGCCGCCGCTGGTAGGTCTCCGTCCGACGGTCGACGACGGCAGGGCTAGAGCCGCACGACCTCGGTCACGCGCACGACGGCCGTGCCCTCCTCGGCCGACGCCTCGAGGTCGACCTCGGCCCGGATGCGCCAGTCGTGGTCGCCGGCCGGGTCGTCGAGGATCTGCTCGACGCGCCAGAGGCCGGCCGCGGCATCCGACTCGTCGATGACGACGAGCTGGGGCGAGCGCGCGGCGGCGCCCGTGCCGAGCTCGTCGTGGTCGTCGTAGTAGCGGTCGAGCACCTCGGGCCAGTCGACGTCGGGGTCGAGCGCGGCGAGCTCGTCGTCGCGCTGGAGGGCGGCCAGCTGCACGCGGCGGAACAGCTCGTTGCGCACGAGCACGGTGAACGCGCGACGGTTCGTCACGACCGACGGCGGCGCGGGCGGCACGACGGCCGCCTCGTCTTCGGGCAGGTGGGCGTTCGGGTCGACGAGTTCGTTCCACTCGTCGACGAGGCTCGAGTCGACCTGGCGCACGAGCTCGCCGAGCCACTCGATGAGGTCGAGCAGCTCCTCGGTCTTCGCGTCGTTCGGCACGGTCTGGCGCACGGCGCGGAACGCGTCGGAGAGATAGCGCAGCACGAGGCCCTCGCTGCGGGCGAGCTGGTAGAACGACACGTACTCGCCGAAGGACATGCTGCGCTCGAACATGTCTCGCACCACGGACTTCGGCGAGAGCTCGAAGTCGCGCACCCACGGCTGGCTCGACGCGAAGGTCTCGAACGCCTGCGCGAGCAGCTCGTCGAGCGGCTTCGGCCAGGTGACCTCCTCGAGCAGTTCCATGCGCTGGTCGTACTCGATGCCCTCCTGCTTCATGGCGGCCACGGCCTCGCCGCGCGCCTTGAACTGCTGCTGCGAGAGGATCGGGCGCGGGTCGTCGAGGGTCGACTCGATGATGCTCACGACGTCGAGCGCGTAGTGGCCCGTGCCGATGCCGGTTCCGGGCTCGGCTTCGGGGTCGAGCAGGTCGATCGCGGCGAGCGCGAACGGCGAGAGCGGCTGGTTCAGCGCGAAGTTAGGCTGCAGGTCGACCGTGAGGGCCACGCGCACGCCGAGCGGCCCGGCCGCGGCATCCGGTGTCAGCTCGACCACGCCCGCATCGGCGAGGGTGCGCAGGATCTCGAGCGCCCGACGTGCGAGCTCGAACCGGCGCGTGCGGGTCTCGTGGTTGTCGAAGACGAGCGAGCGGATGTCGCCGACGACGTCGCCGCCGCGGCCGATGACGTTGATGAGCATCGCCGCGGTGAGCTTCAGCTGCGGCACGAGCGGCTCGGGCTCGGCGACGACGAGCCGGTCGTAGGAGGCCTCGCCCCACGTGATCTGCCCGGCCGGCGCCTTCTTGCGCACGATGCGCTTGAGCTTCTTCGCGTCGTCGCCGGCCTTGCGCACGGCGACCTCGTTCTCGATCTCGTGCTCGGGGGCGAGCACGACGACCGTGCCCGCGGTGTCGTAGCCCGCGCGCCCGGCGCGACCGGCGATCTGATGGAACTCGCGCGCGCTGAGCTGGCGCATCTTCTGGCCGTCGAACTTCGTGAGCGCCGTGATGAGCACCGATCGGATGGGCACGTTGATGCCGACGCCGAGCGTGTCGGTGCCGCAGATCACGCGCAGCAGGCCGCGCTGGGCGAGCGTCTCGACGAGGCGTCGGTAGCGCGGCAGCATGCCCGCGTGGTGCACCCCGATGCCCGCCCGCACGAGGCGCGAGAGCGTCTTGCCGAACGCGGTCGTGAAGCGGAACCCGCCGATGGCCTCGGCGATCTCGCCGCGCTGCTCGCGCGTGACGACGCGGATCGACGACAGCGCCTGAGCACGCTCCATGGCGGCGGCCTGCGAGAAGTGCACGATGTAGACGGGCGCCTGGCGGGTGTCGAGCAGCTCTTCGACGGTCTCCTGCACGGGCGTCTTCGCGTAGGAGTAGTGCAGCGGAACCGGGCGCTCGACGCCCGTCACGCGTGCGGTCGGCCGGCCCGTGCGCCGGGTCAGGTCCTCGGCGATGGCCGTGACGTCGCCGAGCGTGGCCGACATGAGCACGAACTGGGCCTTCGGCAGCAGCAGCAGCGGCACCTGCCACGCCCAGCCGCGGTCGGGGTCGCCGTAGTAGTGGAACTCGTCCATCACGACCTGGTCGACGTCGGCGTCGGCGCCGTGCCGCAGCGCGAGGTTCGCGAGGATCTCGGCCGTGCAGCAGATGATCGGGGCGTCGGGGTTCACCGAGCTGTCGCCCGTGACCATGCCGACGTTCGCCGCCCCGAAGATGTCGGCGAGCTGGAAGAACTTCTCGCTCACGAGCGCCTTGATCGGTGCCGTGTAGTAGGTGCGGCCTCCGGCGGCGACGGATGCCGCGTGGGCGGCGACCGCGACGAGCGACTTGCCCGTGCCGGTCGGCGTCGACAGGATCAGGTTCGCGCCCGAGACGATCTCGATGACCGCCTCGTCCTGCGCGGGGTAGAGCGCGAGACCCCGGCTCTCGGCCCAATCCACGAAGGCGACGTACATCTCGTCGGCGTCGTAGGGACGGGGCGCTCGCTCGAGAAGGGACTGGGTCATCCCTCGAGTCTGCCGCATGATCGGCCCGGAAAATGGGGGAGCCGGCCTGCTCCGCGTTTCGGGCGGGGAGCCGGCCGGCTCACGATCGCACCGGCGGTGACAGTTCCCCCTGCGGTCCGCGTCGTGCGATCGAGTTCACTCTACGAGCGACGACGGATGCCGCACCTCAGGGACAACCCTGAGATCCGGCTGGGCGGGCGCTGGGTCCGTCGCGCTCACGCGTGTGCGGAGGCCGCAGCGAGCTGGGCGTCGCGCGCCAGCACCTCGATCGTGCGCACGAGCGCGGCTCGCCGGGCGGCCGTGCGGGCTGCCGTGCTGCGGTCATCGGGGCCGCGGTCGCCGCCGGCGATGAGCACGTCGAGGTGCGAGAGCACCGGCCACGCATTCACCAACGACACGAGGGTCAGCAGGAGCTCGCCCGCGGCCGCGTGGTCGAGGCCGGGCAGCATCTGCCGAAATCGGTCGACCTTGGTGCGGTGGTACTCGGCGCGGGTGGTGTCGACGGCCGCGAGTTCGGCACGTTCGAGTCCCTCCCAGAACACGAGACGGGGGATGACGCCGTCGGCGAGGTGGTGGTCGAAGAGCCGGCCGGCGTAGTCGCCCGCAGCTTCGGGCCCCTCGCCGTCCATGGCGACGGCGTCCATCGAGTCGCGCAGTTGCGCATTGAGCACGGCGGCGAACAGGTCGTCCTTCTTGCCGAAGTACTGGTAGATGCGTTCCTTGTTCACCCCGGCGGCCGTGGCGATGCGATCGATGCGCCCGCCCGCGAGTCCGTGCTCGCTGAACTCGGCCGTCGCCGCGTCGAGCAGCAGCCGCTTCGTCCGTTCGGTGTCCCACGCCATGGCGCGAGTCTAGCAATTCCAACTGCGTGGTTGCAGAAAGCCCGTGGGAGTGCTTCAATAGCAACCGTTCAGTTGGAACCAACCGAACAGTTGGCAAAGGAGACCTCATGACCACCACGCAAAACCCCACGCCCGTCGCGACCGCCACGACGGCCCCGAGCGCGTCGACCGTCCGGCCGCCGTCGATCCACGTGCGCGCGCTGCTCACCTGGATCGCGATCTTCCCGCTCGTGACGCTCGGCCTCACGGCGATCGCCCCGTTCGCCGAGACCTGGCCCCCGGCGCTCCGGGCATTCGCGCTCACGATCGTCGTCGTGCCGCTCGCCGTGTACCTCGTGGTCCCGCAGCTGCTCAAGGTGCACGGCGGCCTCGCCCGCCGATTTGCTTCGCGCCGAGCCTGACGCCCGCCCGCGGCATCCGTCACGCGCATAGAGGTCAGTGCAGGCCCGGAATTCCGGGGATCTCCCTTGTCGAGGGCTCGCCCGCAGCGCTACCGTCGGATCGACCTGCACCGATCGCGTCCGCGAGCCCAGGAGGCTGCCATGCGTCTCTCCCCCGCCACCGAAGCCCGCGACGCCACCGCCGCCCAGCAGTCCGAGGGCTCCTACGACGTCGCACTGGTGCTCGTGCACGGCATGGGCGAGGCGACCCGCAGCCAGATCCTGCTCGAATGGGCGGAGCCGATCCTCGCGCGCATGGACTGGATGACCCGCGACCAGGTCTACGGTGCCGACGACGCGTCGGGCGTGCGCCTCGACTCGTCGGACCTCGCAGGCGACGCTCCGCTCATCAGCGCGACCGTGACGTTCCCGAAGCGTCGCGCCCCGGACGCGCAGCCCGGTGCACCGGTCGAGTCGATCACGAAACGCGTCGCGATCATCGAGGCCCGCTGGTCCGAGGCCTTCGTGCCGCTGGGCACGGCCCAGATCTTCCGGTGGGCGGCGCCGTTCATGTGGCGCGCGATCACCCGCATGCTGCGCCTGTTCTGGGCGACGATGGTGCTGCTGCCCTGGTACACGCTGATCGAGCACCCCCGGATGCCCCGCAAGCGCCTCGCCCTGCGCTCGAAGGCGCTCACCTTCGTGTTCGACCTCGTTCGGCTCGTCGTCGGATTCGCCGTGTACCTGCCGGTCGCCGTGTTCGTCACGCTGCTGGCCGTCGTGCTCACGCCGATCCTGCCCTTGATCAGTCCGCTGCTGCTGATCCCGGCGTTCAAGAAGGCCGCAGGCGACGTCATCCAGGGACTCGCCGGGTCGATCGGCGACGTCACGGCCTGGAAGGAGACGCCCGTGCGGGCGAGCGCGATGCGGCTCGTCGTGCGCGATGCCGTCGGCCGGGCCAAGCAACTCGTCGGCGACGGCGACGTGCACGTCTTCGCGCATTCGCAGGGCGCGGCGGTCTCGACGTTCACGCTCTTCGAGGAGATGGACCCGAACGCCTACAACGTGCGACAGCTCACGACCGTCGGCGCGGCGGTCAGCCTGCTCGGGCGCGAGCAGTGGCGCGGGCGCAGCGACGTGTACACGCCGGTGCAGAACTGGCTCGATCGTCGCGAAGGCCAGGCGCAGCCGGTCGCATGGGCCAACCACTGGGCGATCTGGGACCCCTTCTCGGCCGGGCCGATCGCCGACACCTCAGGCCGGGCCAGGGAGCGGTGGCGCGCGTCGTACTTCCCGCGCATGGCGAGCGATGCCCTCGGGCCCGAGGAGCACGCCGTGCACAACGTGAGCCAGCCGTTCCTCGACCACTCGTACTACTACAAGAACACGCTGCAGGTCGTCGAGCCGACGATCCGGAACCTGCTCGGCCCCGACCTGCCCGGGCCGGGCCCGGAGGTCGCCTACATCGAGAACCGCCTCAACGTCATCAACAAGAAGTCCCTCGGCACGAACATGATCGCCGCCGTCGTGATCGCGGTGCTGCTCCCGGGCATCGTCGCCGTCTCGGCGTTCTTCACGAGCGCGATCATCGCGATCGCGAGCCCGATCGCGTGGATCGGCGACCGGTTCAACGGATCGGATGCGGCGCCCGACGTCGCGGGCGGCATGGGCTTCCTCCACGACGGCGGCCACCTCACGGGCTGGGGCTGGGTCATCTCGTCGGCCCTCGTCGCCGCCCTCCTGATCTGGCTCAACCAGGTGATCACGGGCTACGTCGAACGCACGCTGCTCTGGGACCGATGCCCGCTGTCGGTCGGATGGTGGCTCGGGCTGACGAGCCTGCCGAGGCTGATCTACGTCGTCGGCGCCGCGTTCGTCGTCTGGTTCGCCCTGTACCAGTGGATGCCGGTCGCTCCGGAGTGGCAGCTGCTGCTCATCGTGGGATTCGTCATCGTCGCGGCGTTCGCGTTCCTCGAGGCGCGGTTCGCACCGGCGCCGGTCGTGGTTCCCGCACGCACGAGCGTCGCCGAGGTCAAGGCCATCATCGAGGCCGCCTCGGAGCCGCTGTCGCTGAGCTTCGCCCGCCGCAGCACGGCCTACACCGACCTGCTCGCGCAGCGCCGGACGTTCCTGGATCCGGTCGGGCCGTGGGCGGTGTCGTGGGCGTACCTGTTCCACGGCTGGCGGCCGAAGCCGAAGTCCGCGGTCGCACCCGCCCCGAGCCGGGCCTGACGCACGATCGCGCGGGCCGCTCGGCCCGCGCGCTCCCTCGGCCGGCTACGCCGAGACGACCCCGATGCCCGCGAGCCCGGCGACCGCACGGTCGACGATGTCCTCGACGGTCGCGTCGACGTCGACCACGAGTCCGAGCTCGTCGCCGCCGAGCGGCTCGAGCGTCGCGAGCTGCGAGGCGAGCAGGCTCGGGGGCATGAAGTGCCCGCTGCGGCCTGCTGCCCGAGCGGTGAGCACGGCGTCGTCGGCATGCAGGTGCACGAACGCGATCGCGGGCGCCTGCGCGCGCAGTCGGTCGCGGTAGACCCGGCGCAGCGCCGAGCACGCCATTACCAGCCCGGATGCCGCGGAGGCCTGCATCTCGCCGCCGACGATGTCGAGCCAGGGCCACCGGTCGTCGTCGTCGAGCGGGCTGCCCGCGCGCATCTTCTCGACGTTCGCCGCGGGGTGCAGGTCGTCGGCGTCGCGGAACGGCACGCCGAGTCGTTCGGCGATGCCGGAGCCGATCGTGGACTTGCCGACGGCGGACACGCCCATGACGACGATGAGGGGCGCGGTGTGGGTCATCCCACCATCTTGCCTGCGAAGCATCCGAATTACTGGCAGGATTCTTTACCATGTCGAACGAAGTGCGGGCCGCCCGCTGGTCGCTGCTGGTGCAGTTCGCGCTGTTCGGGCTCGTCATGTCGTCCTGGCTCAGTCGCATGCCCTCGATCCGCGAAGCGCTCGACGTGAATGCGGCCCAGCTCGGCGGGCTCCTCGTGGTCGGCGGCCTCGGGTCGCTCACCGGCGCACTCACGATCGGCGTGGTCGTGGCGAGGTTCGGCAGCCGTCGAGCGCTGCTCGCCGGCACGATCGGCAACGTCGTCGGCTTCGGCTCGATCGCCTTCGCGACCGCGACGGGCGACGTGCGGTTCTTCATCGCGGGGGCGTTCGTCAACGGCTTCTGCGGTTCGCTCGTCAACGTGCCCATCAACACGAACGCCGCCGAGGTCGAACGCCGCATCGGCAAGGCGATCCTGCCGCACTTCCACGCGTGCTTCTCGATCGGCGCGGCGCTCGGCGCCCTCGTCGGGGCCGGCTTCGCGGCCCTGCACGTGTCGATCACCGTGCAGATCCTCGTGGTGCTGACGGCCGTGACGGTCGCACGCCTCGCCCTGTACCGGCCCGCCACCGCGCTCACGCTGCACGTGCCGATCACGACCGAGACCGGCTCGATCTCGCACGACGCGACGGCCGCGCACCGCCGCGGGGCGATGAGGCAGGCGCTCGGCGCCTGGCGCGAGCCGCGCACCCTGCTGCTCGGCGTCGTGCTGCTCGCGGCCTCGCTCGCCGAGGGCACCGCGACGACGTGGCTCTCGCTCGCGGTCGTCGACGGCTTCGCGACCGCCGAGGCTGCGGGTGCGCTCGCCTACGGCACGTTCGTGGCCGCGATGACCGTGTTCCGCTTTCTCGGCACGCCGCTCATCGACCGCTTCGGCCGGGTCGCGGTCCTGCGCGTCTCGGGGCTCGCGACGTTCTCGGGCGTGCTGCTCTTCGTCTTCTCGCCGAGCCTCGCGACGGCGTGGATCGGCGTGCTGCTCTGGGGCTGCGGCGCGGCGCTCGGCAACCCGATCGCGATCTCCGCGGCATCCGACGACCCGGTGCACGCCGGCCCTCGCGTGGCCGTCGTCACGTCGTTCTCGACGGTCTCGTCGCTCGCCGCTCCCCCGCTGCTCGGGCTGCTCGCGAGCGAGGTCGGCGCGCGCCACGCGATCCTGGTGGTCGCGGCCGTCGCCGTCGTGAGCTTCTCGGTCGCCTCGCAGGCGCGTCGACGACCGGTGCCGGTGAGCGACGAGGCGCCGGCCGCGACGCCGGCCTCCGTCGACCGAGCCTCAGCGGACTGAGCCTCAGCCGAGCAGCAGCGCCACCGCGAGCAGCACCGGGACCGACCCGATCGTCGTGATGAACACGGTGTCGCGCGCGACGATCTCGGCCGTGTCGTACCGCTGCGCGAAGACGAACACGTTCTGCGCCGTCGGCAGGGCCGCGAGCACCGTGACCGCGTAGAGGTCGATGCCGTCGAGCCCGAAGACGAAGCGGCCGAGCGCCCACGCGGCGAGCGGCATGGCCACGAGCTTCAGCGCCGAGGCGAGCAGCACGTCGCGGCGACCCGTGCCCGGCTCGAGCAGGCGCTGCCCGTGCAGTGACAGCCCGTACGCGATGAGCATGAGTGGCACGGCCGCATGCCCGATGAGCTCGATCGGGTCGAGCACGACGGGCGGCAGCTCGATGCCCGAGATCGCGACGAGCAGGCCGAGCAGGGATCCGATGATGATCGGGTTGCCGAACGTCGTCCGGACGATCATCCCGACCGAGGTGCGGCCCTCGACGCTCGCCCCGAGCACCGAGAGGGCGATCGGCACGAACACGAGCAGCTGCAGCAGCACGATGGGCGCCGAGTACGCGGCGTTCCCCAGCATGTAGACCGCGATCGGGATGCCGAAGTTGTTGCCGTTGACGTAGCCGGAGGCGAGCGAGCCGATGACCGTGCGCGCCGCGCCCCGCCGCCAGACGAAGAGCGACACGATCGCGAACACGGCCATGATCGCGACCGCGACGATGGCCGACACCGGCAGCAGCACCGAGAACAACGACTTCACGTCGGCCGTCGCGAGCACCGAGAACAGCAGGAACGGCGCGAGCACGTTGAAGTTCAGCTGCGCGAGCACCGGGCGCGCGCTCGGGCCGAGCACGCCGAGGCGCCCGGCGAGCCATCCGACGAAGACCGCGAGGGCGATGACCGCGAAGCCGGTGAAGATGCCGATCACGCGGGACGGCTCACCAGCGCGCGTGCACCTGAGCGCGGATGCGGCGGTCGTAGAGCTCGCGCACCGAGTCGCCGAACGACGCGGGGAGCTCGAGCGAGCCGGCGGCCGCGTTCGCGCGCGCCTGGTCGACGTTGCGCGCACCGGGGATCACCGAGCTGACGCCCGGCTGCGCGGCGATCCACGCGAGCGCGACCTGGGCCGCGGTGGCATCGGGAGCGGCCGCCTTCGCGAGCTCGGTGAACTCGGCCGCGGCGGCGACGCCGGTCTCGTAGTCCACTCCCGAGAACGTCTCGCCCACGTCGAACGACTCCCCGTGCCGGTTGAAGGTGCGGTGGTCGTTCGCGGCGAACACGGTGTCCTTCGTGTAACGCCCCGAGAGCAGTCCGCTCGCGAGCGGCACGCGCGCGATGATGCCGACGCCGGCCTCGACGGCGGCGGGCAGCACGGCGTCGAGCGGCTTCAGTCGGAACGCGTTGAGGATGATCTGCACGGTCGCCACGTCGGGGCGGGCGATCGCGGTGAGCGCCTCGTCGACCCGCTCGACGCTCACGCCGTAGGCGGCGATCGAGCCGTCGGCCACGAGCGCGTCGAGCGCGTCGAACACCGCGTCGTCGCCGTAGACCGACGTGGGCGGGCAGTGCAGCTGCACCAGGTCGAGCGTGTCGACCCCCAGGTTCGCGCGCGAGCGGTCGACCCACGCGCGGAAGTGCTCCGGCGAGTAGTTCGCGTGCTCCTGCGGCAGGCGGCGGCCCATCTTCGTCGCGACGGTGACGCCGGAGTCTGGGTTGGCGCGCAGCCACGTGCCGATGAGGGTCTCGCTGCGGCCGTCGCCGTACACGTCGGCCGTGTCGAAGAACGTGACGCCCGCGCCGTGCGCGGCATCGAGCACCGCGAGCGCGTCGGCCTCGTCGACGTCGCCCCAGTCGGCGCCGAGCTGCCAGGTGCCGAGGCCGATCACCGAGACCGGGCGGCCGGTGCGTCCGAGGGTTCGACGCTGCATGAGATCCTCCAGGGTTGCGGTGACGCGGGTGCGCACGGTGCGATGACGGATGCCGCGGCCCGCCGTCGAGCGACTGTGACCGGGCCGCGTTCCGAGCCTACGCCGCCCCGCGGCATCCGCTCGGCCGTCGAAGCAGACGCCTCTGCGGTGACGGCACGGGAACGGCCCGTTCGCCCCCGTTCGCCCCTCAGGACGCCTTGGCCGGATGGAAGCGCGTGGCCGACCACGTGTCGGCGATCGCACTGACCTTGGTGTCGCGCCACCCGCTCTCGCGGAGGGCGCTGCGCACGGCCGTGTCGCCGGGCGCCGTGGTGAGCCGGCCCTTGCCGTGCACGACCCAGACGGGCGCGGCGACGCCGCACTCGCGGAACCACACGGGCAGCGACGCGAGCTCGTGCTGGTCGCGCACGACCACGACCACGAGCTCGGCCTCGAAGGGCGGAACGCGCGTCGCCTCGGCCAGGGCGTCTTCGAGCTCGGCGACAGGTAACTCGCCGTGCACCGCGATGGTGCGCCCCGCGGCGACGCCGAGCTTCTCGGCGAGCGTGGGCGGCGGTGTCGTCAGCGCTGCGGCCCACGCCGACGCCGCGGCGCCCAGCCGGAAGCGATACGTGTCGCCCTGCGCGACGAACGAGACGACCCCGTCGGTCGCCTGCACCTGCGTTAGGGCCGCGCGCGGAAGGCGCGCCCGGCGCTCGCCGGAGACCTGGAGCCCACCCGATTCGAGGTGGAGCGTGACGGCGGCGAGCCCGTCGTCGCCGATCCAGGTCGCTCGCGCTTGTCGTCCCATGCAGTCATCCCCCCGGTTCATGATCGTCGCCCTGACGGCTCGGCGCAATGCCCCCGAACGGATGTGACCCCGATCGGGCGAATGCGTCTCGAGCGGTCAGCCGCGCAGGTCCGCGCGGGTCGGGATCAGGGTCGCGCCGCCGCTCACCGTGATGCCGCCCGTGACGGGGATGTCCACGGTGAGTTCTCCGGGACGGCCCACGTGCCGCCCCTGCTCGATGACCACCCGCACAGGTGCCTCGACCACGCCGATCGCCCGCAGGTAGCCTCCGACCGCGGCGGCGGCGGACCCCGTCGCCGGATCCTCCGTGATGCGGCCGACCGGGAAGAGGTTGCGCGCCTCGAAGCGGCGGGGCTCCGCGGCATCCGACTCGATCGGGTGCAGCACCGTGATCGTCGCCGGCCACCCCTGCTCGTCCATGAAGGCGCGCACGGCCCCCGCGTCGAAGGTGAATCCGTCGAACGTCTCGGCATCGTCGACCACGAGCACCGGATGCCAGTTGCCGGCGAACGCGAGCCGCGGCGGCAGCGCGGCGGAGAGCGCAGCCGCTCCGAGGCCGAGCAGCCCGAGCACGCGCTCGAGCACGAGCGGGTCGAACTCGGCGAGGTCGGTGCCGACGCTCGTGAAGGCTGCGATGATGCCGCCGCCCGCATCGCCGGCGCCGCCGGCATCGCCCGGCGTCGTGACGATCTCGATCGGCCCGACCGGCGTCCGGAACCGCAGGGGTCCTGGCGCCGAGCGCTCGGCGATCGCCACGGCCGTCGCGACCGTCGCGTGCCCGCAGAACGGCACCTCGGCGATCGGCGAGAAGTACCTGAGCAGGTAGTCGTCGCCGTCGCGCCCCGTGACGAAGGCGGTCTCGGCGAAGTCGACCTCGGCGGCGATCCGCTGCATCTGCTCGTCGTCGAGGCCCGACGCGTCGAGCACGACGCCCGCCGGGTTGCCGCCGGTCGGGCGGTCGGTGAACGCGGCGTAGCGCAGGATCTCGGGCGACTCGGTCATCCCTCGATCGTCGCACGCGACCGGGGCGACGGTGAGCAGGCGAGCGCGGCAGGCGGGCGCGGGCAGGCGGGCGCGCAGGGACGAGCGGATGCCGCGGGCGGCCCCTCTGCGAAGGGCTCGCGCCGCGGCATCCGCTCGCTCGCGTCGGCGGTCGCCCGCGGGGCGGGTCAGACCTCCTGCTCGGCGCCGAACCGCTGCCGCGCCTCGACCGGGATGAGCGGCCGCTCGGCCCTGGCCTTGATCTGCTGCACGGCCCAGGTGTTGCCGTCGGGGTCGGCGAACCCGAAGAACGTGCCGCCGTCCTGCTCGCTGAACACCATGATCTCGCCGACGTCGACGCCGCGTTCGAGCAGCTCGGCGCGGGCCGCCTCGGCATCGGCGACCACGAGTTGCAGTCCGTGCAGCGAGCCCGGCGCCATCTCGTTCTGCGACGGCAGGCTGCCGATGACGATCGAGCAGCCGGAGCCGCGCGGGGTGAGCTGTGCGACGTGCATGTGCTCGTTGGTGGTGTCGTGGTCGAGGTCGAACCCGACCTGGTCGCGGTAGAAGGCGATCGAGCGGTCGAGGTCGGCGACCGGCACGATGACGACTTCGAGGGTCCAGTCCATGATGTGCTCCTTGCGATGTGCAGTCTGCGGATTCGGTGGCGGATGCCGGTGGCAGGTGCCGCGGCGGCTCAGTCGACGAGCAGGGCCTCGAGCCGCTCGAAGCCCTCGCGCACGCCGAGCTCCATGTTCGAGGCGATCATGCCGTCGCGGGCCTCGAGGGTGGGGTAGGTCGAGTGGATGCGCAGGAGCGTGCGACCGTCGCCGAGGTCTTCGAACGCGATCGACTCGACGGCGACGACGTCGGGGAACCCCTCGTACTCGAAGGTCTGGATCGCGAACTCGTTCTCGCGCACGGTGTGGAAGGTGCCGTTGAAGGCGTAGGCCTCGCCGGCGGGGTCGACGTGCAGGTAGCGGTAGCCGCCCTTCGGCACGAACTCCCAGCGCTCGATCTGCATGTCGTAGCCGTTCGGTCCGAGCCACTGCTTGACGAGCTCGGGGTCGCGGTGCGCGTTGAACACCGCGCTCACGGGAGCGTCGAACTCGCGCTCGATGTCGATGAACGGCAGGCCCTCGGGGGCCGTGATGGTGACGGAGTTGGTGGTCGTGGTCATGATCTCTCTGCCTTGCGTGCGGGGCCGCTCTCGTGGTCGGCCTCGAGTGGTGCGGCGTCCGTGCCGCGGTCGGTGGCGAGCAGCGCATCGAGTGAACGGAACTGCTGCTCGTGGATCAGCCGGAACCGGTCGATCCACGCGGTGAGTGCTTCGAGCTGCGCAGGCGCGAGGTGCACGGGTCGGCGTTGCGCGTCGCGCGTTCGCGTGACGAGGCCCGCCTGTTCGAGGACCTGGATGTGCTTGGACACGGCCTGCTTGGTGATCTGGAACGGCTCGGCGAGCTCGTTGACCGTCGCCGGGCCACGGCTGAGCCTCGCGATGATGCCGCGGCGCACCGGGTCGGCCAGGGCCATGAAGGCCCGGTCGAGCCGGTCATCGGCATTCGGATCGAGGAGCATCGTAACCAACCAATTCATTGATCAACCATTTGATTGATTACAAGGTACGCCGCGAACGTCAAGGGGTCAAGGGTTCTTCGAGAATTCCTCGCATCGTCATGGCTTCCGGAGCAGAATCGAGGGTGGACCACGACCGACGACGACCCGGAGGACGCCATGCCGATCACGCTCAACCCGTACCTGAACTTCCGCGGCACCGCCCGCGAGGCGCTCGAGTTCTACCACGCGATCTTCGGGGGCACGCTGAACATCAGCACGTTCGCCGACTACCAGGCCTCGGAGGATCCCGCCGAAGCCGACCTCGTCATGCACGGGCAGATCGACGGCCCCGGACTCACGATCATGGCCGCCGACGTGCCGGCGCACATGGACTACCAGGGCATCTCGGGCGTCTCGGTGTCGATCTCGGGCGATGACGACGCGACGATCCGCGGCTACTGGGACGGCCTCGCCGAGGGCGGCACCGTGGTCCAGCCGCTCGAGGTCGCGCCCTGGGGCGACGCGTTCGGCATGCTCGTCGACCGCTTCGGCGCAAGCTGGCTCGTCAACATCTCCGGCACCGCGGCGTAGCCGGCCGCCTCGCGGGCGACGTCAGCTCGCGGGCGGCGTCAGCCTGCAGCGACCGGCAGCGCGACCGCGTGGAGCGCCTCGACGACGGGCGCGAGTTCGGGTTGCCCCTGGGCCTCGGCGAGCACGCGTTCGAGCGTCTCATCGTGGATCGGCCGCGCCCGGTCGTAGAGCGCACGGCCGGCGTGCGTGAGCTCGGTGTAGATGCCGCGACGGTCGTCGGCGCAGAGCACGCGCGTGAGGAGCGCCCGGTCTTCGAGGCGATTCACGAGCCGGGTGGTCGCACTGGGGCTGAGCGCGGTCGCGCGGGCGAGCTGCTGCATGCGCATGTGCCAGCCGTCCTGGCGGCTCAGGGCGTCGAGCACGGTGTACTCGACGACTGAGAGGTCGACGGATGCCGAGAGCGCGCGCTCGAGCTCGCTCTCGATCAGTCCGTGCAGCGCAGCCAGGGTGCGCCAGCCGTGCGCGCGCACCTCGACGGCGTCGTCGGCGATGCCCATGTCGTCTCCTGATCTCGCGGTCTCCGGCGCCTCGTTCGGCCTGACTTCGGGCCCGATTCGACGGGGCCCGATCGGTCACGACGACGCGCGCCGGAAAAGTAGTTGCTTGCGCTAGGTAATTGCGTGTGCAACTATTGACCCTGCGTTCGCAATAGTCGGCGCTTGCAACTACTTCCCCCAGTGTACAGGAGAACCTCGCATGCCACTCGGACTGCTCGCCCTCGCGATCGGGGCGTTCGGCATCGGCCTGACCGAATTCGTCATCATGGGCCTGCTGCCCGACCTCGCCGCCGACTACGCCGTCACCGAGGCCGCGGCCGGCTGGTTCATCTCGGGCTACGCCCTGGCCGTCGCGGTCGGCGCCATCGGCCTGACCGCAGCCGTCACCCGGCTCCCCCGCAAGCCCGTGCTCATGGGCCTGCTCGGGCTCTTCATCGCCGGCAACGCCATCTCGGCGCTGGCACCGACCTACGAGGCCATGCTCGCCGGGCGCATCGTCGCCGCACTCTGCCACGGGGCCTTCTTCGGCATCGGCGCGGTGCTCGCCGCCGACCTCGTCGCTCCCGCCAAGCGCGCGGGCGCCATCGCGATCATGTTCACCGGTCTCACCGCCGCGAACGTGCTCGGCGTGCCGTTCGGCACCTTCCTCGGGCAGCAGTACGGCTGGCGCTCGACGTTCTGGGTCATCTCGGCGATCGGCGTCGTCGCGCTCATCGGCATCGCGGTGCTCGTGCCGGTCACTCGCACTGCGGATGGCGACGGCGAAGCCCCGAGCCTCCGCCGCGAGCTGGGGGCGTTCCGCTCCGGCCAGGTCTGGCTCTCGCTCACCGTGACGGTGCTCGGCTTCGGCGGCATGTTCGGCGCCTTCACTTACATCGCCTACACGCTCACCGAGGTCAGCGGGTTCGCCGCCTCCGACGTGCCCTGGCTGCTCGTGCTCTTCGGCGCCGGGCTCGTCGTCGGCAACTGGATCGGCGGCCGCCTCGCCGACCGCTCGATCGACGGCACCCTGCTCGGCTTCATCGCGACGCTCGTCGTCGTGCTCGCCCTGCTCGCGTGGCTCGCCGCGTTCCCGATCGCCGTCGTCGTGCTGCTCGTGCTCATGGGCGGATTCGGCTTCGGCACCGTGCCCGCCCTGCAGAGCCGCGTCATGCGGTACGCCGAGGGCGCGCCCACCCTCGCCTCGGGCGCGAACATCGCCGCGTTCAACCTCGGCAACGCCCTCGGCGCATTCGCCGGCGGCCTCGCCATCTCGGCCGGCCTCGGCTACACGTCGCCCATCTGGGTCGGCGCGATCATCACCGCGGCCGCGCTCGTCGTCATGGTCGTCGCATGGGCCTCGGCCCGGTCCGGCGCACCGGTCTCCGAGCGAGCGGATGCCGCGGCGCGGGCCACGACCGCGACCGGCTCCGTCGCGACATCCGCCGCCTGAACCCGAACCGCCACCACCGACCGGATCCCGAAAGGACCCAGATGACCATCGCTCCCACCGACACCGTGCCCACCATCACCCTGAACAACGGCGTGCGGATGCCGCAGCTCGGCTTCGGCGTCTTCCAGGTGCCCGACGACGAGACCGCCGCGGCCGTCGCCACCGCGCTCGAGGTCGGCTACCGCAGCATCGACACGGCCGCCGTCTACGGCAACGAGGCCGGCGTCGGCCGCGCCCTCGCCGAGTCGGGCATCGCCCGGGACGAGCTGTTCGTCACGACGAAGGTGTGGAACTCCGACCAGGGCTACGACGAGACGCTCCGCGCGTTCGACGCGAGCGCCGCGAAGCTCGGGCTCGAGCAGCTCGACCTCTACCTGATCCACTGGCCGACGCCCGACCGCGGCCGCTACCTCGACACGTGGCGGGCCCTCGAGCGGCTGCTCGCCGATGGCCGCACGAGGGCGATCGGCGTCTCGAACTTCGAGCCCGAGCACCTCGAACGCCTCATCGACTCGGGCAGCGTCGTTCCGGCGGTGAACCAGGTCGAGCTGCACCCCGCGATGTCCAACCGCGCCGTCATCGCCGCCGACGAGCGCCACGGCCTCGCGACCGAGGCGTGGAGCCCGCTCGCGCAGGGCGCCGTGCTCGGCCAGGCATCCGTCGTCGAGATCGCCGGTCGGCACGACCGCACCCCCGCACAGGTCGTGCTGCGCTGGCACCTCCAGCAGGGGCGCATCGTGATCCCGAAGTCGGTCACCCCAGCCCGCATCGCCGAGAACTTCGACGTCTTCGGCTTCGAACTGAGCGCCGACGAACTGCTCGCGATCGACGCCCTCGACTCCGGCGGACGCATCGGGCCGCATCCCGCCGAGTTCCACGCGGCCTGACCGGCACCGCGACCGACCCGCTGCACCCGCACCGACTGAACACCCACACCGACTGAACACCCGCACCGAACGGAAACACGCATGAGCGACATCCTGATGATCGTCACCGCCGCCACGAGCCTCACCATGAAGGACGGCAGCGAGCACCCCACCGGGTTCTGGGCCGAGGAACTCGTCACCGCCCATCGCGACCTCGTCGCCGCCGGCCACACCGTGACCGTCGCCACGCCCGGCGGCGTCGCGCCCACCGTCGACCCCGGCAGCCTCGACCCGTCGCAGACCGGCGGCGAGGAGCGAGCCCGCGAGTTCGCCGACTACCTCGAGGCGATCTCGCACGAGCTCGCGGCGCCGCGTGCCGTCGCCGACCTCGATGCGGCCGACTACGCCGCGATCGTGCTGCCCGGCGGTCACGGCCCGATGAGCGACCTCGCGTTCGACCCCGACACCGGGCGCGTGCTCGTGGCCGCGAACGAGGCCGGCGCGATCATCGCGCCGTTCTGCCACGGACCCGCCGCGCTGCTCTCGGCGAACCTCGCCGACGGCTCGTTCGCGTTCGCCGGCCGCCGCCTCACGGTCTTCACCGACGAGGAGGAGCGCACCGGCGGCACGGGCGAGAACACGCCGTGGTGGGTCGAGAGCCGCCTGCGCGAACGCGGCGCGGTCGTCGACTCGGGCGCCCCCTGGAGCGACCACGTCGTCGTCGACGGCAACCTCATCACCGGCCAGAACCCGCAGTCCAGCGCCTCGGTCGCCCGCCGCGTGCTCGACGCGCTCGCGGCGCGCGGCTGACGTCGGTCCATCCGCGCGGCATCGCGGGGGCACCGGACTCAGGCGAACGGCCGCACCTCAGGACGCGATCCACGCGATCGTCCTGACCCGCGGCCGTTCGCCCGACCCGGCGTCGCTCGTCCACGTACACGTGCACGCCGACGTCGTTGTCGGTCTACCGGCACCGGTCGCTGAGGAGCGCGAACACACTGCACCGGAGACGACGGATGCCGCGGCGCCGCGCTCGTCATGAGCGCCGCGCCGCGGCATCCGTTCGTCTGGTCGACCGCGACCGGCCGGCTCCTCAGTCGAAGAGGTCGGAGAGCCAGTTGTCCTTCTTCTTCTTGCGGGAGCCCTGATCGCCGTAGCCGCGGGTGTCGTAGACGCGCGAGTCGTACGACTGCTGGCCGTACTGGTAGCCCGGTTGCGTGGGTGCGGCGGCGGGCGGTGCGACCGCCGCGGCCGGGGGCGGTGTCGGCGCAACCGCGGGCGGCGCAACGGCGGCGGGCCGCCCGAACTCGGTCGACGACCGCTCGATGATCTTGTCGAGTTCTCCGCGGTCGAGCCACACGCCGCGGCAGGTCGGGCAGTAGTCGATCTCGATGCCGCTGCGCTCGCTCATCACGAGCACGGCTCCGTCGTTGGGGCAGTGCATGGGGGCTCCTCGTTCGGGGTTGCAAGGGGTCTCGGGGCGAGCCTAGGCAGCCAAGCTCCGAAGACGCCTTGACCCGGCATCGCCGCGGCAGGCTGCCCGTGCGCGCAATCGGCCGCGTGCGGCGATCTCAGGCCCGGAACAGGACGAGCGGATGCCTCGGCGCACGCCCCTCGAGGAGGCGGGCGACCGTGACATCCGCTCGTCGACCGGCGCGGGGCGCCGATCAGGGTGTCGGAGAACTACGCGATGACGCGGATGTTCTCTGCCTGCGGGCCCTTGGGGCCGCGGGCGGTGTCGAATTCGACCTTCTGGTTCTCGTCGAGCGAGCGGTAGCCGTCGGATGCGATCGCGCTGAAGTGCGCGAAGACATCGGCGGTGCCGTCGTCGGGAGCGATGAAGCCGAAGCCCTTGTCGGCGTTGAACCACTTGACGGTTCCGGTAGCCATGTTGTATTCCTTCATTCATTCCGCCCCACCGTGGTGGGCGCGGTGTGCACGGCCTGGCCGTGCGTGTTCCGGTCGCGAAATCCGCGACCGGAGGTTCTGGGTCGTCAGACCCGACGGAATTGGTTCACCATCGGGCAGTCGAATGGGTCGCGGGCCGAGAGGCCGACCTGGTTGAGGTACCGGATCACGATGCCGTACGACTGCACGAGCGTGGTCTCGGTGTAGGGCACGTCGAGCGTCGCGCAGTGCTCGCGCACGATCTCGCGGGCCTTCGCGAGGTGGGGGCGAGGCATGTTCGGGAACAGGTGGTGCTCGACCTGGTAGTTGAGCCCGCCCAGCAGGGCACTCGCCCACAGCCCGCCCGAGATGTTGCGCGAGGTGAGCACCTGCTTCGAGAAGAAATCGAGCTTCGTGTCGGCGGGGATGAGCGCCATGCCCTTGTGGTTCGGCGCGAACGAGGCGCCCATGTAGACGCCGAACACGGCCATCTGCACGCCGATGAAGGCGAACGCCATGCCGAGGGGCAGCACCCAGAACAGGGCGCCGAAGTAGACGATGAAGTGCACGGCGATGAGGCCGAGCTCGATCCAGCGGCCCTTGACCGGGCGGCGCTCCATGAGGGTCGCGATCGAGCGCATGTGGAGGTTGAGGCCCTCGAGCGTCAGCAGCGGGAAGAACAGGTAGCCCTGCTTGCGCGTGATCGCGGCGAGCAGGCCCTTCTGCTTCGCGGCATCGGTCTCGGTGAACGAGATCGTGTCCCACTCGATGTCGGGGTCCTTGCCGATCTTGTTCGGGTTCGCGTGGTGACGCGTGTGCTTGGTCATCCACCACGAGTAGCTGATGCCGACGACGCCGGCTGCCAGGATGCGGCCGACCCGGTCGTTGCCCGGCCCCGACTCGAGCACCTGCCGGTGCGAGGCCTCGTGCGCGAGGAACGCGAACTGCGTGAGGATCAGGCCGAGTGCACCGGCCATGAGCAGCTGGAACCACGAGTCGCCGAGCAGGATGAACCCGGTGATCACGCCGCCGAGGGCGAGCGCGAGCGTGGTCACGAGCGCGGCGTAGAACCAGCGCGTGCGGGCCAGGAGCCCGGATTCGCGCACGACCCGGGAGAGGGCGGTGAAGCTGCGGGTGATGTCAACAGAGCCGGTGCGAGGCTTGGTGGCCCGAATCGCACCGAGGGAATCGGCGTGAGAGATGATGGGGGTCCCAGCTGGTCGTCGACTTCCCAGCCGTGGGTCACGGGCGATCACCCGTTGAAGATGGGTCGAACGCTATGGCCTGCGCATGTGAACCGGCTGGGAATACGACGTCGACATATTCCCGACGCGGAATCTATCGCGTACCATCTTCGGCCCGATCCTCGCCTGCAAGACTGTTCCGATGCGCATCATCGTCACCGGAGGATCCGGGAAACTCGGCCGCACGGTCGTCGCAACACTCCGCGACGAGGGTCACGAGGTCGTCAACCTCGACCAGCAGGGCGAGCGCGGTACGCTCGTGCGCGTCGACCTGACCGACTACGGCCAGGTGATCGACGCGATCGCGGGAGTCGACGACCAGCACACCGGCGCCGACGCCATCGTGCATCTCGCGGCGGTGCCGGCGCCCGGTCTCCTGAGCGACGTCGCGACCTTCCGCAACAACATGCTCGCCACGTTCAATGTGCTCCAGGCGGCCAAGCGGCTCGGCATCACGCGCATCGTCACGGCGTCGAGCGAGACCGTGCTCGGCCTGCCGTTCGACGTGCCGCCGCCGTACATCCCTGTCGACGAGGAGTACCCCGCGCGACCCGAGTCGACCTACTCCCTCGTGAAGCACCTCGAGGAGACCATGGCGATCGAGCTCGTGCGATGGAACCCAGAGCTGTCGATCACGGCGCTGCGCTTCTCGAACGTCATGGACCCCGACGACTACGCCGCGTTCCCCGCCTTCGACGCCGACGCGACGCTGCGCAAGTGGAACCTCTGGGGCTACATCGACGCCCGCGACGGCGCGCAGGCCGTGAGCCGCGCACTGGCCGCCGCCCGGCCCGGCTTCGACCGGTTCGTCATCGCCGCGGCCGACACCGTGATGTCGCGGCCGAACGCCGAGCTCGTCGCCGAGGTGTTCCCCGGCGTCGAACTGCGCGGCGACCTCGGCGTCAACGACACGCTGCTCTCGATCGACAAGGCCCGACGCCTGCTCGGCTTCGAGCCCCGACACTCCTGGCGGGACCACGTCGAAGCGGATGCCGCCGGCGGGCGCTGACCCGACGGCGACGCCCTGCGGGCCCGGGTTCGGCCCGCGCTCGGGTGCCCGCCGTCCGACCGCATCCGGCTCGGGTTCAGGAGAGGTTCATCGAACGGTCACTCGCAGGCCGCACAGGTGATCGTGCCCGCTGACATCGTGGCGATGCGCGCCGGATCCGAGGCGCGCCCACGAGAGGACTCGACGATGACCCTGATCCACGAGCCTGCGACCAGCCGCGAAGACCGCGTGTCGCCTGCCGCCCGTCCCATGCTGCCGCTGCTGCCCATGGACGGGCACACGTTCGGCAAGCGCAGCGCCGTGACCTGCCACCTCAAGTGCGGCGACGCCTGCTTCCACCCGGTGCCCAACACGAGCTCGAACGAGTACTTCCGCGACATCGCGAGCGCCGGGCTCAGCCGTCGCGCGCTGCTCGGCGGCGGTGTCGCCGCGGCCGCGGCGATCGTCATCGGCTCCTCCGTCGGCGGCGATGCGCCCTCGGCCTCCGCGGCCACGCTCGGGACGAAGATCGGCCGGACACTGCCGTTCGCGCCGATCGCCCCCGTCGCGGCATCCGTCGACGCCTTCACCGTGCCGGTCGGATACAAGTGGTCGCCGATCATCCGCTGGGGCGACCCGCTCTTCTCGAAGAACGACCGCTTCGACCCGAACGCGCAGACCGCTGCGCTGCAGGAGCGCCAGTTCGGCTACAACAACGACTACCTCGACATCATCGAGGGGCCGCTCGGACTCACCGCCGTGCTCGTGGCCAATCAGGAGTACACGAACGAGAACATCATGTTCCCGCCCGCCGCCGACGCCGCAGCGCTCGACGAGCAGCGCCGGATCGGCCAGGCCGCGCACGGCATGGCCGTCGTGCAGCTGTACCGCACCCGACGCAGCGGTCCGTGGAAGTACCTCGTGGGTGCGCCCCTCAACCGGCGCATCACGGCGCACACCCCGTTCACGTTCTCGGGGCCCGCCGCCGGCCACGCGCTGCTGCAGACCCAGGACGACCCCACCGGCCGCACCGCGCTGGGCACGCTCGGCAACTGCGCCGGGGGCACGACCCCGTGGGGCACGGTGCTCTCGGGCGAGGAGAACTTCAACCAGTACTTCGTGAGCCCCGGCACCACGCCCGCCGAGAAGCGCTACGGCGTCGGCGGCAGCGGCGATTCCCGCGGATGGCGGAACGTCGACCCCCGCTTCGACGCCGTCGCCAACCCGGGCTACCGCAACGAGCCGAACCGCTTCGGCTGGATCGTCGAGGTCGACCCGCTCGCCCCGAACGACCCGCCCGTGAAGCACACCGCGCTCGGCCGCTTCAAGCACGAGGGCGCGAACGTCATCGTGGGCCGCACCGGGCACGTCGCCGCATACATGGGCGACGACGAGCGCTTCGACTACCTGTACAAGTTCGTGTCGAAGGACAAGTTCAAGAAGGGCATCGGCGGCGGCGCGCGCAAGCACAACAAGACGCTGCTCACCGCCGGCAGCCTCTACGTCGCGAAGTTCACCGGCGACTCCCCCGTGGCCGAGATCACCGGCACCGGCGCCCTGCCCTCCGACGGCGCGTTCGACGGCACCGGTACGTGGGTCCCCCTCGTGATCGACGGCGTGAGCCAGGTCGCCGGGTTCACGGCCGAAGAGGTGCTCATCAACACGCGCCTCGCGGCAGACGCCGTCGGCGCGACCAAGATGGACCGCTGCGAAGACGTGGAGCCCAACCCCAAGACCGGGCGGATCTACGTCGCATGCACGAACAACACGTCGCGCGGCACGGGCGCCAACGAGACCGCGACCGAGGTGAACCCCCGCAACGTCAACCGCGACGGGCACATCATCGAGATCACCGAGACCGGCAACGATGCGACCGCGACGACCTTCGGCTGGAGCATCCTGCTGCTCTGCGGCGACCCGGTGAAGAACCCGAACACCTACTTCGCGGGCTTCCCGCCCGAGCGGGTCTCGCCGATCTCGTGCCCCGACAACGTCGCGTTCGATTCCGAGGGCAACCTCTGGATCTCGACGGACGGCGCGCCGAGCACGATCGCGTACGGCGACGGCCTGTTCAAGGTGCCGCTCGAAGGGCCGGAGCGCGGACGCGTGCAGCAGTTCCTCTCGGTGCCGGCCGAGGCCGAGACCTGCGGCCCGGTGATCCGCGACCAGCAGAACATGGTCTACGTCGCCGTGCAGCACCCGGGCGAGAACGGCACGTGGGCGGCGCAGCGCTCGATGTTCCCCGACTACGTCGCGCCCGGCTCGGTCGCGAACGGCGCGTGGGGCGGGCCTCGTCCGGCGGTCGTGCAGGTCTGGAAGGGCTAGACGGGAGCACCGCGGGCGCACAGCGGGCGAGCACCGCGAACGGGCCCCTCGGACGGCGAACCGTCGGAGGGGCCCGTTCGCATCACGACCCGCGTCGCGCGAGACATCCGCTCGGGTCAGGCGACCGGGTGCACGAGCTCGGCCTGCGTCGGCCGCTCGTCGACCGCGGCGCGACGCGGCCAGTACGAGAGCGCCCGCTCGGCCATCGCCGTGATGGTGAGCGACGGGTTCACGCCGGGGTTCGCAGGCACGGCGGCCCCGTCGACGACGTGCAGCCCCGGGTGACCCCAGACCCGGTGGAACGGGTCGACGACGCCGTGCTCGGGTGAGCCCGACACGACCGCCCCGCCCAGGAAGTGCGCCGTCAGCGGGATGCCGAAGACCTCGGGCCACGACCCGCGCGCCGACGCCGGCACGCCGCCCGCCGCCTGCATGCGCGCCGCGATCGCCTGCGCCGCCAGGTGCGCACCGGGGAGGTGGCTCGGGTTCGGATCGCCCTCGCCCTGCGCGCTCGTGAGCACCCGACGGCCGAGCCGTCGCCGCAGCGAGAGCGTCAGCGAGTTGTCGGCCGTCTGCATGACGAGCGCGATGATGCCGCGTTCGCTCCAGCGCCTGAGCGAGCTCAGTCGAAGGGTCGAGATCGGATGCCGCAGCGCACCGCCGATCAGCGCGCCGAGCCGGGCGAGCAGCGGCCGCCCGCCCGGCACGAGTCCGGTCGCGAGCGCGCCCATGAGGTTGGACCCGGGACCGTAGCGCACGTTCTCGACATGCGTTCGCTCGTCGACGTGGAACGAGGTGGTGATGGCCACGCCGCTCGCGAGGCCGAGCGACTCGGGCACCGAGACGGCGACCGCGCCGTCGAGCGCCTCGGAGTTCGTGCGCGTGAGCCGGCCGAGCGCGTCGGAGAGTCCGGGAAGGGCGCCCGAGTCCTTCATGCGGTGCAGGAGTTGCTGGGTACCCCAGGTGCCCGCGGCCAGCACGACCTGCTCGGCGGTGACGGTGCGGCGGTCGCGGCGCAGCCTCGCGCCGGTGCGCACGCTCGTCACGGCGAAGCCGCCGCCGTCGATGGCGCGCACCTCGGTCACGGTGCGCAACGGCTCGATGGTCGCGCCGAGCCGCTCGGCGAGCGGCAGGTAGTTCTTCGCGAGCGTGTTCTTCGCGCCGACGCGGCAGCCGACCATGCAGTTGCCGCAGAGCGTGCAGCCCGTGCGGTCTGGGCCGTCTCCGCCGAAGAACGGGTCGGGCACGGTCTCGCCCGGCTTGCCGAAGTACACGCCGACGGGCGCGCGCCGGAACGTGTCGCCGACCCCGAGGTCGTCGGCGGCGCCCTGCATGATCCGCTCGACGGGTCCGCGATGCGGATACTCGGGCACGACGCCGAGCATGCGCTTCGCGGTCGCGTAGTGCGGCGCGAGCTCGGTCTGCCATTCGGCGAGCCCGCCCCACTGCGGGTCCGAGAAGAACGCCGGGCCGGGTTCGTAGAGCGTGTTCGCGTAGTTCAGGGACCCGCCGCCGACGCCCGCCCCGGCGAGGATCATCACGTGCGGCAGCCGGTGGATGCGCTGCACCCCGAAGCATCCGATCGCCGGCGCCCAGAGGTAGCGGCGCAGGTTCCAGCTGGTCTTCGCGAAGTCGTCGTCGGCGAAGCGGCGCCCGGCCTCGTAGACGTGCACGCCGTAGCCCTTGGTCGCGAGTCGGAGGGCCGCGACCGAGCCGCCGAAGCCCGAGCCGACGATGACGACGTCGTGGTCGAAGGCGGGGGCGGTCATTCGGATGCCTCGCGGCCCGCCTGTGCGGCGACGGCGACACCGGCCCCGGCGTTCCCGGAGCCGTTCGAGCCGGGCACGAGCATGGAGAGGGCGCTGGGGACGACGCGGATGCTCGCCCTCCCGGCACCGACCCGCTCGCCGTCGGCGTACACGACGAGTCCTGGGGCGTCGACCTCGATCGAGCGAGCGCGTGTCGTCGTCACCTCGGGGCGTGCGACGTGCGTGCCGCGGAGCAGCAGGGGGAAGAGGCGGACGAGCTTCGCACGCCCGAGGGGGCCGACGTGCGTGACGTCGAGCAGTCCGTCGTCGGGCTCGGCAGCGGGGCACACGGGCATGCCGCCACCGTAGCTGCGCGTGCTGCCGACGGCGATGAGCGTGCCGGGCAGGACGCGCCGGGTGCCGCCGTCGACGGCGAACTCGAAGCGCATGGGGCGCAGGCGCACGAGCTCGACGAGCAGTGCCACGTAGTAGCGGGCTCGACCGCGGGGCCAGCGCAGCCGATTCGTGCGTTCGCTCACGTGCGCGTCGAAGCCGAGGGCGGCGACGGTGAGGAACCGCCGGAGGCCGGCATCCGACTCCACCTCGCCCACGTCGATCGCCCGCGCCGTGCCGAGCAGCGCGAGCTCGGCCGCGGCTGCTGCGGCCTCGTCGCCCTCGAACGGCAGGCCGAGCGCACGGGCGAGGTCGTTGCCGGTGCCCGCGGGCACGAGTGCGATGGGCACTCCCGTTCCCACGACGGCGTCGAGCACCGACGAGAGCGTGCCGTCGCCGCCCACGATCACGAGCGCGCGGGGATCCGTCGCGACGGCTTCCCGGGCGAGGCGCCGCGTGTCGTCGACCGAGTCGCCCGCGAGCACGTGCACCCGGGCACTCCCGGCGATCTCGCCGAGGCGGTGCACCGCGCGCCGCGCCGCCTCGGCGCCGCGGCCTCGGCCCGAGCTCGGGTTCACGAGCACGACGATGTGCCCGCCCACCTCAGAAGCTCCCGGCTTCGCGGTGCTCGCCCGCAGACGCTCCGGGCGCTGCGGCAAGGCCGGCGGGTTCGCCGCGGTCGCCCCCGGCTGCCGAGACGAGCACCCCCGGGTTCATGATGCCGGCCGGGTCGAGCTCGGCCTTGATCGCGCGCAGCAGGCGGATACCGACCGGCCCGACCTCGCGCTCGAGCCACGGTGCGTGGTCGCGGCCGACGCCGTGGTGGTGGCTGATCGTGCCGCCGCCGGCCAGGATCGTGTCGTTGACCGCCGACTTGACCGAATGCCAGACGTCGAGCTGTTCGCCCCTCACCCCGGCGATGATCGTGAAGTACAGGGCGGCACCCGTCGGGTAGACGTGCGAAACGTGGCAGAGCACGAGCGACTTCGCACCGTGCTCGGCGAACCCGTAGCTGATCGCAGCGGTGACCTCGCGCTTCAGGCGTTCGAGGTTCGACCACGTGGTCGCGGTTTCGAGCGTCTCGCAGAAGACACCGTGGTCGAGCAGCGCGTCGCGCAGGTAGGGCGCATTGAACCGACCGTGCACCCACTCCTCCGCGGCGGCGGCCCCGTTCGAGGTGCCTCCGGCCTCGCGCAGCACCTCGGCGGTGCGGGTTCGACGTTCCGCGGCTTGCTCGGCCTCGCCCTCGAAGACCGTGACCGCGCTCGCACCCTTCGCGAGCGCCTTGCCGATGCGCCCGACCTGGGCGAGCGAGACGCCGGTCTCTGCCTCGTCGGAGAGCCGGATCACTGTGGGGCCGGTGCCGAGCTGGGCGACTCGACGCAGGGCCTCGACGCCCGTGGCGAAGTCGGGGAAGGACCAGGCCTCGGCGAGCTGGGCGGCCGGCACGGGGTGCACGCGGAGCCGCACCTCGGTGATCACGCCGAAGGCGCCCTCCGAGCCGAGGAAGACGCGCAGCAGGTCCGGTCCGGCCGCCGATCCCGGTGCTCGGCCGAGTTCGAGCTCACCGGTCGGCGTCGCGACGCGCAGACCCGTGACCATCGCGTCGAAGCGGCCGTTGCCGGCCGAGTTCTGCCCGGACGATCGGGCGGCGGCGAATCCGCCGAGGGTCGCGTACCGGAAGCTCTGGGGGAAGTGCCCGAGCTCGAAGCCGTGCTCGCCGAGCAGGCGTTCGGCCTCGGGACCGGTGGTGCCCGCGCCGAGCCGGGCTTCGCCGCTGACCGCGTCGAGCGCGATGAGCCCCGTGAGCCGGCGCAGGTCGAGGGCGATCACCGCCTGGTTCGGCCCGCGCTCGGGGTCGAGGCCGCCGACGACGCTCGTGCCGCCGCCGAAGGGCACGACGGCGATGCGGCCCCGGCTCGCGAGCCGCAGCACCGCGAGCACCTGGCCGTGGTCGCCCGGCGCGACGACGAGGTCGGGTGCTTCCTGCCGGCGCGCCCGGCGTCGCAGCAGGTCTGGCGTCGACTTGCCGCCCGCATGCTCGAGGCGGGCCGCGTGGTCGTCACAGACGTGCTCCGCTCCGACGACCGCGGCGAGCGCGGCGCGGTCGGCCTCGGCGAGCCGCGACGGTTCGAGCTCCACGTCGTCGATCGGCGCGGCCGGCGCCGGCTTCGGAACGCGCCCGAGCAGCATCGGCAGCATGGTGCGCACGGCGAGCGGCAGGTCCTTCGCCTTCGCGGGATCGCCCCAGCCGTTCCATCTCATGGGGGCGGATGTCTCGTCGCCCGGCATGGTGGCGGAGGGGGTGCCGTCGTCATCGACCATGCGTTACAGTGTGACACATCATGGAAGATCGTCAAGCGAACGAGCTCGACCGGCAGCCCGTCTGGACCGAGTCCGAGACCCGCATGCTCGACGCCGCCGTCGAGCTCATCGCCGTCCGCGGCGTCGGCGGCGTCACCGTCGCCGAGGTCGCGCGCAACGCCGGCGTGAGTCGACCGACCGTGTACCGCCGCTGGGCGAGTGCCGACGAGATCGTGCGCGCCGCCCTGCACCGCGCCACCGTCTCGCTGATCGCGCAGTTCCCCGAACCTGCGCACTCGCGCGAGGAGATCGTGCGCGACGTGCTGCACTTCTCGGAACTGTTCCGCACCGACCCGCTCTACGGCAGCCTGCTCGAACGCGAGCCGGAGGTCTTCACGCGGTACACGCTGCAACGCATCGGCTCGAGCCAGCGGGTGATCCTGCAGTGGCTCGCCTCGGCGATCTCCCTCGCCCAGCAGGGCGGCACCGTCCGCCCCGGCAACCCGAGCGACCTCGCGGTCATGCTCCTGCTCATCGCCCAGTCGGCGATCCTCTCGTACGACACCGTCTCCGCCCTCATCGACGAGCCGCATTGGAGCACCGAACTTTGGCACGCACTCGACGGACACCTGCGTCCCTGACCGCTCCCCAACACGACGCGGCACCCGCGAGGCCGACGCACTCCTCGGCGCTCGACGGCGCTCGGCGCGGCCGCGAGCTCGATGCCCTCGCGGCGCGCACCGCGCCGATCGACGTGCTCGTGATCGGCGGCGGCGTCACCGGCGCCGGCGTCGCGCTCGACGCCGCGAGCCGCGGTCTCTCGGTCGTGCTGGCCGAGGCGCAAGACCTCGCCTTCGGCACGAGCCGGTGGAGTTCGAAGCTCGTGCACGGGGGCCTGCGCTACCTCGCGACAGGAGACCTCGCCGTCGCGCGCGAGAGCGCCGACGAACGCCACCTGCTGATGACCCGCATCGCTCCTCACCTCGTGCGGAGCCTGCCCCAGCTGCTGCCGTTCGCACCGTCGGTCTCGACGAGGCAGCGCGTGTTCGGCACGATCGGCATGGGGCTCGGAGACGGGCTGCGCATGCTCGCACGCACCCCGACCTCGGTGCTCGCGCACCCGCGCCTGGTCGGCCCCGACGAGGCGCTGCGCCTCGCGCCCGCACTGCGCCGCGACCGCCTGCGCGGCGGCGTGATCGCACACGACGGGCAACTCGTCGACGACGCGCGCCTGGTCGTCGCCCTCGCGCGCACGGCTGCGGCCTACGGCGCGACGGTGCTGACGCGCGTGCGCGTCTCCGATGCCGACGGCGGCGGCGCCACGCTCGTCGACGCGCTCGGGGGCGGTTCGCTCCGTGTCGACGCCCGTGCCGTCGTGAACGCGGCCGGCGTGTGGGCCGGCACGCTCGATCCCGACATCCGCATGCGGCCGAGCCGTGGCACCCACCTGGTGCTCGACGCCGCAGCGCTCGGCAACCCGTCTGCGGCGCTCACCGTGCCGCACCCCGGATCGATCAGCCGCTTCGTCTTCGCGCTGCCGCAACAGCTCGGGCGGGTCGTCGTCGGCCTCACCGACGAGGATGCCCCGGGCCCGGTGCCCGACGTCCCGCGACCCGGGCACGACGAGATCGATTTCCTGCTGTGCACCGTGTCGACCGCGCTCGAACGCCCGCTCGGGCGCGACGACGTGCTCGGCGCCTTCTCGGGACTGCGCCCGCTCATCGACACCGGCGCCGACGGCTCGACGGCCGACCTCTCGCGCCGGCACCACGTCGCGGTCTCGGCATCGGGATTCGTCAACGTGCTCGGCGGCAAGCTCACGACCTATCGGGCGATGGCGCGCGACGCCGTCGATCTCGCGTGCCGGCATGCGCGCCTGCCCGACAGCGGATGCCGCACCGCGAGGCTGCCGCTCATCGGCGCGCCGGGCTCGGAGGTCGGCTTCGCCAGTGCATCCGATGCCGTCGCGTCGGGCTCGAGCGGATCGGCCGGAAGGGCGTCCACGACCGCCGCCGGACGCCACGACGGCGACGCCGAGGTGCCGGCCTCCCTCGTCGCCCGCTTCGGCGCCGAGGCACCGACCGTGCTCGCGCTCGCGCGCTGCGCCGGTCCCGACCTGCCGATCGTCCCGGGCCTCGACGTGACCCGCGCGGAGGTCGAGTTCGCGGTGCGTGCCGAAGGCGCCCTCGACGCCGACGACGTGCTCGACCGGCGCACCCGCATCGGCCTCGTCGACGCCGACCGGGCCCGTGCCGAGGCCGCGGTCGCCGAGATCGTCACCGCCTCGCTCGCGCACCTGGCCTGAACCGTGGGGGCCGGAAACGACGAACGCCGCCGTTCCACCTGAGTGGAACGGCGGCGTTCGTGTTGCGAACGTCGCGGATCAGAGTCCGCGGATGTTCTCCGCCTGCAGGCCCTTCGGGCCCTGAGCGACCTCGAACTCGACCTTCTGGCCCTCATCGAGCGAACGGTAGCCGTTGCCCGTGATGGCGCTGAAGTGCGCGAAGACGTCGGCCGAGCCGTCGTCGGGAGCGATGAAGCCGAAGCCCTTTTCGGCGTTGAACCACTTGACGGTTCCGGTTGCCATACTGCTGTCCTTCTGTCTTGCGGGCCGCACGTGCGGACCCGATGCGATCGACGGTCGATCGCGACCCCGACGACTCGGTGCCGTCGAAGTTGGGGCGAGGGACGGATGCGCTGCGGCATCCGCTCTCTGTCTATCGGGTCATGCCACGCGGAAAACCGCCTCCGGGCAATCAGTTCAAATCACGGGCGAGCGCCCGCTTGATGGAGGAATCGTGGGTTCAGCCTACCGGGTTCTCCCCGAGAGTACAGAGCGCGAGACCACTTCGTGATATACGCGGTAACCGGACTCGAGCCGAGCGGGATCTGTGAACATGCTCCGGATGGCGCGCCGAGGGGCTCGAACGGGTGGAGAATCGGGGCATGGACCGCCGCCCCCTGCGATTCGCCGCCATCGCCCTGACGATCGGGGTGCTCTGGCTGACGATCGGTCCCGCACCGTGGCGCACCAGCGGGCACGAGTTCGAAGGCGGCGTCCTGAACCCCGACGCCTGGACCTCCACCATGACCTGGTCGACGGGGTACTTCAGCGAGATCGCGTTCAACGTGGCGATGTTCGTACCCGTCGGCGTGCTGGCCGCCCTGCTCCTCCACCGCCGGCACTGGCCCCTCGCGTTCGCCGCGGGATTCGCGCTCACGCTGTTCATCGAACTCGTGCAGCTCGTGCTGCCCGATCGCGTCTCCGATCCGCGCGACCTCGTGATGAACTCGCTCGGCGCGAGCCTCGGCGTCGTGCTCGTCATGGCCGCGCGCGGTGTCCGGCGTTCGGTCGTCGTGGCATCCGCACCCCTGGTCGTCGCGCCCAGCAGCGGGTCGGCCGACGCGAGCGACGCACCCGCGACCGCCGCTCGACCGGCCTCGAAGATCCCCTTCGACGAGCTCGTCGGATCGGGCGATCGCGCGGCCTGACCGCCGACTACAGTGGGCTGGTGCCCACGCCCACCCCGCCCGACGCGCCCGTCGGCACGCGCGCGACCGTACCGGCCCGACGCTACTGGGCGCTCGCTCTCGTCGGGGCGGCCGGGGGGCTGCTCTCGGGGGCGTTCGGCGTCGGAGGCGGCATCCTGATGGTGCCCCTGCTCATCGTCGCCGCCGGCATGGACCAACGCCGTGCGACGGCGACCTCGCTCGCGGCGATCGTCCCCGCGTCGATCGCCGGGTCGATCACGTACCTCGCGAACGGCCAGGTCGACCTCGTCGCCGCGCTCTTCATGGCGCTCGGCGGCATCATCGGCTCGTGGGTCGGCGCCTGGCTGCTGCGTCGGCTGCCCATCACCTGGCTTCGATGGATGTTCATCGCGCTCCTCGTGCTCGTGGCCGTGCGCATGCTGCTCGTCGTGCCCGAGCGGGGCGGCGGCCACGTCGGCTTCGACCTGCTGCCGAACCTCGCGCTGTTCGCGATCGGCATCGTCGTGGGCGTCGCATCCGGACTCTTCGGCATCGGCGGCGGCACGATCATGGTCCCCGCGTTCATCGCGTTCTTCGGCATGGGCGACCTCATGGCCAAGGGCACCTCGCTCGCGGTCATGATCCCCACCGCCATCAGCGGCACCGTGTCGAACACCCGCGCGAAGCTCGTCGACCTGCGCGAGGCGCTCGTCGTCGGCATCGCGGCCACCGTCGCCTCGTTCGCGGGCGTCGCCGTCGCCTTCCTGCTCTCACCGGAATGGTCGGCACGGCTGTTCGCCGCGTTCATCGTGATCGCCGCAGCCCAGCTCGCCGTTCGGGCGGTACGCGCGCAACGCAGATCGAGCGCGGACGCCGCGCCGCGCCCCGAGGATCCCGATCGTGCGGACGGCTGAGCCCGGACGCGCCGCGGGCTGGTACGACGACGAGCAGGATGCCGCGACGCAGCGCTACTGGGACGGCGCCTCCTGGACGCCGCACACCGTCGCACGGCCGCGTTCGGAGGATGCTGCGTCGACTGCGGTCCTCACCGGGGTCCCGGCCGATGCCCCGGCCTTCTCCGCGCCGACCAGGGGCCAAGGCGTCGAGACCGCCACGCAGACCGCGTCCCGTGGCGTGATCGCCCTGCCTGCGTTCGTGCGAGGCCCGGGCACCCCCAGCGACCACACGACCGTGCCGCTGCCGCCGAAGAGGGCTGCCGCGGCATCCGCCCCGCTCGTCGCCTCGGGCGACCGCGACTACGCACCCGCCGGCCGCTCGTTCCTGCTCATCTGGCTGTTCGCGCTGTTCCTCGGCTCGCTGGGCGTCGATCGCTTCGCGCTCGGCCGGCCCGGCACGGCGATCGCGAAACTGCTCACCGCCGGCGGACTCGGCGTATGGGCCCTCGTCGATCTCGTGCTCGTGCTCACGGGCGTGCAGCGGGACGGCGAGGGCAACCGACTCGCCGGATCCGGAGCGCACCGCCGCCTGGCGTGGATCGTCTCGGGCGTCGTCGTCGTGCTCGGCGTGTGCTCGGGCATCGCGACGAGCCTCATCGTCGCCGACCTCGCGGCGACGCTCCGGACGATCGGCGCCGGCTGAACGGCTCCGACGTCTGCGAGACTCGACCATGATGCACCACCGGCCGAACGCCGCGGGCCCGCACGTCCCCGAGGAGCGAGCATGACGACCGAACCGACCACGACACCCGAACCGGCCGGCCCCGCTCCGGCGGGTCGCGCAGGCGATCGGGTGCCCCGCAACTTCTGGGTGGGTCTCGCGGCCGCCGCCGTGTACGTGCTGCTCGCGGCCGGGCTCGGCAACCTCATGGACGTGCTCGTGCCGACGGCGTCGCCCGAGGTCGAGTTCGCGCTGTCCCACCTCGTCCCGCTGCCGATCGGGATCGCGCTCGGACTCTGGTTCGCCCGATGGTCGGGCTGGTGGAGCGATGTCTGGGCCCAGACCCCGGTCACCGCGGAACCGCCACGGCGACGCTGGATGCTCGCCATCCCGGTGCTGCTGCTCGTCGGACCGGTGCTCGGGCTCTTCGACGTGCCGTGGAGCGAGCGATCGGTCGGCATCGTGCTGCTCCTCGCCCTCGGCTGCCTGCTCGTTGGCCTCGGCGAGGAGCTGTTCTACCGCGGCATCCTGCGCGTCAGCCTGCGCGCGCACCACGGCGAACTCGTCACGCTGCTGGTCACCTCGGTGCTGTTCGGCCTCAGCCACACGGTCGGCAGCATGTTCCACGGGGTTCCGGCCGGCAGCATCGCCTTCCAGGTCGCGGTGACCTCGTTCGACGGCGCGCTGTACTACGCGGCGTTCCGCGCGACCGGCCGACTGTGGGTGCCGGTGCTGATCCACGCCCTCACCGACTGCACGCTCTACCTCCAGAGCGACGAATGGGGAGCGGCGACCGGCCACGCCGTTCCCGATCCGGGACCGGTCGCGATCGGCGCCCAGTTCGTGCTGTGGGGGCTCATGGTCGCGGTCGTGGTCAGCTTCGTCCTCGAAGACGCGCGGGCGCGCAGGCGTCGCCGCGGCGCCGCACCCGAGCAGGGCTCGACCATGGCGTCGGACGCATGAGGTTCGAGTTCACGGCCCAGCTCTGGGAATGGGCGGCGCGTGCCGAGTGGTACTTCGTCACGGTGCCCGACGAGGCATCGGCCGACATCCGCGAGATCCCGCTGCCGCCCCGCGGATTCGGGTCCGTGCGCGTTCGGGTCACCGTCGGCGGTTCGACCTGGACCACGTCGGTCTTCCCGGACTCGTCGGCCGGCTCCTACGTACTGCCGATCAAGAAGGCCGTGCGCGTCGCCGAGGGGCTGGTCGAGGGCGGCGACGTGCGGGTCGCGTTGAGCCTGCTCGACCTCTGACCGAACCGGCGCCGAACCGGGCCGACGCCCGGGCACGCCCGGGCACGCCCGACCCCGCTCGGGCAGATCAGGCCGCTCTGGCGGATCAGGCCATGAGGTCGCGCAGCAGCTCGCCCCACTCGAAGCCGCACTCGCGGCAGTCGAAGAGAAGTGCGTCGTCGCTCAGAGTGACGTCGGCCACGCGGACTGCGGCCGAGCCGCAGCGCGGGCAGAGTTCGTCGGCCATGAGCGGCTCGAGGGTCTGCGTCGTCTGCTTCGTCATGGAGCACACGGTACGCGCGGCATCCGACATCGCCCGGCGCACACGCCATCTCGCCGGTCCCGGCCGGAGCGCGACTCGCGGGTTCCCAGGTCCTGCCGCGACCCTCGGCGGGCGGTGCCGCCCCGCGCGCCGGTCTCAGGCCCTCGCGAGGATCGCCCGTACGTCGACCCCGCGCGGCAGCGCCCCGTACTGCGAGCCTCCCTCCCGCCCGAGCCGAGAGCGCACGAACGCCTCCGCGACGGGTGCCGGCGAGAACCGCAGCAGCAGCGACGCTTGAAGCACGAGCGCCAGCCGCTCGGCGAGCACACGGGCGACGGATGCCGCGGCGTCCCGGTCCGAGCCCGCGACCTCGCCGACCAGTGCGACCGTCTCGGCGAGCGCCAGGTCGAACGCCGCGCTCGCGCCGGTCGCGACGCCGACCTCGTCGAAGAACGCCGCGAACGCATCGGGCTCCCGCTCGAGCACGCGCAGCACGTCGAGCGCGATGACGTTGCCCGACCCCTCCCAGATCGCGAGCAGCGGCTGCTCGCGATAGCGGCGCGCGAGCGGGAACGCCTCGGTGTACCCGTTGCCGCCGAGGCACTCAAGCGCCTCCGCGGCATGCCCGGGCCCGCGCTTGCAGATCTGGTACTTGGCGACCGCCGTCGCCAGCCGGCGGAACGCCTGCTGGCCCTCGTCCGCATCGTCGTCGTAGGCGCGCGCGAGGCGCATCGCGGTGACCGTCGCGGCCTCGGACTCGAGCGCCAGGTCGGCGACGACGGCGGCCATCGCCGGCTGGTCGACGAGCTTCGCGCCGAACGCCCTCCGGTGCCGCACGTGCCAGGCCGCCTCGGCCACGGCCTGGCGCATGCCCGCCGCAGTGCCGATCACGCAGTCCAGCCGGGTTCGCGTCACCATCTGCACGATCGTCGCGACCCCGCGCCCCTCCTCGCCGACGAGCCAGCCGCGGGTGTCGGCGAACTCGACCTCGCTCGACGCGTTCGACCGGTTGCCGAGCTTGTCCTTCAACCGCTGGATGCGGAACCCGTTGCGGTCGCCGTCGGGGAGCACGCGCGGCACGAGGAAGCAGCTGAGCCCCGCCGGCGCCTGGGCGAGCACGAGGAACGCGTCGCTCATCGGCGCGCTGCAGAACCACTTGTGCCCCGTGAGCGCGAACTCGTCGCCCCACTGCGAGCCTCGATCGCGCCGTTCGGCAAGGGTCGTGTTCGCCCGCACGTCGGAGCCGCCTTGCTTCTCGGTCATCGCCATGCCGACGAGCGCGCTCGCCTTGCCCGGCACGAGCGCCGGCTCGTACGCGCGGCTCAGGAGGCGCGGCCTCCAGGCGTCTCGGAGGCCGGGCGACGCATGCTCGAGCACCGGCACCGCGGCGTGCGTCATCGACACCGGGCACGCGTGCCCGGGCTCGACCTGCGCGAAGAGGAGGAAGGCCGCGGCCCGGTCGACGTTGGCCCCCGGGCCCGGATCGGCTGCGGCCGAGGTGTGCGCGCCCGCCGCGACCGCGGCCGAGAGGATGCGGTGGTACGCGTCGTCGTACTCGACCTCGTCGATGCGGCGCCCCCAGCGATCGAACGCGGTGAGCACCGGCGGGCGCACGTTCGCCAGCTCTGCGTCGCGCTGGAACGCGGCCGAGCCGACCGTGCGTCCGATCGCATGCAGGTCGGCGGATGCCGCGGCGGACCCGTCGGGCCCCCGACGCCCCCAACGGGCGACCGCCTCGACGAGCGGCGCGTGCTCGGCGTACTCGTCGACGTCGGTGCGGGGCGGAACCTGGTTGGCGACCTCTTGGGTGCTGATCATCTTCGACCTCCGCGCCCATTCTCGCCGACGGGGCAACGCGTGCATCCACCCGGTCGGTGGAGGCGGTTCGCGTCACTCGGTCGGCGGCACGCGGTCGGCGGCGGGGACTAGCGTTGGCGCATGGCCGAGACGAGTGCGGGGATCCTGCTGCATCGACGACGCGGCGCGGCATCCGACCCCCGCGACGTCGAGGTGCTGCTCGGCCACATGGGCGGGCCGTTCTGGCGCGGCCGAGACGAGGCGGCGTGGTCGATCCCGAAGGGCACCTTCACCGACGAGGCACCGCTCGAGGCCGCGAGGCGCGAGTTCGCCGAGGAGCTCGGCAGCCCGGCGCCCGAGGTCGCGTACATCGAGCTCGGGGTGTTCCGCTACACGTCGGGCAAGGCCGTGGTCGTGTTCGCCGGCGAGGCGGACTTCGACGCGACGGCGATCACGAGCAACACGTTCGAGCTCGAGTGGCCGCCGCGCTCGGGGCGGCGGCAGTCGTTCCCCGAGCTCGACGCCGCGGCCTGGGTGCCGATCGCCGATGCCCGTGCCCGGCTCGTGAAGGGGCAGCGGCCGGCGCTCGACGCCCTGCTGCAGCACCTCGGCTGACGCCGCCGCGATTCAGGCGCGATAGGCACGGAGGAACACGGCCGCACCGTGCTCGGCGCGGGCGATCGCAGCCTCGAGGCCCGCACCGTCGCCGTCGGCGGCCGGCTCGAAGAGCGCTCGGTCGAGCGACGGCCCGATGGCCAGGAACGCGAAGTGCTCGGCCGCGAGCTCGGCGTCGTCGACCCGCAGCAGGCCCCGGGCGGCGAGCGCGTCGAAGGCCGCGGCGATCGCGGTCATCACCCGGCCGGGCGCCCGCTCGTAGTACTCGCGGGCGAACTCGGGGAACCGCGAGGCCTCGCCGATGAGCAGGCGTCGGAGCGGCACCACGCGCCCGCCGAGCACCGAGGCCGCGAGCTCCCGCGCGAGCTCGCGGAGTGCCGGTTCGAGGTCTTGGGCATCTGCGGTCGTGGTCGCGACCTCGCGCGCGTACCGCTCGGCCGTGGCGATGGCCTCGCCGAGGATCGCGCGGAACAGCTGCTCCTTGTCGACGAAGACGTTGTACACCGTTCGCTTGGAGACGCCGGCCTCGGCCGCGATGTCGTCGACGCTCGTGCCGGGGAATCCGCGCTCGAGGAAGACCCGTTCCGCGGCGGCCATGATCAGAGCGCGCGACCTCGTGATGCGGGGGTCCTCGGAGCGCACGCGACCCGGGTTCGCATTCGCGACCGGGATCGCCACCTGGCTCGGCTCGGGGTTCAGTGACATGGAGGCTCCGATGCTTTTGCACTCATCCGTTTACTTCTGTACTGACAAGTGCAATACTACACGCATGAGGGCAGAATCGTCCTCGACATTCCGCAGAACCTCGGTGTCCCGCAGAACACAAGGAAGGCGAACACGATGTCCACCACCGCAGAATCCACGCGCCCGACCTTCGATCGCGGACGCGCCGTCACGAAATCCCTCCTCGGGTGGGGTGTCGTCGCGGGCCCCTTCTACCTCGTCGTCGGAGCGACCCAGGCCCTGCTCGTGCCGGGGTTCGACCTCTCGCAGCACGCGCTGAGCCTCCTGCTGCTCGGTCCGCTCGGCTGGATCCAGGCCGCCAACCTCGTGCTCAGCGGCCTCATGGTGCTCGCCGCGGCCGTCGGGTTCGCCCGGCTCCTGCCTGCGCCTCGCGGCACGTGGGCAGCCGTGCTCCTCGGCGTCTACGGCGTGAGCCTGTTCGCCGCCGCGCTCTTCCCGCCCGACCCGATGCACGGCTTCCCGGTGGGGTCGGCGGATGCCACGGCTGCATCGACGAGCGGCCTGCTGCACCTCGTGGCGGGCGCCGTCGGGTTCCTCAGCCTCGCCGTCGCGGCCGTCGTCGTCGGCGGATGGTTCCGCCGAGAGGACCGGCCCGGCCTCGCCGCGGCCTCGTGGATCGCCGCGGCCGTCGTCGTGCTCGGCTTCGTGGGCGGCGGTGCGCTCTCGACGACGTCGGCCGGCGTGGGGCTGCTCTGGCTCGCGGTCGTCGCGGGGTGGGCGTGGCTCGCCGTCGCGTCCCTCGCCGCGTACCGCATGGCGCCGAGGCCCGACTGCTGAACGGCACCGACGCCCGCGCGTTGCCGGCGCACCTGGCCCGAGCCGCGGCATCCGCTCGCCGACGGATGCCGTCGCGGCGTGGCATGCAGACGCATGGGTTGCGCTGGCAGCGATATCGGCCGCACGGGTGATGTCGGCGGTCCCTGGGAAGATGCAGAATATTGCGACGCCCTCCCGAACAGCACCAGGAGTGCGCGCACGCGGGCCATCGCCACCCGCTCACCTCTTCCTCTCGGAGAATCATGCTCGGAAAACTGCTCGTCCGATATCTGAAGCCATACAGCTGGTTGCTCGCAGGAGTCCTGGTCTTCCAGATCCTCTCCGCGATCGCGACCTTCAACCTGCCCGACCTCAACGCCGACATCATCAACAACGGCGTGGCCAAGGGCGACACCGCCTACATCTGGTCGACCGGCGGCGTCATGCTGCTGATCTCCCTCGGGCAGATCACCGCATCGATCATCGCCACCTACTTCGCCGCGAAGGCCGCCATGCGGGCGGGCCGCGACATCCGCAACGACGTGTTCGAGAAGGTCAGCGCGTTCTCCGAGCGAGAGGTGTCGAAGTTCGGCCCCGGCTCGCTCATCACGCGCAACACGAACGACGTGCAGCAGGTGCAGATGCTCGCCATGATGGGCGCCACCATGCTCGTCACGGCCCCGATCCTCGCGATCGGCGGCATCTGGTTCGCCCTCCAGCAGGACGTGGGCCTCGGCTGGATCATCGCGGTGGCCGTGCCGACGCTGCTCGTGATCGCGGTGCTCATCATCAGCCGCATGGTGCCGCTCTTCCGCAGCTACCAGCACAAGCTCGACAACGTGAACCTCATCATGCGCGAGCAGCTCACGGGCGTGCGCGTCGTGCGAGCGTTCGTGCGCGAGCCGATCGAAGAGGAGCGATTCCGCGGCGCGAACACCGACATCATGGTGGTCGGCCGCAAGGTCGGCTCGCTCTTCGTGCTGCTCTTCCCGCTCTTCATGCTCGTGCTGAACGTCACGATCGTGGGCGTCGTCTGGTTCGGCGCCTTCGCCGTCGACGCCGGCGATGTCGAGATCGGCACGCTGTTCGCCTTCATGCAGTACGTCATGCTCATCCTCACGGGCGTGCTCATGGCGAGCTTCATGACGATCATGATCCCGCGCGCCGCGGTCTCGGCCGATCGCATCGCCGAGGTGCTCGACAGCGAGTCGACCCTCGAGCGCCCCGCCGACCCGGTGCACGTGCTGCCCGAGCCCGGCGCGGTCGAGCTCGCGGATGTCTCGTTCACCTACCCCGGCGCCGAGCACCCCGTGCTCGACGGCATCTCGTTCCGGGCCGAGCCCGGCGAGACCGTCGCGATCGTCGGATCGACCGGTGCGGGCAAGACCACCCTCGTCTCGCTCATCCCCCGCCTCTTCGACGCGACCGGCGGCTCCGTGGCCGTCGGCGGCGTCGACGTGCGGCGGGCCGACCTCGACGTGCTCTGGAACTCGATCGGCCTCGTGCCGCAGCGTCCGTTCCTCTTCACCGGCACCGTCGCCTCGAACCTGCGGTTCGGTCGCGAGGAGGCCACCGACGAGGAGCTCTGGCACGCTCTCCAGATCGCGCAGGGCAAGGACTTCGTCGCCGAGATGGACGGCGGCCTGAACGCGCGCATCGCGCAGGGCGGCACCAACGTGTCGGGCGGCCAGCGCCAGCGGCTCGCGATCGCCAGGGCGATCGTGCACCGACCCGACATCCTCGTGTTCGACGACTCGTTCTCGGCACTCGACCTGACGACCGACGCCAACCTCAGGCACGCGCTGTGGCGCGAACTGCCCGACGTCACGAAGATCGTCGTCGCCCAGCGCATCTCCACGATCACCGACGCCGACCGCATCGTCGTGCTCGACGACGGGGCGATGGTCGGGGTCGGAACCCACGAGCAGTTGCTCGAGACCTCCGACACCTACCGAGAGATCGTCGAATCCCAGCTCGGAGCGGAGGCAGCCCGATGACCACCGAACCCAACACCACGATCTCCGAAGAGGAGCAGTACGAGCTCGAGCTCGCCGAGCAGGCCCGGGTGAACTCCGGCGACTGGGACAGCGTCGCACCGGGCAAGGCTGCGAACTTCGGCAAGAGCTTCAAGCGGCTCATCGGGCTGCTGAAGCCGCACGCCGTCGCCTTCACCTTCGTGTCGATGCTCGGCGCGGCCGGCGTCGTGCTCGCCGTCATCGCCCCGAAGGTGCTCGGCGAGGCCACGAACGTGCTGTTCGCCGGCGTCATCGGGTCGCAGCTGCCCGCGGGCACCACCACCGCGGAGGCCGTCGAGCAGTTGCGCGCCGCAGGCCAAGACGACCTCGCGAACATCGTGCAGACCGCGGGCGTCGTGCCCGGCGAGGGCGTCGACTTCGTCAAGCTCAGCCAGATCCTCATCCTGGTGCTGATGCTCTACGTGTTCTCGGCGTTCCTCACCTGGGTGCAGGGATACGTCGTCAACGTGATCATGGTGCGCACGATGTGGCGCCTGCGCGAAGACGTCGAGGCCAAGCTCAACCGCCTGCCGCTCAGCCACTTCGACAAGGTGCAGCGCGGCGAGCTCATCTCGCGCGTGACCAACGACATCGACAACATCACGCAGGCCATGCAGCAGTCGCTGTCCGGCGCCATCACCGCCGTGCTCACCGTCGTGGGCGTGCTCATCATGATGTTCTCGATCTCGTGGCAGCTCGCGCTCGTCGCGCTCGTGTCGCTGCCGCTCATGGGCGTGATCTTCGGCGTCATCGGGCCCAAGTCGCAGAAAGCCTTCGGCATCCAGTGGCGCAAGGTCGGCCGGCTGAACGCCCGCGTCGAGGAGTCCTTCTCGGGCCACGCGCTCGTCAAGGTCTTCGGCCGCGAGCAGGACGCCCACGAGAAGTTCAAGGCCGAGAACGAGGAGCTCTACCAGGCGTCGTTCAAGGCGCAGTTCCTCTCGGGCATCATCATGCCGGGCATGATGTTCATCGGAAACCTGACCTATGTCGGCATCGCGGTGCTCGGCGGGCTCATGGTCGCGAGCGGCCAGCTGCGTCTCGGCGACGTGCAGGCGTTCATCCAGTACTCGCAGCAGTTCACGCAGCCGCTCTCCGAGCTGGGCGGCATGGCCGCGGTCGTGCAGTCCGGCACCGCGTCGGCCGAGCGCGTCTTCGAACTGCTCGACGCCGACGAGCAGGAGCCCGACGCGGCCGACGCCCCGAAGCCGACCGACGGCGACGGCACCATCGAGTTCGACCACGTCTCGTTCTCGTACAACCCCGAGCACCCGCTCATCCGCGATCTGTCGTTCCGGGTCGAGCCCGGGCAGACGGTCGCGATCGTCGGGCCGACCGGTGCGGGCAAGACCACGCTGGTGAACCTCATCATGCGGTTCTACGAGCTCGACAGCGGGCGCATCCTGCTCAACGGCCAAGACGTCGCCGAGCTCAGCCGTCGCGACCTGCGCGCGAAGACCGGCATGGTGCTGCAGGACCCGTGGCTGTTCGCGGGCACGATCCGCGAGAACATCCGGTACGGCCGCGAGTCGGCGACCGACGACGAGATCCTCGAGGCCGCCCGCGCGACCTACGTCGATCGGTTCGTGCACTCCCTGCCCGACGGGTACGACACGAAGCTCGACGAAGAGGCGTCCAACGTCTCGGCCGGCGAGAAGCAGCTCATCACGATCGCCCGCGCGTTCGTCGCCCAGCCCTCGGTGCTGATCCTCGACGAGGCGACCTCGTCGGTCGATACCCGCACCGAGCTGCTGCTGCAGCACGCGATGGCGGCGCTCCGCGAGGGGCGCACGTCGTTCGTGATCGCGCACCGCCTCTCGACGATCCGCGACGCCGACCTCATCCTCGTGATGGAGCACGGCGACATCGTCGAGCAGGGCAGTCACGACGAGCTGATCGCCCGTGAGGGTGCGTACTGGCGCCTGTACAACTCGCAGTTCGAGCAGGCCGCGGCCGACCTCGACGCCGAGGCTGCCGCCCTCGCCGGCGGTGCCTCCGAGCAGGGCCCGAACCCGCTCGAGGAGCGGGTCGAGGCGGCCGCCGAAGCGCTCGAGCCCGAGCTCTGATCCCGGAGCACGCCGACACCGAGAGCCCGGGTGCGACATCTTCGGATGCCGCACCCGGGCTCTCGCGTTCCACCCGGGCGGCGGCCCCGCACGGACCGCTCGATCGCGCACGCACCCGGCGCTAGGCTGCGGCGTATGTCCGCAGACGAACCGCTGCTGCTCTGCTGCCTCCTCTGGGCGAAGCCGGGCCTCGAAACCGAGATGACCGCGTACGAGGATCGCGTGCTCGCACTGCTCGCGACCCACGGCGGCGAGGTGCTCGAGCGACTGCGCGGGTCGGGGCAGCACGGCACCCCGCACGAGGTGCAGTCGTACCGCTTCCCGTCGCAGGCCGCACTCGACGCTTACCTGGTCGATCCCGAGCGGGTCGCACTCGCTGGCGAGCGAGATCGCGTCGTCGTGCGCACCGAGCTCTTCCCGGTCGAACGGCTCGCGTCCGGAGCCTGAGTCGGCGCACCAGCGGGACCCCGGCCGCCGATCGCGCAGTCGATCGCACCCGCCGATTGCGCCCTCCGCGTGCCGAGCGACGAAGATGGAACGGTGACGACTCCCCTTCCGGCCATCAACACCCCGTCGTGGCGGCTGTGGCTGATCTGGGGCGTCGGCGTCGCCGCGTACATCGTCTCGATCACGAACCGCACGTCGCTCTCGGCCGTCGGCGTCGACGCCGCCGTCAGGTTCGACGCCGACGCATCCGTGCTGTCGCTGTTCGCGGTCGTGCAGCTCGCGGTCTACGCGACGATGCAGGTGCCCGTCGGGCTGCTCCTCGACCGGTTCGGCGCACGCCCGATCATCACGATGGGCATGGCGACCATGGCTGTGGGCCAGCTGGTCATGGCCTTCGCGCCGGATGTCGGCACGGCCCTCGTGGCCCGCGTGCTGCTCGGCGCGGGCGACGCGGCGATCTTCCCGAGCGTGCTGCGCGTGGTCGCGGTCTGGTTCCCGCCGAGGCAGGCGCCGTTCCTCGTGCAGATGACGGGCCTGCTCGGCCAGGCCGGGCAGCTCATCTCGATCGTGCCGCTCGCAGCGCTGCTGCACGCGACGAGCTGGTCGATCGCCTTCGGCAGCCTGGCGGGCCTCGGCGTGCTGTTCACCGTGCTGACCTTCGCCGTCATCCGCAACCGGCCGCCCGACCGCTCCGAGGACGTCTCGGTCGACACCGAGACGGGCGCGATCCAGATCGTGCGCTCGTCGGTCGACCTGCGCCAGGGCTTCAAGGAGTCGTGGGCGCACCCCGCGACCCGGCTCGCGTTCTGGTCGCACTTCACGACGCCGTTCTCGGGCACCGCGTTCATGCTGCTCTGGGGCTTCCCGTTCCTCACGGTCGGGCAGGGCCTGACGCCGCCGATGGCGTCGCTCGTCTTCAGCGTCTACGTCGTGTTCGGCATGGCCTCCGGACCGGTGATCGGTGCGCTCTCGAGCCGGCATCCCCAGCGCAGGTCACGGATGCTGGTGCTGCCCATCATCGGCCTGCAGGCGTTCGTGTGGCTCGTCGTGATCTTCTGGCCGGGGCAGGCGCCGCTCTGGCTGCTGTTCGTGCTCGCGTTCGCGATGAGCACCGGCGGCCCCGCCTCGATGATCGGCTTCGACCACGCCCGCACGTTCAACCCTGCGCACCGGCTCAGCACGGCGACGGGCATCGTGAACGTGGGCGGGTTCCTCGCGGCCCTGCTCGCGATCTTCTTCATCGGCCTCGCGATGGACCTGCAGGGCGCGGGATCCCCCTCCACGTACTCGCTCGACGCGTTCCGGGTCGCCTTCCTCACGCAGGTGCCGCTCTGGGTGCTCGGCTCGGCGTTCATCGTCATCGAGCGCCGACGCACGCGCGTGCACATCGGGCTCGACGAGCCCCGCCCGAAGCGCAGCCGACGCACCCGCAAGGGCATCGCCGCGGCGGGCGACTCGCCCGGCGACGACCTGCCGCTGGACTGACCTCCCGGTTCGGAGACGACGGATGCCGCATCGCAGGCCTGTCTCGCAGGCTCGTCGCGACGCGGCATCCGTCATGCTGGGAGTCGGATCAGGGTTGGTTGCCGCTCCCGGAGCCGCCGGGCCGCCCGGGCCCGCCGTGTCCACCGCCGCCGTGTCCGCCGCCGTGCCCGTGACCGCCGCCCTTCGCGGCCGTGGCCTCGAACGCCCGCTCGATCTCCTGGCTGAAGGTCGAGCCCGCGGCATCCGTCGCCGTCACGCGCAGGTCGACCCAGCCACCGGCGTCGGGCACCGACAGCTTCGCCGAGTACGCCGTGACGACATCGCGCCCCTCGGAGAACATGGGCGGGCCGTCTTGCGAGGGCTCATCGACGGTGGTGTCGGACGCGGTCTTCTCGAGCCTGACCTTGCTCCAGGCGCCGCCGTCGACCCGCATCTCGAGCGTCGCGCCGTTCACGGCTGCGATGCCGGATGCCTCCGCGATGTGCCCGAGCTCCAGCCCGAGCTCGACCGAGGCGCCCTTCTTGCGCCCGGCACCCACCTTGCCCGCGGCGTCGAGGTCGACGTCGTAGGAGGCCTGGAGCATGGGCAGCAGTTGCCGACTCGGGTCGGTCGCGGTTCCCGTCGAACGGAAGGTCCATTCGGTCGTGGTCGCCGTCGACGACGCGAGGTACGTGCCGTCGTGCGTCGCGGTGTTCACCACGCGCCATTCCGTCTCGCCGTCGGGAAGGTCCCACACGGTCGCACCCTGATACGGCGACGATGCGGCGAGCTCGCCGTCGATGTAGACCTCGGTGACCTGCGCGCGATCGGCCGCTCCGGAGTAGGTGTCGAACGCCCCGGTGTGCTCGGCGTTCGCCCCGTCGGCCCAGGACGGCACGTTGATCTGCGCGTAGTCGCCCGTGCGGTTCGGCGCCCAGTACCCCGGGCCGACGTACGGTCGCACGATCGCGCCGAAGTAGCCCGTCTCGACCTTCTGGCCCGGCTCGTAGGCGCGGCGGATGTCGCGCACCTGCCAACCCGCGTCGACGACCGTCGCGTCCTGGTACCACTCGACCTGATCGGTGCTCACCCACTCCGTGCGCTCGAGCCCGCGCGTGGTGCGCATCGGGAACCCGGACCCGTACTCGGTGCCCGGCACGAAGTCGTACCGGTACTCACCGACGAGGCCGGGGTCGCCGAAGTAGGTCGTGTCGATGCGAGCGAGCTTCTTCGGCCGGTAGGCGAGCTTCTCTGGCACCGAGCCGTCGCTGAAGCGGGCGACGTCCCAGATCTCGTCGGCGTCGACGATGCCGGCGCCGGTCACGCTGACCGGCTTCTTCGCGATCGCGTCGAGCACTCGGCGGCCCTGCACGCCGCTGATCGAGGCCACCGGGATCGGCGTGTTCGCGGTGTAGTCGTCGGAACCGACCCACTCGCTCAACTCGCCGTCGCCGTCGTTGACGGTCAGCAGCAGTGCTGCACCCGCGTCGACCGCGTTCGCCGAGCGCACGGGCGCCGGAACCGTGTCGGAACGGGTCACGACCGCGACCTTGCCCCGCACGTCGACCGCGGCGAACTCCTCGGCGCTGCCGAACCCGACATCGACCGCGCCGGCTCGGATGCGCCCGTCGAGCAGCGTCGAGCCCGCCTGCGCGATGAGGTCGAGCTGTTCCCGGCCCGCGGTGAGCGACAGGGTCGGCTCCTGCAGGCGCCAACGCGTCGTGAACGCGAAGCTCTCCGCCTCGGGCGCGGTCATCGGCTGCGCGTACAGCTCGTCGACCCAGACCGGGGCGAGCGCGCTGCCGCTGAAACCGTCCACCGTGTAGTCCATGCGGCGCACCGTGGACTCGAGGCCACGCTCGCCGACGTCGACCGTCACGGGCTTCGCCTTGCGGGCGTCGAACGCGACCGTGGCCGCACCGTCGAGCACGACGTCGGGGTCGCCGACCAGCGCGATGGCCTGGGTGTCCGCGTCGCGGGCGACGTCCATGAACGACATGACCGAGTAGAGTCCGGCGGGCAGGCGCAGGGTGGTCTCCCCCGGTACGCCGAACGGCGCGTACCAACCGGTCGCGGCGTTCCAGATCCAGCCGGAGGTCTCGAGCGGTTCGCCGTCGAAGTCGGTCGCCGTGACGGTGAGGTCATAGCGCTCGGCTTCGGCGATGATGCCGAGCGGCGTGCGGGCGACCGACTCTCCGTCGACGGTCGCCGTGAGCGCTCCGGAGAGCTGCACGCCCGCCGGGACCTTCGAGGGATCCGCGGTCAGCACGACCGAGCGCGTCTCGCCCGCAGGGACCGTGAGCGAGTCGACGTCCATGGCGAGCACGTCGGATGCCTCGGCGGCGCGCATCGGCTCGATGCCGCCTCCCGTGCCGGGCGTCGTGTCGACGAGGGTCGCCGTCAGGTCGATCGCGACCTCGGCGTCGCCGCGGTTGGCGTACTCGATGGAGCGGGTGGCCGGCGTCGGGTCCTCGCCCCACGAGAGCATGCCGAAGTCGCCCGATCCTGAGGCCACGACGTCGGCGGTGATCGCCGCTGCGACGTCGACCACGCCCGCGCCGACCTGATAGGGCGTGAGCCCGACATCCGTCGCGGTGCTCGTGAGCGCTGCACGCAGCTGCGCACCCGTGTACTCCGGATGCTGCTGCTTCACGATCGCGGCGGCGCCCGCGACGTGCGGGGTGGCCATCGACGTGCCGCTCATGCCGATGTACGACCCCTCGCCGGGGCTGTCGGCGGATCGCGCGGCCGTCACGTCGTTGCCGGGACCGGCCAGATCGGGCTTCAGCGCGCCGGAGCGCACGAGCGGCCCCTGGCTCGAGAACCACGAGAGCGCCCCGGTGGGGTCGTCGACGGACCCGATCGTGAGCGCGCTCGAGGCCGAGCCGGGCGAGCCGATCGTCTCGGGCGACGACGAGTTGCCCGCGGCGACGATGAACAGGGCGTCGGTCTCGGCCGAGATCTCGTTCAGCGCCTGCGACATGAGGTCGGTGCCGTCGTCGCCGTACTGGGTGCCGAGGCTCATCGAGACGATGTCGGCGCGCTGGGCCGCCCACTCCATGGCCGAGATGATCCACGAGTCCTGACCCTCGCCGGCGGCGCTCAGGACCTTGCCGACCAGCAGGTCCGCCCCGTCGGCGACGCCCCGGTGGGTGCCGCCGCTCGCCGCGCCGGTGCCCGCGATCGTCGATGCGACGTGCGTGCCGTGTCCGTTGGGGTCGTCGGCCACGGACTCGTCGGGCACGAAGCTCGTCGACTCGGCGAGCACGCGGCCCGCGAGGTCGGGGTGCGTGTCGTCGTATCCGGTGTCGAGCACGGCGACGGTGACGCCGTCGCCCGTGTAACCGGCGGCCCAGGCTTCGGGCGCACCGATGTACGGCACGCTCGAGTCGAGGGTGGCCTGCACCTTGCCGTCGAGGTGGATCGCCGCGATGCCCCCGCCGAGGCGCACCGGCGCGGCGGCCGAGAAGGCACGGGCGTCGGAGGCCGCGGCATCCGTCAGCGCAGCCCACGTCGCTTCGGCGTCGGCGTGCGTCGCGGTCGCCGCGGCTCCGCCGATGCTCGCGAGCGGCTCACCAACGTCGACGCCGGGCACGGGGGCCGAGAAGCCGCGTGCCGTCGGCGCGTCGTCGAGCTCGAGGATCACCGGGGTCGCGTCGACCGAGTCGTCGTCGTAGCCGAACTCGATGAGCCGGGAGACGTTGAACAGGTCTTCATCGACGACGTCGGCCGTGACGAACGGCATCGCCGACTTCGGCAGCACGTGCAGTTCGCCGGCGACCTCGACGGTCTGGAACGCCTCGCCCGGGTCGACGGGGTCGATCTCGACCGCGTGCCCGCCGCCGGCGACCTCGGTCACGGTCACGCGGTCGCCCGTGATGAGGGTGACGGTGTGCGAACCGAGCGCCCCGCTCGAGGCGCCGGACGGCGGACCGCCGGGATCCGCCGGGTCGGCGCCCGCCGGGAGTGCGGCGGCCCCGACTCCGGCGAGGCCGATCGCGAGGCCGCTGATGGCGGCGGCGATCGATCGACGGCGGGCTGCGGATGGTCTCTGGCTTCGTGGCATTAGGGATACCTCTCACGCGTTCGAACTGGCTTGCCAAGCAACCTCCCACACCGCGTTGGCTAGGGTGGTGGCGGAGAGATGCCATGGCTTCGATCCGCCACGACGGCGGTCGACGCGACCAGGAACGGAAGGCGCCGGTGCTCGACGCGATCGGACTGGACGACGAGCACACCGGCCTGTACCGGTTGATCCTGCAGGCGCCGTCCGCGAGCGTCGACGAGCTCGCCGCATCCGCCGCGAAGTCCACCGCCGAGGTGCGCGCGATCGTGGCCGAGCTCGAGCGGCTCGGGTTGCTCGCCCGGCAGGCGTCCGCGCCAGACCGGGTGGTGGCCTCACCGCCGTCGCTGGCCCTGCAGCCGATGCTGCTCGACCGGGAGCGGCGGCTCACGCAGGCCCACGAGGCGCTCGTGCAGCTGAGCGAGATCTACCGCCGCGGTGCCGCGCAACGGGATGCCCCCGATGTCGTCGACGTGGTGCTCGGGGCGGGGGCGGTGCGACAGCGGTTCGCGCAGTTGCAGGCGTCGGCGACCCGCGAGGTCAGGGTGTTCGTGCTGAGCGACATCGCCTTCCTCGACGCCGACGAGAACGAGGCCGAAGATGCGGCGCTCGAACGCGGTGTGGCCTATCGGGTCATCGTCGAGAAGGCGGTGCTCGAGCGACCTGGCTTCATCGACTCGGCCCGCGAGGCGGCCGCGTACGGCGAGGAGATCCGCGTGCTGCCGACCCTGCCGACGCGGCTGATCATCGCCGATGACGACGTGGCGATGCTGCCCATGCACTCGCATGGCGAAGAGCGATCGTCCGGGGCGCTGCTCGTGCATCCGAGCGGCCTGCTCGACCTCATGATCGCGACGTTCGAGGGGCATTGGAGGACCGCGACCGAGTTCATCACCGCCGGAGACCTGCCCGGCGCGCACGACGCGGTCGACCGCGACCTGCTGAAGCTGCTCCTGCTCGGGCTCACCGATGCCGCCGCGGGCGGGCAGCTCGGCATCTCGGTGCGCACCGTGCAACGGCGAGTGGCCGAGCTCATGGAGACGGCCGGGGTGACCACCCGGCTGCAGCTCGGCGCCGAGGCCGTGCGACGGTCGTGGGTCTAGGCACGCAGCAGGTCGAACGGGTCGCGAGCTCGTCCTCCGCAGACGGCGGATGCCGCGTCGAGACGTGTCGACGCGGCATCCGCGGTCCGTCGGGCGGGTCGAGGCGCTTCCGCTCCTCGACCGGCAGGCCGGCTCAGGCCTTCGGGTAGGTGTAGAACCCCTCGCCCGTGGCGACGCCGAGCTTGCCCTGGTCGATGTAGCGCTCCTTGATGAGGTCGGCGAACGCCTGCTGCTTCGGGCCGCCGGCCTTCGAGATGTTGTAGGCGGTCGTGAGTCCGACGATGTCGTAGATCTGGAACGGGCCCATGGGCGCGCCCGTGCCGATGCGCCAGGTCTTGTCGATGGCGTCGGGCTCGGCGATGCCGTCGACGAGCAGCTCGCCCGCGGCCGAGAGGAACGGCACGAGCAGCGAGTTCAGCAGGTAGCCGGCCTTCTCCTTCTTGATCTCGATCGGGACCATGCCGATCTTGCCGGCGAAGTCGGCGACCGTGGCGTAGACGGCTGGGTCGGTGGCCTCGGTGCCCATGACCTCGGCGGTGTTGTGCGCCCAGACGCGGTTGGCGAAGTGCAGGGCGAGGAACCGGTCGGCGCGACCGGTGAACGGCGCGAGGTCGCTCGGCAGCAGGGTCGACGAGTTCGTGGCGAAGATCGTGCGCTCGGGGGCGAGCGTCGCGAGCTGCTCGTACGTCGACTGCTTGAGGGCGAGCTGCTCGGGGATCGCCTCGATGACGAGGTCGGCGTTCGCGACGGCCTCGCCGAGGTCGGCCGAGTAGGTGATGCGGGCGAGCGCCGCCTGGGCGCCGTCGACGGCGCCGGCGACGCCCTCGCGCACGTAGGTCTCGGCGAGCCCGGCGAAGCGCTGCTTCGCGGTCTCGAGCGCGGCGTCGCTGATGTCGTAGGCGACGACGTCGAATCCGCTGAACGCGGTCTGGTAGGCGATCTGCGAGCCGAGCACTCCGGTGCCCAGCACGGTGACGTTCGCGATGGCGGTCATTGCTGTTCCTTCTCTTCGGGTGTCCCTTGTGGGGCGTTCTCCGGCGACCCGTCGGGGTCGTCGATCGGATGCCGCGGGCGGGTCTCGCTCGCTCGTCCGACGTTGAATCGCTGCAGGTCGCGGGCGAAGCGGGCGACCTCGGCGTCGCTCCATCCGTCGAGCTGCGAGCTGACGATGCCGTGCAGGATGCCGATGGCCTCGTCGTATGCGGCGCGGCCAGTCTCGGTGAGCTCGAGGGGGCGGCCTCGGCCCGCGGCGTCCGTCGATTCGCGCACGACGCCGAGCGCCATGAGGCCGGCGAGCTGCCGGGAGACGGTTGAGCGGTTGAGGCGGTAGGCCTGCGCGATGTCGACCGAGCGGCAGCCGGGGTGGTCGACGATGAAGCCGAGGATCGACTGGTCGGTCATGCTCAGGCTGAGGTTCGCGGTGCGCGCGTCGGCGACGCCGCGGCGGCTGATGACGATGAGCGCGCCGAGGATGTCGGCGGTCGCGGTCTCGCGCGGTGACCCGGTCATGTCCGCCTCCTGCGTGTGCTCGAACTGCTGTTGCTTATGACAACGCTACGTCGGCGTGTTGCATTCCGCAACACAAAAAAAACAGCACGAGCGACGGGTGCGTCGGCGACCCGCGAACATCGCGAATGACCCGCAGCACACAGGCGATGGTCATTCCGCCGTGATAGTAAAGAAACCTGCCGAACCCGCGTCATGATTCGCGGATTCGTGCGTCTCTCGAAGTGAAGGCGATCTCGCACCGAGCTCGCCGCTCGCGGAGCACGAAGGTGCTCCACCGCGATGGCCGTGCGGCTGCACGGAGACCCCCGTCGCGGCGTACCGCCCCGACCCGAACGGAGTACCACGTGCCCACGCCCGCGCCCCGACGCACCCGCCTGCGCAGGAACCTCAGCCTGCTCGCGATCACCGGCCTCGCCGCGACCGGCGCCGCCGCGCTGACCGTCGCCGGAGCCGCCGCGCCCGCGACGGCCGCGACCGGCTCGCCATCGGCGACCTGCCCGCCTTCGGGCGAGATGCCTCCGCTCGGCCACCTGCCCGTCTTCACCGACTCGAACGTGGCCGTCTTCGCCGGCGGCGACTACCGCGTCGAGGGCGGCGCAGCCGAGTCCGAGGGCCTGCTGCTCGTCACCGGCGATGCGACCTTCGCGAAAGCCGGCGGCGGCGTGTTCAACGTCGGCTCCGCCGGCTACGGTTCGGGCATCACGCCCGCGGGGGGCACGCAGATGCTCGCCGTCGGCGGCGACCTCTCGACCGCGAACGGCACGCAGGTGCACGTCGGCGCGAACCTCGCCGGCGGCGGCAACGTCGACGTCGGCGGCTCGATCGCCTCGGGCACGACGTTCGACCTCTTCGGCGGGACCGCCGTCGATGAGCTCGGCGCGGCGGCCGCCATGGCCCCCAACGCCGGTTTCGCCACGGTGCTCGATGATGCCTCCGACGACCTCGCCGGCCTCGCCCCCACCGACATGACCAGCACGAGCGGCAACCAGGTGCACTTCGCGAGCAGCGCCGACCGCGACCTCTACGTCTTCACGATCCCTGCCGCGACGCTCGGCTCGAAGCCCGAGATCGTGTTCGACCTCGCCTCCGACACCGCACCCGTGCTCATCAATGTCACCGGCTCGAGCCTGAGCTGGGCGCCGAACTACTTCGCCGACGGCGGCGTGCGGTTCGACGGCCCCTCGAGCGCGGAGTTCGGCGCCTGGGCCTCGCGCATCGCGTGGAACCTGCCCGACGCGACCACGCTCTCGCTCGGCACGAACGGCCAGCTGCTCGGATCGGTGCTCGCTCCCGGGGCCGACGCGAACGTCACGACCTCGACGAACGGGCGACTCCTCGTGGGCGGCGACCTCACCGTGAGCGGCAGCGGTGTCGAGCACCACAACTACCCGTGGACGGGGCACGCCGACCTCGACTGCACGCCCGAGCCCGGCGAGCCGACCGACCCGACCGACCCCGTCGACCCGACGGACCCGACCGACCCGACCGACCCGATCGACCCCACGGACCCGGTCGACCCGACCGATCCGGTCGACCCGACGGATCCCACCGACCCCGAGACCACGCCGACGCCCGACCCCGTCGAGCCCGGAACCGACCCGAGCCCGACCGAGCGACCCGGCGTTCCCCTCGCGAACACCGGCGGTTCGGATGAAGCCGGGCACGGCCTCGCCTCGACCGGCGTCGACGCGCTCCCCCTCGCCATCGGCGCTGGTGCGCTCGTCGCGGCCGCCGGAACCCTGCTCGTGATCGCGCGCCGCCGCCGCGCCTGATCGGCTCGCGCCTCGACGGATGCCCCGGGCTTCGGCTCGGGGCATCCGTCGTTCGAGGGCTTCGCCCGACGCGCCCGGGGCTCACGCCTCGAGCAGCCCCCTGAGATCGTCGGCGGTGAGCGCCTCGGCGGCGCGGGGGTCTGCAGCATCGGTGCCCTCGTCGAGGATCGACGCGACGAGCTCGCCCTTGCGGGCCTTGAGCGCCATGACCTTCTGCTCGATGGTGTCGGCCGCGACGAGCCGGTAGACCATGACCTGCTTCGTCTGGCCGATGCGGTGCGCGCGGTCGATGGCCTGCGCCTCGCTCGCGGGGTTCCACCAGGGGTCGAGCAGGAAGACGTAATCGGCCTCGGTGAGGTTCAGGCCGAAGCCGCCGGCCTTCAGGCTGATGAGGAACACGGATGCCTCGCCCGAGCGGAACCTCGCGATCTCGCCGTCGCGGCGGCGCACCGGGGTCGAGCCGTCGAGGTAGGCGTAGGGCACTCCGGCCGCGTCGAGCCGCGAGCGCGCGCGGTCGAGGAACGACGTGAACTGGCTGAACACGAGCGCCCGGTGCCCCTCGGCGAGCACGTCGTCGAGCTGCTCGAACAGCGCGTCGAGCTTGGCCGACGGCACGCTGGCGTAGGCCTCGTCGTCGATGAGCGTCGCGTCGAGCGCGAGCATGCGCAGCAGCGTGAGCGACCGGTAGACGATGAAGCGGTTGCGGTCGAGGTCGTCGATGAGGCCGAGCAGCTTCTGCCGCTCGCGCTGGAGCATCGTGTCGTAGAGCCGCCGGTGGGTCGGCGCGAGGGCGACCTCGAGCACTTGCTCCTGCTTGGCGGGCAGCTCGGGCTCGACCTGCTCCTTGGTGCGGCGCAGCATGAGCGGCCGGATGCGACGGCGCAGCCGATCGCGCCGCTCGAGGTTGCGGTCGAGCTCGATGGGCCGCCGGTACTGCTCGTCGAAGCGGCGACGCGACGGGAACAGCCCGGGCGCCACGAGCTGCAGGATCGCCCAGAGCTCGCCGAGGTCGTTCTCGATGGGCGTGCCGGTGACGGCGAGCCGGAACGGGGCACGGATGCCGCGGGCGGCCGCATGCACCTTGGTCGCCGCGTTCTTCACGAACTGCGCCTCGTCGAGCACGAGCCCGCCCCACTCGAGTGCGCCGAACGCCTCGGCCTCGAGGCGCAGCACGGCGTACGTGGTGACGACGAGGTCGGCGTCGGCCGCGGCATCCGCGATGCTGCCCCGGCGCTTCGCCTGGGTCGCGGTGACGGACGCCACCCGCAGGCCGGGCGTGAACCTGGCCGCCTCGCGCACCCAGTTCGACGCGACCGACGTCGGTGCGACGACCAGGAACGGCGCCGCCGCACCTGGAGCACCGACCTCGCGCGAATGCGCGATGAGCGCGAGCGTCTGCGCGGTCTTGCCGAGCCCCATGTCGTCGGCGAGGATGCCGCCGAGGCGGTTCGCCCAGAGGTAGGCGAGCCAGCGGAATCCGGCGAGCTGGTAAGGCCGCAGCGGCAGTGCGAGCGCCGCGGGCTCGGGCAGCTCCTCGACGCGACCGTGTTCGAGCGCCGCGACGGTCTCGCGCCACGACACCGCCGGCTCGGCCTCGTGCGCGAGGTCTTCGAAGTCGGACCAGAGGCTCGTGCGGCTCGCGTGGATGCGCACGCCGGTCTGCCACTCGTCGAGCGTGCCGGCCTCTTCGATGAGGTCGCGCAGCGGATCGAAGATCGGCTGGTTGAGCATGAGGTAGCTCTTGTCGACGAGCAGCAGCCGTCGCTTGCCCTGGGCGAGCGCCCGGAACAGCGGCATGAACGGCACCGTCTTTCCGTCGATCGTGATGACGACGCCGAGGTCGAACCAGTCGGTCTTGCGGGACTCGACGGTGGTGACGCGCACCTTGGGCGGTTCGGTGAGCAGCCGATAATCAGGCCGTTCGCCCTCGACGTCGATGCGCAGCGGATGCCGCGTGGCGAGCGCCTCGAGCTTCGGCAGGCGCTCGGCGACGAACTCCGCGGCGTCGACCCCGCGGATGAGCACGGTGTCGAGCGGCACCCAGCCGAGCACGTCGGCGACGCGGCCGAGCAGGTCGTCGTCGAGGTCAGGGTCGGCCGCGGCTGCCGCGATCGTGGCCGCGAGCGCCTCGCGTTCGCCGCGTTCCCGGCTCCCGCCGTCGTTCGGCGAGGCGGCGCCGACCTGCGTCGTGCGACCGTCGGCGTGCTCCCAGCGCCACGCGAGGCGCAGCACGTCGCGCGGCTCGAACCGCAGGTCGAGCACGAGGGTCGTCGGCACGGGCGGCGGCGGGGTGAACGAATCGTCGCGGCTCGTGATGGCGACGGACCGCTCGAGCGCCGGGAACGCCCGCAGGAACTCCGGCACGTCGGCGCTCGGCACTCGCACCGTCGCCGGGGCCTCGAGCAGTGCCCGAGCCGCGTCGGTCGGCGGCGTCGAGAACGGCGCGAGCTCGAGGCATCCGTCGTCGAAGTCGAAGCGGTAGACGCCGTGGGTGCCGACCGCGCGCACGTCGACGAGCGGACCGGGCGCCAGGCCGTCGAGTGCGAGCTCGGGGGTGAGGGTCAGCCCGCCGTCGGCGGCCTCGTGCACGTCGAGCGCGATCGCCGCCGCACCGTGCACGACCACGTCGGGCGTGACGTCCGAGCCGACGAGCGCGATGCCGAGCCGCCCCGCCTCGGCGAACAGGGCCCACAGCAGCGGGCTCTCGAACTCGTCGAGGGTCACCCACTCGGAGCCGTAGGTCGTGAAGACGCTCGGCGAGCTGCCCTTCAGCAGCGCGAACTGCGCGAACCAGCGCGCCTGCGCGGGATCGAAGCCGCCGGCCTCGCCCTGGTACGCGATGTTCTGCCAGGTGAGGCCCGACTTGATCCATGCACCGCGCGCGCCCTGCGTGACCGGGCGCACCGCGAGGCGGTCGACCGAGTTGGCGCGTTTGGCCGGCTCGTCGCGCGGGCCCTGCCATTGCCCGCTGCGGCGCTGCACGCGACGGCGGAGCTCGAACTGCAGCCCGAGGCGCTTGGACGCCGGCGGCCCCGCGGCCCGCAGTCGCGGATCGCGCGCCCCGGTGGAGCCCGAGTCGACGTCTCGACCGCCCAGGGTCGTGCCGAGCACCGACCTCCAGTCGCCCACGGCCTTCGCGGCTGCGGGCGGCGGCTGATCGGTCACCCGTTCATGCTCGCACGAGCCGCCGACGCGGTGCCGCCTGCCTGCGACATCCGTGCCGCCTCAGCACTGCACGTCGCCGCGGCGCCCGAAGCACCGGATGCCCCGGCTAGCGCGCCTCGACGATGCGCGTGCCCGTCTCGCGCAGGCGCTCGAGCGAGACGGCGTCGGACTCGGCGTCGAGCACGAGCCCGGCGACGGCGTCGAGTGGCAGCACCTGGTGCGGCGAGGCGGCGCCGACCTTCTCGACGCTGCCGAGCGCGAACGTCTCGGCGGCGCGCGAGGCGAGCACCCGCTTCATGGCTGCCTCGTCGGCGTCGCCCGTGGTGAGTCCGGCGGTCGGGTGGATTCCGGTGACGCCGAGCAGGAACAGGTCGGCGTTGACGCGGTTCGCCGCCTCGACCGCCGCAGCGCCCGACGCGACCATCGAGTGCCGGAACAGCCGGCCGCCGATGAGGATCACCTCGGCGGCATGCTCGAGCAGCGCGACGGCGATCGTGGGGCTGTGCGTGACGATGGTGCACTCGAGCGATCGCGGCAGGTGCTGCACCACCGCGAGGGTGGTCGTGCCGCCGTCGAGGATCACGGTGAGGCCCGGCTGCACGAGCGCCGCTGCCGCGGCCGCCACGCGCGACTTGCTGTCGGAGGCGATCGCGGTGCGTGCGCCGTAGTCGGCGACGGCGGGCGACGCGGGCACGGCACCGCCGTAGACCCGGGTCAGCAGGCCCTCGGCCGCGAGTTCGCGCAGGTCGCGCCGGATGCTGTCTTCGGACAGGTCGAGCTCGGCGGCGATCTCCTTCGCGACGATGCGCCGATCGCGGTCGAGTCGTTCGAGCAGCAGCGCCCGTCGGGTCGCGGTCAGCATTCGCACTCCTTCACGTTGTTTCACGTTTCTACATATTCTGCACTACTCTGCAGGACATGACCACCTCGATGATGATCCTGATCGCCGGCCCCTACGCCTCGGGCACCGACGGCGACCCCGCCCGCATGCAGCAGAACCTCGCGCGGCTCGAAGCAGCCGCCTGGCCCATCTTCCGCGCCGGCCACGTGCCGATGATCGGCGAGTGGGTCGCCCTGCCGGTGCTCGCGAGCGCCGGAGCGAGCGGCCCGACCGACCCGCTCGCCGCAGACGTGATGTATCCGACCGCCGAACGCCTGCTCCAGCGCTGCGACGCCGTGCTGCGCCTGCCCGGCGCTTCGAAGGGCGCGGATCAGGATGTCGCGATCGCACGGTCGCGCAACCTGCCCGTGTACTTCAGCCTCGACGAGGTGCCGGGCGTCGTCGCCGCGTGACACGGACGCGCGGCCGCCCGCATGGCGCGCCACCGGCATCCGTCGGCTCAGCGCTCCGATGCTCAGCGCTCCGTCGACTCAGCGCTCCGTCGGCTCAGCGCCCGGCGGGCGCGGCCTCGAGCATCGCGACCGAGCGGTCCCAGAGGTCGCGGGCGAGGTCGGCGTCGTCGGCCAGGCGGCTCGCGCGGGCCGGGCGTGACCGCGTGTAGTAGAGCCCGGTCGGGTAGTCGACGCCCGGCTCGCCCTCGGCGAGGAAGACGAGCGTCGACGCACCCTGCTCGGGCGACTGCATCACCAGGTCGCGCAGGCGCCAGCGGTACAGGCCGGCCATGCCCGTGCCCTCGTCGACCGAGAAGTTCGTCGCGATCGCGCCCGGGTGGAACGCGGTCGAGGTCACGCCCTCGGCGCCGTACCGCCGCTCGAGCTCCTTCGTGAAGAGCACCTGCGCGAGCTTGGCGTTGCCGTAGGCGCGGATCGGGCGGTATCGACGCTCGGACTCGAGGTCGTCGAGGTCGAATCGCGAGAAGATGCGGTTCGCGAGGCTCGACGTGTTGATCACGGTCGCCTTCGAGGCGACGAGCGTCGGCATGAGGTGTTGCGTCAGCAGGAACGGCGCCAGGTAGTCGACCTGGAACGTCATCTCGTGGCCGTCGACCGTGACGGCGCGCTGCCTGCCGAAGATCCCGCCGGCGTTGTTGGCGAGCACGTCGATCCTCGGATGCCGCGCCACGAGGTCCGCAGCCAGCGACCGCGCCGAGGCCAGGTCGGCGAAGTCCGCGACGTGGTGCTCGACGCCGAGCTCGTCGGCGAGCGATCGCGTCTTCTGCGGCGAGCGCCCGACGACGACGACCTCGTGGCCGTCGGCGTGGAGCCTGCGCGCGGCGGCCCGGCCGATGCCGTCGCTCGCGCCGGTGATGACGATGACCTTCTGCGCCACGCTGCCTCCTGGGGGTGAGAGCCCCAGCCTAGGCGCGCGCCGCCGGGCGGCTCACTCGTCGACGGCGAACTCGTTGGCGATGAGCCAGCGATCGGCTTCGCGCCGCAGCCCGACCGTCGTCCGGAGCACCAGGTGCAGGCGTCGCCCGCCGAGCACCCGGTACGACACGCGCTCGAGCGTGCGGCACTCGGCGCGGTCGCCCAGGAGGCGCACGGACTCGACCTGCACCGACCATCGGATGCGCCCCTGCAGCAGCTCGAACCACCCCCAGATGGATGCGGCGTCGCGGGCGGGGTCGGCCACTCGCGTGACCGGGGGCATCGGCCCGACGACGGGTGCGCCGGGTGCGTAGCGCGCGGCGAGCCAGTCGGCGTCCCGGGCGCGCATGGCCGCGCCGCGCTTCGTGACGATCCAGGTGATCTCGGCATGGTCGACGCGCACCTCGTGCGCGAGGTCGGGCGGCGGTTCGGTGTGCTTCGTCATACCCTCACGACGAACCGACGGCGCCCGGATCGACATCCGCGCATCGTCGCGCGGCGCGCGACTGCGCGTGTCGGCGCGTGTCGCCCTCCCGCGGGCTCAGCCCTCGGGCCGCGGCCGCGCGAGCACGCCCCCGATGAAGCCGACCACCGCGCCGATCCAGACGAGCACGAGTCCGAGCCCGAGCGCCGGCACGAACGCGGCCACCGCGAGGAACAGCAGCCAGGCCGCCGTCAGGATCACGACGAGCACAGCGCTCACCCGGGTGAGGCGACCCGACTTGCCGATCATGCCGAGCAGCATGAGCGCGCCGAACAGCACGACGAGCACGCGAATCGCCGGTTCCGTGAGGAACGGGTCGCCGAGGTTCACCTGCGCGCGCACGAGCATGCTGATGAGGTCGACCGACGGCAGGAACGGCGGGAACCCGGCGAACCACTCGGCGAGCGCCCCGATGATGACGAGCAGGCCGCCGATCGTGACGAGCACGCGGCTGGCGATCGGTCGGCGGTCGGCGGAGGCCTGGGTGAGTGCGCCGTCTGCCGTGATCGAGCGCACGCCGTCGGTCGCCGTCACCCGGAACCGGCGAGTGGCCGACTCCGACGGTGCCGGGCGGGCCGCATCGACGACGAGGCGTACGCTGCCGGCCTGCCCCGGCGGCACCATGAGCTCACCGGGCGTGAACGAGAGCCGCGCGGTGCCGTCTTCGGACGCGCCCTCGAACCGCACGCCGAGGGGTTCGACGCCGCTGCGGTTGTCGACCGAGACCTGGAAGCTCGCCTGCCGTTCGTTCACCACGAGCTGCGAGGGCGGGTCGATGCGCACGACCGCCGTGAGGATCGCCTCGGGCGGCGACGCGAGCTGCACGGTTCCGGATGCCTCGACATCCTGCACCCCGTCGGAGGCGACGACCGAGAAGGCGTACTGGGCGGTCTCCCCGCGGGCGGGGGCCGGAGCCGCGAGCCGTCCGCGCACGTGCGCGACCGCGCCAGGCTCGAGCACGACCTGCGCCGAGCTGAACGAGAAGCCGATCACCCCGGCCGGATCGCGACCCGAGAGCGCCAGCGTGGCGCGCTGATGCCCGCCGCGATGGTCGAGCAGCACGTCGAAGTCGGCGGTGTTGCCGTGCTCGACGCGCAGCGAGCTCGGCTCGACGCGCACGCGCACGGGCTGGTCGACGGGCTCGGGCGCGGTGCGCTGCACGAGCGTGAGCGGCGCCGCGGCGCGCCCGGCGTCGTTGCCGGCCTCCACGGTGATCTGGCGGGTGAGCTCGCGCCCGGGCTCCGGCTCGGGCGCGCTGAACGAGACCTCGAGCTCGACCGCCTGCCCCGCAGGCACGGTGACGACGTCGGGCGCGAAGGCGAAGCGCACGAGCCCCTCGGAGTCGGATGCCGTCAGGCGAACCGTCTGCGCGAAGTTCGCCGCCCGGTTGTCGAGGCGCACCGTGAAGTCGCCGGCGGCGTGATCCTCGAGCCGGATGAGGCTCGGGCGCACCTCGAGCGTCGCGCTCGGCCCAAGCGGGGGCACGGTGAGCTGCACCGAGACCTCGACGTTGCGGCTCTCGTCGGCGAGCGAGGCCACGCGGAGCGTCACCGTCACGCGCTGCGCGAGCACGAGGGCGTCGTCGCGGATCGCGAACTCGAGCGGCACGCCGAGCTCCTGGGCGGGCATCAGGTGCGTGTCGCCGTGCGAGAACACGAGCCAGTCGGGCGCGGCGACCGGCTCGATCGCGTAGCCGTCGACGATCGACGACGGGTTCGTCAGCCGCAGCACGATGGTCACCGGCGCACCCGGGCCCATGGTCGCCTCCGCGACGTCGAGCACGGCGTCGGGCGCCTCGATGCGGGCGGATGCCGCGGGGTGCGGCTGCTGCGTTCCCGCCGCGGCGGCGGCACCGGGCGCGGTCGCTCCAGGTGCGGTCGGTGCGGTCGGTGCGGGTGCGGTCGGCGCAGTCGCCGTCGGCGCGGTCGGACCGGGCGCGGAGGCCGCGTATCCGGTCGCCGCAGCACCGGTCGCGCCGACGGGTTCGGTCGCGCCGACGGGTTCGTGCGCGCTGACGGATGCCGCGGCATCCGTCGGCCCGGAAGCCGGCGCGGGATCGCCCGGCTCGTGCTCCGCCGCAGCGGGCATGGTCCCAGGAGACGCACCGGACTCGGCGTCCGCGCTCGCGGCCGCAGGGCCGACCGAGTCGACCACCGTCGGCACGATGCCCGTCAGCGGCTCGCCGTCGAGCGTCGCGGCGCCGGAATCCCAGCCCAGGTAGGCGTCGCAGTTCGTGCAGAATCGGGCGGACGCCTCATTCGTCTCGCCGCATACCTCGCAGACGCGCACCGCCATCGACGCTCCCCTCGCCTGTCCGAACGCTAGCCCCGCGACATCCGCGCGGCTAGGGGGCTGCCCGAACGGGTATCGAGGTGTGCCCGCCGACGGCGACCCTTCCCGGCGCGCCGAGGAGCCCTCGCCGACCGGTCAGGATGTGCCGCTTCACGGCATCCGGAGGCGGCACAACGTGACCGGTCGCGGGCTGGCGACGGCGCGTCGCGGCAGGCGCGGGCGGCGGGAGAGCAGCGGCGCTACGCCGACTCGCGCACCACGAGCTCGGTGGGCAGCGTCATGCGCCCGGCGGGCTGGCCGTCGAACACGTCGAGCAGCATGCGCACCATCTCGTGCGCGATGCGGTCGAACGGCTGGCGCATGGTCGTCAGCTGCGGGTCGAGTCGCGTGGCGATGGGCGCGTCGTCGAAGCCGGCGACGGCGACGTCGTCGGGCACCCGGCGCCCGCGGGCGCGGAGCACGTCGAGCGCGCCCGCCGCCATCATGTCGTTCGCGGCGAACACGGCGTCGAGGTCGGGAGCCTGCTCGAGCAGTTGCTCCATGGCCCGCGCGCCGCTCGACCGCGAGTAGTCGCCGAACGCGACGTAGCGCTCGTCGTAGTCGTCGCCGAGCTCGGCGCGGTAGCCCTCGAGTCTCCCGACGCCGCCCGAGGTGTCCTGCGGGCCGGTGATCGTGGCGACGCGCTCTCGCCCCTGCCCGCGCAGGTAGGCGACGACGTCGCGCGCGCCCTCGTCGTCGTCGGCCGTCACGAACCCGATGCGCCGTTCGTACCCGAGCGGCACGCCGCACGAGACGACCGGCACCTCGGCCTCGACGAGCCGCTTCAGGAACCCCTCGCGCCCGCGGTGCGACGACACGAGCAGGGCGCCGTCGACGTGGCCGCCCATGATGAAGTCGGTGGCGCGGCGCTGCTCGTCGTCGGAGCCCGCCATGAGCAGCACCAGCGGCAGGTCGCGCTCGGCGAGCGCGTCGGCGGCCGACCGCATGAGCGCCGAGAAGTTCGGGTCCTCGAAGAGGCGGTCGTGCGACTCGGTGAGCAGGAACGCGACCGAGTTCGCACGGGCCGTCGCGAGATTGCGGGCGTGCGGGTTGATGCGGTAGCCCGTCTTCTTGATGGCCCGCTCGACGGCCTCGCGCGCGGGCGGGCTGACCCAGTGCCCGCCGTTCAGCACGCGCGACACGGTGCCCCGCGAGACGCCCGACTCGCGCGCGACATCCTCGATCGTCGGTCGCCGCTTCGGCGCGTGCTCGCTCACGTGGCCAGTGTAGGTGCGGCCGGCCCTCGCCCGGGCGGAGCCGCCCGCGGTCGCCCGCCCCGCGGCATCCGCTCGCCCGTCGGTCGACGCAGAGCCCGCGGCATCCGCTGGCTCGCTCGGACCGGGCGAACCGGGCGACCCCGCGGCATCCGCTCGGCTCACGCCTTGACCGCGCCCGCGGCGAGGTCGACCCGCCAGTACCGCTGCAGCACGAGGAAGAGCACGATGAGCGGCACGATCGACAGCAGCGCACCGGTGATGACGAGCGTGTACATGGCGGGCAGCGACGCGCCCTGGTTCAGCAGGCCGGAGAGGCCGACCGTGATGGGGAACAGCCGGTCGTCGCCCAGCATGATGTACGGCAGCATGAAGTTGTTCCACACCGCGACGAACTGGAACAGGAAGATCGTCACGAGGCCCGGGCCCATCATCGGCAGCGCGATGCGGTGGAAGATGTACAGCTCGCGGGCGCCCTCGGTGCGGGCCGACTCGACGATCTCGGTCGGCACGGCCGCGGCCGCGTAGATGCGCGCGAGGTAGATGCCGTAGGGGCTGATGAGCTGCGGCAGCAGCACCGACCAGTAGGTGTTCGTGAGGCCCACCTGCGCGAGCAGCAGGTACTGCGGGATGGCGAGGATGACGCCGGGCACGAGCACGCCCATGAGCAGGATGCGGAACACCGTCGCCTTGCCCGGGAACACGTACTTCGCCAGCGCGAAGCCCGACAGCGCCGAGACGTACGTCGAGATCACGGCGCCGACGCCCGCGTAGAGGGCGGTGTTCAGCATCCACCGCCAGTAGAGGCCGTCGCGGTAGGCCGTGAGCTCGACGATGTTGTCCCAGAGGTGGGTCGACGGCGCGAACGTGAACGTCGAGAACAGCTCGGAGGCGTCCTTCGTCGAGGCGACCACGACCCACGCGACGGGCAGCAGGCAGTAGAGCGCGCCGAGGATCAGCACGCCGGTCGAGCCGACGGAGAGGGGCACGCGCCGGTCCTTCGACGCGCTGCGCCCGGCAGTGCGCGCGGCGCGGCGGGCGACGCGGCCTTCGGCGCCGGACAGCTCGGGCACCGTGGCGGCGCGGGTCTCTGTGGTGACGGACATGGCTCAGTCCTCCTGACCGAAGGCGCGTCGCTGCACGACGCGGAGGAAGAAGAACGAGATCGCGAAGGTCGCGAGCGCGATGATGATCGACGTGGCGGCCGCGGAGTAGATGTCGTCGCGCGTGAACGCGTCGCGGTACACGAGCATGAGCGGCGACCAGCTCGTCGAGAGGCTGTTCGTGAGGGGCCGCAGCGTCATCGGCTCGGCGAAGACCTGCAGCGTCGCGATCATCGAGAACAGCGCGGTCATGATGAGCGCGGGCATGATGATCGGCACCTTGATGCGCCAGGCGATCTGCACCTCCGACGCCCCGTCGATGCGCGCGGCCTCGTAGATGTCGCTCGGCACGGCCTTGAGCGAGGTGTACATGACGATCATGTTGAAGCCGACGCCGCCCCAGAGGCCGATGTTCGCGATGGCGAACATCACGAGCCCGGGTGAGAGCAGCGAGGGCACGTCGTCCCACCCGAGCTGCTCGAAGATCCAGTAGAACGGGCTCACGGCGGGCAGGTAGAGGAAGCCCCAGAGCAGCGACGAGATCACTGCGGGTACCGCGTACGGCAGGAAGATCGAGACCCGGCTGAAGCCCTTCGCACCCGTGCGGCGGGCGTCGAGCAGCAGCGCGAACAGCAGCGCGAGGCCGAGCATGGTCGGCACGAGGATGAGCCCGTAGATCAGCACCCGCCCCACGCTCGCGAGGAACTCGGGGTCGGTGAAGGTCGAGACGTAGTTCTCGAGGCCGGCGAACTCGCGGGTGCGCGAGTCGCCGCCGAGGCCGAGGCCCTTGACCTGCTCCTTCTGGAACGACAGGAACAGCGTGTAGACGATCGGCGCGGCCATGAACACCGTGAAGAGCACGATGCCGGGCATGAGCATCATCCAGGGCGTGAGCGCGCCCTTGGCGCGGCGCCTTCCGGTTCGCGGATGCCGCGGGGCCGGCGTGACGGGCCCGGCTGGGGCTTCGACCGTGGCGGTCATGTTCGGTCCTTCCGAGGGGTGGATCGGGGCGGCGGAGCCGCCGGTCGAGGAGCGTATCGCCTCGACCGGCGGCTCGGTGTCGGCTACTCGGAGACCGAGAAGCCCCCGGCCTTCAGGTCGTCGATCGTGGTCTTCTGCATCGCGGTGACCGCGGCGAGGAAGGCGTCGACCGTCTTGGCCTCTGCGGCCTTGGCGAACTCGTCGTTGTACGCGCTGAACGCGACGTTCACGTTCGGGCCGTAGGTGAACGGTGCCACGGCCTGGGCGGCCTCGGCGGCGACGTCGTAGAAGTCGGGCTGGTTGCTGAAGAACTCGGGCGCCTCGGTGAGGATGGATGCCGCGGCATCCGTCGCTGCCGGGTAGATGCCGGTCTGCTCGACGAGCGCGGCGACCGCCTCGGGGTCGGTGTTCAGCCAGGTCGCGAACTCGGTCGCGGCCTCGACGTGCTTCGACTGCGAGGTCACGGCCGTCGACGAGCCGCCCCAGTTGCCGTTGCTCGGCGACGAGGCGTCCCAGTTCGGCAGCGCGGCGGCCTTCCAGAGGCCCGCGGTGTCGGCGGCGTTGCCGCTCAGCACGCCGGGGCCCCAGACGGCGCCGAGCCAGCCGGCCTGGCTGCCGTCGTTGAGCGCGGCGTTCCACTCGGGCGTGTACATCGGCTTGTTGTCGATGGCGCCCTCGGCGACGAGGCCGCCCCAGTACTCGGCGACCTTCTGCGTGGGCTCCTCGTCGATGCCGACGCCCCAGCTGTCGCCGTCGATCGACCACCACTCGGCCTCCGCCTGCTGCGCGAGGCCGGCGAACCAGCCGGCGTCGTTGGCCGAGAACGTGCCGAGGTACTTGGTGGGGTCTGCGGCGTGCAGCGCACGGGCGGTCTCGGCGTACTCGTCCCACGTGGTGGGCACGGTGAGGCCGTACTGCTCGAAGAGGTCGGCGCGGTAGTAGAACATCATGGGGCCGGTGTCCTGCGGCACGGCGTAGAGCGCGTCGCCGCCGAGCGTGACCGACTGCCACACGCCGTCGGGGAACTGGCCGGCGACGTCGTCGCCGATCGAGCCCGAGATGTCGGCGAGCGCGTCGGAGGCGACGAGCGTCGGGATCTTCTGGTACTCGGCCTGGATCAGGTCGGGCGCGCCGCTGCCGGCCTTGATGGCGGTGAGGAGCTTCGTGATGGCGGGGTCGCCGCCGTCCTGCTTGTTGACGGTGACCTGGATCTCGGGGTGCTCTTCGTTCCAGATGTCGACGACCTTGTCGAGGTTCGGCGCCCAGGCCCAGTAGGTGAGTTCCACCGGATCGTCGGCGGTGCCCTCCGAGCCGGCGTCGGCCGAGCAGCCGGTCATGATGAGCGCTGCGGCGGCGATCGCCGCGATCGCACCCGTACGGATTGCAGAACGCATTCGTCCTCCTTGTCGAAAGCTGTGATTGCGGATGCCCCGTGGGGCCCGCGCGACCTGGAGGACGACAGCGTGCCTGTGAGCGATCCCAGTAATACACAGCACAGCTCGACTGTCAACTCCTGCGCACAGATCAGCGGGAATCGTGACCTTGTGCTGCATTCCCCGTGTTCACGGCGTTTCACGCGACATCCGATCGAGTTGTCACGTTCAGCGATTGCTGTGCTAGAACTGTGAGCGCACACAGATTCGAGGGAGAATGCCCATGCCTTTGCAGACCGCGCGGTTCACGGTGGCGCACGAGCCGTGGGCCGAGCCGCTCGCGCGGCCGGCCATGGGCACCGCGATCGACCGGCACGAGCGCATCTCGCTCACGAACCGCTACGTCGAGCAGCGCGGCGTGCCCGTGATCCCCGTGTCGGGCGAGCTGCACTACAGCCGCGTGCCCCGCGCCGAGTGGAGCGAGCGCCTGCGCCTCATGCGCTCGGGTGGCGTCACCGTCGTGGCGTCGTACCTCATCTGGAACCACCACCAGCCGACGCCCGACGCGCCGAGCTTCGAGGGCGACCTCGACGTCGCCGCGTTCGTGCGCGAGGCGGCGGCCGCCGGACTCGACGTGGTGCTGCGCGTCGGCCCGTGGATCCACGGCGAGACCCGCAACGGCGGGTTCCCCGACTGGGTGCAGCAGGCGCCGGTGGCGCACCGCACCGACGACCCCGCCTACCTCGCACTCGTCGAGCCCTGGTTCGCGGCGATCGGCGCACAGGTCGCCGACCTGTGCGGGCCGACGAGCAATGTCATCGCCGTGCAGCTCGACAACGAGCTCTACGACCAGCCCGACCACCTCGTGACGCTGAAGCGGCTCGCCCGCCGTCACGGCATCGTCGCGCCGATCTACACCGCGACCGCGTGGGGCGGCGCCGAGCTGCCAGACGGCGAGGTGCTCCCGCTCTACGGCGGTTACGGCGACGGCTTCTGGGTCGACGCCGACCACGCCTGGGACACGACGTTCCGCGAGCACTTCTTCTTCTCGCACACGTGGGACGACCCCGGCATCGGCGCAGACCTGCGCGCGCACCCCGGCATCGGACGCCGGCCCGAGACGCCGCGCCTGCCCTCGGCGTCATTCCCGGCCGCCACGTGCGAGCTCGGCGGCGGCATGGCCACGGCCTACCACCGGCGTCCGCTGCTCAGCGGGGCGGATGTCGCCGCGGTCGCGCACAACAAGATCGGCAACGGGTCGGGCTGGCAGGGCTACTACATGTACGCGGGCGGCACGAACCCGCGCCCCGCACTGCAGGAATCGCACGCCACGGGCTACCCCAACGACCTGCCCGAGTTCGACTACGACTTCCACGCGCCGATCGGCGCGGCCGGGCGTCTCGGCGCCGGCCACGCGCCGCTCCGCCGCCAGCACGCGTTCCTCTCGGCGTTCGGCGACCGACTCGCGCCCATGCCCTCGACGCTGCCCGCGCACCACCCGACCGACGTCGACGACGTCTCGACGTTGCGGTGGGCGCTGCGCAGCGACGGGGCATCCGGCTGGCTCTTCATCACCTGGCAGCAGCCGCACGTGCCGCTCGACACGGTCACCGACGTGCAGTTCGAGGTCGGGCTTCCGGATGCCTCGGCTGAGCCGCTCGTGCTGCCGCACGCCCCGGTCGACGTCGCGCCCGGCACGATCGCCCACTGGCCGCTGCACCTCGAGCTCGGCGGCGTGCACCTCGACTGGGCGACGGCATCGCCGCTCACGGTGCTGCACGCGGCGGACGACGCGGCCGATGCGGCCGATGCGGCCGTGCCGACCCTCGTGCTCGTGGCCGAGTCCGGCATCCCGGTCGAACTCGCGACCTCGGCCGAGCTGCTCGGCGCGTTCGCCGCCGAACCGGCATCGGATGCCGCGGACCTCGGGTCCGCTGTGACCTCGCCCGCCCCCGGCATCCTGGTCGTCGAGGCCCCTCGCCCGCTCCGCGTGGAGCTCGCGCAGGGCGACGGTCGGCTGTCGGTGCTCGTGCTGCCCGCGGCCTCGGCCGACGACGTGTGGGTGCTCGAGGCGAGCGGCGATCGCCGGCTCGTGCTCTCGGCCGACCCCGTGTTCGAGGACGCCGACGGCTGGATCGCGGCGCGCGCCGCGGCCCGCCCCGACGTGCGCGAGTACCTGCCGCTGCTCGGGCGGTTCGAGCCGCTCGTCGTCGCCGCCGAGGCGCCGGACGGCGGCCGGTTCCCGGTCGCGGTCGGCGAACCCGCGCCCGGTACCGAGCCGCCGGCCGGTTTCGGCGACCGCCACGGCCGTGCGTCGGCGCCCTCGCGAGACGACGTCGCGCGCTTCGGCATCGCCTACCCGCTGGCCCTGCCCGCCTCGTCGGGCGGCCGGCGCACGCTCGAGATCGACTGGGCGGGCGACGTCGCCAGGCTCGAGATCGACGGCGAGGTCGTGGCCGACCGGTTCTGGGACGGCACCACGTGGACGGTCGGGCTCGATGCGCTCGGCGGCCCCGACGGGGTCCGGAACGACGCGCGGGTCGTGCTTCGCATCGTGCCCCTGCGCCCCGACGCCGTCGTGCGCCTGCCCGAGGCGGCGGCCGCCCGACGCGCCCTCGTCGACGGCCCGCTCATCGCGCTCGACGAGGTCGCCGTCACCGACGCCGGACTCTGGCGGGAGCAGCCGTGAGCTGACCACCCGCCCCGCAATGCCAGCACCACCCGCGCACCGGCACCCTGCCGGAGCGCGACACCGCAGCGCCGCGGCATCCGTCGGTCCTCCGATCGTTCGCCCGCGGCGCCGAACGAGAGGGAGTGGCACCATGCAGAACCGACGAACGACACGAGCGAGGTGGGGCGCCGTCGCGACGGGCGCGGCACTCGCCACGGCCCTGACCGGCGCGGCACTGACGCCCGCGGCCTGGGCGGCCGACCCGGCCGACCCCGCCGGCCCGGCCGACAGCCAGGTCGACGCCGGCATCTTCGTTAAGAAGGTCGACGGCCTCTCGCCCGACTTCGTGAACGGCGTCGACGTGTCGTCGGTGCTCTCGCTCGAGGAGAGCGGGGTCGTGTTCCGGGATGCCGCCGGCCAGCCGGCCGACCTGTTCGCCGTGCTCGCCGACAACGGCGTGAACACCGTGCGCATCCGCGTGTGGAACGACCCGTTCGACGCCTCGGGCCGCGGGTACGGCGGCGGTAACGTCGACGCGGCGCGCGCCGTCGAGATCGGCGAGCGCGCGACCGCGGCGGGGCTGGGCGCGCTCGTCGACTTCCACTACTCCGACTTCTGGGCAGACCCCGGCCGCCAGCTCGCGCCGAAGGCGTGGGCGGGTCTCGGCATCTCCGAGCTCGAGACCGCCCTGCACGACTACACGGCCGAGACGCTGCAGTCCTTCGAAGACGCCGGCGTCGACGTGACGATGGTGCAGGTCGGCAACGAGACGAACAACGCGATCGCCGGGTACACGCGCGCGGGCACGCCGATCGACGAGACGTTCGCCGACCTGATCCAGGCGGGCAGCAGCGCCGTGCGCGAGGTGCTGCCCGACGCGCTCGTGGCCGTGCACTTCACGAACCCCGAGACCCCGAACCGCTACGCGACGTACGCCGCGGGCCTCGCGCAGTTCGGCGTCGACTACGACGTGTTCGCGAGCTCGTACTACCCGTACTGGCACGGCTCGACGGCGAACCTCACCTCGGTGCTCTCGCAGGTCGCGACGACGTACGGCAAGCAGGTCATGGTCGCCGAGACCTCGTGGGCGCACACCCTCGACGACGGCGACGGGTACTCCAACGTCATCGGCTCGGGCACCGACACCTCCCAGTACCCGGCGAGCGTGCAGGGCCAGGCCACCGAGCTGCGCGACGTCATCGCCGCCGTCTCGGCCGTGGGCTCGGCCGGCGTCGGCGTCTTCTACTGGGAGCCCGCGTGGCTTCCGGTCGGACCGGCGACGGATGCCGCCGCGAACGCCGTGCTGTGGGAGCGCGACGGCTCGGGCTGGGCGACCTCGGCGGCATCCGGCTACGACCCGGTGCACGTCGGCGAGTTCTACGGCGGATCGGCGTGGGACAACCAGGCGCTCTTCGGCTTCGACGGCACGGCGCTCGAGTCGCTGCGCACGTTCGAGTACGCCCGCACGGGTGCGGTGGCGCCTCGCGTCATCACCCAGGTCGGCGCCGTCGCCGTGACGGTGACCGACGGCACGCCCGTCGTGCTGCCGGGCACGCTCGACGTCTCGTACAACGACGGCACGGTCGAGCACCCGGCCGTGACGTGGAGCAGCGCCGTCTCGTGGATCCGCGGGCCCGGCGAGTACGAGATCCCGGGCTCGACCGCCTCGGGGCTCGCCGTGACGGCGTCGGTCACCGTGCTCGCGAAGAACTTCGTCGTCGACCACAGCTTCGAGGACGCCTCGCACAGCGCCTGGGCATTCGGCGGCTACGCCTGGCCCAACCCGACGTCGGATGCCTCCGACGGCGGCACGGCCGTGACCTTCTGGAACGGCTCGGCCTACCAGGCCTCGGCCACGCAGACGATCACCGGGGTGCCCGCCGGCACCTACTCGCTGCGGGCGACCACGCAGGGCACGAACAGCCCGGCGACCGACTCGCGCGTGCTGAGCGCCACGACCTCGAAGGGCACGTGGAGCGCGCCGATGGAGTTCACCGCGTGGAACGAGTTCCACACCGCGACCGTGCCCTCGGTCGTGGTCGGCGCCGACGGCGTGGTCACCGTGTCCGCGGCGTTCTCGTTGAGCGGCGGAGCGTGGGGCGTGTTCGACGACGTGCGGCTCGTCGCCGTCGAGCCGCCGAGCACCGTGAAGACGAAGCTGCTCGACGTCGCACTCGCCGCCGCGGCGCGCATCGACCGCGAGCGGTTCACCGCGGCATCCGTCGCCCGACTCGACGACGCGGTCGCCGTGGGCGAGGTCGTGCTCGACGGCTCGCGGGCGACGCAGCGCGACGTGATCGCCGCCACGGCGCTCATCGCGAAGGCGGTGCTGCAGCTCAAGCGTGCCAAGTAGCGGCCGCCGGTCGAGGAGCGGGCGCTGCACGCTCCTCGGCCGGCATGTCACCGGGAGACCGTAGGCTCGAAACCCCACGGAAGGACACCGATGACCGACACCGAGGCACCCGCCGCATCCGCCACGACCGCCGCCACGCCGTTCGCGTTCGACCCCGAGAACGAGGTGCACGCGCGCGCCCTGGTGCGTCTCACGAACGAGCGCATCGCCTGGTTCGGCTCGACGAGCCGCAACGGCTATCCGCACAGCGTGCCGGTGTGGTTCCTCTGGCACGAGGGTGCCGTGGTCATCCTGAGCGAGCCGGGCGCGGTCAAGGTGCGCAATGCGAGCCGCGATCCGCGCGTGCTCGTGCACCTCGAGTCCGGCCACGACGAAGAGCAGCTCACGGTGCTGCAGGGCACCGTCGAGGTGCTGAACGACGCTGCGACCGCCTGGCTGCCCGCGATCGGCGACGCCTACCTCGAGAAGTACGAGCACGACCTGCCCCCGCTGAAGCTCACGCTCGAGGGCATGGCGGCGAAGTACAGCACGATCCTGCGCGTGACGCCCGAGAAGCTCATCGCCTGGTAAGCCTGCGCCGCCGCCGCCGGCGGTGTGTCGGTGGCGCCGGGTAGCTTCACCCCATGAGTTCGGTTCGGCCGTTCGAGCTGCACGTCTCCGACGACGTGCTCGACGACCTGCGCGCTCGCCTGGCGCGCAGCAGGCTGCTCGACGACTCACCCCGCGCGCCCGCATCCGGCATGCGGGCGGCCTACCTGAGCGAGCTCGTCGACAGCTGGATCCACTGGGATTGGCGTGCCCGCGAGGCCTGGCTCAACGCGCATCCGCAGTTCGTCGCGCAGGTCGGCGACACCGCACTGCACTTCGCGCACCTGCGCTCGTCGCGAGCCGGCGCCCCCGCCCTGCTCGTCATGCACGGCTGGCCGCACACGTTCGCGCTGCAGCTCGACTTCGCCGATCTCCTGCCCGACTTCGACGTCGTCGTGGCGAGCCTGCCCGGCTTCGCGTTCTCGTCGCCCTACGCCGACGGGCCGATGAGCGAGACCCGCATCGCCGCGACCATGCACGCGCTCATGACTGACGTGCTCGGCTACGACCGGTTCCTCACCTATGGCGAAGACGTCACGGCGAACGTCAGCGACCTCATCGCGGCGACCTATCCCCCGCACGTGGCCGGCATCCTGGCCACGCACGCGCACTTCCCGAACGGCGACGAGCGCGCGGGGCTCACCGACCCCGACGAGCGCGCGTTCTTCGCGGGCATCGCCGCCTTCCACGAGACGAACGGCGCGTACGGGCACGTGCAGTCGACCCGACCCGACACCCTCGCGGTCGCCCTCAACGACTCCCCCGCCGGGCTGCTCGCGTGGCTGGCCGAGAAGCTCGTCGAGTGGAGCGACACCCCAACGGGCGACCCGTCCGCGGTCGAGCGGCGCATCAGCCGCGATCGCATCCTCACCGAGGCGATGCTCTACTGGGTGACGCAGTCCATCGGCACGTCGTTCCGGCCGTACCACGAGGGCGCCGACACCCCCGACCCGATCCCGCCGACGTCCGTGCCCGCGGCGGTGTTCATCCAGCGGCACGAGGCGGCCTACCCCGAGTCGCTCGCGCGTCGGCACTACCTCGACTTGCGCGAGTTCGGCCGCCTCGACGAGGGCGGGCACTTCACGGCTGCCGAAGTGCCGAACGAGCTCGCGAAGCGACTCAGGTCGTTCGCGAGCTCGCTCGGGCTGCTGGGTTGAATCCGCGTGACTACGCGGCTGACGCCTCCACGCGCTCGGCCTTCGCGAGGTTCGCGACGAGCTCGTCACGGTTCTGCGCCACGACGTAGGCGGGCTGGTCGCGCTCGACGCGCCAGCTCTCGGCGAGGGGGCCCACGTTCACGGTGTCGAAGCCGAACGCGTCGTACAGGTCGGTGACGAGCTGCGCGGCCTCCGCGAAGTCGCTCGAGGTCGCCAGCGCACGACGGCCGGGCGTGCCGGCGGGCGAACCGCCGGTGGTGATGTCGGCCGACGCGATGTGGTTGAAGCCCTTGGCGACACGGCTCGTGGGCAGGTGCTTCTGCAGCAGTCCGCTGACGGTGTCGAGGCCCTCGTCGAGCACGGTGAAGTGGCCGTCGCGCTCCCAGTAGTAGTTGTTCGTGTCGATGACGATCTTGCCGGCGAGCGGCTCGACCGGCACGGCCTCGTAGGCCTTGAAGGGTACGGTGACGACCGCGAAGTCGGCCGCTTCAGCGGCTTCCTCCGGGGTGGCTGCGCGCGCATTGGGACCGAGCTCGTCGACGAGCTCGGCGAGGGTCTCAGGGCCGCGCGAGTTCGAGATGACGACCTCGTACCCGTTCGCCACGGCCGCGCGCGCGACCTGGCTGCCGATGTGTCCTGCTCCGATGATTCCGATCGTGGTCATGCTCAGGGCCAACGGATGCCTCGCCGCAGGCATTCCCGATTCGCGTTGCAAAGTGCAACATTTCTCGCAAAAGCCCGGCTTCGGCATCCGCCCGGCTTCGAGGCCGCAGCCCTAGAAGTCGCGCAGGTTGCCCTGGATGCCGCCGCCGCCGAACTCGTTGCGCAGCACGCCGCGTCGGCGCAGGATCGGCACGAGCTCGTCGAGGTACTTGTGCACCGTGACGGGGTGCAGGTCGCCCGAGAAGATGAAGCCGTCGTTGTCGGCCTCCTCGCCGAACTCCTCGATGAAGTCGGCGACCTGCTCGGCGGTGCCGACGAACCCGGCGTGGTCGGCGATGCGGCCCTTGCGGGCCTTCGCGACGAGCAGTTCGCGCAGCGTGGCATCCGCGAAGCTCGACGCGGTCTTGCCGAGCAGCCCCTTGATCGTGCCCTGCGACACGTGGTCGCCGAAGATCGACGGGTCGAGCGGCCGGTCGAGCGGCAGCCCCGTGAGGTCGGTCTCGAGGTCGCTCGACTGGCCCTCGAGGATCGCGGCGAGCACCTCGTCGCTCGGATCGAGCGACGCCTGCACGACGCGGTCGACCTCCTCTTGACTCGAGACGATCTCGGGCTTGAACACGAACAGCGTCTTCACCGCGTTCGCCGGTCGGCCGTGCGCGAGCGACGCGTCGATGATCTTCTGCCGATAGGCGCGCACGACGTCGAGGTCGAGCGGCGCGTAGGCGAGCTGCACGTCGGAGTGCGTGCCCGCGAACGCGAGCCCCTTGGGCGAGCCGCCCGGCGAGACGATCGCCGGGTCGCCGTCGGTGAACGGAATGGCGTTAAGCGGCCCGGGCACGTCGAAGTACTCGCCGGTGAATCGGTTCTCGCGGATCTTCGAGCCGTCGGCGAAGCGCCACGTCTCGGTGTCCTCGATGAGCGCACCCTCGTCCCAGCTGTGCCAGAGCCCGCGCACCGCGGTGAGCCATTCGCTCGCGCGGTCGTAGGCCTGGTCGTGCGTCACGGGCGGCAGGCCGTTGTGGCGGGTGCTCGAGACATCCGTCACCACGTTGATGCCGACGCGGTGCCCGCTCAGGTGGTGCAGCGACGCGAACTGGCGGGCCGCGAGGTAGGGCGGCCAGATGCCAGCGTTGACGGTCGGCGCGATGCCGATGTGCTCGGTCGCGCCGAGCAGGTAGGGCGTGAGCGCGACGGGGTCGTGCTTGGGACCGCCGTAGGCCTTGCGCACGCGCAGCTCGATGGTCTCGGGGGTGCCGATCGAGGGGCCGTCCTCGATGATGACGAGGTCGAGGCCCGCCTGCTCGAGCTCGCGCACCGACTGCTGGTAGAGCTTGGGCTCGGTCCAACGGTAGTTCCAGCGGTGGTACTCGTGCCCCCAGCCCTGCGGGCCGAAGCCGCGCGAGAAGAACCAGCCGAAGTGCTGCAGTCGGGTCATCGGGTGCTCGCTTCGAGCAGTGCGGTTGCCGCGGCATCCGTCACCTGGTCCGGAATTCGAGCGGATGCCGCGGGCTGGCGCTGCGGGTCTGCGGCGCGCGCCGCGCGCACGGCGGCGAGCCCGCGCTCGAGGTCGCGCACGAGGTCCTCGGGCTCCTCGAGCCCGACCGAGAGCCGCAGCAGTCCGCCCGAGATGCGTCCGCGCGCGCGGGTCTCGGCATCGAGGTGGGCGTGCGTGGTCGTCGCCGGATGCAGGATCAGCGAGCGCGTGTCGCCGATGTGGCTCATGCGGCTGAACAGCTCGACCGCGTCGTAGAACGCCTCGGCGCTCGGCTCGCCGCCGTCGAGCACGAACGAGAGCACGGCGCCCTGGCCACGCGGCAGGTAGCGCTCGGCGAGGTCGTGCGACGGGTTCGAGGGCAGGCCTGCGTAGTTGACTGAGAGCACCTCGGGCTGGTCTTCGAGCCAGGCGGCGAGCGATGCGGCCGTCGAGGACTGGCGCCCGACGCGGAGCGAGAGCGTCTCGATGCCCTGCTGGATCAGGAATGCGTTGAACGGCGAGAGCACCGGCCCGAAGAGGGCTCCGGTAACGCCGCGGATGTACGCCGTGTAGGCGCCCGCGCCGTGGGCTTCTAGGTAGCTCGCACCCTGCAGGCCCGTGTCGGGCTCGGTCAGGTGCGGGAACGCGCCGGGCGTCGCGGCCCAGTCGAACGTGCCGGCGTCGATGACCACGCCGCCGAGCGCGGCGCCGTGCCCCGAGAGGAACTTGCTCGCCGAGTGCACGACGAGGTCGGCACCGTGCTCGATCGGGCGCACGAGGTACGGCGTGGCGAGCGTGTTGTCGACGATGAAGGGTACGCCCGCCGCCTGCGCGACCTCGGAGACCCCCGCGAGATCGATGACGTCGTTGGTCGGGTTCGCGATCGACTCGGCGTAGATGGCTCGCGTGTTCGGGCGGATGCGGCGGCGCCACTCGTCGAGGTCGCGGGCGTCTTCGACGAACTCGACCTCGATGCCGAACCGACCGAAGCCCTGCGTGAAGAGCGAACGGGTGCCCGAGTAGACGCTCTGCGCCGAGAGGATGTGGTCGCCCGCCTTCGCGATGGCGAGCACGGCGACCGTGAGCGCGGCCTGTCCGCTGGCGACGACCACGGCGTCGCGCCCGCGTTCGAGTTCGGCGAGCTTGCGCTCGAGCGCCGAGTTCGTCGGGTTGCCCGCTCGCGTGTACACGTAGCCCTGGTCGTCGCCGGCGAAGCGGTCGCGCGCCTGCGCGAAGTCGTCGAAGCGGAACCCGGCGCTCAGGTAGATCGGCGTGATGCGGGCGCCGAACGCGGGCTCGTCGTGCTCACCGGCGTGCACCTGACGCGTGGCGAAGCCCGGCTCGGGCACGGCGAACCCGTCGTCGTACGGGGCGGAACCCTGCTCGTCGTGCGCTGGTCGGAAAGGCATGCGGACATCTTCGACGCGCGCCCGCCCGCCGTGAAACCAAGCGTGACGCGTGAAGTCACCGTCGGTCACGGGCCGTCACATCCGGGGACGCCGCCGATCTTGTGTCAAACCCTCGCGGACCGCGCGCGCACGCGAGAGAGTGGGAGCAGCAGCGCGGCTCCGGGCTGCCCAGCGGAGGGAGCGAACATGACCGACCCGTCGAACACCCAGCCCATCGATCCTGACGAGGATTCCGGCGAGTACACCGAGTCCGACTTCGGCGCAGGAACCGACGAGCGCACCGTGCCGGGCGAGGGCGAGTACACCGAGACGGAGTTCCCCGACGGCGTCGAGACGACCGAACCGGGCAAGGGCGAGTACACCGAGACCGAGTTCCCCGACGGCGTCGAGACGACGGAGCCCGGCGAAGGCGAGTACACCGAGAGCGACCACGGCAAGCACCGGGCCGCCGACTAGGCCGCACCTTCGAGAGGATTTCGCCCACGCGGCGCTGACTGCGAGGCTTGCACCGATGCACGCCTCGCTCACGATCCGCCCCTGCCTGCCCGCCGACGCCGAGTACGTCGTCGCGTTGAAGGAGCGCACGATGCGCCCCGACCTCGAACGACTCGGACGCTGGCACGCCGAGCGCTCGCGCACACGGGTGCTCGCCGCCTTCTCGATCGAGCACACGCGCATCATCGAGCTCGACGGCGAACCCGTCGGCAGCGTCTCGCTGCGGCCGACCGATGAGGCGTGGTGGCTCGAGCTCTTCTACCTCGAGCCGTCGACGCAGGGCCGGGGTGTGGGGTCAGCGGTGCTCGAGCGCCTGCTCGCCGAGACGGACGCCACGGGTGCGACGGTCCGGCTCGACGTGCTGCAGGGCAGCCGCGCGCGGAGCCTCTACGAGCGCCACGGGTTCGTGTTCGACTCCGAAGACGAGATCGACGTCTTCCTCGTGCGGCGGCCCGCCGCCTGAGCGAGCGGATGCCGCGGCATCCGCCTCTCTCCCGCGCCCGTCAGAACAGCCGGCCCTGCGCCACAACCGGCGCACCTTCGAGCTCGAGCAGGAACCGCTTGCGCTCGAGCCCGCCCGCGTACCCGGTGAGCGAGCCGTCGGCCCCGACCACGCGGTGGCACGGCACGACGATGCTGATCGGATTGCGTCCGACGGCGTTGCCGACCCGGCGCGCGAGGTTGCGGTCGCCGAGCCGCACCGCCAGTTCGCCGTAGGTCACGGTCTCGCCGAACGGGATCTCGCGCAGCATCGCCCACACCGCGTGCTGGAACTCGTCGCCGCTCGGCGCGAGCGGCAGGTCGAACGTCGTGCGCTCGCCCGCGAGGTACTCGACGAGCTGCGCGCCGAACGCGTGCACGACCGGGTCGGTCGCGGCGTCGACCTCGGCTCCGAGACTGTCGGCCGGAAGCGGATGCCAGTGCCCCGGAAACGTGACCCCGGCGAGCGCGTCGCCGTCGGCCGTCTGCTCGACGACGACGAGCAGGTCGCCGAGCGCCGTCGGCAGGGTCGCGTGTCGACGTGTCATGCCTCCATGATCTCCCCTGGGCAGCGGCTCGCACCCGGAACGGACAGCGGGAATCGGACTTCACCACCGGCACTGACACCCGGATGCCCCGCCGACCCGACGACGAAACGGCGGGCGACGGGGCATCCGTCAGTACTGCGCGACCGGTCAGCCGTACAGGCGCACGTCCGAGATCGACCACCAGTTGCCCGCGGCCCCGGTCGAGGCGACGCGGAGGTAGCGCGCCGTGGTCGGGGGCACGTCGACCTCGGTGAGCTGCCCTGTGCCGGCCCCGCTGGCGAGGGTCGTCCACGTCGACCCGTCGCTCGAGACCTCGAGCGACCAGCTGCGGGCGTAGTCGCCGAGGTTGCCGCCCGAGTCGACCGCCACGCGGCTGAAGGTCTTCGCCGCGCCGAAGTCGACCGTGAGGTTCTGGCCCGCGGTCTGCGCCTGCTCGCTCGACCAGCGGGTCGACGCATCGCCGTCGACGGCAAGCGGTGCGTCGGCCGCCGCCGAGGTCGCCGTGGCGGTGGCCCCGTCGATCGACACGGGCGTGAGTCCGTCGTCGAAGGCGCCGGATGCCGGCCAAGTGAACGTCGCGAGCGATCCGCCCGGCATCGTGTAGTCGAACGACTTCGAGCCGACCTTCACCGACATGCCCCGCGGGTCGTCGTTCTCGTTGTGCGCCACGAGCACGTACGAGCCGTCGGGGTTGCGGAACGCGACATCCGTGATCTGCCCGTTCCACCCGGTGGTGCCGAACGAAGTGCTCGCGACGCGCACGGCGCCGGGCTTCACGAACTTCGAGAGGTGGCCGATCGTGTAGTACTCGGCATCCGTCGTGACCGTGCCGTCGGGGTGCGTGGTGACGAGGCCGGTGCACGTGCCGCAGCCACCGAGGTGGGGGCCGCCGTTCTCGTCGAGCGCGATGTTCCAGTTGACGGTCGACTTCGCCCAGTTGCGCGTGACGCCGACCGTGATGGTGCGCGCGTGCCACTTGAGCGTGTCGCTGAACACCTTGGCGGGCGGGTCGTCGACGCCGTGCGACCCGGAGCACTCGGTGAACCAGATGCCCTTGTCGGGGAACTGCTCGTGCAGCGCGGTCTGCGCGCTCGGGTCGCCGTAGTAGCAGTGGAACGCGGTGCCGGCGATCCACTTCGCGGCCTTCGTCTGCAGAAGCTTCGCCGGGTAGTCGGGCTCGGGGTCCTGCCCTGGCGGAGTGTTCGCGAGGTCGTTCGGGTGCGTCGCCCAGTTGTGGTCGTAGCCGAGGATCTTCGTCTTCGGGCTCGCGACCTTGAGCAGCGGCCCGAGGATCGTGATGACGCGCGCCTGGTCGGCGACCGGCATGTCCATGCCCGGGTAGCCGTCGGGCGCGCGGTTCTGCGGCTCGTTCTGGATCGTCAGGTAGTCGATCGGGATGCCGGCCTGCTTGTAGGCGACGACGTAGCGCACGAGGTAGGCGGCATAGGCCGCGGCGTTGATCGTGCCCGGCTCGAGCTGCCCGCCGACGAGCGCGTCGTTGGTCTTGAGCCACGCGGGCGGGCTCCACGGCGTCGCGACGATCTTCAGCGCCGGGTTGAGCTTCTTGGCCTGGCGCAGCAACGGCAGGATCTGCGCCTCGTCGTGCGCGATGCTGAACTTGCGCAGCAGGTAGTCGTTCTTGCCGGGCGCCACGTCGTCGTAGGTGTAATGAGCGGATGCCGCGGTGAAGTCGCTCGACCCGATGGGCTGTCGCAGCAGGCTCACGCCGATGCCCTTGACCGGGTCGAACAGCTTCGTCATGGTCGCGTCGCGCTCGGACTTGCTGAGCGCGAAGAGCACGGCCGCAGACGAGTCGGTGATCGACGCCCCGAACCCGTCCATGCTCTGATAGGTCGTCTCGGGGTCGATCACGATCGTCGGATCGGCCGATCGCGTGTCGCCGAACGTCAGCGGAGCCTGCGGCGTGAGCAGGTTCGCCCGGTCGAGTGTCGTGAGCCACACCTGGGCCTGCGGGGTGTCGCCGTTGCCCTGTCGCGCGGCGGTCGCGGTCGCGGGTGCGGCGCCGGTCGCGGGCGCGGCGCCCGCTGCGCCCGCGGTGACGGATGCCGCGAGCAGGGCGCCGATCGCGGCCCCCGCCCACAGCCTGGTCGTCGTCTTCATGGAAAGCCTCCTCGTCGAGTGCTTCGGATCGCGCACCGGTCGTGCGCGCGGGGTCTTGCGTTCGGTGGTTCGGGATGTAACAATTGGAACGTTCGTGTAACGTTGCGCTGCAATCCTGCTCGCCGCCCGCACGCGCGTCAAGGGGTGGTGAACGCATGGCCGGTGCCGCGACATCCGCGCCCCTCCCACCGCGCGCCCGCGCGTCGGTGCGCGACGTCGCCGAGGCGACCGGCCTCTCGATCGCGACCGTGTCGCGCGTGCTCAACGGCAACGCGCAGGTCGCGCCGGCCACCCGCGAGCTCGTGCTCGGCGCGCTCGAGGGACTGGGCTCTGCGGCGCCCATCGCCCGCGGCCACAGCCGCCAGACCGGGGGCCCGGTGTTCGTGCGCTGCCCGTACGTACTCACCGACTACTTCGGCCTCATCGTCTCGTCGATCGCCGAGGAGCTCGCGGCCAACGCCCGCCCCATGCTGCTCGACGCGGGGGAATCGTCGCAGTCGCGGCATCCGCTCGGCCAGATGCCCATGCGAGCCGAGACCTCGGGGGCGATCCTCATCCTGCCGCCCGAAGACGCCGCCGAGCTCGGCGCGCTGCGCCGTCACGGATTCCCGTTCGTGATCGTCGATCCGCGCACGCGCGCGCCCGAGGGCTCGGTCGTCGTGTCGGCGGCGCACCACCAGGGCGCCCGGGCACTGACCACGCACCTGCTCGAGCTCGGGCATCGGCGCATCGGCGTGCTCGCCGGCCCCGACGAGTGGCTGGTCAGCCGCGAGCGCCTCGCGGGGCACACCGCCGCCCTCGCGGAGGTCGGGGTGCTGCAGGATCCGGCGCTCGTCTCGTCGGTCTCGGCGGATGTCGAGAGCGGCCGTGTCGCAGCGGCCGAGCTGCTCACGCGGGCCGACCGCCCGACCGCGCTCGTGTGCTTCAACGACAAGGTCGCCGTCGGCGCGATGCGCGCCGTGCAGGATGCCGGGCTCCGCGTGCCCGAAGATGTCTCGGTCGTCGGCTTCGACGACAGCGACCTGAGCCGCGCCACCACCCCCGGCCTCACGACGGTGTGGCAGCCGCTCGCCGACATGGGCCGGCTCGCCGTCACCCAGCTGCTGCGCCTCATCTCGCACGAGCGCGTCGACGCGCTGCACGTCGAGCTCGGCACCCGGCTCGTGGTGCGGGAGTCGACCGCGCCCGTGCGCGGCCCGCGCTGACGCGCCCGCTCAGACCTCGTCGGCCGGAGCGCTTCCGGCGACGCGGTCGGACCGGTCGCCGGCGGTGGCTATTCGGGCGAGATGCCGTTCGCGCATCGCGAGGAACAGCGGGAACGTGAATGTGAAGGCGGTCAGCAGCGCGCCGACGACGTACAGCCAACCGAACCGCATGCCGAGCCGGCGCGCCTCGACGATGATCAGGATGCTGCCCGCCACCGCCACGCCGAGCAGGTCGACGGTGAGCGACGACACGGCCGGCCCGCCGTCGAACCAGGCGCCGAGGAAGTCCTGCATCTGCACGACGGCGAGCGCGTTGAAGGTCATGGCCGCGATCAGCCCGGCGACGGCGATCACGAGGTAGGTCACGGCGAGGGGCGTCCAGCGCGGAGTCATGACGCCAGTCTGCTGCGTGGCTCTGGCCGCGGCCAGCGCGAGTGCGCGGGAGTGCGAGTGCGACGGATGCGGCCGCGTGCGTAACCCGGCGGCAGCCGCGTGCGTAACCCGGGGCGGCCGCGGTGTCAACGGGCTCCGGGCCGCGGCATCCGATGCGAGACTGACCGGATGCCGCGTCGCACCCGACCCCGTCTGCCCGCCCGTTCGAATCGGTCGGCCAGCTCTGCGGGGCGGATCGGTTCGTCGGCGCGACCGGGCCCGCTCGCCGTGCTGCGCGCGATCGCGCGGTGGGCACTGGCCGCACTGCTCGTCGCCGCCGGACTCTCGCACCTGTTCTGGGCCCGCAAGGGCTATCGCATCGTGGTGCCCGACTGGGTGGTCGACCACGCGCCGATCGACAAGGATGCGGTCGTCGTGGCATCCGGAGCGGCCGAGGTGCTCATGGGCGCCGCCGTCATCGGCCTGCCCCGCGAGCGGCGCCGCATGGGCGCGATCATCGCGGCGTTCTTCGTCGCGGTGTTCCCGGGCAACGTGCACCAGTGGCGCACGGGGCGCTCGGCGCCGATGCTGCGCACCGATCGCGCCAGGCTCGTGCGGTTGTTCCTGCAGCCCGTGCTCGTCGCGTGGGCGCTGTGGAGCACCGCGCCCGACTCGCACCGCTGAAGTCGCCCGTCACGGTGGGGCGCTCGGTCCGGCTCGGCCGCGGTGGGTCTCGGTCCGGCTCGGCGTCGTGCCTCCGACCGGGGCTCAGCAGCCTGGGCCGTCAGGCCGCGCATGGCAGTCGCCCGCCACGAGCACGGTGTCGAACTCGCCCACCAACACCGACCGTGGCGCAGCCGGTACCTCGAGCGTGCCGTCGATCGCACGCCAGGCCGACCCGTCGAACCGGTACTCGGCCGCGAACGTGATCGTCGGCCGCACCTCGAACGTTCCCGACCGTTCGAACACCAGGCTCGTATCGGTCGCGGTGAACTCGCGAAGCCCGAGCTGACTCCACGTCGCACCAGGACCAGCGGATGCCGCGCGCCCGCCATCGCTCGACGCCCACGCGTACCCGACCGGCGTGAATCGCACGGCGGCCGGCCTGCCGAGCAGGCTGCCCGCGCGGGTCTGCGGCCCGGACGTGCTCGACACGAAGTTCGCCGGGAGCCCGACGACCGCCCAGCCGTTCGGCTCCATCACATCACCGCCGATGCTCGGTCGGAACGACGCGATGTCGCGAAGCGTCACGGTCGGCTCCCCTGGAACCTCGGGCACCGGCTCCCCCACGTCGACCCGGCACGGATCCGTCGGATCGAGCGGGCTGCAGTTGACGGGGACTGGAGGGGGAGGAGGTACTTCGACGACCACTGACTCCGACTCGGCATTCGGTATCTCGGCCCCGGGATCCACAGCAGTCGGGGGATGCGGGGGACGGCCAGTGGTACCTTGTCCGGCCTCGAGTTCCGCAGCCGATGAAGTCAGATGCCCCGTCGCAAAGTCGAGCTCGTCAGCAGACGCTAGTGTCGGGGACCAAATCGCGACGCCGACAATCGCGACCACCGCGCCCCTCAGCAGAAGTCGTCGCCACGCCACTCGTCAGATCCATTCGGGAGCAGTTTCTCCGGCGTTTCCTCGGCGGAAGTGATCGACACAATCAGCGGGGTGCGCGCCTGCCTATTGGCGGGTGTCACCACTGCGTCGTTAGCGTCAATGACTTCCGTGCCGCTCGAATCGAGACAGACGTAGAGCGTCATCGTGACGCCCTCAGCCCCCTGAGCCAGCTCCGCCAATTCCACGGAGTCGAACGAGGTGTCGCCGATCAGTCGAAGCCCCTGATCCCTCAGATTCTGGAGGGAATCAGAGATTTCAACCCCATACTCTTCCGTGACCGTTTCGAGAACGTAAGGCGCATCCTGTGCGCCCGATGCGACCGCGTCAAGAGCGCGAAGGTATCGCTCATACGCCTCAACCGCCGCCGCCAGCGCCTCCTCGTCGGACCCGAAGACCGGCGCAACCGCGGTCGGCGACGGCGACGAGGTCGCCTCCTCCCCGGAGGGGTCGGGCTCGCCGCTGCACCCGGCGAGCCCGACCGCGAGCACCACGGCGATCCCCGCAATCATGGGGAGGGAGGACTTTCGAGGAGCGCCGGGCATGCGGTCCACCGTAGGTGATGCGGCGACGACCGACATCCGCTTTCCACAGGCCTGGCCGGGCGGGCCGACATCCGCCGATCCCGTGCGATTCGACGCGCACGCGCGCACACTGGATGCACCGACCGACAGGAGCCGCCATGACCGACGACCACGTGCCCGCCGCGCTCCGCGCGTTCATCGACAGCACGAACCGCGGCGACACCGAGGCATTCCTCGACGGGTTCACCGACGACGCGAGCCTCGACGACTGGGGCCGGGTCTTCCACGGCCGCGACGGCATCGCTTCGTGGAACGAGACCGACAACATCGGCAAGCGCGCGCACTTCGAGCTCGTCGGCATCGAGGCGACGGATGCCGCAGACACCGTCATCGCGACGCTCGCCGTCTCAGGCGGCGGGTACAACGGCACCGGCCCGATCACGTTCACCGTCGCGGGCGACAAGCTGCGCCGGGTGGTCATCGCCCCGACCGACTGAGGCGGAGCGCGTCGGCGGGAGTAGTACGCCCCCGCTCTGCGCGGCACTCCCCGAGCCGCTCAGCGCCCGAGCCAGCCCCCGTCGACCGGCAGCACGACGCCGTGCACGTATGCGGCATCGGGTGAGGCGAGGAACGCCACCGCGCCGGCGATGTCGTCGGGCGTCGCCCAGCGCCCGGCGGGGATGCGTTCCGAGATCTGGCGGAACCGCACCGGGTCGGCCTGGAGCGCCTCGTTCATGTCGGTCGCCACGTAGCCGGGCGCCACGGCGTTGACGTTCACGCCCGATGCCGCCCACTCGTTCGCGAGCGCCTTCGTGAGCTGCGCGATGCCGCCCTTGCTCGCGGCGTAGCCCGGCACGGTGAGTCCGCCCTGGAAGCTCAGCAGCGACGCGACGAACACGACCTTGCCCGATCCGCGCGCGAGCATGCCTCGTCCGAGCTCGCGCGCGACGATGAACGGCGAGCGCAGGTTCACGCCGAGCACGGCGTCCCAGTCGTCGGTCGGATGCTCCGCGGCGGGCGCCCGGCGGTTGATGCCCGCGGCCTGCACGAGCACGTCGGGCGTGCCGTGGCGCTCCGTGATCTGCGCAGCCAGGGCGAGCGCGGCATCCGGATCGGCGAGGTCGGCGGCGAGCGGATCGAAGCGACGGCCGAGCGCGGCGGCCTCGGCCGCGACATCCGTGAGCCCCTCGATCGACGAGCCCACGCCGACGACGTCGGCGCCGTCGCGGGCGAGCCGCAGGGCGATCGCGCGCCCGATGCCGCGGCTCGCGCCCGTCACGACCGCGAGACGCGCGATCCCGGCCGCGCTTGCGCCGACCGCAGGGTCAGCACCGTCCGCGGGGTCAACGGCAGCACCGGCCGCAGCACCGGCGGCAGCGCCAACAGCCGAGCCGGCCGCAACAGCTGCACCGCTCATGATCCGCTCCGCGGCGCCCCCATCGAGGCGGAGATCTCGGCCGCGGTGTCGACGATGCGGGCGCCGAGCTCGCCGGCCGACTCGGGCAGGATGCGCGTCGCGGGGCCCGCGATGCTGACTGCCGCGATCGCACGGCCCTGGAAGTCGAACACGGGCGCCGCGAAGCCCCTGATGCCCTCGCGGTTCTCCTGGTTGTCGATCGCGAACCCGCGCTCGCGCGTCGCGACGAGGTCGTCGGCGAGCTCGGACTCGGTGCGCAGCGTGAACGGCGTGCGCGCCTCGAGCGGCTGCGTGACGTGCGCGGCCCGCGCACCCTCGGGCGTCCAGGCGAGGATCGCCTTGCCGATCGCCGTCGCATAGGCGGGCACGGCCGCGCCGACCCGGCTGAACACGCGCACCGGGTGCGGGCTGTCGACGAGCTCGATGTAGACGACGTCGGTGCCGCTCAGCACGCCGAGGTGCGCGGTCTCCTGCGTCTGGTCGACGAGCGCGCGCATCGACGGCAGCGCCGCCCGGCGCAGGTCGAGTCGGTTGAGGTACTCCGACCCGAGCTGCACGGTCGCCATGCCGAGCGTGTAGACGCCGAGCTCGTCGTCGTACCGCAGGAACTGCCGCGCCTCGAGCGTGCGGAGGATGCGCAGCGTCGTGGGCTTCGAGTACCCGAGAATGGCGCTGCACGCCGCGAGCGTGAGCCCGGGCGGCGGGCTCTCGGCGATCTGCAGCAGCACCTGGAGTGCGCGGTCCACGCTCTGCGTGCCGGCCGTGGCGCCGGCGTCGCGCCGGCCCTCCGACGTGTCGACCATCGAGGCATCCCTTTCGGTATTCAGTGGTGAGCGGATGTCGCAGGGTGGGTGGTGCCCCTACGCTAGCGCCAGCCCGTGGCGGGGCGCTCGCCCGCTCGCAGGCGGGTCAGGCGAGTGCGGTGACCGGGATCTGGTCCATGTCGGCGAAGGCCTGGTTCTCGCCGGCCATCACCCACACGAACGCGTAGTTCGTGGTGCCCGAGCCGAAGTGCACCGACCAGCTCGGCGAGATCACGGCGTCGCGATCCTGGAGCACGAGCGTGCGCGTGTCGTCGGGCTCGCCCATGACGTGCTGGATGCGGTGCCCCTCGGGCAGGCCGAAGTACAGGTAGATCTCGGTGCGGCGGTCGTGCGTGTGCGGCGGCATGCTGTTCCACACGCTGCCGGGCTCGAGCGACGTGATGCCCAGCACGAGCTGGTCGCTGCGCACGCCGTCGGCGTGGATGTGCTTGTGCACCGTGCGGCGGTTCGCCGTCGCGGCATCCCCGGTCTGCGTGGTCAGCGAGTCCTGGAGGCGCACGAGCTTCGTCGGGTAGCCGCTGAACGAGAGCGCCGACGCGAGGTAGAACGCGGCCTCCGCGCCGTCGGCGCCGGCCGCGAAGGTGACGCTCAGCGTGCCCTGTCCGACGTAGAGCACGTCGCGGTGCTCGAGCGTGTACTCGACGCCGTCGACCGTGACGGTGCCCGACGTGCCGATCTGCACGATGGCGAGCTCGCGGCGGTCGCAGAAGCGCTCGCTGCGCAGCTCGGCGGGGGCCTCGAGCTCGATCGGCGAACCCGCGAGCGGCACGACGCCGCCGATGACCATGCGGTCCTCGTGCGTGTAGACGAGCACCTGCTCGCCGGGCACGAAGAGCGAGTCGGCGACGAAGCGCTCGCGCAGTGCGGCCTTGGGCAGCCCCGCGACGTCGGCGGGGTGTGAGGCGTGTCGGATCTGCATGTGTGGTGCTCCTGGTTCCGTGGTGCTCGGTCGGTGATGGCTCGGTGCCGGCTCGGTCGGCGCCGGCTCAGTGGATGACGTTGGTCGGTCGTCCCGCGGCGAACGCGACGATGTTCTCGGCGGCGAGCCGGAAGACGTCGTCGGCCTCGTTGGTGTGGAACCCGATGTGCGGCGTGAGCACGGCGTTGCTCGCGACCGAGGGCAGGCCGTCGACGGCCGGCGGCTCCTCGGTGAACACGTCGATGCCCGCGCCGAAGATGCGGCCCGCGGCGAGCAGTTCGTCGAGCGCCTCGCCGTCGACGACCTCGGCGCGTGCGGTGTTGACGAAGATCGCGTCGCTGCGCAGACGCTCGAGCAGGTCGCGGCTGACGAGCCGGTCGGTCTCGGGCGAGTGGGTCAGGTGCACCGAGACGACGCGCGAGGTCTCGACGAGCTCCTCGAGGCTCACTTGCTCGGCGCCCAGCTCGGCGCTGCGCTCGGGGTCGACGGTGCGGCTCCAGTACACGGGTTCCATGCCGAGGCCCTTCGCGAGCCGGATGACGCGGCCGCCGATCGCGCCCGCGCCGATCACGCCGATGCGCTCACCCGACAGCTTCACGCCCTGGTGCTTCGCCCAGCCGCCCGAGCGCACGATGCCGTCGCCCTCGACCACGCGACGCGCGACCGCGAACATGAGCGCGATCGCGTGCTCGGCGACGCTCTGGCTCGCGAAGTCCGGCACGTTCGTCACGGTCACGCCCGCACGCTCGGCCTCCGCCATGTCGACGAAGCGACGCGCGCCCGTGCCGACGAAGCTCACGAGCTTCATGGCCGACGACCGCTCGAGCAGACCAGCGGGCAGCGGCCCCTGGTCGCCGATGACGTAGAGCGCGTCGAAGCCGCGGGCGGCCGCGATGGCCTCCTCGGGGCGGTCGAACCGACCGCCCTCGATCCATGCGAACTCGTGGCCTGCGGCGCGCAGCGGCGCCACGACGTCTCGCTCGACGATCTCGCGGTACTGGGCTTCGGTGTCGATGCAGACGATGCGCATCAGGGCGGCTCCTTCGGTTCCGGCGGTGGTTCTGGTGGTTCGGGTCATTCAGTGGTTCAGTGGTGCAGTCGTGCGGATGTCTCGTGAAGACGGGGTTCAGCCGAGCGGGTGCCGCGGCCGACGAGCGGCCGGCCGCGGCATCCGCTCAGCCGTTGATCACTCCCCCAGCCAGCGGTTGAACTGGTCGAGCACGGCGTCGATGTTCTCGGAGTAGTAGCCGACGTCCTGCTTGATCGAGTTCGTGACGTTGTCGCCGATGGGCAGGAACTGCTGCACGTCGTCGGGGAACGACGAGGGCTCGAGGCCGATGACCGAGGCCGGGATGGGCGTCGGCACCTTGCTCGCGAAGGCGATCTGGCCCTCGGTGTTCTCGATGACGTGGGCGAGCAGCTGCTGCGCGGCGGCCGCATTCGGCGCGTCGGCCGGGATCGACCAGACCGAGTTCGAGTAGCCGGCCTGGTTCCACGTGATCGAGGCCGGGAAGCCGTTCTCGGAGGCGGCGACGAACGCGCGGTTCGCCCAGAGGATGCCGATGTCGCACGACCCGTTCTCGAACGACTCGATCGACTGGGCGCCGCTGGTCCACCAGGTGATGTCGCTCTTGATCTCGTCGAGCTTGCCGAGCGCGCGGTCGACGTCGAGCGGGTAGAGCTCGTCGGGCGCGACGCCGTCGGCGAGCAGGGCGGCCTCGAGGGTCCAGCCGTACTGGGGGTTGTTGAAGAAGCAGCGCTTGCCCGGGAACTTCTCGAGGTCCCACAGGTCGGCCATCTCGGAGGGCTTCTCGTCGGGGTAGGCCTCGTCGTCCCACGTGAGCACCATGCCGAACGTGCCGACCTCGATGCCGTAGTCGCTGTAGGTGCCCTCGACGAGCTTGTCGACGGGCACGATCGACGTGTCGATCTTCGCGAGGTATCCCTCGTCGGCGGCCTTCTCGGCGTCGTTCACGGTCGGCAGGAACGCGAGGCTCCACGGCACCTGGCCGGCTTCAGCGGCGGCGAAGAACTTCGTCGCGGCCTCGTTGTAGTCGTCGGTCACGGTCACGCCGGTGTCGGCGGTGAAGTCGGCGAAGAGGGTCGAGTTCAGCTCCTCCCACACCTGGCCGCCGCTGGTGTCGTAGAAGAGGATGTCGCCGCTGATGGCGCCGTCCTCGGCGGGGGCGTCGCTTCCGGCGGAAGAACACGAGGTGAGGGCGATCGCCGAGGCGATCGTCGCGGCTCCTGCGAGCAGGAGGCGGTGACGACGGATGGTTCTCATTGCTGCTCCTTGGGGTTCTCGTGGTGCTGGGGTGTGGTGCGTGCTGTGGTTTTGGGTGGTGCGTGCTGTTGTGGTGCGGTCCTTGCGGTGATGCGTGCCGTGTTGGTGCGGTGTTGAGAAAGGTGATGCAGGTGGGTCGGATGCCGCGGGCCGGCCTCGTGGGTCGGCGCGGGCTACTCGGCCGCCACGAGCGCGACCTCGCCGGGCCGCACGAGCAGCGACACGTGGTCGCCGACCGCGGGCGCCGGGAGGGCCGGGTCGAGGTCGACCGAGCACGCGATGCCCGAGGCGTCGAGGTGGATGCTGCGGCGCTGGCCGAGGAAGCGCACCTCGGTGACGACCGCGCCCGCGAGCCGGCTGAGCCCGGCGGGCACGGCCGCGCCGCTGCCGGCCGCCCCGAGCACGAGCTGCTCGGGGCGCACCGAGCACACGACGTCGTCACCCGTGATCGCCGGGTTGGCGCGTGCGACGAGATCGTGGTCGCCGACGCGCACGGTCGCGGTCGCGCCGTCGCCGCCGACGAGGTGTCCCGGAAAGAGGTTCGTCTTGCCGAGGAACTTCGCGACGAAGAGGTCCTTCGGCTCGCGGTAGAGCTGCTCGGGCGTGCCGAGCTGGCAGATGCGGCCGTCGCGCATGACGCCCATGCGGTCGGAGAGGATGAACGCCTCCTCCTGGTCGTGCGTGACGTAGACGGCGGTCGTGTTCGACTCCTGCTGGATGCGGCGCACCTCGGCGCCGAGCTCCTCGCGGAGTCCGCGGTCGAGGGCGCCGAGCGGCTCGTCGAGCAGCAGCACGCGCGGGTTCTGCGCGAGCGCGCGGCCGAGGGCGACGCGCTGCTGCTGGCCGCCGCTGAGCTGGGCGGGGTAGCGGTCGGCGAACCCGCCGAGGGCGACGAGGTCGACCATCTCGGCGACGCGCTTCGCCCGCTTCGCGGCCGGGAGCTTGCGCACCTTGAGTCCGTACTCGATGTTCTCGGCGACCGTCAGGTGCGGAAAGAGGGCGTAGTTCTGGAAGACGAACCCGATGTCGCGCTTCTGGGTCGGCGTGCGCGTGACATCCGTGCCATCGATGTGGAGGGTGCCGCGCGCGGGGTCGAGCAGGCCCGCGATGATGCGGAGCAGGGTCGTCTTGCCCGAGCCGCTGGGGCCGAGCAGGGTGAAGAACTCGCCGGCGTGCACGTGCAGGTCGGTGTCGGCGAGCGCGGGCACGCCGTTGTAGTCGAGGCCGATGTCGGAGACGACGACCTCGCCGCGGCGTTCGCCCGTTGCGGGTGCGGTGGTGGCGTCGGCGCCGCGGGCGCGGCGGGCGGTCGAGAGGGTCATGGCTTCTCCTGTCGGGCCGGGGGTTGGGCCGAGTTCCGGGCGGCCGCGCGGCGGCCGGTCGCACGATTCGTCACGCTGCGCACGACGACGATGAGCACGACGACGAGCACGAGCAGCGAGGCGACGGCGGGCACCGTGGGCACGATGCCGCTCTCGAGGTACTTGTAGATGGTCACGGGCAGGGTCTTGGTGGGGCCTGTCTGGATGAACAGCGCGAGCACGACCTCGTCCCACGAGGTGACGAACGCGATCGCGAACGCGCCGACGACGCTCGGCATGATGCCGCGCACGACGATGGTCCAGAAGGCGCGGGTGCGCGAGGCGCCGAGGGTCCAGGCCGCTGACTCGATGCCACGGTCGGCCGAGCTCATCGCCGCGCTGATCAGGGCGTAGCTGAGCGGGAACGCGATGATCGTGTGGGCGAGGATCAGGCCGAACACCGAGCCCGTGAGGCCGAGCTTCAGCTGCACGTCGAACATGCCGATCGCGAGCAGGATCGCCGGGGTCACGATGGGCGCGAACGCGAGCCCGCCGATGAGCGCCTTGCCTGTCGTCGAGGTCATGCGGCTCGTCGTGCGGGCCAGGATCAGCGCCATGCCGACCGAGAGCACCGCGGTGCCGATCGCGACGATGATGCTCTGCCAGATCGGGCCGAGCCAGGTCTGGCTCGTGAAGACCTCGGCGAACCAGCGCAGCGTGAACCCGCGCGGCGGGAACACGACCGTGCCGGTCTCGCCGACGGCGAGCGGGAAGACGAAGAGCACCGGAATCACGAGGAACGCGATCGTGATGAGGCTCACGACGGCCGACACCGCCATCCACGGCGACCACTTGAACGGCAGCGAGGTGCTGACGCCCTTGGCCTGCGCCGGGCCGATGCCGCCCGGTTGGAAGCTGCCGGCCACCTTCACGACGCCGACGTAGCAGATGATCGTGGCGATGAGCAGGAGGATGCCCATGGCACTCGCGATGCCCCACTGGTAGACGTCGATCTGCTGCTGGATGTAGACCGAGATGGTCTGCTCCTGCGGGCCGCCGAGAATCGCCGGCACGAGGAAGAAGCTCAGCCCGAGGATGAACACGAGCAGCGCGCCGCTCACGATCGATCCGCGCACCATGGGCAGGTACACGGTGAAGAAGGTACGCACCGACGACGCCCCGAGGGTGCGGGCCGCGAGCACGAGGTTGTCGTCGACCGAGGTCATGCCCGCGTAGAGCACGAGCACCATGTACGGCAGCAGGTACATGACCGTGCCGACGAGCGTGCCGGCCTGGGTATAGAGGAGCGAGGTCTCGCCGAAGCCGAGCGCGAGGCTCAGCTGGTTGACGATGCCGTTGGGGCTCAGGATCGAGGTGACCGCGAAGAGTCGCACGACGATCGAGACCCAGAACGGCACGAGGATCAGCAGAAGCAGCAGGCCCGCGGTGCGCTTCGAGAGCCGCGAGATGAAGTACGCGGTCGGGAACGCGAGCAGCACCGTGAACAACGTCGAGTTGATCGCGAGCAGCACCGTGCGCCACTCGATGCGCAGCAGGAAATCGTCGACGAAGATCTTCTGGTAGTTCGAGAAGTCGATCACGGGCGCAGCCGCGTCGAACTTGCCGTCGGGGCTCAGCGATCGCAGCAGCACGCTGACGATGGGCCAGACGAAGAAGACCAGGTAGATCGCGACGACGGGGGCGAGCAGTGCGACACGGGCCGCGATGGCCCCGATGCGTCGCTTGATGACCGGGTCGGCGTTGATCGCCAGGGGGGTCGTCGGGGTGGGGGCGTCGGTCGCGGTCATATCAGCTCCTCTCGTTTCTGTTCGGTTCGTGTTCAGGTTGTGGAGTCAGGATCGGGTCAGCTTGTTCGGGCCGTTGCGGCCGTTCGGGCTGTTCCTTGGATTTTGAAACACCGTACCGAAATTGCATTTCGGTCAGATGTCGGCGGTGTTCCCCCGGGTTTCGGATGCCTCGGAGGGGGCTGCGACCTGGGTCGCCGTCGTGCCGGCGGCCGCCTCATCGGTCGCCGCGGTCGTCGCGGTCGCCGCCACGGGCGCCGCGTCGAAGATCGTGTAGACCTTGCGCACCGTCGCGGAGACCCGCCAGGTGCCGGTCCAGGCGGGCTCGAGCACGAGCACCGAGCCGGGCGCGATGCGCGTGACCGAACCGTCGGCGTGCGTGATCGAGCCCTCCCCCGAGAGGAACTGCATGACCTCGCCGCTCGTGGGCTTGGCCGAGGCGAACTCCCCGGGGGTGACCTCCCAGACGCCGATCTCGAGCCCGTCGCGCACGGCGAGCACGTGCTCGGCCGTCTGCGGGTCACCGGCGAGCACCCGGGCGGGCGCCCCGGTCGGCTCGAGCGCGAGGTCGCGCAGTTCTGCGGGCGTGTAGTCGGCGGCGAGGCTCATGAGTGCTCCAGTGTGGGGACAGCGGTGGGGGCGGTGACGGCTTCGGTGGTGACGGATACCGCGTGGCGGCCTGCTTCGGATGATGCGGCGGCCGCGGCATCCGCGAGTCCCTGGCGATTGACGAGCGAGGGGATGTCGCGCCCGCGCAGCACCGCCGCGCAGCGTTCGGCGAGGCGCGCGCGCAGGCGCTGCTCGGAGGCCTCGGAGTACCACGCGAGGTGGTTCGTGATGATCGTGTTGGGCGCGGCGAGCAGCGGGTCGTCGGCCGTGGGCGGCTCGGTCTCGAGCACGTCGAGGGCGGCGAACGCGAGGCGCCCGTCGTGCAGGGCCGCGGCGAGCACGGCGCCGTCGACGAGCCCGCCGCGCGAGACGTTCACGAGCGTCGCGGTCGGCTTCATGCGCGCAATGGCGTCGGCGCCGATGAGGTGATGCGTCTCGGCCGTCAGCGGAAGGTGCAGGCTCACGACGTCGCCCTCGGCGAGCGCGGTGTCGAGGTCGACGAGCTCGATACCCTCGCTCGCGCCGGCGTACGGGTCGTGCGCGATGATGCGCCCGACGAACGGCGTCATCATCCGGATGACCTCGCGCCCGATGCGCCCCACCCCGATGAGCGAGAGCGTCGCCGTCGACAGCGGTGCGATGGGCCGCAGCTGCGCCCAGTCGGCCCACTCGCCGCGGCGCACGAGCGCGTCGGCAGCGGTGATGCGCCGGTTCGCGTCGAGCATGAGGGCGACCGCATGCGTCGCGACCTCCTCCTCGCAGTAGTCGGGCACGTTCACCACGGCGACCCCCCGAGCGGATGCCGCGGCCAGATCGATCGTGTCGACGCCCACGCCGTACCGGCCGATGACCTTCCACGTGGGGTTCGCGTCCATGACCTCGGCCGTGATGTCGGCGTACTGCACGAGCACGCCGTCGGCGGGGGTGGGGTTGGTGTTGGTGTCGCCGTTGCCGGCGGCGCGCGCGTCGCGGGCGTCGCGAACGCGCACATCGACGGATGCCGCGGCCCCCGCCTCGACGTCGACACTCCCGTACGACGAGTCGAGCACCTCGAGCAGCGGCTGCCCGCTGTTCACGTCCTGCATCCCGGCCACTCGACCACCACTCCTTCGTCGTTGCAATTTTTGGAATGGTATTCCAAAATCTTCGCAAGGCACAAGAGTCGTCAGATGAAGACAGGACAAATGGTCCGGTTCGCGGCGCCGCGTCGGACTTGGCATGAGCGTTTACGCGGCCCAGCGCCAGCCCTGGCTCATATGGTGGGAACTGTGACCGCTGCCGCTCTCTTCCGCTTCGCGATGCCTAAACCTGTTCGGATCACAGGGCGCTCGTCGAGCATCACGAACTCGTTCGTGAACGGGATCATCCCCGTGATCGCGCCGACCGAAGCACAAGTCGATGAGGCGCTGCAGATCCTCGACATGTCAGAAGTCGTGAGTTGCGCCTACTGCGGCGACACTCCGACCGAGTGGGACCATCTTCGTCCCCTCGTCGTCGACAAACAGCCGACCGGATTTATCTCGGAAATCCACAATCTCGTGCCGGCCTGCGGCAAGTGCAACCAAAGCAAGGGCAACAAGCCGTGGCGGGCGTGGATGTTCAGCTCAGCGCGACTCTCTCCCGCGACGCGCGGGATACCGAACCTCGAGCAGCGCGCAGCACGCTTGGATGACTACGAGCGATGGGAAGTGCCGACGCGAATCGACTTTCGGGACGTGGCTGGCCACGACCTCTGGGAGCAGCACTGGCGAAACCACGCCGCGATCATCGCCGCCATGCGAAACGCGGAAGAAACGGTCGAGTTGATTCGGGCGCGCGTCACCGAGGCAAGCCGGGCGACCACTACTCAAGCGCACTAGCCCACGAGGCATCCAACTTCGAAATGCGTCCGCATGTACTCCGAGGCCGCAAGTGGCAAACCTCGACGTCCGAGTCCTCGGCTCTTGCAGCTGAAAGGTCACACCACCCCTAAATTGGGGACGCAGGTATAAGCCTACGAACGCCAGAGATTGTGGAACTGTGTTCCCTGATGCACAAACTTGGAACGGCTCGGGCTATCTCGGGCGCTACGTCGCGCCCATCCCGCCTGGGTCGGACTCGCGCTCGCGGTAGCCTGATTCGCGCCGGTGTATCGCCCCACGTCGGAGCGCCGGCAAACGAGATCGGTCTTGCTCCCATCGGGGCAGGTAGAGGAGTGACGTGCGTGGCGGATTCAAGTGCCGACGAACCATCGGTTGTGAAATCGCGACATCGCGTAAAGGCCTATGGCGAGGTGTTCACGCCGCGCCAGATGGTCGAGCAAATGCTCGACCTGGTCCGGGATGATCTGGAGGCCGGGCCCGGATTCGTCGATAAGACGTTCTTCGAGCCTGCCGCCGGCGACGGTAACTTCCTCGTCGCGATCCTGCGTCGCAAGCTTCGCGCGATTGAGCGGAACCTCCCCGACGACCAGTGGCCGACGGAGTCCCTGTTCGCGGTCGCCTCTGTCTACGGAGTCGAGCTGCTCGAGGACAACCACCTGGATGCGCATGAGGCAATGCTCGCCGAGTTCGTGCACTTCCACGAGCGCCACGGTATCCCTTGCGACCCGGGAACGAGCCTGCGGGGCGCTGCAAACTTTCTCATAGCCACAAACATCGTTCGAGGTGACACGTTGGCCGGCCGCGACGCGCAGGGCCAGGACATCCAGTTCTCTTGGTGGAATCGGATCCCCGCGTCGCCGGGGATGGTGCAGCGCGAGCCCTTCACGCTCGCTTCGCTGCGGGAGCAGCACCTCTTCGATTTCACCTTGTACGAGAGTTATCAGGCCTGCAGGATCGATGAGGTCCACAAGGAAATGAGGGCGAGTGCCTAGTCCGGAGATTCGCACATTCCGTGAGATCGTGCCGCTCATTTACTCCTGGACGACCCCGGACATCCCGAAGTACCAAGGGTGGGAGAAGATCGGCTACACGGAGCAAGAGAGCGCCGACGCGCGCATCGCGCAGCAGGCCTCGCAGCTCGCAGTAGAGAAAAAGAAGCTCTGGTCCCAGCGTGCGTTCTTCACTTCGGAAGCCGGCGGTCGATTCACCGACAAGGACCTACACGCCTACCTAAAGCAGCAGGGCGTGGAGCGGGAGACCCAACCCAAGCGCACCGAGTGGCATCACTTCGAGCCGGCGCCGAAAACCTCGCTGCAATACTTCCAGGAATACGCGAGCGAAACCGGCGGTGTTCCGCAGAGCCCCGAGCAGGATGACTACATCCTCCGGCCCGAGCAGCAGGCAGCGATCGACCAAGCTGTCGCCGCCTTCCACACCGGCAAGGACGAGGTCCTCTGGAACGCGAAGCCGCGCTTCGGCAAGACCCTGACTACCTACGACCTGATGCTGACCCTCGACGTTCAGAAAGTCCTCATCGTTACCAACCGCCCGGCGATCGCGAACTCCTGGTTCGACGACTTCACCCGGTTCATCGCCCACCAGACAACATTCCAGTTCGTCTCGGACTCTCCCTCGTTGGAAGGCCGGAACCCAATGAAGCGTGAACAGTGGCGTACGTTCGTGACGCAGCATGCCGGTGAGGACCCGCGCATCGTGGAGTTCCTCTCCTTGCAGGACCTGAAGGGCTCGAAATACCACGGTGGCTCGTACGACAAGCTCCGGCACATATCCCAGTACGACTGGGACCTCCTCGTGGTCGACGAAGCCCACGAGGGAGTCGACACTGTCAAGACGGATGTCGCGTTCGATCACATCAAGCGCACATGGACGCTGCACCTGTCTGGCACCCCGTTCAAGGCGCTTGCGGCCGGGAAGTTCGAGCAGGACCAGATCTTCAACTGGACGTACGAGGACGAACACAGTGCGCGCGAGAACTGGGCCGAGGATGGCCAGGAGAACCCGTACGCCTCGCTGCCCAAGCTCAACCTCCTGACCTACCAGCTCTCAAGGATGATTTCCGACCGATTGAGCGAGGGTGTCGCGATCGACGAGGACAAGGCGAACATTGACTACGCCTTCGATCTCAACGAGTTCTTCGCCACCAAGGAAAACGGCTTCTTTGAGCACGAGACAGAGGTCAAGAAGTTCCTCGACTGCCTGACCACCAACGAGAAGTACCCGTTCTCCACGCCGGAGCTGCGCAACGAAATCCGACACTCGTTCTGGCTGCTCAACCGTGTCGCGTCGGCGAAGGCGCTGGAGAGGCTGCTCAATAGCCATGACGTCTTCAAGGACTACAGGATTGTCCTCGCCGCCGGCGACGGTCGCTCAGATGATGACGCGGACCCGATCGCTTCGGCCAAGTCGTTGGATCGGGTGCGGACGGCCATCGCAGAGGCCGAGAAAGCGGGCGGCAAGAGCATCACACTCTCGGTGGGACAGCTGACCACGGGCGTCACGGTTCCCGAATGGACCGCAGTCATCATGCTGTCCAACCTGTCCTCGCCGGCGTTGTACATGCAGGCGGCGTTCCGCGCGCAGAACCCCTGCACGTTCGAGCGCGCCGGAAGTGTCTTCCAGAAGCAAAACGCGTACGTCTTCGATTTCGCCCCGGAACGCACGCTGACGATCTTCGACGCGTTCGCCAACAACCTGAACCCAAGCCCACCGCAGGACCAGGAGGCCCGGCAGGAAAGCATCCGCCGGCTGCTGAACTTCTTCCCGGTGCTCGGCGAGGATTCCGAGGGGCGGATGGTCGAGCTCGACGCAACTCAAGTGCTTACTTTCCCGCAGGTCTTCAAGGCCCGCGAGGTGGTGCGGCGGGGCTTCTTGTCGAATCTCCTGTTCGCCAACGTCGCCGGCATCTTCCGGTACACCGAGCACGTTAAAGAGATCCTCGACAAGCTGCCGACCGCCAAGCAGGGCAAGGTCGTTCACGGGCAACCCCTCGAGATCCCAAACCCGCCTCCCGTCACCGATGGGGCGGGACAGGTACAGGTGGATGTGAACACTGTCATAAATCCGAAGATCGCAGAGCTCGGCAAACCGGTCTACAGCATCGAGAGCATCCCGACCGTCACGCCCGAGATGCCGGCGCACAGGGCTGCGATGCAGATCGCGAAGGCGATTACCGACCAAAGCGAGCAGAAGCGCGAGGAACTGAAGAACACCTACGGGCTCACTGTCGCGCAGGTCCAGCGCGACGTGCAGCGCACCGAGCAGGCCGTCAAGAACCAGGTCGAGCGCGCATACACCGAGCACCGGATCGCCACTCATCACCTTGAGCACGAACGGGCGATCGCGCCCACTGAAGCGGAAGCCAAGGTCGTCGAGTCCAAACTCGTCGAGCAGGATGAGACCTTCAAGGCGAGCATCCTGACCATTGTCGAGACGACCATGGACGCGATCGTGCCCGACGTCGTCACGCGCGAGGAGACCAAGAAGGAGCAGAAGCGGGCGAACCAGACCATGGACGACGCCCGCTCCCACCTGCGCGGGTTCGCTCGAACTATCCCAATGTTCCTCATGGCGTACGGCGATCGCGACATGCGGCTCTCGAACTTCGACGAAAATACTCCAGATGACGTCTTCGAAGAGATCACCGGGATCACCGAAGCTGAGTTCCGACTCCTGCGCGACGGCCAGGAAATCACCGAAGAAGACGGCACGATCACCAGGATTCCAGGCATGTTCGACCAGTCGGTCTTCGATCAGGCCGTCCAGGAGTTCCTGGACAAGAAGGAGGCCTTGGCTGACTACTTCGACGAGGCGCAGACCGAGAACATCTTCGCTTACATCCCGCACCAGAAGACCTCACTGGTCTTCACCCCGCAGCCAGTTGTGAAGATGATGGTCGACACCCTCGAGACCGAGAACCCAGGCATCTTCAGCGACCCGACCAAGACCTTCGCAGACCTGTTCTCCACCGCGGGCCTCTTTCTAATGGAGCTAGTGCGGCGCCTCGACACGGGCCTCGCCGAAGTTATCCCCGACCAAGATGAGCGGCTGCACCATATCCTGACCACTCAGGTGTTCGAGATGAGCCACAACGAGATCCTGCACCGCATCACACTCGAGGCCGTCTCCGGCGGTGTCGGGGAACGCAGGATCTGGATCGAAGAATCAGGTCACTTTGAAGTCGGCGATCTTGCCCGCATGTCCGACTCGGAGCGCGTGAAAACCCTAGACGCCATGCTGACGGAAGGGCCGCAACTATGAGCAAGAAGTTCGACGTCGTAATCGGGAACCCGCCTTACCAGGAGGAAGCACAGGGCGGTGGGACTCGGGACACCCCCGTGTACCACCTGTTCATGCAAGAGGCGTACAAGGTCGGTCGGAAGGTCGTGCTCATCACGCCGGCACGCTTCCTATTCAATGCTGGCTTCACGCCCAAGGCGTGGAACGCCCAGATGCTCGCCGACCCGCACCTCAGCGTCCCTTACTACGTGCCGAACAGCGATGACCTTTTTCCGGGCACGATCATCAACGGCGGTATCGCGGTGACCTACCGGGACGCCGAGCGTGAAGGCGAACCGATTGGCACCTTTACGCACTACCCCGAGCTCAACACAATCGTCCACAAGGTTGCTGGGTCAGGCATCCGTTCCATGGAGTCAACCATCACGAGTTCCCGCTCCTACAGGTACTCCACAAAGCTCTACGACGAGAACCCCAGTGCTCGCGCCCTCCGGCCCGCAGGCAATGAAGCTCTGATCAGCACTAACGCGTTTGATCAGTTTGAATTCGCGTTCTACGGCGAACGACCTGAAGACGGCGGGTCCTATGTTCGTGTGCTCGGGCTCGATGGGAAGAAGCGGGCCACCCGCTGGATCCGGAGCGACTACATCACAGGGCCTGGCAACTTCGACACGTACAAGGTTGTTGCGCCAGCATCTCGGGGGCACCTCGGAAAGTTCGGCGACGCGCCAGCCCTGATTCTCGGTGAACCCATGCTTGGTGAACCGCATGTCGCGGTTACGCAGACCTTCATCACGATCGGGGCATTCGAGACGAAGGCCGAGGCCGAGGCTTGTTTGAAGTACGTGAAATCCAAGTTCGCACGCACCATGCTCGGTGTTCTCAAGGTCACCCAGCACAACCCAGCGAGCACATGGAAGTTCGTGCCTCAGATCGACTTCACCGCAGCGTCCGACATCGACTGGTCGAAGTCGATCGCTCAGATTGATCGACAGCTCTTCGCCAAATTCGGTCTCGAGCCCGATGAGATCGCGTTCATCGACGGGAAAGTGAAGCCGATGGAATAGCGATGGCCCCTCTGATCACGCGGTACGCCGTTGCGCCGGAAAAGCTTCGTTCGGAACCCCGGCGGCGATGAACTCACACCAATGGACAGCTCGTTCGGGTATGAGCCGCTTGCCCACCAGCGGCACTACCCGCCACCGACTCGCCTAGACCGTCCCCGCGGGCGGCCATACCCCGATGATCAGCCCCATCACCACGAGCGTCACCAGCTCATGCGCGATGTTCATGATCGTCAGCGACGACGGACGCCCTTCGAACGCATCATGCGTGATGAAGCGCGCAGCGGTCAGACCGGCCCAGAGGATGACGGCTGTGAACAGGGCCGAGCCGAGGTAGCTGCCGCCGTAGAAGTGCCATGCGATGGTCGTGGCGCCGGCAAGCACCCAGGCGGTCACGAAGCTGACGAGCACGGTGACGATGATGGGGCCGACGGCGCTCGCGCCCGGGCGGTCCATGTCGACGTTCGCGAGCTTGGCCCAGCGAGTGCCGAACACGCCGCGGGCATACCAGATCGAGCCGACCAGCATGCTCGACAGCGTCGCCAGCAGCACAGCCCAGTAGTTGATCTCGGGGACCATCTCCACCTCCTCGCCGCGGTCGTGCCGCGCTCATCGATCAGTCAGGTCAATGCGAACGGATACTGCTCGAGCGTACTCGCGCCGCGGCATCGCCGCCCAGCAGCGCGCCGCCCGGCGCAGAGCAGCTCGATCCGTACTCCGAAACGCATCTCACCCTCGATTGGGGCATGCCGCGTCACCGGAGCGGCTGAGAGTATCGAGCAGCATTCTCGCAATCAATCACACGTGGAGACGCCTTGCCGAATACCTTCTGGCCTGACCTGCTGGTGGTGCTCATCGCCACGACACTTGGCGCCCTCCTGACAGTCTGGATCGCATTCGGCACCTATCGGTACGAGCTTCGAACTCGCGAACGGGACGCGATCCGCCATCTCGCGAACATCATCGCCAGTCGGAGAGCGTTCATGGAGGCGAACCCTGTTCGTGTTGACACCTCCGAGCAGTATCGGGCCGACGACCTAGAGGCCTGCCGTGCATCCGTCACGTACGCTCGGGAAGCCATCATTGACGCCTCTCGCGCGGTTCGGCCTGGTTCGCCAATGCAGCAGCCGCTCGACGACATGGCGCGCGCGACCAATCGTTACCTCGACCAGGCTCGGCGCGACCCGAACGGATACTGGCTGCATCTCAACGAGCTTCGCACCCGGTGGATTGATTCACTGGCCTCGCTGTCGATCCAGACGAAGTTCGCATTGCCAGAACCTGGAAGCCGCGGAAGCTCTAGAAAAGCGGAAGCATGAACAGTGCAAGCGGCCGCAGATCACTGAGGTCTCTGAGACCAGCGATTTGAACGCAACCCCTAACCCGAACGTGAACGACTCGAGCCAAACGAACGCGGTCTCCTTGGCGGATCGCCCGGCCGCGGCATCCGTCATCGCGGAATGCCTGCGCGAGCAGACGCTCGTGCCGCTGCGCTCGACACTCGCCCGGGCGTTCGGCCGATCGCCGCTGTCGAGCGAGTCGCAGTCGTGGTACCTGGGGGCGATCGGCGAGCTCGAAGTCGCCCGACGTCTCGAACGGCTCGGTCCGTCTTGGCGCGTGCTGCACGCGGTGCCTGTCGGCAAGGGCACGAGCGACATCGATCATGTGGTGATCGGTCCGTCAGGCGTCTTCACGATGAACACCAAGCACCACGAGGGCAAGGAGGTGTGGGTCGGCGCCAAGCGCCTGCTCGTGAACGGGCAGCGCACCGACCACCTGCGCAACGCCGAGTTCGAGGCGAAGCGGGCTGCGCAGCGCCTCTCCGCGGCGACGGGAACTCCGGTGGCGGTCATGCCAATGATCGTCATCGTCGCGGCGCGGCGTCTGACGATCCGCGAGCAGCCGGCGACCGTGTGCGTACTCGCCGAGTCGCAGCTCGTGGATCGGCTCACCACGGGCCCGGTCGTGCTCACGCCATCTGAGATTGATGCGATGACAGATGCCGCGGCTCGCCCCGAGACCTGGCACGACGCACCCGTGCTCGAGCCCGTCGATCTCGCCGCGTTCGACGCGTTGCGCGCCGCGGTCGGGCAGGCGCGGCTCCGTCGTCGGCTCTGGATCGCGGCACTCCTCCTCGGGCTGGTGGTCGCTTCATGGATGCCGCTCGCGACCCTGCTCAGCGGCCCATCCTCGTAGGCGTGGGCGTTCCCGAATGTTCGGGGGGGGAAGTCGAGGCGCTACTTAACCATTAGCGCAGCGAGTTCGTCGCTACCCAACATTTGGCCAGGTGCAGCCTTGCCCCCGACGACTCGAACACCCTCACTGAGAAGCAAGTCCACTGGGCTACGGGTGTCTCGAGGATCACTCCACGCAAACTTGGCAGCAACCGCACCATCGCCCTTGAGCACTCGATGCGCGTTGGTGCATTGCCTGCAACTCGAGATGTGAGCCCCGAGCGGCTGTGCTGCAGTTCCTATGACGTCAGCAAGGTTGCCGTAGGAGGTCCAGCGACCCGCGGGTAGCGATTCGAGGATTTCATGCAACGGCGACCAATCGAAGGACGCGCCGCTCGACGCATCCGGTCTACCTCGATGCGTGGCGCGAATATCCTGCAACGTTCGTCCGTCGGCTAGCCGCCAGAAATACCACCCGTTGGTTGCGCCCCCTCGCACGTGCTTCGCAGCACCGGATGGCGTGTCGAACTTCTTGCCATCGACTTCGAGCGAACCGTCGCTACGAAGCACTGCCTCAGTTTCCGCATACGCGCCTGGCCGTGGCGCCAGCCTTGTGCCGGGCGCCAGGACCCCTGCGACGAGGAGGTCCTTGAGATCGGTCGTGTCGGCCTCCTTGGCGATGGGGTCCACAACCTCGCCGACATGCCCGACGGGTACCGGCCATATGCGCAACAGTTCTTCGATCATGACCTGTGTTCGCGCGTCAATCGCGTCCTCGTCCCAATCGCCACCCGCAGTTGTGGTGAGGAGCCGACTCGTCAACAGCATCGTGTCGTGCTCACGGAACGCTTCCCGTTTGTCCCCCCATGGCCCATTGGACACCTTGGAGTTCAACTGCGCCGAGAGGAGAGTGAGGTTACCGAGCCGATGAATGTGAGCAGCGCGCTCCTGTTCAGCCTCAAGCCCGTTGGCAGGCCAGCTCGTTTCCCATTTCTGAGGAAGAACGTGCTCAATCGGATACCCGCGACGAGACACCTGAGGTTGCTGTGTGTGGGATCGGTACCCGTCCTCGATAGCTTCGAGCATCATGCGCAGACGACCTCGCTTGAACCGGCGATACACCGCTTCAACGGAAAGCGCAGAACGGACCTCGTCATCTCCAGGCCAATACGTGCTCGATACGTTCAGCCGAGAAAGGTGGACGCGGACTCGCTCGGCGAGCTCTGCCGGGTCAGCTTCGTTGTTCACCCGGATAATATCCGCCACAATGCGGCCAAGGTCTGAACCTGTGAGACGGAGCATCTGGCGGCGCACAACCCAGCTCTCCGCCGCGCCCACGACGTCGTTGATGACGGTAGCCGAAAGGTTCCTTTCGGGCGTATGGAGCCAGATCAGCATCGGCTTCAGGATCTCTATGCCGTTCGCCTGCATCCGATAAACGGCCATCTCGACGGGCGTCAACTGCCGGTTCGAATCTCCAGCGGCGTCGGTCCACGCCTCGTAGAGATCAGCTTGTTCCTTGATGACGGGCAAGAGTTCGCTCATCCGCTGGCCGCCGTCGTGCTCCACGTACGACTTGAACCGCGTAAATGTCGATTGTGGACCGATCTCCTCTCCCGTTCGCGCAACCAGCCATTGGTTGAGAAACAACGAACTGCGGCTAACGAGATAGCGACCCACACTAATCTCAGATTCCCAAAACTTGGTGTCGAACGGCCAATCGTCGGCGTAGGCACGTTTGGTGTCGACCCCTTCGGCAGCTAGCCGCTGGAACACGAAATTCTTGATGAGGTCAGCGGCAGTCAGCGGAGTACCTCTTGCGTTGAGGGTTTCAAAAATCTCCTGCGAGTTCTCCTCCGCGGTGAGGTCGATCTTTACGAGCTGGAGTCCTCGCGTAAGGACAATGACAAGAGCGTCAGCTCGCGATGCGAAACCTTCTGTCTCCGGCTCGCCAAGCCACTCTGCTACGGCGGCCATGAAGTATTTGTGCGCACGAACAATCAGCGAGCCTGAGTGCTTCAGAGTGGAGTGATCGATGGGCGGCTCGGTGCTCATCACCTCAGCGAATGCCGCTTGATCACGATTCGTGTGGCGTAGTTTCAAGCGGCTCTCGCCCGGAACAACAAAGTTCGCCTGGTTGTGAGTCAGCGCCTCAAGTTGACCGACAAGCGCATCCAGCCCGGCCTCGTCGAGCACGGCGGCGGTCGCATCCATGAGGAGTTGCAGCGTAGTCAATCTCTGTTGACCGTCGATGATGTTGCTGGCTGGAATGTGCCCTTGTTGAATCTCATGGGCCTGCACAACCACAGCCCCCAGGAAGTGGGTCGGGTTGGCGAAAACCTCGCGCAGCCTGAGTTCGGTCAGACGTCGAACGTCCTGCCAGAGCGGCGCCCACTGATCCGCCTCATCCCAAACGTACGGCCGTTGAAAGAGGGGGATGACGAGATGCTGGGGAAGGTGGAACACCTCCATGGGCGAACGGACTTCAGTCTTCACAGGAAGATCCTGCACCACGGCGCCTCAACTTGGCACCTCCTCGTGTTTGTTCCAATCGAGCCGAATGCAACGACGCCGTGCCGGAAAACTCGACATGCCACGCAACCCTGACGTCGGCCATGAGGTCATCGCCATCGGGCTCGCGACAGCTTCCGCACCCGCCACTCGCGGCGCAGGCGCGCCCCTACCCGACCTCCCGAACCGCTACCGGCACCCCTTCGATCGCCACCCCGACCCGCTCGCCGAACTCAACGCGCTCGCCCACGGGATGCTGCATGCGCAGCAACTCTCCCCCATCAGTCCGCAGCAGGGTGCGGCGGAGGCTGCCGAGGAACGTGCTCTCCTGCACGACGGCGGCGATGGGGCCGCCGAGGCGCACGTTCTCGGGGCGCACGAACACCTGGGCGGGACCGTCGGGGTGGGCGCCGAGGGTGGGCAGCGACATCCCGAGCACCTCGGCTCGTCCGCCGATGATGACGGCGGGCACGACGCTCGAGAGGCCGACGAACTCGGCGACGTGGGCGGTCGCGGGGCGCAGGTAGAGCTCCTCGGGGGTGCCGACCTGGTCGATGCGGCCCGCGTTCATCACGGCGATGCGGTCGGAGACGGCGAGCGCCTCCTCCTGGTCGTGCGTGACGAACACGGTCGTGATGCCGAGGCGCAGCTGGATGCGGCGGATCTCGTCGCGCAGGCTCACGCGCACCTTCGCGTCGAGCGCCGAGAGCGGCTCGTCGAGCAGCAGCACGCGCGGCTCCGTGACGAGGGCGCGGGCGAGCGCCACGCGCTGCTGCTGCCCGCCCGAGAGCTCATGCGGGAACCGGGCGGCGAGGTGGCCGAGCCCGACGAGGTCGAGGGCGTCGGCGACGCGATCCGCGGCATCCGCCTTCGAGACCTTGCGCATGCGCAGGCCGAACGCGGTGTTCGCGGCGACGTCGAGGTGTGGGAAGAGCGAGTACGCCTGGAACACCATGCCGAGGTCGCGCTTGTTGGTCGGCACGGCCGAGACATCCGCCCCGCCGATGCGTACGACGCCGCCGTCGGCGCGTTCGAGGCCCGCGAGCACGCGCAGCGCGGTCGTCTTGCCGCAGCCCGACGGGCCGAGCAGCGACACGAACTCCCCCGGCTCGATCGCGAGGTCGACGCCGTGCAGCACGCGCGTCGCGCCGTACTCCTTCACGACGCCCTCGAACGCGACGGGGGTTCCGTCGCCGCGGGCGGCGAGCACCGCGTTGTCGGCAGTGGCGATGAAGGCGGAATCGGTCATGGGCGGGCCTTTCGAGAGGTGCGCGAGGCTGAGCGGGCGCGCTGGGCCGAGGTGCGGGGCGCTGGTCGGGGGCGCCGGGAGCCGGCCCGGCCGATGACGACGAGCAGCAGGAACGCGAACGCGAGCGAGCAGAGCGAGAGGATGACGGCGGCGTACGGGTCCTGCTTGCCCACCACGACGAGCGCGGTCTGCAGGTTCTGCCGCCCCAGCAGCGAGGCGATCGTGAACTCCCCCAGCACCACGGCGATCGAGATGAGGGATGCCGCGACGAGCCCCGGGCGCAGGTTCGGCGCCAGCACCCGCCAGAGCACCTGCAGCCAGCTCGCGCCGAGCGAACGGGCCGCCTCGGAGAGCGTGGCGAGGTCAACGGCGTCGATCGACGACTGGATCGCGCGGTACGCGAACGGCAGCACGGTGACCCCGTACGCGAAGGCGAGCGCCCAGATGCCGGTGCCGAACGTGCGGCCGATCACGAGGTACACGGGCGCGAGGCCCACGACGAGCACGATCGCGGGGATCGTGATCGGCAGCAGCACGACGAACTCGAACGGGCGGCGCAGCTTCGGGAACTTGAGCCCCACGAGCACCATCGTGGGCGCGAGCAGCACGAGCACGATCGCGACCGTCACGAGGGCGAGCACGAGCGAGTTGCCGAGGCCGATCCAGATCGGGCGGTAGCGGCCGGCGTTCGCGGGGTCGACGAGGGCCGCCCAGTTCGCGAGGGTCGTGCCGCCGTCGGCGTCGCGCAGCGTGTAGAGCAGCATCGACACGATCGGGATCGCGAAGAACGCGACGAGCACGACGCCGATCACGGTTCGCGCGGCGGGCGAGGGCGCGAACGCGGGGCGCGAGGCGCCGCCGGTGCGCGCAGGGCGGGCCGGGCGGGCGGCGGGTGCGCCGCCCGCAGCGCCTGCCGCGCTCATCGCTGCCACCTCGCCGCGCGGCGCTGGATCGCGGAGTACGCCCACATCGTGAGCGCCATGACGAGCACCATGCCGAGCGCGAGGGCGCCCGCGAGGTTCTCGCGGCCGAGCAGCGTCTCGCTCGTGAGCGCGGTGCGGATCTGCAGGGGCACGATCTGCGAGCCCTGGCTCGCGAGGGCCGCGGCGGTCGCATACGACGAGAACGCGTTCGCGAAGAGCAGCAGCAGGCTCGCGAAGAACGACGGCGCGAGCACGGGTGCGCCGATGTGCCGCCAGAATCCGGCGCGCGTACCGCCGAGCGTGAGGTTCGCCTCGGCCCACTGCGGCTTGAGGGCCGCCATCGCGGGCATGAACGTGATGATCATGAGCGGCACCTGGAAGTAGATGTACGGCAGGATCAGGCCCGGCAGGGCGTAGATCCACGCGCCCTCGGCATAGAGGTCGACGCCGAGCGAGTCCTTCAGCCACAGCGTCACGACGCCTTGCAGGCCGATCGTCGCGATGAACGCGAACGCGAGCATGACGCCGCCGAACTGCGCGAGCACGCCGGCCGCGGCATCCACCGCCCCGCGAATTCGGCTGCCCTCGAGGCCGAGCAGGGCGTAGCAGGCGAACGCCCCGAGCACGGCGCCGACGACCGCGGTGAGCGCCGACAGCCAGGCCGAGTTCCAGAACGTGGTGAGGATCACGGGGTCGACGAGCGCGGCGACGTTCGCGAGCGTGAACGCGCCGTCGTCGTCGAAGAACCCGCTCGCGACGGCGAGGAACGTCGGCAGCGCGAGGAACAGCAGCACGTAGGCGGCGAACGGCACCAGCCCCAACCAGGAGGGGGCGGATGTCGCGCGCCGCGACGTCTTAGGGCGAGACGCCGCGGGGTGCGGGGCAGGCTCGTCGGCCTGCCCCGCACCCCGTGCGGGCGTCGCGGTGGTCGCGACGGTCATCAACCGACCGCCGAGGCCCACTTCTCGCCGAGGAGCGTGCCGGCGTTCGTCGACTGCTCCTCGGTCGGCACGACGGTCTCGTCGGGCGTCGCGGGCAGCGCGTCGAACAGCTCGGTGTCGATGGTGCCGGCCTCGGCCATGGCGTCGGCGCGCACGGGGCGGGCGCCGCCCTTCAGCCAGAGGTTCTGCGCCTCGTCGCTGTAGAGGAACTCCTGCCAGAGGCGCGCGGCCGCGGGGTGCGGTGCGTCGACGTTGATGGCCTGGTTGTAGTATCCGGCGTAGCCCGTGCCCGGGAGGATCACGGTCTTCCAATCCGGGTTGTCGGCGGTGTGCGCGGCGTTCAGGTAGTCCCAGTCGAAGACGACGGGCGTCTCGCCCGAGGCGACGGTCGCCGTGGTCACGTCGACCTTCAGCATGTTGCCCGCGTCGTCGAGCTTGCCGAAGAAGTCGATGCCGGGGGTGAAGTCGTCGAGCGTGCCGCCAGACTGCACGGTCGCGAGGCCGACGGCGGCGAACGCCGCACCCGCCTGCGTCGGGTCGCCGTTGATCGCGACGGCACCCTTGAAGTCGGCGCCGAGCAGGTCGTCGAGCGAGGTCGGCTCGTCGAACTTCGACGAGTCGTAGCCGATCGACATGTACCCGCCGTAGTCGCCCACGAACAGGCCGGTCGACTCCTTGAGAGCGTCGGGGATGTCATCCCACGTGGCGACCTGGTAGGGCGCGAACTGGTCGGTGTTCTGCAGGGCGACCGTGAGGCCGAGGTCGAACACGTCGGGCGCGGTGTCGAGGCCGGCGTTCGTCTCGGCGGCCTGGATCTCCTCGGCGCTCGACGCATCGGGCGACGCCTCGTTGATCGTGATCTCGGGGTACTTCTCGGCGAAAGCGTCGAGCACCTCGCCGTAATTGGCCCAGTCGCGCGGCAGCGCGACGACGTTGAGCTGGCCCTCGGCCTTCGCGGCCTCCTCGAGCGCCGCCAGGTCGCCGAAGGCGGCGAGGCTCGTGGCCGTCGCGGCATCCGTCGCCCCGTCTTCCGACGCGCCCGATGCGCCGCTCGCGCAGCCGGTCAGGCCGAGCACGGCCGCGGCGGTGATGCTGAGCACCGCCAGGGTGGTCTTCTTCGTGAACACGTGTCCTCCGATGGGCACCCCGGCAGCCGCCCGGCTGTGAGCGAGCGTGAGAACTGGGGGAACCGCATCGAACGCTAGACACCCGATCCGACCGGCCGGCACCCCGCCGGTGAACCCGGAATGAACGACGTGTGATGGGCGGCGCGGGCCTGTTCGGCACATCCCGACCTGCGCATGCATTCTGCATGCAGTGCGACTAGAGTGCTGCCATGCCAGTCACGATCACCGTACGAGCGGTCCCCGACGATGTGCGCGATGAACTCGCGGCGCGGGCGGCGCGCGCCGGGCAGTCGCTGCAGGAGTTCCTGAGCGCCGAGCTGGCGGCGCTCGCGTCGCGTCCGAGCCTTGCCGAAGCCGTGTTGCGTGCCCGGCGCGATGCGGCGCACTATCCGCCGATCGGACCGGCAGACCTCATCGCCGACCTCGACGCCGACCGCCGGTGAGCGCGCTCCCGGCCGTGCGAAGGCCCGAGCAGCTTGTCGTGCTCGACGCGTCTGCGGTCGTGTCGCTGCTCATCGATCCGTCCGACGCGGGCGAGGCGATCGCCGCACACCTGGCGAACGCACGGATGCTCGCGCCAGCGCTGCTGCCGTACGAGGTCGCGAACCTGTTGCGGCGGCGCCGCAACGCCGGCCTGCTCTCCGACGGCGAAGCGAGCCTTGCCCATGCGCACCTGCTCGACCTGCCGATCGAGCTCTGGCCGTGGGAGACGCTGGCCGCTCGAGCATGGCAACTCGGCCCGAACCTCTCGAGCTACGACGCCGCGTACGTCGCGCTCGCCGAGCAGGTCGGTGCCACGCTCGTCACCCGCGACGCACGCTTGGTTGCGGCGCCCGGCATCCGCTGCGAGCTCGTCGTCGTGTGAGCGGACAGACGGGCACGTTCTCGGTGTTGACCTGACCGCCCGACGACCGTATCGGTCGGGCGCGACGCGGCCGGTTCGCGACATCCGTCACCCTGACCCCCCGAAGTGGGGCGGATGTCGATTCATCCGCGCCAGCACTGGGATCGCGGGGCGCGACGCACTGCCAGAGCGGCCTCGGAGGGTGGCGCGCGACATCCGGTGTCATTGCCGACTCATAGGCTGAACGACTGCCGACCCGCGGCATGTGGCCAAGGCCCCCCACGTTTCCGAGAGGACCCCCATGACCGAAAACGGCTCGACGATTCCGCCGTTCCCCTCCGTTCCGACGACGCCGCCCGCGGCCCCGACCGCCGGAGCACCCGTGCCTCCGCCGCCGCCCGCTGCGCCGACGGTCGGCGCGCCCGTGCCGCCGCCGCCCGCTCCCTCCGGCGCGGCACCCGCCGCGCCCGCACCCTACGGCGCTCCGCCGCAGCCCTACGGCGCCCCGCCCGTGCCGCCCGCTCCTTACGGCGCAGCGCCCCAGCCGTACTCGGCCGCTGACGCACCCGTCGGCGAGAAGTCGTTCATCGCGACGTGGCTGCTCGCCTGGCTCGTCGGATTCTGGGGCGTCGACCGCTTCTACCTCGGCAAGGTCGGCACCGGCCTCGCGAAGCTCTTCACCTTCGGCGGCCTCGGCGTCTGGGTGCTGATCGACCTGATCCTCGTGCTCACCGGCTCGCAGCGCGACAGCCGCGGCTTCAAGCTCGCCGGATACGACCAGTACAAGAAGATCGCGTGGATCGTCACCGGCTCGGTCGTCGCACTCGGCATCATCATCAACATCATCAGCGGTGCCGCGGCCGGCGCACGCGTGGCGTCCGAGCTGCCCGACACCCCGGCCGTCGTCGTCGAGTCGGGCACGACCGATGAAGCGCCCGCCACCGATTCGGATGCCGCTGCGCCGGCGCCCGAGGCAACGGTGCAGGCGTGGGCCGACGAGACGTTCGGCACCTTCGCTCCGGCCCAGCAGTCGGGCACCGGCGACAGCATCATCACCCTGCCCGGCACCGCCGGAATCGTCACCGCGACGCACAACGGGTCGGCGAACTTCGCCCTCTCCGTGCTCGACGCCACGAACACGTCGACCGGCGAGCTGCTCGTGAACACGATCGGCGCCTACTCGGGCACGACGGTCTACGGGTTCAACTCCTTCTCGGAGCCCGCCACCCTGCAGGTCATGGCCGACGGCGACTGGACGATCACGATCTCCCCCGTCTCCACGGCACCTCTGCTGGCCCCGTCGGGCACGGGCGACGCCGTCTTCCTCTACGACGGCGGCGCCGCAGCGCTCACCGCGACCCACTCGGGTTCGGCGAACTTCGTGATCCTCGAAGAGTCCGGCGAGGCGTTCAGCATGGGCCTGCTCGTCAACGAGATCGGCGCCTACTCGGGCACCGTGCCGCTGAGCGCCGGACCGTCGGCGATCAGCGTGCAGGCCGACGGCGCGTGGACGCTGGCGGTGAACTGATGGAAACCTCCCCCATCCTCGCCTGGACCCTGCAGACCGAGATCCCCGTGCCCGCCGACGTGCAGTCGCTGCTCGTCGAGGGCGAGCAGGCCGTCGCGTCGTTCAAGACGTTCCGCGACTCGGCGACGTTCACCACGAAGCGCCTGATCGTGCGCGACGCGCAGGGCATCACCGGCAAGAAGGTGGAGATCACCTCGCTGCCGTACAGCTCGATCCACATGTGGTCGAGCGAGAATGCGGGCGGCGTGCTCGACCGCGATGCCGAGATCGAACTCTGGACGAAGGCCGGGCACATCAAGGTGAAGCTGAAGCGGGGTGCCGACATCCGGCGGATCGACAGCCTGCTCGCCTGGGCGGTGCTGCAGCACTGACGCAGGCATCGAGGCGCGGAACTCGCGCATCTCGATCGGCGAGCTGACCACGGGTGGGCACGGGCTTCGGCTCGTGCCCATTCGTCGTCTCAGGGCTCGCGGCGGGCCTTCACATTCGAGCGAGTGCTCGGCGCGACGCGTCGAGGTCTCGCCGCGCGAGGAGCAGCGCTTCACCCGCGAGGGCCGCGATGTTCTGAGCCATCGCCGTCGCCAGCGTTCGATACTCCTCCGAGACGAAGGATCCGGCGAGCCCGCCACCCAGGCAATGTCGGAGATCGATGCGCACGTGCTCGGCCTCGGCGAGCCGGGTGAGGGCCTCCGCGCCGATCCATCCGCGATGGCTGGTGACAGCTTCGCGGGCTGCATCGAGCGATCGGTCCGCATCCGCGAGCGCGCGCTGTAGCGGTTTCACGAGCGACGGCCGCGGGCGCATCGCTCGCATCGCCAGCCCCGCGCTCGAGGCGCCTTGGTGAGCCGCGGTCGTCGCGGCATCCAGCGCTGATCGCGCCGCGCGCAGCCGAACGAGGTGAGCCTGCATGCCGTCGATGACGATCGGCGGCGGTCCGCCGGCGGCATCCGCTCGGCTCTGCGGGACGACGGCGGGCACCCACCGCGCCCGCGCGACCCGGTCGGCGAGCGTCGAGGTCAGCGCGCCGAGCACCTGCTCGGCCCATTCGCACAGCCGCAGGATGAGCACGTAGCGCGCCCGCACTTCGTCGGGCGTGCCGGGCATCGCGTCGTGGTTGAGCCGGTTCAGGCGGAACGCGTCGCTCAGGTCTCGGCGCACCACGGCGATCAATGCCCACGCCCCGTCGATCGACTCGGAACCCAGCTCGGCCTCGGCGAACGCGATCTCGTCGGACGCGATGCGGATGCCTTCGTCGACCGCGAGCAGGGCGGAAGCAGCCCGCTTCGCCAGCTCGGCGTCATGGGCTTGGAGTTCCCGCGCAGCCTGCGTGCGCCTGACCAAGAACCCAGCCATGCGTCGATCCTAGGTTCGCCGCTCCGCGGGCGCTACGGACAGATCGACGGATGCCGCGGGCGGGTCTCGATACGCTGCGCCACCCGACCGGCGATCGGGCGTCGCTCCTCGACCAGCGAAAGCGTCAGTCGAAGATGCCGTCGAGCACGCTGCCGATGACGAGGCCGCCGAGGATGCCGCCCATGAGGTCGTTGCCGCCGCCGCGGCGACCGCCGCCGTAGCCGCCGCCCCACTGGTCGGGGCCCTGCGGCGGACGCGAGGAGTCGATGTCGCGCTTCGCGAGCTGCAGCGCCTCGCCCGCGAGGGAGGCCGCGCGGCGGGCCATGGCCATGGCCTGCTCGCGGTGGTCTTCGCCGATGACGGAGACGGTCGCGGCAGAGGAGCCGAGGAAGTGGTCGAGGTCGATGCGCACGCGCTCTGCCTCGGCGAGGCGGGTGCGGGCGTCGGCGCCGATCCATCCGCGGTGGCCGGCGATCACGTCGCGGGCGACCGCGAGCTGGCGGTCGGCGTCGTCGATCGCGTGGTGCACGTGCTCGATCGGCGGGATCGGGCGAGCCGCGCGCTCGCGGGCGGCGGCGATGGCGGCATCCAGTGCCGTGTTCGCGTCGCGCAGGCGCGTGAGCAGGGCGAACGGGTCGGTGTTGATGCCCGCCGCCGGCAGCGCCGCGAGGGCGACCCGCAGGTCGGCCATAGCGGTCGTGACGCCCGGCGACGGCGGCTCCTGCTGGGCGACAACGAGGTCGCCGCGACTGTCTTCGACGATCGCCGCGAGCGTCGACTCGGCGCGCAGGGCCTCGACCTCGAACGTCTCGACGGCGTCGAGCAGGGTCGCCGCGCGGCGTACGGACTCGGTCGCGGCCTCGAGCGCGAGGTTGGCCTGCTCGCGCTGTCCGGCCTCGCGGCGACGCTCGGCCACGCCGGCACCGTGCTCGGCGAATCCAAGCAGCTGGTCTGCCTCGGCCGGGTTGGCGTCGACCTGGGTCAGCGCCTCGGGCGCGTAGCGGGCCGCGAGCCGCTCGATGGTGTCGCGGGCGTGGGGGATGCGACCGCGCAGGCGCGCGACATCCGCTCGCACACCGGCGATGATCTCGGGGGCCCGGCGCGCCTTCGCGATGCGGTCGGCGAGCGCGGCGGTCTGGTCGTCGAGCAGGTCTTCGGCCCACTCGCTCAGCTGCACGATGCGCGCGTTGCGGGTGCGCAGCTCTTCGGCGGTGTCGGGGATCTCGTCGAAGTTCAACTGGTTCAGCCGGAACGCCTCGCCCAGGTGCTGCCTCACCGCGGCCAACGCAGCGCCCAGCTCGGCGGTCGCGTCGTGCCCGAGCTCGGCCTCGGCGAAGAGCAGCTCGTCGGAGGTGACGCGCACGCGCTCGTCGGCCGCGACCAGCGCCTTGCCCGCCCGCTGCGCCAGATCGGCGTCTTGGGCTTGCAGTTCGAGCGCGTCACGTTTGCGTTTGCCCCAGAATCCGGCCATTCCTCGATCTTATGGGCGTGACGCTTCGCGCTTGCCGTGAGATTCGACGAACGGATGCCTCGGGCACGAGTCCTCGAACAGACTCGCTCGTCACTCCGGCACTTCGGCACCGCGGCGGGCGAGCAGATAGGCCCGCACGGCCTCGTCGTCGGCGAGCTCGGCGGCCCGCTCGAACGCGTCGGATGCCTCGGCACGGCGCCCGGCGCGGGCGAGCAGGTCGGCGCGGGTCGCCCACCACGGCTGGAAGCGCTCGGTCTCGGGCGAAGCAGAGGGGAGGGCCGCGAGGCCCGCGTCCGCGCCGTCGAGGCGGCCGATCACCGCGGCGAGCGCGACCTTCGCGCCGAGGCTCGGGGCCACGGCGTCGAGTGCGACGTAGAGGGTGCGGAGCGCCGCCCAGTCGGTGACGCCAGTGCGGCAGCGGTCGCAGTGCACGGCCTCGATCGCGGCCTCGAGCTGGAATCGACCCGGGGGACGCCCCGGTGCGGAGGCGCGGCGCAGGTACTCCTCACCCTCGGCGATCAGCGCGGCATCCCACGTCGCCGGCTCCTGCTCGTCGAGCGGCACGTACTCGCGCGGATCGGTCGCACCCCGCCGCGCGAGCGACAGCGTCACGAGCGATGCAAGTCCCCAGGCCTCGGTCTCGTTGCCGAGCAGCGCGGCGAGGGTCACCGCGAGGTATTGGGCCTCACCCGCGAGCGAGCCGGGAGCGTCGCGCGGGGCACGCCACGTGAGAGCGTGACATCCGTAGACCGCCTCGAGCACGGCGTCGAGGCGGTCGGGCATGGCGCGCCGGTCGGGCACCTCGAAGGCGATGCGCGCGTCGCGGATGCGGCGCTTCGCCCGCACGAGCCGCTGCGCCATGGCCGCCGGCGGCACCGCGAACGCCGTCGCGATCTGCGCGGCCTCGAAGCCGAGCACGACCTGCAGCATGAGCGGCGTGCGCACGGCGGGGTCGATCGCCGGGTGTGCGCACACGAACAGCAGCTCGAGCCGCTTGTCGCCGATCGCGAACGGGTCGAGGTCGGCCAGCGGGTCGACGGATGCCGCGGCCGGCGCATCCGCGAACTCGTCGCCGTCGTCGGCGGCCGACCTCGCGCGCGGCGTCTCGAGCGGCGTCGTGAAACGGCGCTCCCCCGACTTCCACGCGTCGCGCTGGCGATTGCGGGCCACTGTCAACAGCCACCCCTCCGGATTGTCGGGCACCCCGCTGCGCGGCCATGCCCTGAGCGCCTGCTCGAATGCAATCGAAAGCGCGTCCTCGGCGAGCGCGAGATCACCGGTCGACGACGCGAGCAGCGCGACCAACCGGCCGTACGACGCACGAGCGGCCAGCTCGACGAATGCCGAAGCGGATGCCGCGGCCGCCAGTGCGTCGTCAGGGCTCACGCGTTGGCGTTCCACACGCCGTCGACCGTGTAGACGGCGCCCGGCCGCACCTCGACACCGCCCGCGCCGTAGTCCATCGACGGCGCCTGCTTCGCCCACTCGATCGCGGTGTCGAGATCGGGCACGTCGATCACGAACGTGCCGCCGAGCTGGTCCTTCGTGTCGGCGAACGGTCCGTCCTGGATCCGGATGCCGGTGGCTCCGCCGCGACCATCGCCCTCGCTGCGGAGGGTCGTCGTGTTCGACGACGGTTGCAGCACCTCGGCGCCGATGAGCACGCCCGCGGAGTGCAGCGTCGCCGCGTAACTCGTGAAGGCCTCCTGACCCTGCTCGAGCGCCTCGGGGCCGAGCTCGTCGGCCGTCATCTCGGGATAGTGGAGCAGCAGTGTGTACCGCATGGCGTTCCCCTTCCGGCCCGACCAGCGACAGGGTACTCGCGTACCGTTCGTGCCGCCCGGGTCGTTCTCGTCATCTCCCCCGGTGCTGACCGAGCGAGTCGGGCCGGAGATCGGCCCTCACTCCGATGACGACTCAGTCGGAGCTCGATCGACAACGTCGGCGTGCTTGTGCAGGCGGGCCCGCGAGGCAAAGTCGACGCGAACGGCGCAGGGCACCAGAACAGGTTCGCGTTCCGCGAGGTCGCAAGCGCAGGCGCTAGTGCAAGCGCAGGCGGAGGCAGCGGCGTCGGCCCCTTCGGGCAGCCGATCGGCCCGGCGCGCGGCCTCACGCCGGCCCTACGATGCGCGTAACGCCGGGCTGCGGAAGCAGACGCGCGCGTCGCGGACGGCGGCGCACCTCGAGGGGGAACCGATGAGCGATCCGACGAACAACGGCACGCCGGCCGGCTGGTACGACGACGGCAGCGGGCGTCAACGCTACTGGGACGGGCAGCAGTGGACCGACCAGTTCGCGCCGGCCGAGGCGGCCGAGACGCCGCCCGAGGCTCCGAGCATTCCGGAGCCGGTCGTTCCACCCGAGGCAGCCGAGGCAGCCGCACCGACGACGCCGTACGGCACCGCACCGACGACGCCGTACGGCACCGCACCGACGACGCCGTACGGCACCGCACCTGCCGCACCCGCCTACGGGGCCGCCGCCACCTCGCCCGCGTTCGCCCAACCCGGCGCGGCCGCGGCATCCGGAACTCAGATGCCACCCGGAACAACGCCGCCCGCGCCGAAGGGCAGGCCGCACGTGCTCGGCATCATCGCCCTCGTCGTGGCGGCGGTCGGGTTCGTCTTCGCATGCATTCCGGGCGCGCTCATCGTGGGGTGGGTGCTGCTGCCGATCGCGTTCATCCTGGCGATCGTCGCCCTGTTCATGCACGGGGCGAAATGGGCCGCGATCACGGCGCTCATCGTCTCGGTGGTCGGCACGGTCGTCGGGTTCGTCGTGTTCTTCGCGTTCATCTCGACGACCGTCAACGACGCCATCGACACGCTGCCGAGCGAGATCGCCGAGGCATCAGAAGAGGCGGATGCCTCGGAGGAACCCGCCGACGAGGAGCCGCCGCCTGCGGTGGAGACGCTCGCATTCGGCGACACGATGGCGTGGGAGGACGGACTCGAACTGACCGTCAGCGCGCCCGAGACGTACACCCCGACCGAGTTCGCCGCAGGCGCCGACCTTGCCGCGAACCTCGTGTTCACCCTCACGATCACGAACAACACGACCGAGAACTTCGAGCCCGCCGTGTACTCGCGCCTCTCATCGGCCGGACAGGAGGGCAGCCAGATCTTCGACATGCCGGCGGACGGGACGCAGATCGGCATCCCGCCGACGACCGTCGTGCTGCCGGGCGAATCGGTGACCTGGCAGGAAGCGTGGTCGGTCGCCGACCCGAACTCGCTGACCATGCAGATCACGCCGAACTTCGACTACGCGGACGCGATCTTCACGAACCTGCAATGAGGCGAACCCCGCCGACTTGGCGAATGGCCAGTGGCGCGCTCAGAACGCCAGGTCGAGGTGGAAGTGCGTCACGAGCGGGCCGTGCCAGTTGATGTTGGTGATGTCGCCGGCGCGATTGCGGCTGGTATTGGCGACCTCGATGATGCGGCGCTGGCCGAGGCGCTCGTTCACGGCGCGGGCGACCGAGAAGTCGTCGTAGATCACGCGCCACTCGACGCCGATCGCCGAGGCGGCCCGATCGATCGCCAGCGCGAACGAGATCGCCTGCGCGCCGTCGAAGAAGCCATCGGCCCGGCGCTGCGGGATCGTGAGGTCGAGCGAACGCCCGCGCCCCTCGAAGCTGCCGCCGCCGTGACCGCCGTAGTTGCTCGCCGTGAATCCCGTGCCGTAGGCGTCGATGAGCCAGAGCACGAAGATCGCCGTGGTCGTCATGGCGCCGAGGCTGCTGCGGTCCCACACCGGGCCCCAGGCGGGCCGGCCGTTCTGGTCGAGCTCGTGCACGTTCTCCCATCCGCGTTCCTCGATCGCGATCGCCGCCGTGCGCACCGCGGCGTCGACCGCACCCTGCCCGCCGAACTTGCGCGTCTCGGCGGCGACGACCGCCTGCTCCTCGGCCGCGGCATCGAGCGTCGCCTTCGGATCGCGCAGGCGCCGGCGCAACGCCGACTCGGCCTGGGCGATGGCCTGAGCGCGCTCGCGGTCGGAGAGCGCCCGGTTGCGGGCCGCGAGCTGCCCGCGCACGAGGGCGACCGCGTCGACGTTCGGCAGCGCGCCGGGCGCGAAGTTGCGCAGCTCGCGCACCCCGCGCTGCGTGCTCGTGACAAAGTCGAGGTGCTCGCGGCGTTCGAGCATCCACCCCCACGCGCCCTGGGTGAGGTGCGAGTTCACGCTGTCGATGAGGTACTGCCGGTAGACCACGAGCTCCGCCTCGAGTGCGGCGCTGCGCTCGGCGGGCGTGAGCACGCGGCGCTTGCCGTTCTCGACCACCCGCCGGTTCGCGATCGCCCGGGTGAGCTTCGCCTTCTCGGCGTTGAGCTTGCGCAGCATCGCGGCGTCGATGTCCGCGAACGGAGCGCCGAAGCTGCTGCGGGTGTACCAGCCCTGCATGGTCTCGTCGAAGTCGGTGACGAACGACGCGCGGGTCGACGCGACATCCGTCGTCTGCCCGGCCGCGGCACGACGCGCGCGCCAGCCGTCGACCAGCACGTCGACGTACGTCGCGACCCCGGCGACGCCCCAGAACTCGACCGTCGTGTCGATGCCGTGCGCGGGCGCGACCTCGGCCGCGGGCGGTGCGGCTCCCGCGACGACGACCGGGGTGCCACGCGTCACCGTGAGGCTCGGCCGCGCGGGCGGGTAGGCGACATCCGTCGTGTCGGTGTCGACCGGCGCGGCCTGCGGCTGGCCTGCCCGCTGCGGTGCGGCCTGCCCGGGCGCGGTCTGCGGCGTCTGCGTGCCCTGCGTCTGCCCGCCCTGCGTCTGCCCGCCCTGCGGGCCCGGAGTCTGCGGCGTCGTCTGCGTCTGGGGAGTCTGCGTGACGCCCGCGTCCGCACCCGTGCCGGCATCCTCCTCGACCCCGGCATCGTGCGGCTGCCGCTGCAGGCGCACCAGCCCGTTCATCAGGCCCTCGGATGCCACGAGCCCCGCCGCCGCTCGATTGCCTGCCGTGCGCTGCACGTCGGCGAGGGTCACGGGCGCATGGTCCGCCGCCTGGACGACGGATGCCACGGGCAGCACGGCCTGCGCCGGTCGGCCGTGTACGGGGTGCCGTCCGGCGTCGTCCGGGTCTTCGTCGGTGACCTTGCGATGCCGCATCCGTATGCAGGCGGGCGAACCGGGGCGCGCTCGCTCACTCCTTCTCACTCAGACGCTAACCCTCGGATCACCGGGCGACCCGAGGTCTGCCCGATCGTGCACCGAGCCGGCGCCCTCCGTGCGAGAACGCCGGGGCGCGACATCCGCGTCGACGATTCTGTGACCTCTGCGCGATTCGCGACATTCCTAAGCTGAGGAGGTGCACGTGGACGACAGTGGAGGCACCGACGCCGAGCTCCTGGCGCGGTTGGCGTCAGGCGACCAGGCGGCGCTGGCGATCGTGTTCGATCGCCATGCGGCGGCGGTCACGCGCTACGCGTGGGCCATGGCCCCGAGCCGCATGGACGTCGAGGAGATCGTGCAGGACACCTTCGTCACGATGTGGCGCAAGGCGGCCGAGATCACGATCTCGGAGACCTCGCTCCTCCCGTGGCTGCTCGTCACCTGCCGCAACCTCTCGAGGAACCTCCTCCGCAAGGCCGCCCGCAACCGGGCGGACGAACTCGACGAGAACCGGGTCGAGCCCGTGGCATCCGTTCGCGACCAGCGCGATGCGGAGGCGGCTCGCGACGACCTGCGCTGGGTGCTCGACGAGATCAGCCGGCTCGACCCGATCGATCGGCGAGTCTGCGAGCTCTGCCTCGTCGACGGCCTGCCGTACGCCGAGGCGGCCGAGCAGCTCGGCCTGAGCGTCGGGGCCGTCAAGCAACGCGTGTCCCGAAGCCGGGCCCGACTGAAGAAGGCGGTGACTTTCGATGAGGTCTGAACCCCCGACCGGAGACGAGCTGACCCGCATGCTCGTGACCGTGAAGCAGAACGTGGTCGAGCAGGTCGCCCAGGAGCCCCGGCCCCAGCGGCCCGTCGGCCTCGGCGACCGCGTGGTCGCGCTCGCCATCGGCATCGCGATCCTCCTCGGGCTCGGGGCCGGTGCGGCCTTCGCGTTCGGGGTCGTGCCGAGCTTCGTGATCGATCCGATCACGGCGCCCGCGCCGGTGCAGACCAGCGCCCCGGCTCCGACGCCGACCGAGACGGCCACCCCGACGCCGGCGGCGCCGACCGTCGCACCACCCGTGATCGGCACCCAGCCGGCAGCGCGCTACGACCTGAGCTGCGACGGCATGGTCGATCCCTCGACCGTCGCGGCGCTCTTCCCGGTCGAGGTCGGACCGGTCGATCCGATCGTCACGGCCTCGAAGGTCAGCTCAGGGATCCCGAGGATCACCTCGGTGCTCGCCGTGGGCGGCACGGTCTGCGAGTGGTCCAACGGAATGGGCTACAACTCGGTCGTCGGGTCGAACGACCAGTACCTCGGCGTGACCGTCTCGATCGTGCCGCGGCCCGTCGACGGGTGGAGCGACGAAGCGACGCGCATGGGGATGCCGCAGGACTACAGCGGATGCACCACCGTCTGCACGGCGAGTGCAGCGGTCGGCGACGCGTGGATCGCGATCGAAGCCCAACCGGGCGACCCCAACGTGGTGGCCGCATCGGCCTGGCAGGCATTCGTCGACGAGATCGTCGCCGCCGTCGCCGCGGCGGGACCCGCGGCAGCAGAGGATGATTCCGGACGCCTGCCGCTCACGTGCGACGACGTCATTCCCCTCGAGACGGCTCAGGCCGTGCTCGGGTACCCCGAGGCGATCGTCTCCGGTGCGGGCGGCGGATGGAGCGAGTGGGCCGAGGCTCGGGAGCACACCGGCTACGACCTGTGCTTCTGGGCTCCGACGTTCGACGACGATGCGGTGGCCTGGATGGAGGTCGTGTCCGAAGGGCGATGGGCATTCGACCGGATGCTGCAGGCCGGCGAGTCCGAGGCGACCGAGCTCGTCGGTCTCGGCCCCGAAGACGAAGCCGTCCTACGCTGCGACCCCATGTTCGGCACGGCCTGCGCCATCGACCTGCGGATCGGCCCGGACTGGATCAGCATCCGCGGCGAGGACGAGGCGACGGCCGTCGGCCTCGCCGAGGCGGCCGTCGCGCACCTCGCGCCCTGACGTTCGACGAGACCGTCGACAAACCTCCGGCGGCGCTCCATGATCGTCGGTATGCCTCAGCCCGCCCAACCCGACATCGTGGCGATCACCGGCGCGTCCGGACGAATCGGCCGACACCTCGTGCCGCTGCTCGACCGCCCCGGCCGGGTGCTGCGACTCATCGACACCGAGCTGCCCGACCGGGTCGCCGACGGGCCGTGGGGCAAGGCGTCCCGCGGTACGGACCCGGCCGGCTTGGCCGACCTCGCCGACCGCGTCGAACTGCGGCGGGTGTCCATCGACGATGAGCGCGGCATCCGCTCGGCGCTCGACGGGGTCGACGCCGCGGTGCACCTCGCCGCGCAGTCGTCGGAGCGCCCGTGGGCCGAGATCCTGCACGCCAACATCGACGGCACCCAGCGCGTGCTCGAGGCCGCGCGGCTCGGCGGTGCGACGCGGGTGCTGCTCGCGAGCAGCGTGCACGCGGTCGGATTCGCGGATGTCGCCGACGTCGCCGTGACCCCCGTGCTCGTGCCGCGACCCGACACGTTCTACGGCGTGAGCAAGGCCGCCGTCGAGGCGCTCGGCAGCGTCTACGCGGATCGGTACGGACTCAGCATCGTGTCGGCGCGCATCTGCGCGTTCGCGGCCGAGCCCGATCCGAGCCATGGGCTCGCGCACTGGTTCTCACCCGGCGATGCGGCCCGACTCGTCGAGGCCGCGCTCGCGCTCGACGACGGCCGGCACCACATCGTCTGGGGCGTCTCGGCGAACTCCCCCGGCGTCTGCGACCTCACGGCCGGCCGCGCCATCGGCTTCGAACCGCGCGACGACGCGTTCGCGATCGTCCGCGCGCGCGGCTTCGAGGCTTCGCCGCCCGCGTCGAGCGGGCCGGTCGGCGGCGCCTTCACCGACGAGGCGCATCCGCTCGGCGGCACCTGGTAGCGGCAGGGCGGCCGCGCGATCGAGCCCGGTCGCACGAGCAGACCGGGCTCTGCATCCGACGTCAGCTGCGACCGGCGGCGATCGCGTCGAAGACCGGCATCTCGAGCTTGCTCATCGTGAGCATGGCGGCGAAGAGCTCCTGCTTCAGCGCGGCATCCGTCGTGGACATGAGCTCGGTGAAGCCGCGCGGGATGAGCTGCCACGAAAGGCCGTAGCGGTCGGTGAGCCAGCCGCACTGACTGGGTTCGCCGCCGTCGGCGAGCAGCGCATCCCACAGCCGATCGACCTCGGCCTGGGTGTCGACCTCGAGCTTGATCGAGACGACCCGCGTGAGCGCGACATCCGGGCCGCCCGCGATGAGTTGGAACCGGGCGCCCGCCACCGTGAAGTCGACGGCGAGCGGCTCGCCCTCCCGCTCGGAGCCCTCGGGCCACCGCTCGACGCTCAGCACGGCCGAGTCGGGCACCAGCGAGGCGTAGAACTCGGCCATCTCGTCGAGCGGCCCCTCGATGAGCAGGCAGGTCATGGCAGTCGTGGGCATGAGTGCTCCTTCGCTTACGGTGCCTCGACGGTACCGCCACGCACGGGCGGATGCCACGGCTCGCACACTCCCGGAGCGTGCGAGCCGCGACATCCGCCGAACCGAGCTGACCCGAGCCGAGCCGGCCCGACCCGAACGGCCTAGTCGCCCTTCACGTTCACGATCTGGCGCAGCGTGTGCCGCACCTTCACGAGCGACGCGGCGTCGGCCATGACCCGGTCGATGGGCTTGTAGGCCTGCGGGATCTCGTCGAGGAACGCGTCGGTGTCGCGGAACTCGATGCCGACCATCGCCTCGCGCAGCTGCTCGTGCGTGAAGGTCTGCCGGGCCTTCGTGCGCGAGTACTCCCGCCCGGCGCCGTGCGGCGACGAGTTCAGCGACATCGGGTCGCCGAGACCCTCGACGACGTACGACGCCGTGCCCATCGACCCCGGCACGAGGCCGAGCCGACCGACATCCGCCTGGATGGCGCCCTTGCGCGACACCCACACCCGCTTGCCGAAGTGCTCCTCGCTCTCGGTGAAGTTGTGGTGGCAGTTGATGCGCGCCCGCTCCTCGACGGGCGTGCCGACCCACTCCGACACCTGCCGGATCACGCGGTCCATCATCTCCTCGCGGTTGAGGAGCGCGAAGTGCTGCGCCCAGCGCAGCTCCCGGATGTACGTCGTGAACTCGGGCGAACCCTCGACGAGGTAGGCGAGGTCAGGGTGGGGCAGGTCGATCCACCACTGCTTCGCGAGCCGCCTGGCGACTCCGATGTGGTGCTGCGCGATCTTGTTGCCCACGCCCCGGCTGCCCGAGTGCAGGAACAGCCACACCCGGCCCTCCTCGTCGAGCGAGACCTCGATGAAGTGGTTGCCGCTGCCGAGCGTGCCGAGCTGCTCGCGCCAGTTGCCCGCGTACTTCGAGGGGTCGAAGCCCTTCGCCTCGGCGAGCGCCTCGAGCTCGGCCACCCTGGGCGCGGCGGTCGCGACGACCTTGCGGTTCTGGCGTCCGGCCGAGAGCGGGATGGCGCGCTCGATCTGCTCCCGCACCTCCCGCCGGTCGGTCGGGAGGTCGGATGCCTCGAACTGCGTCTGCACGGCGATCATGCCGCAGCCGATGTCGACGCCGACGGCCGCGGGGATGATCGCCCCGAGCGTCGGGATGACCGACCCCACGGTCGCGCCGAGACCCAGGTGGGCGTCGGGCATGAGCGCGAGGTGCGGGTAGATGAACGGCATGGTCGACGACGTGCGGGCCTGCTCGACGGTCTTCTCATCGATCAGGCTCGCCCATGAGACGAGCCGGTCGGAGTACTTCTCCATGGTCCTTTCCTTGTCTGGTTGCACTGCGTGATTCCGAGGGCCCGAGGGTCTCGTCGCGCGCGCGGACAAGAAAACACCCCGGGCCTCGAGCGGCACGGGGTGACGGAGAACGGCGGATGCCGCGGCGTCAGGGTGCCGGCTCGAGAGCCTGGTCGAGTTCGCGATTCAGGTCGCGCGTGATGCGCGGCCCGTATGCGGGCTCGACGAAGGCGGGCTTGCTCAGGCGCTGCAGCTGCGTGCTCATGGCCGACCTTCCTTCCAGGCTGCGGGGATGCCGCGCGGACTGCGCAGCCTTCGGACACTAGTGGTGCGGATGCCGCGGGGTCAATGATCTTCTTCGCAGCCGCATCGAGCGGCGACTTCGCGGGCGGACGCCGAGGCGCGGCATCCGCTCGCTCAGAAGACCGGAACGCGGTCCTCGCGCTCGTCGAGCACCCACACCTTCGACGCGATCGCGTGGAACAGGCGATGCGGCGCGGCCCCGGTGACGCTGCCGATGGCCCACGGCCGAAGGCCCGACGCCTCGCAGCCGGCGTTCAGGACCGCCAGCGCGTCGTCGAGCGCATCCTCGGGAACGGGCTCGGCGAGCGCCTCGGCATACACCGCGGTGGCCTCGCCGACGGGCGTCGTCGAGTCGTACACGGCGAGCGCGACCTCGGCCCGCGCGCCGATGTTCTCGGAGTGCCGGCGCGTGGGGCGCGACACCCAGACGAACTCGCGCAGGTCGCGCACGGCGAACCAGACGGGTGTGGCCCAAGGACGGCCGTCGGCATCAGCCGTGGCGAGGGTCAGGTAGGCGTTCGAATCGAGGATCCGCTGGGCGGAGGTCGCCACGGGCGACGAAGCTGCATCGGTGGCCATGCCTCCATGGCTACCAGACGGCGTCGCGAGCGCTCGGGGCACGACCGGCGCGGCGGCAATAGGCTGATCCTCGCTACCGTTCACGATCCGGGGGGAACCACCGATGGCCGAGCACGTCGACGTCGACAACTTCGCACACGCCGAGACGAGCCGCATGTTCGCGGCCCTCGCCGCGAACGCCGGAGGCGTCGGCCTCTGGAAGCACTTCCGCGAACCGACGCCGCTCGACCAGCAGCCCGTGATCCGGCAGAACCGCGACACGCTCTACAGCACGTACCTGCTCGACGCATCGGCCGGCGCGACCCTCACGATCCCCGAGGCGGGCGACCGCTACCTGTCGGTCATGGTCGTCAACCAGGACCACTACATCCCGCTCGTGCTGCACGAGGCCGGCGACCACCGGTTGCACGCCGACGATCTCGGCTCGCGGTACGTGCTGCTCGCGGCGCGCGTGCTCGTCGACCCCGCCGACCGAGCGGATGTCGCCGCAGCCAACGCCGTGCAGGACGGGTTCGCCGTCGAGGCGGGCGCATCCGAGCCGTTCGTGCTGCCCGACTACGACACCGCGAGCTTCGACGAGACGCGCACCGCGCTGCTCACCCTCGCGCGCGGCATCGGCGGCTTCGCCCACGCGTTCGGCGCGGCCGACGAGGTCGACCCCGTGCGCCACCTCATCGGCACGGCCGCGGGCTGGGGCGGACTGCCCGAGTCCGAGGCCTTCTACGCGAACGTCGAACCCGGCCTGCCCGTCGGCGCGTACGCGCTCACCGTGGGCGACGTGCCGACCGACGCCTTCTGGTCGGTGTCGCTCTACAACGCCGACGGCTACTTCGAGGAGGTCGACGGCGGCCTGGTCAACGTCAACAGCGTCACCGCCGATCGCAACGACGACGGCACCGTGACGATCCACTTCGGCGGGCCCGATGACGGCCGCCCGAACCGCCTCGGCATCGCCGAGGGCTGGAACTACCTCGTGCGGTACTACCGCCCGCACCCCGAGGTCGTCGACGGCAGCTGGACGTTCCCGGCGGTCGCGCCGGTCGCGTAGGTCGAGCGGCGCTCAGACCGAGCGCACCCGCTCGCGCCGCCCGGGCACGCCGTCGGCCACCGGATGCCACGCGCCGTCGCGCTCGACCTCGTACGCCCGGAACGCGCAGGGCAGGCCCTTCGCCGTCATGAGGTCGGGCCCGTCCATGAGCTGGAAGTGCAGGTGCGGCGACGTCGAGTTGCCCGTGTGCCCGACGCGGCCGAGCACGTCGCCGACATCGACCCGCTGACCGGATGTCACGGCCACCGACCCTGGCACGAGGTGCGCGAAGCCCGCGAAGACCTCGCGCCTGCCGCGACCGCCGACGAGGTCGACCTCGCCGCGGATCAGCACGTGGTTGCCGAGGATCGACCCGAGCTTCTCGGGCGTGAACGTGAACGCATTGCGCGTCGCGAGGAAGAACTCCCGGAACGGGTTCACCCACTCGCGCTCGGCCAGGCCGTCGGAGGTCGCGACGACCTCGCCCGCGAACGGCGCGTGCACCGGCTGGCCCCACGCGTAGCAATCACGAGCGCGTCCGCCGACGGTCTCGGTCTGCCATGCCGACGCCGGATGCACGTGCACCCCGCGTCGACCGTCGACCTTGACGAAGTCGTACGCGAACCGCTGCCCGAGCATGTCTGTGCCGTGGCTCGGCACCCGGTGCGCGGGCGTGGTGACGGCCATCCAGCCCTCACCCCGCAGCGGGAAGTCGACCACGATCGCGTCGCGCAACTCGTCATGCATGCGCGGCACGCTACCGGTGCGGGCAGCGGGCCGCCTCCGCCGCGGGGCGGATCCGCACCTCGCGGGCAGGCGGAGTCGCCGCTAGGGTGAGCCGCATGTCGGATGCCGCGGGCGGGCACGCACCGACGCGACCGTCGGGCGGGGCGCCGGCTCGCGGCATCAGCGATGCCCCTGACGAGCCTCGCGCCCGCGCCGACCGCCCTCGGGTCGACGCCCTCGAACCGCTCGCGCGCGCACCCGTCTTCGCCGCCATGGCCGCGCTCGCGGTGCTGCTTGCGGCGACGAGCCAGTGGTACGGGTTCCACCGCGACGAGCTGTACTTCCGCATGCTCGATCCGGCGTGGGGCTACGTCGACCAGCCGCCGTTCACGCCGTGGCTCGCGCGCACGATCACGTCGGTCGTCGACGAACCCTGGGCGCTGCGCATTCCGGCGATCCTCGCCGCGGTCGCCGCGGTGCTCGTGCTCGCGCTCATCGCCCGGGAGGCGGGCGGCGGCAGGCGCGCGCAGGCGGTCGCGGCGTGGGCCGCGGCATCCGCCTCGTTCCCGATGGTGTTCGGGCACGTGCTGCTCACGGCGTCGATCGACCTCGTGGTCTGGCCGCTCGTCGCGCTGTTCGCGATGCGGGCGCTGCTGCGCGACGACGCTCGTGGTGCCGGCCGGTGGTGGCTCGCCGTCGGCCTCGTCACGGGTCTTGCCACGTACAACAAGCTGCTGGTCGTGCTGCTCGTCGCCGGCATCGGCATCGGGCTGCTCGCGGTCGGGCCGTGGCGGGTGCTGCACTCGGGGTGGCTCTGGGCCGGGGTCGGCATCGCCGTCGTCGTGGCCCTGCCGAACCTCGCGTACCAGGCGATGAACGACCTGCCGCAGCTGCGCATGGGCGCCGCGCTCGCAGCCGACTCGGACGGCGAGGGACGCCTGCTCACCCTGCCGTTCCTGTTGCTGCTCGCAGGGCCGCCGCTCGTGCCGATCTGGATCGCCGGGCTCGTCGGGTTGTTCCGGCGCCCGGCGTGGTGGCCGATCCGCCTGTTCGCCGTGGCGTTCGCCGTCGTCGTGCTCGCGACCATCGTCGGCGGCGCGCAGCCGTACTATCCCGTGGGCCTGGTCGAGGTGCTGCTGGCGCTCGGCGCCGTGCCCACCGCCGAGTGGATGCGCACCCGCGGCCGGGCCGCGCTCGTCTGGGCCGGAATCGCACTGAACGGGGTCGTCTCGGCACTCATCGCGCTGCCGCTGCTGCCACTCGCCCTCGTGGGCGCGAGCCCGTTCGCCGCCATGAACCAGACCGTCGGCGACACGATCGGCTGGCCGACCTACGTCGCGCAGGTCGCGGTCGTCGTCGACGGCGCGCGCGACGGCACGATCCAGGATGCCGCGGCCGACCCGGTCGTCATCACCTCGAACTACGGCGAGGCCGGCGCCGTCGCGCGCTACGGGCCCGACCACGGACTCGACCCGGATGCCGTCTACAGCGGGCACAACGCCCTCTGGTTCCAGGCCAGGACGTCGGATGCCGCGACCGATGTCGTCTTCGTCGGCGAGCTGTGGCGTCGGGTGGCCGGCGACTTCGCCGCGTGCACGACCCTCGCGCGCCTCGACAACGGGCTCGACGTCGACAACGAGGAGCAGGACGTGCCGATCACGCTCTGCACGGACCGCATCACCGGCTGGGACGAGCTCTGGCCGCGGCTCGCGCACCTCAGCTGAGAGGTCGCGTCAGTTGCCGCCGCCCCCGTCGCCACCGCCGAAGCCGCCCCCGTCGAAGCCGCCCCCTCCGTCGAATCCTCCGCCGTCGAACCCTCCGCCCCCGTCGTACCCGCCGCTTCCCCACCCGCCGGGCTCGCCGCCCGCGAGGTAGCCGCCGCCGAACCCCTTCGTGTCCTGCATGAGCGGCAGCCCGAACCTGGAGTCGTCACCGCGGGCGAGCAGGCCTCCGGCGATGCGGATCGGCTGCGAGAGCTCCGCGGCGAGCACGCCCAGGCACGACGTGAAGCGCTCGGCCGAGAAGGAGACGGTGCTGTGATACCAGGCCGGCGGACGGCCAAGGGCAGCGGCTCGCTCGGCGTAGCCCTCGATGGGGGATGCCTCGTCGAACAGCACGGCCCATGGCAGCAGCTCCTCGGCCGAACCCTTCGCCTCGCCGACCGACGCCCGCAGTTCGTTCGAACGTTCGCGCAGCCGAATGCCGGCCGCATTCAACGGGATGAACCTCGGCAGCACCGCTCGCACGGCGAGCGCGAGCACCGCGATGCCGATCGAGCTCCACGCGAGGGACTGCGCCGTCTCGTCGGTGGTCAGCGCGAGCAGGCCGAACACGAGGCCGAGCACACCGGCGATCGTCGCCACGCGCAGTCGCAGGCCGGGACGCGGCTCGCGATAGGTGAGGGCCGCATCGTCGAAGCGGTCGCGCGTGACGGAACGCAACAGGGAGTTCCCCTCGACGACCCGGTCGATGTCGACCATGGCGCCCGGATGCAACTGCGTCGAGCCGCCGGTGTTCCCCGGAGAGAAGACCGCGATGATCAGGCCGTCGGCGAAGGCGCGTTCGTCGCCGACCGCTCCGGCGACGCGCGGATCGCCGGACACCAGTCCGAGGTGCACCCGGCGCGCCGACGGATGCCCGTGCTCGCCTGCCCCGCGCTCGTCGCGGATGACGAGCATGCCCTCGACGGCCAGCTGCACGACCGCTGCCGCCAGCCAGCGCACCGCCGTTGCGCCCGACACGAACGCGACGGCGCCGAGGCCGACCGTGAGCGGATCGGTCGCGGTGAACAGGTCCTCGCTGGGCGGGCGAAGCCAGGCGATCACGATCGAGCCCACGGCCAGCGCCGCGGTCAGTGCGGCGACGAACGAGAGGAGCGGCAGCGCGATGGCGGCGAATCCCATGCGCGCAGGGTACTCCCGGGAACACTCGGCCGACAGATCCGGCCGACGCGCGACAGGCGCGGTGCAGATGACGCGGCTTCGGATGGTTCGGGCTGCGAGCAACGGCGGTTCGGCGCGCCGCGGCATCCGTCGACATAGGCTTCAGCGCAGGAGGTTCGACGATGACCAAGCGGATGCCCAAGAAACTCTACGAACGCGAGCTGAAGGACCTGCAGGCGAAGCTCGTCGACATGCAGGCCTGGGTGCAGGCGTCCGGCGCGCGCATCGTCGTGATCTTCGAGGGGCGGGATGCCGCGGGTAAGGGTTCGACGATCAAGCGCGTCTCCGAGTACCTCAACCCGCGCGTCACGCGCATCGTCGCACTGCCCACGCCGAGCGTGCGCGACAAGACGCGCTGGTACTTCCAGCGGTACGTGCCGCACCTGCCCGCGGCGGGCGAGATCGTGCTCATGGACCGCTCCTGGTACAACCGGGCCGGCGTCGAGCGCGTCATGGGCTACTGCACGAACGAGGAGTACCACCGGTTCCTGCACCAGGCGCCGATCTTCGAGCGCATGCTCGTCGAAGACGGCATCATCCTGCTGAAGTACTGGTTCAGCGTGTCGGATGTCGTGCAGGAGGAACGGTTCCGCTCCCGCCTCGAAGACCCCATGCGCCGCTGGAAGCTCAGCCCGAACGACGTGCTCTCGATCACGAAGTGGGAGGACTACTCGCGCGCGAAGGACGCGATGTTCGCGAACACCGACATCTCCGAAGCCCCCTGGTTCGAGATCGAGAGCGACGACAAGCGCACCTCGCGCATCAACATGATCCACCACCTGCTCTCGAAGATCCCGTACCAGCCGGTCGAGCGCGAGACGATCACGATCCCGCCGCGGCCCGACGCCGGCGGCTACGAGCGGCCTCCCCGCGAGTGGGCGAACCTCGTGCCCGACTACGCGGCCGAGGTCGTGCAGAGCCACCAGGTCGAGATCGCGGAACGGCGCGCGAAGGCGGACTGATTCCCGCCGGATCACCCGGTCGCGCCCGGCCGGGCATCGCACCTGTCAACGAGTCCGCCCGCAGTGGGGTAGTCTCGTAGAGCAAGCGGAAACGCGGGCAACGCGGATGTGGCGCAGTGGTAGCGCATCACCTTGCCAAGGTGAGGGTCGCGAGTTCGAATCTCGTCATCCGCTCAGTACACGCGAAGGCGGGCTCCCGGTCGGGAGCCCGCCTTCGTCGTTCTCGGCGCGCGGTCACGCCGGCGCGGCGGTCGCGCCGACGCGGCGGTGCGCCGGTCGGGCAGACGCACCGACGCGGCATCCGCTCAGCGCTCGAAGACGACCCCGCCGCCGACGACGGTCACGGCCGTCTGCACCGAGGCGAGCTCGCCGACGGGCAGGTCGAACGGATCGGCGGTCGCGACCGCCAGGTCGGCGCGCTCGCCCACGCGGATGCGACCCGCGCGCCCGAGCACGAGCGAGCTCGACCCGCTCGTGTAGGCCGCGAACGCCTGCTGGAGGCTCAGCGACTGGTGCTCGGCATCGAGCGTCGGCGGCATCGCGCCCGCCGGGAGGGGCGGCACCTCGACACCCGGAGGCAGCGGAGCCCACCGGTTCACGACCACGTGGATCGCCAGCCACGGGTCGGCGGGCGAGACCGGCCAGTCGGATCCCATGGCGAGCTCGGCGCCGCCGTCGACCATCGTCCTGAACGGGTAGCCGCCGAGCATGCGCTCCTCGCCGATCATCGAGACGACGTACGGGTCGGGAGCGGCCCACAGCCCCTGGATGTTCGCGGTGACGCCCAGCGGGCCGAACCGCCTCGCGTCGTCGGGCTGCACCATCGAGAGGTGGGCGATGTGGTGCCGCGGCCCATGCCCGTTCGTCGCACGTGCCTGCTCGATCGCATCGAGGGCGACGCGGATGCCGCGGTCCCCCATGATGTGCAGGTGCAGGGCGAAGCCCGCGGCATCCAGTGCACCGACGAACGCACGGATGGCGTCCTCCTCGAAGTGCAGCTCGCCGGCGAACCCGTCGTCGGCGTGCGTGCAGTACGGCTCGAGGAGCGCGGCCGTCTCGCCGTGCGGCACGCCGTCGATCATGGCCTTGGCGGTCGAGGTGGCGAATCCCGCCGCGGCGTTGCGCTCGCGGAGGTCGACGAACCGCTCCACGAGGGCCGGCACCTCGTCGACGCGCAGCCCCGGCGCGACCCAGAGCGCGCCGGACGCCTCACTCGGCAGGGTGCCGTCGGCGATGGCGCGGAGGTACGCCGGCGTGCCGTCTGCCTTGCCGTTGTACTCGCCCAGGATGGCCTCGTGCCAGCCGGTCACGCCGATCGACCACAGGTAGTCCTGCGCATTCAGGAGCCCGGCGTACATCTCGTCGTCAGTCGACGGAGGGACGACCCGCCCCACGAGTTCGGCGGCCGTCTCGTTGAGGTATCCGGTGGGGTCGCCGTGCTCGTCGACGTGGATGTGCCCGTTGTGCGGCTGGGGCGTGAGCCGGTCGATGCCGGCGAGCTCGAGCGCCCTCGAGTTCACCCACAGCGTGTGGTGCCCGGCATCGCTGAGCGCCACGGGGCGGTCGGGCACGATCGCGTCGAGCTGCTGCCGGGTCGGTGCCGGGAAGAGCTCGTGGCTCCAGCCGCCGCCCGTGATCCACTCGGCCGAGGTGCGCGCGGCGCCGGCGCGGATGAGGTCGAGCGTCTCGTCGACGCTCGCCGCCGGGGTCAGGTCGATGCTCAGGCGCTCGACGCCGGCGAACACCGCGTGCGCGTGGGCGTCGACGAAGCCGGGATGGATGGCACCGCCGGCGGCGTCGACCACGCGGGTGCCTGCACCTCGCAGCGCGAGCACCAGGTCGTCGGAGCCGACGCGCACGATGCGACCATCCGAGATCGCGACCGCGGTGTGGTCGGTGCGCACCTTGCCGTCGAAGACCCGGCCGTTCACGATGACGAGTTCGGTGGTCTGGGTCATGGGGTTCCTTCTTCTCGTATAGGGGTCGGCTTGTCGGATGCGGGTCAGATCAACCGGAACACCCGGATGACCACGAAGCCGGGCTCGGCCCTGGCGTATCCGATGAACTGCGAGGCGGTCAGCCACTCCAGCTCGGGATGCCCGGTGCGGAACCGGAACGCCGTGCGGTAGTAGAGCTCGCGTTCGTCGACCGGCTCGCCCGCCAGCATCCGCTCGTACGTCTCGGGGTCGGTGCGCCAGACGCCGCGGTTGACGACCTCGACGCCGGCAGCGCCATCCGACACCTCCGCCCCGATCACGTAGCGGGCGTCGAGCTTCACCGTGAGGCCGCGGGCGTCCCACCAGTCGCCGCCGCCGTCGAGCACGGTGCCCCGCAGCAGGGGGCCGTCGAACGTGCCGCCCGAGACCCGGGCGAAGTGCAGGCCCTCGCCGGGTTCGCGCCCGCCCAGCGGCACCGGGTCCTCGACCCGGCACCGCAGTTCGAAGCAGTACTCGAACTCGGGCTGCATCAGCGGTTCGGCTGTCATGTCGTTCACCGTCCGTTCGGGGTCTGGGTGCTGCGGGTGACCGTCGCCAGCGACGCCGTGCGCCCCAGCCGACGGCGGCGAGGACTCCATCCTGCCCGCGGGATCGAGTCGAGGAGCAATCGCGTGTACTCGGCCTGGGGTGCATCGAGGATGGTCTCGGCGGTGCCCTGCTCTTCGATGCGGCCCTGGCGCATCACGATGACGTGGTCGCAGAGCCGACGGATGACCGTGAGGTCGTGCGTGATCATGAGCAGGGCGACGCCGGTCTCGCGGCGGATGCCGTCGAGGAGCGTCAGGATCTCGACCTGCGTCGTGACGTCGAGCGCCGAGACCGCCTCGTCGAGCACGAGCAGGGCGGGATCGGCCGCCAACGCCCGGGCGATGGCCACGCGCTGCCGCTGCCCGCCCGACAGGGCGCGCGGCCGCTGGTCGAGGAGCGCCTCGGCGAGCCGCACGTGCCCCATGAGCTCACGGACGCGACGGTCGAGGTCGGCCCTGGACTCGCGCGGCCGGTGCACGCGGATCGCCTCGACGAGGCACTGCCGCACGGTCTGCCGGCGGTCGAGCGACTGGTACGGGTCCTGGAAGACCATCTGCGCGAGCTTCGCCCGGGCGCGGCGTTCCGTGCCGCTCCGCGCAGGGCGGCTCCAGTCCTCGCCGTCGACCGTCACGACCCCGGCGTCGGCCCGCTCCAGTCCGACCAGGATGCGCGCGGCGGTCGTCTTGCCCGACCCCGACTCCCCCACGATGCCGAGCGATCCGCCGGGGCGGAGCTCGAGCGAGAGGTCGTCGACCGCGACGAGGGTCTCCTTGCCCCGCCCCGCGCTGCGCACCCGGTAGGTCTTGCGCACGTGCTCGATGCGCACCATCGGATGCCCCGTCTCGGCCGTCGGGGCGATCGGTGCGGCCTCGGCGAGCGAGGCCGCCATGAGCACCTTCGTGTATTCCTCACGGGCCTCGGTTCGCATCGTCTTCGCGCCGAGGGTCTCGACGATGCGGCCGTGCTGCATGACGTTCACCCGGTCGCATACGGCACCCGCGAGCGCGAGGTCGTGCGTGATGAACAGCATCGAGAGCTCGCGATGCCGTCGCAGGTCGGCGATGACCGCCATGACCTCCTCCTGGGTGGTCACGTCGAGCGCAGTGGTGATCTCGTCGGCCAGCAGGATCTCTGGGTCCATGGCGAGCGTCGCCGCGATCATCACGCGCTGCAACAGCCCGCCCGAGAGTTCGGCCGGGTACTGGCGCAGTCGACGCGCGGGGTCGCCGATGCCGACCTCGTCGAGCAGTTCGAGCGCCCGACGGTTCGCAGCGGCGGGCGTCGCACCCGCGACGTGCACGAGCGCCTCGGTCATGAAGTCGCCGATCGTGCGGAGCGGGTTGAGGTGGGCCCGCGGCGTCTGGAACACCATGCCGAGTCGGCGCGCCCGAAGGTCGCGCACCTCGCGCCGGCCCATCGCCGCGACATCCTGCCCGTCGATGCGGATGGTGCCACCCGTCGTGAAGCCGTCGGGCAGCAGCCCGGCCACGGCGCGCACGGTGAGCGTCTTGCCCGAGCCGGACTCGCCCACGAGACCGACGGCCTCGCCTCTCGCGACCTCGAGCGAGCTCGCGAAGACGAGCTGCCGCGGCCCGGTCGGCGCGGGCGCGAAGACGTCGAGACCGTCGATCTCGAGAATCGGGTGGGTCATCGTTCCTTCTCCTCGGCCCAGGTGGTGACTCTCGCCCCGATGATGCCGACGGCGAGCACGGTGACGACGACCAGGATCGCCGGGTAGACGGACTGCTCGGGCGCACCCGCGAGGATGCCCGCCTGGCCTGCGGCGATCATCGACCCCCAGTCGGGCGCGGGCGGCTGCTGCCCGAGGCCCAGGTACGAGATGGCCGACAGGTCGAGCATCGCGTAGCCGAACCCGACCGCGGTCTGCGCCGCGACGACGGGCACGATCGCCGGCACGAGGTGACGGAAGCACATCGCGAGGCTCGAGACGCCCTGCACCTGGAGGGCCGCCATGTACGGCTTGCCGAGCTCGCGCGACGCCGCCGTGCGGGTCAGCCGCGCGACGATCGGGATGTACGCGATCGACAGCGCGACGACCGGGGCGAGCAGCCCCTTGCCGAACACCGCCACGGCGAGCACCGCGATGACGATGCCCGGAATGGCGAAGATCACGTCGACGAGCCGGGCGATGCCGCCGCTCACCCAGCCGCCGAACCAGGCCGCGGCGAGCGCCAGCCCGAGCCCCGCGATCGTCGAGAGCAGCACGACCGCGATCGGCGCGAAGACGCTCGCCGCGCCGCCCACGAGCACGCGCGACAGGATGTCGCGGCCCACGTCGTCGGTGCCGAAGGGGTGGGCGAGGCTCGATGGGCCGTTCACCGGCCCGACGTAGAGCTCGGTCGCGTCGTAGGGGGCGATCCACGGCCCGATGGCCGACGCGATTGCGACGAGGCCGAACACGACGAGGGCGCCGAGGAACACCCCGTCCCGCTTCGCCGCACGCCTGGCCGCGATGGGCACCGAGCCGTTCGCGAGCTGCACGACGCTCATGCCCTGCTCCTTCCGCCGACGCTGGTCGGGTCGATGAGTGCGCTCCAGAGGTCGGTGGCCGCGTTCAGCACGACGAAGATCGTGACGAGCAGCAGCGACACGATCTGCACGACCGGGAGGTCGGCCCTGGCGGCCGCCTGCACGAGCAGCGACCCGATGCCGCCGAGCCCGAACGCCACCTCGGCGATCGCCGACGCCGCGAACAGTCCCGCGACCGTGGTGCCCGTGATCGCGAGGATCTGCGGCGAGGCGTTGCGGAACACGTGCACGCCGAAGATGCGGGACCGCGGGATGCCGCGCACCCTCGCCGTGTCGACGTGCTCCGACTGCAGCTGCGCGACCAGCGAGCTGCGCGTGACCCGGCTGATGTAGGCGATGAACAGCACCGCGAGCGAGATCGCCGGGAGCACGAGGTGCCAGAAGCGATCCCAGCCCTCGTCGCCCTCGCCGTAGACCGGGAACCACCCGAGCGTCTTCGCGAAGATCCAGATCAGGAGGATCGCGACGACGAACGTGGGCAGGGCCATGCCGAGCGAGGTGAGCACGGCGACCGTGCGGTCGACGGCTCCCCCTCGCATGGCGGCGATGACGCCCGATCCGACCCCGAAGACGAGGATGACGAGCACCGTGAGCAGCACGAGTTGCAGCGTGATGCCGAACCGCGGGCCGACGAGCGTCATGACGTCGGTCTTGTAGACGAAGGACCGGCCGAAGTCGCCCTGCACCGCCGAGGTCAGCCACTGCCAGTACCGCGCCCAGACGGGATCGTCGAGGTGGTACTCGGCCCGGATCTGCTCGAGGAGCTCGGGGGTCGGCTTCGCTCCGCCGGCGAGCGCCGCGATCGGGTCGCCCGTGAGCAGCACGGCCGAGTAGATCACGACGCTCGCCAGGAACAGCGTCAGCAGCATGCCGCCGAGCCGCTCGAGCAGCATTCGGGTGAGGGGGCTCACGGGTCGGTCCTTCGTCTCACTTGCCGCCGAGGTGCAGAGCCCAGGGGCTGCTGTACGCGGCGACCGAGGTCGTGACCCCGGTGAGGGCGTCGTTCAGGTAGGTCAACTGGTAGGTGCCCGCGAGCGTGACCTGCAGGAAGTCCTGCGCGAAGATCTCCTGCGCGGCGACGAACTCGTCGGCGGCGGTCGCAGGGTCGGTCGCGTTGCGCGCGGCGAGCAGGTGCTCGGTCACGTCGGGGTCGTCGTATCCGCTCCAGTTGAAGACGCCTCCCCGGTCGGGCGGCAGCATGAACAGCGACGGGTAGCCGAGCACGCCCGGGGTCTCGAGGTAGCCCTGCGTCGCGACGAAGTCGATGCCGTCGCGCTTGCTCGGGTCGTAGAACAGCGCGCCGAAGTCCGACGCCTGCATCTCGTCGATCTCGAGGTCGAGGCCGATCTGCTTCGCGGCGCTCTGCATGATGGCCGCCGTCTGCTGGAACTCCTTGGCGCCGGCGGGCACCGCGACGACGAGCGGCTCGCTCACGTCTTCGCCGCTCTCGGCGACGAGCGCCTTCGCGGCCTCGAGGTCGACCTTCGGCGCGGGGAGGGCGTCGTAGCCCGCCTGGTAGATCGACGCCTCCGTCATCGACTGGAACGAGAACTCGGGCACGATCGTCTTCTGCACGTATCCGAGGCCGTTGGCGACGGTCGCGAGGTACTGGTCGCGGTCGATGGCGAGGCTCAGCGCCTCGCGGATCTTCGGGTTCGCGCCCGCTCCGGTGTCGGAGGCCGGGCCGAAGCTGTACGACGCGGTCGAATGCCCGACCGTCAGGGTTCCGGCGCCGTCGCCCTCGTAGACGGCCCGGGAGCCCGGCGAGACGTTGATGGCGCCGTCGATCTCGCCCTGGGTGAGCGCCGTGGCGAGCGTGGAGCTGTCGTTCACGAACGTGTACGTCAGGGTCTTCACGAGCGGGGCGCCGTTCCAGTACTGCTCGTTCGCGGTGGTCGTGATCTCGCTGCCCGGCTTCCATCCGCCGGGCGCGAGCTCGTACGGGCCCGAGCACATGAGTCCGCCCTCGGGCGTGCCGAGCGCATCGCCCGCGGCCTCGCCGAACGCCCGCTGCATCACGGCGCCGCCCTGCCCTGCGAGCGCGTCGCGGAACGTCGAGTCGGGCGCGATGAAGTGCACGGTGACCTCGTTCGGCGCGGTCGCGACGATGCCCGCGGCGGGGTCGGGCACGACCAGCGCGAACGCCCCGTACCACTGCGATGCCGGGTCCAGGTTCTGCTGCAGGCTGTAGGCGACGTCGTCGGCGGTCACGGGGCTGCCGTCCCAGAACGTCACGTCGTCGCGCAGCGTGATCACGAAGGTGACGGGATCGACGAACTCCGCGCTCTCGGCGACGCCGGCCTGCACCGAGAAGTCGGGCTGCAGCGACAGCAGGTTGTCGCAGAGGTTCGGGATGATGAGGTTCGCGGATGCCGCGGGGTTGAGCGTCGCGGGTTCTCCTTCGACGATGGCCCAGGTGACCTCGTCGACGGTCGTGGTCGCCGCGGGCAGCGAGTCGACGAGCGTGATCGCCGAGGCCTCCGCGTCGACGTCGGCCCCGTCGCGGGGAGTGCAGCCGGACAGTGCGAGCATCGCCGCGCAGGCGACGGCGCCCGCTGCGAGTCCAGTTCGTTTCATGGTGATGTTCCGTTCGTCGGTGGTGCGTCGGGGTGAGATGGTGCGGGGGTGGGTTGGGGGTGCGCTCCGGCTCAGGCGAGGAGGAACACGCGGATGCAGACCTGGCCGTCCTCGTCGCGGGCGAGCCCGACGAACTGGTGCTCGGCGAGCCAGCGGTGCTGCGGGGCATCCGTCTGGAACACGGGTGCGGTTCGGAAGTAGAGGCCAGGCTCGTCCTCCGGGACGTCCTCGCCCGCATCCATCCGACGCAGGATGTCGGGCGTCGCCCGGAAGTACCCGCGGTTCAGGATGTCGATGACCGCGCCGTCGCCCGCGCGGACCAGGTACCTCGCCTCGAGCTGCGCGGTGCCGGAGCGTTCGACGGCCCAGTCGCCGCCGCCAGCGAGCACCTCGCCGTTCAGGCGCGGGCCGGCGACGCTGCCGCCGGAGATCGGGGTGAACGAGAGCCGTTCGTCGCCGCCGCGGCCGATGTGCAGGTCGGGGTCGACGGTCGCGCGGATCTCGAAGACGAACTCGAGTCGCGGTTGCATGGGTGCGTTTGTCACGGCAGGTCTCCTTCGAGGACGGTGAGGGTGATCGCGAGGCCGTCGGCACCGCCGACGACGAGGCGCTGGCGATTGGAGCGGGTCTCGCCCCAGGTCCACGGGTCGGCTCCGGTGCCCGGCTGCGGCAGGAACTCGGGGTAGTCGCTGCTCGACACGTGCACCCTCAGCCGGTGTCCCGCGCGCAGGCGGTAGCCGAGCTGCCCCAGGTCGACGTCGAGCACGCCGGGCTCGGTCGCATCGAGCAGCTGGCGCTGGCCCCGTGCGATCCGCAGCGCCGTGCCGTCGGGCGCGACGTCGAGCAGCCGAACGAACAGGTCCATGACCGGGCCGTCGGATGCCACGAGCGCCCGTGCCGAGACCGGGCCGACGAGGTCGACGTCGGCCGAGAGCACCGCCGAGTCGAAGCGCAGCACGTCGCCGCGCTCGCCGAGCGGGGCCTCGTCGGGGCGGGTGAGCAGGAACGCGAACGCGTCGTCGACGCTCGAGGGCACGAGGTCGGCCGGGTCGTGCGTCCACTCGAGGGTCGTCTCCGACTCGGGGCGGTCGCCGAGCGCACCGTCGGCGGTCGCACGGAGGGTGACGCTGCGCACCCCCGCCGGGGGCCAGCTCGCGCTCGTGCGCATCTGGTCGGTGCCGGCGAGGTTCCACTCCACCTTCGGCAGGTCGGCGGCCTGGCCGTTGCCGCGCACGAACACCTCGAAGAACGCGATCGCGGGGTCGAGGGTGCGCGGCAGCAGCTCCACGATCTGGGCGTCGCTGCGGTCGAAGCTGCGATCCTCGTCGGGCTCGTCGAGCCGGAAGCTCTCGTGGTCGATCGACTCGATGCGCAGGTGATGGTGGGCATCCCAGTTCGGATGCCGGGTGATCTCGTCGACGTCGGCCCACGAGAGCGGCGCGCAGTTGTCCCACCAGCCGATGGTGTGCAGCACCGGCACCGAGCGACCGGCGAACGGGTCGCCGTTCGGGAACCGGGGCAGCAGCACTGGGTTGGGGTACCACTGGTCGTAGGAGAGTCCGCGGGCGCCGACCTCGGCCATGAACTCCTCGGCCTGCGCGGCGAAGTCGCGGCGCGACCAGTCGGGTTCCCAGTGCAGGGCGTCGTTCTCGAAGAACTGCGTGAGCGGGTACAGGTACGTCACGCCCCACTCGACCCGGCGCGAGCGCCCGCTCGGTTCGGTGCGCACCGGCTCGCCGAGCCCCGTGCCCGTCACCCGCGGCGAGATCGCCTTGAGGGCCGGATGACCGCTCGCGGCGGCCGCCCACTGCGTGTAGCCGTAGTAGCTGTCGCCCCACATCGCGACGCGGCCGTTCGACCACGCCTGCCGGGTGATCCACTCGATCGTGTCGTAGCCGTCGTCGACCTCGTTCACGAAGAGCAGGGCGTCGCCTTCGGAGCGGAACTTGCCGCGCACGTCCTGCGCGACCACGCGGTAGCCGTGCTGCGAGAAGTACCGGGCGATGGCGGGGATGAACGTGTACTCACCCGACTTGTCGTAGGGCAGGCGGATCAGGATCGTGTCGCCCGGCGAATCGTCGCCGCCGTCCGGCGCACCTGGCAGGTAGACGTCGGCGGCCAGCCGGACGCCATCGCGCATGCGGACGCGCGCCGGGAACGAGGCCGGGCTCTCGGGCGCGGGCGGGACGCGCAGGATGTCGGGCAAGATCGCTCCTCTCACGGCGCCGGACCCGGCTCGGGTGCGACGTGACGGTCACGCTACGGTTCCGTTCAGTAGTTAGTCAAGTCTGACTAGACTAGAATTAATCGGACCGTTACACTCGGCTGCAGTCGGCCCGACCGCCCAGCCGACCGCACGAGAGGAGCCGCGTTGGCACGACCGTCCGTCGCCGCAGAACGCCGCGAGCAGATCATCGATGCGACGATGACGACGATCGCCGAGCACGGCATCCACGGCACGACGCTCGACCGCATCGCCGATGCAGCCGGCATGTCGCGCGGCCACGTGCGGCACTTCGTCGGCAACCGCGACCGGCTCCTCCTCGACACCGCGACCGCCGTCTTCGCCGACGAGAGCGGCGAGGTCGGCTCGATACTGCCGGGCGGGGTCGACGACCTGACCGGAGCGCTCGACTACCTCTTCGGCCCCGTGTTCAGCTCGCCTGACCGGGAGAACGCCGTCGTGCTCGGCCTCGTCGAACTCGCGCGCGTCACGCCCGAGATCGCCGCGGTCCTGACCACCGCGTATACGGCCACGCGCGTGCAACTCGCAGGACTGGTCGCACGGGCGAGGCCCGACGCCGCGACCGACGCGTGCACGACCGCGGCCTACGGCATCCTCAGCTCGGCGCTGGGCACCGTCTTCCTCGGCGACTTCGACGCAGACCCGTCGCGGGTGGTCCGCTCGCGTGCAGCGGTCGACGCATTGCTCGCGACGCTCTGAGCCTCGCCGAGCGCGCGCCCGACCGACCTACGCGACCGGACGGACCCCGCCCTCGGGCACGATGTCGCCCGCATGCACGGCGACCCACTGCACGAGCGGCAGCATCTGCTGCATGAGCTCGTGGCCGAGATCGGTCAGCGCGTACTCGACGCGCGGCGGCACCTCGGGGTACGAGGTGCGCACGACCAGGCCGTCGGACTCGAGCGTGCGCAGCGTCGAGGCGAGCATCTTCTCGCTGATGCCCTGCACCTCTCGACGCAGCTCGCCCCAGCGATGCGTGCCGTCGGTGAGCGCGAGCAAGACGAGCACGCCCCACTTGCTCATGATGTGATCGAGCACCACCCGAGTCGGGCAGCCCTCGGTGAAGACCTCTCCGGACGATCGCCGGATCTCCGCAAGACTTACCGTCATGTGGGTAGCTTACTTCAAAGTGGGTACCTCCGATCGGGAATGTACCGCGGGTTCGAGCCCGTTGCACCCGGCGTACCCAATCGGAAGGAACCGCTCCTCATGACCATCCTCGTCACCGCCGCCTCGGGCCAGCTCGGCCGCCTCGTCGTCGACGCCCTCCTCACCCGCGGCGCCGAGCCCTCGAGCATCGTCGCCGGAGCACGCGACACCTCCAAGCTCGCGGATGTCGCGGCTCGCGGCGTGCAGACGGTCGAGCTCGACTACTCCAAGCCCGAGACCCTCGCACCCGCCCTCGAGGGCGTCGACGCCGTGCTGCTCATCTCGGGATCCGAGGTCGGGCAGCGCGTGCCCCAGCACGGCAACGTCATCGACGCGGCCAAGGCGGCCGGCGTCGCCAAGCTCGTCTACACGAGCGCGCCCAAGGCGAGCACGGCCGACTACCCACTCGCCCCCGAGCACAAGGCCACCGAGGAACTCATCGCCGCGTCGGGTGTGCCCTCCGTGATCGTGCGCAACAACTGGTACATCGAGAACTTCGCAACGGATGTCGCGCGCGCCGCGGACTCCGGCGTGATCGCCGCCTCGTCGGGCGACGGCGTCATCGTGGGCGCCACGCGCGCCGACCTCGCCGACGCGGCAGCCGTCGTGCTGCTCGAGGACGGCCACCTCGGCGAGGTGTACGAGCTCTCGGGCGACCAGGCGTGGACCTCCGCAGACCTCGCGGCGGCGGCATCCGAGGTGCTCGGGCGCGACGTCGCGTACACGCCGCTCACGACCGAGCAGCATGTCGCCGCACTCGAAGCCGCCGGTCTCGACGCAGGGCTCGCGGGCTTCGTCGCCGGCATCGACGCGGGCATCGCCCAGGGCGTGCTCGACGTGCCGACCGGTGGCGTCTCGCGCCTCACGGGCCGCCCGACGACGACGCTCGTCGACGGCCTTCGCGCGGCGCTCGCGCCGGTCGCCGCGTAACGGTCGCCGCGCAACCACCGCATCGCCCGCCGGTCGAGGAGGCGCGCAGGCGCCGGCTCGGGACCCCATCGGTCTCGAGCCGCTCCGCTCCACGACCAGCGGGCGATGCTGCTCTCGGCGGAGCGGCTTCGCGAGGGAAACGCGACCCGAACCGCGTTTCGATGCAGGATCTGCGCGTCGCGCGCGACATCCGTGCGTTCCCTTGATCTGCGACCACCGCGGGTGGGAGGCTCTCGAAATCACGCTCGATGTGAAGGAGAACCATGCGTAGATTCCGCACCATCGCCGTAACATCCGCATTCGCGCTCGCCCTGACGGCCCTGGCCGCCGCACCGGCGAGCGCGTTCACGACCGCCGTCGGCGACGAGACGGGCGAACAGGAGTTCGTCGTGCTCTTCACCGCCGGCACCTCGTCGGCCGCCGCGAAGGCCGCGGTCACCGCGGCCGGCGGCACGATCGTCAACGAGAACACCGACGTCGGGGTCGCAACGGTGCGCACCACGGAGTCGGACTTCGAGGCGCAGGCGCTCGCGCAGGGCGCCATCGAGGGCACGGCCCAGAATCGCGTCATCGCCGACGTGCCCGACGACGCCGTCAGCGGCGAGCAGGCGAAGAAGCTCGACGCCGCCGAGGCCGAGGTCCGCCAGAACGGCGGCAAGACGCCCGCAGGCGCTGCCGCGAAGAAGGGCAACGGCAAGACGCTCACCGCCGAGCCGCTCGCCTCGCTCCAGTGGGACATGCAGCAGATCGGCGCCACGGTCGACGGCTCGTACAAGGTCGAACCCGGCAACAAGAAGGTGCTCGTCGGCATCCTCGACACCGGCGTCGACGGCACCCACCCCGACATCGCCCCGAACTTCGACAACGCGAAGAGCCGCAACTTCACGGTCGACATCCCGTTCGACGCGAACGGCGACGTCATCGACGGCCCGTGCGAAGACGAGGCCGACGGCTCGTGCAACGACGCCGCGAACGTCGACGAAGACGGACACGGCACGCACGTCGCGTCGACGATCGGCTCGCCGATCAACGGCATCGGCATCGCGGGCGTCGCGCCGAACGTCACGCTCGTGAACCTGCGGGCCGGCCAGGACTCGGGCTACTTCTTCCTGCAGCCCTCGGTCGACGCCCTCACGTACGCGGGCAAGATCGGCGTCGACGTGGTGAACATGAGCTACTACGTCGACCCGTGGCTGTTCAACTGCGCGAGCCACCCGGCCGACTCCGCTGCGGACCAGCAGGAGCAGCAGACGATCGTGAAGGCCATGCAGCGCGCGCTCGACTTCGCCCGCGCCCGCGGCGTGACCCTCGTCTCGGCAGCGGGCAACGGCGCGACCGACTACACGAAGGTCATCAGCGACACCGGCAGCCCCGACTTCGCCGACACCCCCGGTGAGATCGCGTACACGCGCGACCTGCTCGACCCCGCGACCTGCACCTCGATGCCGAGCGAAGGCAAGGGCGTCATCTCGGTGAGCAGCACCGGCGTCTCGAAGCGCAAGGCGTACTACTCCGACTACGGCAACGGCTACGTGGATGTCGCGGCTCCCGGCGGCGACGTCTACGACACCCCGACGAACACGCGCGACATCAGCAAGGCGATCCTCGCGGCGTACCCGAAGGCGCTCGCGCTCGAGTCGGGCGCGATCGACGAAGCCGGCAACGTGCTCATCCCTGGCGTCGTGAAGAGCTGCGACGCGGCGGGCACCACCTGCGGGTACTACCAGTACCTGCAGGGCACGTCGATGGCCTCTCCGCACGCCACGGGCGTCGCCGCGCTCATCGTGAGCAAGTACGGCATCCCCGACGTGATCCGCGGCGGCAAGTACCTGCCCCCGGCCATCGTCGACGCGCGCCTGCGCCAGACCGCGGTCGACACGGCATGCCCGACCCCGGCGGCGTTCACGTACACGCGCATCACGCCCGCCGGAGCGACGCTCACCGCGACCCACACCTGCGAGGGCAAGCTCTCGCAGAACGGGTTCTACGGCAACGGCATCGTCAACGCCCTGAAGGCGGTGGGCAAGTAGCCCGCGCACGCCGCTAGGCGGCGACATCCAGCACGACAGCACGACAGCACCGGCGGGGCCGGTCTCCGAGGAGACCGGCCCCGCTGCTCGTGCGTCGGCAGCGGTCGCCGGACCGTCGCGGCCCGACCCACGGCCGGGGTCTCGCTCGGCGCGGCGGGGCGCCGGCGGGCGGGTAGCGTGTTCGCATGCAACTCACCCGCGTTCGCCTCTACCCCGTGAAGTCGCTCGGCGGCCTCGACGTCGCCTCGGCGCAGGTCGAGCCGTGGGGCCTCGCAGGCGATCGTCGGTGGGCCGTCGTCGACGAGAACGGGCGCAACGTCACGGCGCGAGAGCGCAACGTCATGCTCGGGCTGCGGTCCGAGCTGCTCGCCGACGGCGGCGTGCTGCTGAGCGGCGCGGCGTCCGAACCCGCATCCGACCCGCTGCGCGTCGACGTGCCGACCGACGCCGAACCCGTCGCCGTGGGCATCTCCCGCCAGGCGACCGCCCTGCCCGCCGGCCCTGAGGCCGACGACTGGCTGAGTTCGCGCATCGGGCAGTCGGTGCGACTCGTCTGGCAGCCCGACCCGACCGTGCGCCCCGTGAAGGACGAGCACGGCGGCCTCGACGGCGACCGCATGTCGCTCGCCGACGCGGCCCCGCTGCTGCTCACGACCGAGGCCTCGCTCGCCGCCCTCAACGCCTGGACCGACGAGGGCGCACCCGAGCTCGACATGCTGCGGTTCCGGCCGAACCTCGTCGTCGACGGCGACGAGCCGTTCGCCGAAGACGAGTGGGGGTTCGTGACCATCGGCGATGTGCGGTTCCGCGTGACCGGCGGTTGCGACCGCTGCATGATGACGGGCATCGACCCCTACACGCTGCAACGCGGATTCGAGCCGATCCGCACGCTCTCGAAGTTCCGCCGCCGCGACGGCAAGACCTGGTTCGGCGTGCTGCTGGTGCCGCAGAACCGGGGTGGCGTCGCCGTCGGCGACACGGTCGCGATCGGTTGACGCCCGCCGCGGCATCCCTACCGTCGACGACGTCGACACGATGGGAGGAGATCCCGAGCTCAGGAGGACCGAAGTTCGCGAATCGCCCTCCCGAGCTCGGGATCTCCTCCCGTCGCGCCGGCCCGCGGCCCGGCGCCTCCGGAGCGGTCAGCGCGTTCCGAGCAGCTCTGCGCGGTTCCTCTCGTAGGTGCGCCGGCCGAACGCCCGCCAGATGCCCCGCACGGGCGCAGGCAGGTTGCGACGCATCCACTCGTCGCCGCCGTCGGGCTGCGCGGCCAGGATCGAGCCGAGCATGACGAACGTCTTGCCCTTGGGCGTCGCGGCCCGCCCGTGCTCGCCGAACCACTCGACCTCCTTCTGGGTGAAGGTGCGCTCCATCACGGGCACGATGTTCGCCTCCTCGTCGGGAAGGTGCACGTCGAGCGCCTCGTTCACCCCCTCGATCGCCGAGAGCACGGATGCCGCATCCGCACGTCGCCCGCTCGCACGCCAGGCCGGCAGCGCGGCGTCGAGCGCCGTCAGGTGCACGAGCAGTTGCGCATGGTGCCGCTTCATGCGTTCGACGTGCATCGCGCACCCGGGCGCCCGCTGCTCGAGACGGTTCCAGAGCATGGCGTCCTCACCCTCGTGATGCGCATGCAGGCTCGTCGAGAGCATCGCGAGGTGGTCGCCGACGACCTCGGCGTGTGCGGCGTCGCCGTCGCTCACGTGTCCGACGAGCGAGGGCGCCTCGCCGAAGCCGACCTTGAACAGGCGGTGGATCTCGGCCATGCCGCGGGCGTCGCACGTCTTCGCGGACCCCGACGCGGGCACGTCACCGCTCGGGGGAAGGGCTGCTGCAGGCACGGTGGCTCCGATCCGGTCGACGACGAGCGGGCGATCGGAGGCTACTCGGCCTGCCGCCCGGCGGCAACGGAAGCTCGTCGCCCGCCGGCGGCATCCGCTCGCCCTGCCGTCGCTCAGTGCTCGACGTCGTAGACGGCCTTGATGATGCCGTTGTCGTAGGCGGCCTGGTCGACGAGCTTCAGCGTGCCGGTCGCGTTGCCGTCGAAGAGGCGCTTGCCCGAGCCGAGCGTGACCGGGAAGATCAGCAGGTGGTAGCGGTCGACGAGGCCGGCCGCCGCGAGGCCCTGCCCGAGCTTCGCGCTGCCGTGCACGATGATCGGCCCGCCCTCGCCCTGCCGCAGTGCCGCGACCTCGTCGAGCGAGCGCAGCACCTGCGTGTTGTTCCACTCCGGGTCTTCGAGCGTCGACGAGACGACGTACTTCGGCATCGCGTTGTACTCCGCGAACTCGTCCATGGTCGGCCAGATCGGCGCGAACTCGTCGTAGCTCTGCCGGCCCAGCAGCATCGCGGATGCCTCGAGCTGCTCGGTTCCCTTTAGCTCGTACGCCTCGGCGACGAACGGCACCTCCTTGAAGGTCCAGCCCGCACGAGGGTGGTCGCCGCCGCCAGGGGAGTCCATGACGCCGTCGAGGCTGACGAACGCGGTGATGATGATGGGACGCATGGTGCTGCTCGCTTCCGGTCGAGGTTCGTTCTGGGTGAGACGCGACATCCGCTCTCATTCAAGCGTCGAACGGGCTCGGGCGGAATCGACATCCGCTCGTCTCGAACCGCAGCGCACGCGGCCGCCGGCGGCGCAGGCGACGAGCGATCAGGAGCCGGTCCGAAATCCTAACGGTTTCCTAACGCGATGAGCCGGGGCGGAGAGCACGGGCGAACTACGCTCGATCCGTGACCGAGAACGACGGCCGAGCAGCGATGGAATCGGCTGAAGCGCAGGACACCGGGCCGACGACCACCGTCGTGCCGGTCGCGCACGCACCGGCACCTCGATCCCGGCTCGGGCGCTGGCTCATGACCGGACTCGTCGACGACCGTGGCGCCCACCAGGGGCCGCACGCCAAGCAGGTCGAGCAGACGCACTCGTGGTGGCGGGTCATGTGCCTCACCGGTCTCGACTACTTCTCGACGCTCGGCTATCAGCCCGCCATCGCCGCACTGGCCGCCGGGCTCGTCTCGCCGTTCGCCACGATCGTGCTCGTCGCGCTCACCCTGCTCGGCGCGCTCCCGGTGTACCGCCGGGTGGCGAACGAGAGCTTCAAGGGGTCCGGCTCGATCGCCATGCTCGAGCGGCTCCTGCCCTGGTGGGCGGGCAAGCTCTTCGTGCTCGTGCTCCTCGGCTTCGCCGCGACCGACTTCATGATCACGATCACGCTCTCGGCGGCCGACGCATCGGCCCACGCGATCGCCAACCCGTTCGCACCCGACTTCTTCGACGGCGCCCAGGTGTGGCTCACGCTCGTGCTCATCTCGCTGCTCGGGCTCGTGTTCCTGAAGGGCTTCCGGGAGGCGATCCGGGTCGCCGTGATACTCGTCGCCGTGTTCCTCGCGCTGAACCTCGTCGTGATCGCGGTCTCGTTCTGGCACGTGTTCGAGCACCCGCTCGTGGTCGAGGACTGGTGGTCCGCACTGTTCACGCAGCACGGCAACCCGTGGCTGGTCGTCGGCGTCGCGCTCATCGTGTTCCCGAAGCTCGCGCTCGGCCTCTCGGGCTTCGAGACCGGTGTCGCGGTCATGCCGCAGATCCACGGTTCGCCCTCCGATCCCCCTGATCGCCCGGTCACGCGGATCCGCGGCGCCCGGCGGCTCCTCACGACCGCGGCCGTCATCATGAGCACCTTCCTCATCACGTCGAGCTTCGCGACGACCCTGCTCATTCCGCAGGCCGAGTTCCAGCCCGGCGGCGAGGCGAACGGGCGAGCACTCGCGTACCTCGCCCACGAGTACCTCGGCGAAGGGTTCGGCACCGTCTACGACGTCAGCACCATCCTGATCCTGTGGTTCGCCGGCGCCTCGGCGATGGCGGGATTGCTGAACCTCGTGCCCCGGTACCTGCCGAAGTACGGCATGGCGCCCCAATGGGCGCGGGCCGTGCGCCCGCTCGTGCTCGTCTTCACCCTCATCGCCTTCCTCATCACGATCGTGTTCGAAGCCGACGTCGACGCACAGGGCGGCGCGTACGCCACAGGCGTCCTGGTGCTCATCACCTCGGCCTCGGTCGCGGTGACGATCTCCGCCTGGCAGCGGCGTCAGCGCCCGCAGGTCATCGGCTTCGGCGCGATCACGCTCGTCTTCACGTACACGACCGTGCTCAACGTCGTCGAACGACCCGACGGCCTGCGCATCGCCGCGCTGTTCATCCTCGGCATCCTCGTGATCTCGACCGTCTCGCGCATCGGGCGATCCTTCGAGCTGCGCGCACCCACCGTCGCGTTCGACGAACTGGCGATGACCTTCATCGCCGACGACGCGGATCGAGGCGAACTGCTCTTCATCGCGCACGAACCGCATTCCGACGGGCGGGACGCCTACGCCGAGAAGGATCGAGACGAGCGGCGGTACAGCAACATCCCGTCGCGGGCGCGGACCGTCTTCCTCGAGGTGCACCCGTCGGATTCCTCCGACTTCGAGGAGGACCTGCGCGTGGTCGGCTCCGAGCAGGACGGCTACCGCGTGCTCCGCGTCCGCAGCGGCAACGTGCCGAACACCATCGCGGCGGTGATGCTCGCCGCGCGCGACGCGACCGGCGTGGTGCCGACCGTGTACTGCGAGTGGACCGAGGGGAACCCGATCTCGAACATGTTCCGGTACCTCATCACGGGCGTGGGCGAGGTGGCACCCGTGACGCGCGAGGTGCTCCGCGAGGCGGAATCCGACCTCAAGCGACGCCCGGCCGTGCACGTCGTCTGATCGCGCCGTCCGGCGGAGGGACGGAGCCTGCCCGAAGCCGCCGACGGATCAGCGCCGAGCGCGGATCCAGCGGCGGTCGACCGCAGAGCAGTGGCCCCAAGCGGGGCACCCGAAATTGATACACGAATCGCTGTACTATTTGGCCATGCCCTCGACTGCCGGCCTGACCCACACCGCGGCGCTCGCGCGCTTCGGACACGCCCTCGCGGATCCGACCCGCACGCGCGTGCTGCTCGCACTGCGCGAGGCGCCCGCGACCCCGTCGGAACTGGCCGACGCGTTCGACGTCTCACGACAGGTGATGTCGAACCAGCTGGCTTGCCTGCGCGGCTGCGGCCTGGTCGAAGCGGTCCCCGACGGACGCCGCACCTGGTACCGCCTCGCCGACCCGCATCTCGCCCCTGCGCTCGACGAGCTCCTGCGCGTCGTGCTGCACGTCGAACCCGACTGCTGCGACGGGGAGACATGCACATGCTGACCGCGCTGGATGCCGAACGTCGCGCGCTCCTGCATCGCCGGATCCGGCTGATCGTCACGATCACGATCGCCTACAACGTGCTCGAGGCGATCGTCGCGCTCGCAGCCGGAACCGCGGCATCCTCGATCGCCCTGATCGGGTTCGGGCTCGATTCGGTGATCGAGGTCCTCTCCGCCGCGGCGGTCGCCTGGCAGTTCACGCGGCGCGAGCCCGAACGATGGGAGCAGCCCACCCTCCGGGTCATCGCGATCGCGTTCTTCGCCCTCGCGGCGTACGTGACCGGTTCCGCGGTGGTCGCCCTCATCGGCGGCGGCGAGGCCGAGCACAGCCCGATCGGCATCGTCCTCACCGCGATCAGCGTCGCACTGATGCCGATGCTCTCGTACGCCGAACGCCGGGCCGGCCGGGAACTCGGCTCGGCGACCGCCGTCGCGGACTCCAAGCAGACGCTCATCTGCGCCTACCTCTCGGCGGCCGTGCTGATCGGGCTCCTGCTGAACACCGCACTGGGCTGGTGGTGGGCGGACCCGGCAGCAGGTCTCGTCATCGCCGTCTTCGCGATCCGCGAGGGCATCGAGGCGTGGAAGGGCGATGCCTGCGCCACCTCCGTGGGCATGCTCCTCGAGGACGAGGATCACGACCACGACCACGACCACGACCACGACCACGACCACGACCACGACCACGACGGATGATCGAGCGCCGAACGCCGAATCGCCCCGCCTCCGCAGTGGGAGGTCGGGGCGATTCGGGCGTCCGACGCGAAGGCCGGCGGTGAGACATCCGCTCAGCTGAACTTGCGGCGGTAGATCGCGATCGCCCAGATGTAGGCGGCCACGAGGATGCCCACGAGCCAGGCGAGGGCGACCCAGATGTCGCCGCCGACCGGCTGACCGGCGAACAGCGCACGGAGCGAGTCGACGATCGAGGTCACCGGCTGGTTCTCGGCGAACCAGGCGACCGGGGCGGGCATGCTGTCGGTCGGCACGAACGCCGAGCTGATGAACGGCAGGAAGATCAGCGGGTAGCTGAACGCGCTCGCACCGTCGACCGTCTTCGCCGAGAGCCCGGCGACCACGGCGAGCCAGGTCAGGGCCACCGTGAAGAGGGCGAGGATGCCGGCGACGGCGAGCCATGCGCCCACGGATGCCCCGGTGCGGAAGCCCATGAGCAGTGCGACGCCGATGACGATCGCCACCGAGACGAGGTTCGCGACCACCGAGGTGAGCACGTGGGCCCAGAGCACGCTCGACCTCGCGATCGGCATGGACTGGAACCGCTCGAAGATGCCGCCCTGCAGGTCGAGGAAGAGCCGGTACGCCGTGTAGGCGATGCCCGACGCGATCGTGATCAGCAGGATGCCCGGGAGCATGTAGTTGATGTACGACTCGTCGGACCCGGTGTTGATGGCCCCGCCCAGCACGTAGACGAAGAGCAGCATGAGCGCGATCGGGGTGACCGCGGTCGTGATGATCGTGTCGGGGCTGCGGAGGATGTGCGTCAGCGAGCGGCCCGTGAGCACACGGGTGTCGCCGAGGACGTGCGTAGTCATGATGCGTCCTTTCCGTTCGAGGCGGTGCCGGCGCTCGGTGCGCCGACCAGGGTGAGGAACACGTCCTCGAGAGAGGGCTGCTTCTCGACGTACTCGACCTTCGCGGCCGGCAGGAGCTGCTTGAGCTCGGCGAGCGTGCCGTTCTGGATGATGCGACCCTCGTGCAGGATCGCGATGCGGTCGGCCAACTGCTCGGCCTCGTCGAGGTACTGCGTCGTGAGCAGCACGGTCGTGCCGCCCTGGGCGAGCTGCTTGACGGTCTGCCACACCTCGATGCGCGCCTGCGGGTCGAGACCCGTGGTCGGCTCGTCGAGGAAGATGATCGACGGGTCGCCGATGAGGCTCATCGCGATGTCGAGTCGACGGCGCATGCCACCCGAGTACGTGGCGGCCCTGCGGCCGCCCGCCTCGGTCAGCGAGAACCGTGCGAGCAGGTCGTCGGCGATGGCACCCGGGTTCTTCAGGTGGCGCAGCTTCGCGACGAGCACGAGGTTCTCTCGACCGCTCAGCACCTCGTCGACCGCGGCGAACTGCCCGGTCAGGCTGATCGACTCGCGCACGTCGCCCGGCTTGGCCGCGACGTCGAAGCCGTGCACCGTCGCGTTGCCCGCGTCGGCCTTGATGAGCGTCGACAGAATGCGCACGAGCGTCGTCTTGCCGGCGCCGTTCGAGCCGAGCAGGGCGAAGATGCTGCCCTGCTGCACGTCGAAGTCGACGCCCTTCAGCACCTGGAGGTCCTTGAAGGACTTCTCGATGCCCTGCACCCGGATCGCGGGTGCGGGCTGGGTTGCGGTGGTCATCGCTCGTCCTTCCGTTCGGCCCCTTCGAGGCCCTCGATCGTCTTGGTGAGGCGGTTGCGCTCCTTGTCGACCCAGCGCTTGCCCACGTAGGCCTCACTGAAGGCCTCGGCGAACGCGACCGAGTCATCGCCGACGATGGCGCTGACGGGCGTCTCGTCGACCGCGGCGCGCTCCCACAGGTCGGCGAAGTCGCCGAGCATCGTCATCATCACGGCGGGGTCGCCGTCGGTGATGCCGCCCTGGTACATGAAGTACCGTTCGAACGCGTTCGCGGCCGTGCGGTACGGCTCGGGCAGCGCTGCGATGCGGGCCTTGTACTGCTTGTACTGCTTCTTCTGCTCGAGCGAGCCGGTGAGGGCTTCGATCCACTTCGCGGCCATGGTCATGCTCCTTCTGTGTCGTGCTTCGGCTGGATGTCGTGGTGGAGCTGTTCGATGCGTTCTGCGAGGAAGCTCCAGGTCCTCCAGAACTCTTCGAGGTACTCGCCGCCCGTCGCGTTCAACGCGTAGACCTTGCGCGGCGGGCCCTTCTCGGACGGGACCTTCTCGACGTCGACGAGGCCGCGCTGCTCGATGCGGACCAGCAGGGCGTAGATGGTGCCCTCGGCGATGTCGGAGAAGCCCTGGTCGCGGAGCCGGGCCGTGATCTCGTACCCGTACGCCGGCTGCTTGGCCAGGATGGCGAGGACGATGCCCTCGAGCGTGCCCTTCAGCATCTCGGTCGTCTGCTTGCCCATGGAATCCTCCTTCTGCTACTCGGTGTTGCTGACTACTGGTACATAGTAAGCATGAGTACCGGTAGATAGCAACACTGAATACCAAAGAATTTCCCGCCTGTCCGATGCGTGCTCAATCCTCCGAGCGTGCGCAGGGGCGATCAACGGGCGATCGCACTACGATCGTTGAGCCCTGCACTCACGGTCGAGAGGCCCCATGGAACTCCGCGACATCGAGATCTTCCTCACGCTCGCCGAGGAGCTGCACTTCGGTCGCACGGCCGAACGGCTGCACGTCTCGGTCTCGCGCGTGAGCCAGGCGATCCGCGCCCAGGAGACCGAGATCGGGGCGCCGCTCTTCACCCGCACGAGCCGGCGGGTCACGCTCACCCGGGTCGGCGAGACGCTGCGCTCCGGGCTCCGCCCCGCCTTCGACGGCATCGAGGCGACGATCGCCGCGGCGCGGGCTGCAGCACGTGATGACTCGCAGCAGCTCACGATCGGGCTCATGGGCGCACAGGCGCACGACCTGGCTCCCGTGCTCGAGGCCTTCCGCGCGACGCATCCGCTCGCGGAGGTGCGTTTCCGCGAGGTGTTCTTCGCCGACCCGTTCGGCCCGCTGCGGCACGACGAGGTCGACCTGATGATCAACTGGCTCCCGGTCGACGAGCCCGACCTCTCGGTCGGCTGCGTGCTGCGCGAGGAACCCCTCAACCTGATCGTCTCCACGCGGCATCCGCTCGCCGGACGCGACTCGGTCTCGCTCGAGGAGCTCGGCGACCTCGTCGTCCCGGCCATCGCGGCACCCGACACCTGGCTGGCCGGCGCGATGCCGACCGAGACGCCGTCCGGGCGCCCGATCCGGCGCGGTTCGCCGGTCTTCACGTTCTCCGAGGTGCTCGCCGTCGTCGCCGAGGGCGGCGTCGTCTGCCCCGTGCCCGACGAGGGTCGGCGCTACTTTCCGTGGCCCGGCGTGACGTACGTGCCGTTCCACGACGCGCCGCCGGTGCGCTGGGCACTGCTCCGTCGCACTGCGCGCACGCCCCGGCCCATCGCCCGCTCGTTCATCGCGACCGCCGAGCAGGTGCGACGCGAGCTCGCCGACGCCTGATCGGGAACGGTGGAGCGGGCCGAGCCGGCCGCGGGGTCAGGAGAGCGCGGCGCGCGCCTTCTCGTACTTCTCGGTCAGGCGAGCCTGCGTCTCATGGTCGAGCTTGCGCAGCCGCCAGGGCGCCGAGTTGTCGGCGATGTCGGCGAGCTTCACGCTGCGCGCGACCGCATTGGTGCGGATGCGCGCGTAGTAGTCGGCCTCTGGGACGTCGGGCGTGCGCGTGAGCAGCTGCACGGCGGCGATCACCTCGGGCGAGACGCCGGCCTCGCGAAGGCGCTGAGCGCTGAGGTCTGTGTCTTCGAGCACGTCGTGCAGCCAGGCGACTGCCACCTCGACGGACTGCGTGACCGGGTCGAACGTCTCGGCCACGCGGCCGGGGTGGTCGATGTACTCGGCACCGAGCTGATCGGTCTGCCCGCGGTGCGCGACGAACGCGATGCCCTGCGCGAGCCCGATCTGCAGGGCCGCAGCGGTCGCGCCCGACGCAGCCGGACGAGCGGATGCCTCCGCCGGGGCGACGACGGGAGCCGGGGCCACGGGAGTCGGGGCTACGGGCGCCGATGCCACTGGAGCCGATGCCACGGGGGTCGGCGCCGCGGGCTGCACTGCGGCCGCGGGCGTGATCGGGGTGACGGGCGCCACGGGAGCGACCGGTGCCGTCGGAGCCTGGCGAGCCGGCGCGGGAGCCGGCGCGGAACCCGCGACCACCGCCTCGAACTGCTCGAAGGTCCAGTCGGCTTCGGAATCCATCGTCATGTGCTCGTCTCTCGTACTGCGTGCAGGGTCGGTCTCGGCCCGAGCGGCGCGGGCCGGTTCGGGCGTCTCGGTGAGGTCTTCGAGCGTGATGCGCTCGTCGGGCTCGAGCAGGTCGGGCTCGAGCAGGTCGGGCTCGCGTCGGTCGGCCGCCGGATGTTCGGGCGCCGGCTGCTCGGGCGCCGGCTGCTCGGGCGCCGGCTGCTCGGGTGCGGGCGGCTCGGGCGCCGGCTCGCGCCGGGTCACCACCGGCGGCACGAACACGGGCACCGCACGAATCGGCGCGACGGGCCCCGACGCGTGGTGCGGAGTGTGCGGCACCTGCGGCGCGGTCGCTGCGAGCGGCGTCACGGGCCCGGTCGGGCGGGCGGGATCCGCCTCGTCGAGGAACTCGGTCCACGCGGGGTCGGCGAGCGGATCGTGCCCGGCGACCTGGCGCTCGAACCCGAGCTCGTCTTCGAGCTCGGCCATCTCGTCGAGGTCGAGCTCGTGCATCGACCGGATCTCGCTCATGCGCCGCACGGCGACGTACCGCTCGGAGACCTCGGTCATGCGAGCGCCGTCATCGGTCGCGAAGTAGCGGGAGCCCTGGTCGCCAACGACCTCGACGATGGTCTCCTCGTACTCGCCGCCGGGCTCCAACGAGCACACGTGGTACCGGAACCGACCGCCGTCGGATTCTCGACGATGGATCGCCGAAGGCGCACGTGCTGCCGCACGACGACCGGGGGTCGGGTCGTCAACGGGTGTCGTCACTCGGACTCCTGGCCGTCGGGTATCGGGTTGGGGGCGGCGCCGAAGCGCACCACCGATCCTACGAGAGGGTCGCCCGAGCGGCATCCCCCACGCACCGAACGCGTCGTTCCGCCCAGGGCAGCACTGCCCACGGAGGAAACGCTCGCCCGCGGCATCCGCCCGGCGCACGCTGGAGGCATGAGCGAAGACACCCAGGCCCCGCTGCATCCGATCGATGCGGACCTCTCGACCCAGCTGTTCCGCCAGCGCGTCGTCGTGCTCGGCACCGAGCTCGACCAGAACCTCGGCAACCGGCTCACGAGCCAGCTGCTCCTGCTCTCGGCCGAGGATCCCGAACGCGACATCGCCTTCTGGATCAACTCCCCCGGCGGCTCGGTGACCGCGATGCTCGCGATCATGGACGTCATGAAGGCGATCCCGAACGACGTCGCGACCGTCGCGATCGGCATGGCCGCGAGCGCCGGCCAGTTCCTGCTCTCGGCCGGAACACCGGGCAAGCGCGTCGCGCTGCCGCACGCGCGCATCCTCATGCACCAGGGCTCGGCCGGCATCGGCGGCACCGCGGTCGACGTCGAGCTGCAGGCCGACGACCTCCGCGAGACGCGCGACACCATGCTCGGCCTCCTCGCCGAGCACACCGGACAGCCGATCGAGCGCATCACCGAGGACTCGCTGCGCGACCGGTGGGTCTCGGCCGAGGAGGCCGTCGCGTACGGCTTCATCGACCGGATCGTCCACGACGCGGTCGACATCTATCCCGGCGCGCGCGGTCGCATGCTCGGTCCGGGCTTCCAGACGGATGCCGCGGCGCACCGCCTCGCGGATCCGGCAGCCGCTGCGGCCCAGGGGGTGCTCGCATGAGCGGCTACACGATCCCGTACGTGACCGAACGACGTGGAAACTCCGAGCGCACGGTCGACGTGTACAGCCGCCTGCTCGGCGAGCGCATCATCACGCTCGGCACCGAGATCGACGACGGCGTCGCGAACGTGCTGATCGCCCAACTGCTGCACCTCGAGGCCGACAGCCAGGAGTCGCCCGTGCACCTCTACATCAACTCCCCCGGCGGCTCGCCGCAGGCGGCGCTCGCGGTCTACGACACCATGCAGCACATCCGGCCCGCGGTCGCGACGACGTGCGTGGGCCAGGCGGGCGGGCCGGCCGCGGTGCTGCTCGCGGGTGGGGCGCCGGGCCTGCGCGGCATCCTGCGGCACGGCCGGGCGGTGCTGCACCAGCCCTCGACGCAGGGGCGCGGGTCGATCCCCGACCTCATCATCCACGCCGACGAGGTGCTGCGCGTGCGCGGTGAGCTCGAGCAGGTGCTCGCCCACGACACCGGGCGCTCGCCCGAGCAGGTGCGGCACGACACCGACCGCGAGCTCATCCTCGACGCGGCGGGCGCCGTCGAGTATGGGCTCGTCGACCGCGTGGTCGCAGCGCAGCGGCCCGAGGCCCGGGCGATCGCAGGCTAGGTCGTCGGTCGCGGGCTAGGCGACGAGGGCGACGTCGTGGATCGAGCCCGCGACGGGCGCCGACGTCTCGTGATGCGCCGGCCAGTGCCCGCCGCGTGCCGTGAGGTCGAGCAGCACGAGCGGCCTCGGTGCTGCGGCCACCTCGTCGCGTGCGAGCTCGCCCGCGACGCCGGCGGCGATGTCGAGCAGGGTCAGGCCGAGCGCGTCGGCCACGGCGGCGAGGATCTCGCTCGAGGGTTCCTTGCGCCCCCGCTCGATCTCGGAGAGGTACTGCGTCGACACGTCGGCCGCTCCGGCCACATCGGACAGGATGCGGCGCTGCTCGAGCCGTTCGCGCCGGAGGAACGCACCGAGCGCCTCTCGCCAGAGCGGGGAGCGCTCGCGTTCGGCGCCGCGCCGCGGCATCCGCTCGGTCGTCTGCAGCCGGATCGCGTCCATGTCGCGAGGCTACCCAGCGGGCGATCGGATGTCGCGCGGATCCGCTGAGAGCAGAACGCCCGAAACTACTCGATGGGCGCCGGCTCGCGCGCCTGCGGCGCCCGCGACGGTGCGGAGGCGGTTGAGAACGGAGGCGAGCGTCAGACGCTGCCTTCACCCGGCCCGATCCGGTCGCGAGCCTCCTGCTCGAGCCTCGCCTGTTCCTGGGCGGCCCGCTCGGCCGCCGGGTCTTCCGGCGGCGTCCGCGAATTGCCGCGGGCCCTGACCGACAAGACGACGATCATGGCGATGACGCCGAGACCGATGATCCACCAGAGGACATCCACGTCGCACCTCCTCGTGCGCGGCGCCCGTGGCGCCGGATGCGCAACACGGTATTCCGGAGGTGATGGCGCCGCAACGATGTCGTCGGATGCGCCATGGTCCACGCTTTCGCGCACCGCCTTCAGCCAGGCGTGGCCCGCTCGACCGACGCGCCTTCAGGGCCCGGTGCCGGATCGGGCTCGCGCCGTCGACGCGTGACGAGGTACGACCCGGCGAGCACGAGCACGAAGCCGACGACGGTCCAGACCGTGACGCGCTCGCCGAGCACGAGCACGCCAGCGGCGATCGCGACGGCCGGGTTCACGTAGGTGATGGCCGTGGCCTTGACCGGCCCGATCTCGCCGATGAGGGCGACCATGAGCACGAACGCGAGGGCGCTGCACACGACCGCGAGCACGACGATCGAGACGATGACCGAGGTCGACGGCCACGCGGTCGGCCAGGCCGAGGTCGCGAACACGACCGGCACGTAGATGACCGCGGCAGCGGCCAGCGACAGCGCGACCACGCCGATGCCGGGCAGGTCGGGCATCCACCGCGCGAGGATCGCTGGGCCGAGCGCGTAGCCGACGACCACGACGGACATCTCGGCGACCGCACCGAGGTCGGAGCCCGCCACATCGAGCCCGACCAGGGCGGCGACGCCGAGCATGCCCACGGCGATGCCCAGCCAGTTCGACCCCGTCAGCCGTTCGGGCCGGCCCATGACGAACGCGATCGCGACGCCCGCCAACGGCACCGCGGCCAGCAGGAGCCCGGCGGTCGAACTCGGCAGCTGCTGCTCGGCCGAGCTCAGGAAGTACCACGGCAGCACGATCTCGACGAGTGTGTACGCGAGCATCGGCCTCCACCGGCGCACGACGGCGACCACCTCGCGTCGGAACAGCGCGAGCGGCAGCAGCAGCACGGCCGCGAGTGCGGAGCGCCCGAGCACGACCATCGCCGGCTCGAGCTCGCTCACCGCGATCTTGATGAAGAGGTAGGGGATGCCCCACGCGATGCCGAGCGCGGCGAACAGGAAGAAGCCACGACGCGTCACCGGCTCAGTCTGGCGCATGGGGCCGACATCGTCACGAGCCGACGACGGATGCCGCGGCCGCGGCGATCCTCGCAGCCCCCATCGTCGCGCGGGCGGCCCCGGCCACGGCAGAATCAGTGGCGATGATCCCCTACGAGCACACCGCAGGCGTCGGATGGGCGCGCTTCTTCAGCTGGGTCGGCCTCGGCCTCGGCGCGGCATCCCTCATCGTCGCGTTCACCGTGCCCCTCGCGGCCGAGCCCGGGCGCGTCGCGGGCGTCGCGTTCTTCGGCGGCTTCGCCGTGTGGTTCGCGCTCATGGGCGCGCAGCGGTTCCGCGAGGCGGAGCAGCCGCGATCGTGGGTCGCGACCGCCGGACTCGTGCTCGGCGTGGTCACGTTCGCCCTCATGGCCTACGCGATGCTCGCGATCCTCCTGGCGCCTTCCGTCGGCTTCGTGCTGCCGGTGGCGCCGAACTGGATCGAGGGCGTCTCGAACGCCGGCGTGGTGCCGGGGCGGAACGTCTGACCCCGGCTGGGCCGGTGCGGTTCGCGCCCCGGGCCTCCGTTCGTCGTCACGGCCGGCAGCCGACGACGACGGCGGGTCCGCACGCTTGGCTATGCTGGCGGGCAGTGACACGGGGTGCCGCGCACCGCCCGTCGGGCGAGCGGCTGAGATCACACCCGTCGAACCTGATCTAGTTCGGACTAGCGAAGGGATGTCGCGATGATGGATCGCGCCCGCATCGACCCTGCCCATCCGCCGGTGCCCACCGGCCCCGACCCGTCGTCGGCGCTCGAACCGGCCGCGAGGGCCAGAGCGAGGCGCGCGGTCGCCGCCGCCTCGATCGGCACGGCGCTCGAATGGTACGACTTCTTCCTCTACGGCGCAGCGGCCGCACTCGTGTTCCCTGCCGTGTTCTTCCCGGCCGAGGACCCCGCGACCGGCGTGCTCCTGTCCTTCGCGGTCTTCGCGACCGGGTTCCTCGCACGCCCGATCGGAGGCCTCGCGTCGGGGTACCTCGGCGACCGGTTCGGCCGAAAGCCCGTGCTGCTCGGCACGCTCGTGGCCATGGGCGCGGCGACGACGCTCATCGGCGTGCTGCCGACCTACGCCCAAATCGGCGTCGTCGCACCCGCGCTGCGCGTGCTGCTCCGGCTCGTGCAGGGCGCCGCGACCGGCGGCGAATGGGGCGGCGCCGCACTCCTCGCGGTCGAGAGCGCGACCGGCGGCGCGGGGCGCCGCGGCGGCCTCGTGCAGAGCGCGCTCTACGCGGGCCTGGTCCTCGCCAACCTCGCGTTCACGGTGCTCGTGGCCGTGCTCGACGAGGCGCAGTTCCTCGCGTGGGGCTGGCGCGTGCCGTTCGTCGGCAGCATCGTGCTCGTCGCCGTGGGCATCGTGCTGCGCCGGCGCGTCGAGGAGAGCCCCGAGTTCGCGGCGCTGGTCGACGGGCGCCGCACCTCGCGGCATCCGCTCGTCGACGCCCTGCGCACGCCTCGCAACGTGTTCGCGGTGTTCCTCGTGCGCGCCGGCCAGAACACGACCTTCTACGTCGTCTCGGTGTTCTGCCTGGGCTACGCGGTGTCGACCCTCGGGTTCGAGCGATGGGTCGCGCTCACGGCGTTGCTCGTCGGCGCGGGACTCGCCGTCGTGCTCTGCCCGTGGTGGGGTGCGATCGGCGAGCGCATCGACCCCGCCCGGCTCACGGCCGCGGCGCTCGTCGGGCTCGCGGCGCTCGCCGTCCCGCTGTTCCTCGCCCTCGACTCGGGATCGGCGGCGCTCGTGATCGGCGTCGTCGCCCTCGCGATCGGCGTCGTGAACACGGCCGCCGACGGCGTGCAGCCGATGTGGTTCGCCTCGCTCTTCGAGCCCGGCGTGCGCTACTCGGGCCTCACCCTCGGCCGCGAGGCCGGCGCGATCGTGGGCGGCGGGATCGCGCCGCTGCTCGCCGCGGCACTGGTCTCGGCCACCGGGCACTGGTGGCCCGTGGCGGCTCTGATGATCGTCGCCGCAGCGCTCGCGATCGCGGGTGCGGCGCTCGCGCGGCCGGTCGCGGCGACTGCCTGACCCGCCGGACATGCCGAAGGGCCCTCCGCGTCGACGGAGGGCCCTTCGGAGCCGGGTGCGGCCGATCAGGCGATCGGCCTGGGTGTCAGGCCCCGAGCAGCGTGAGCGAGTCGATCACGCGGTTCGAGAAGCCCCACTCGTTGTCGTACCAGGCGACGACCTTGACGTGCTTGCCGTCGACGCGCGTGAGCTCGGAGTCGAAGATCGACGAGTGCGGGTTGCCGACGATGTCGCTCGACACGAGCGGCTCGTCGGAGTACTCGAGCACGCCGAGCAGCGGTCCCTCGGCGGCGGCCCGGTAGGCGGCGAGCACCTCGTCGCGCGTGACGTCCTTGGCGACGGTCGCGTTGAGCTCGACGATCGAGCCCACGGGGATCGGCACGCGCATGGCGTCGCCCGAGAGCTTGCCGTCGAGGTTCGGGAGCACGAGGCCGATGGCCTTCGCCGCACCGGTCGACGACGGGACGATGTTCTCGGCGGCGGCGCGTGCGCGGCGCGGGTCGGAGTGGGGGGCGTCCTGCAGGTTCTGGTCCTGCGTGTAGGCGTGCACGGTCGTCATGAAGCCGTGCTCGATGCCGGCGAGGTCGTCGAGCACCTTCGCGAGCGGCGCGAGCGCGTTCGTGGTGCACGAGGCGTTCGACACGATGACGTCGGTCTCGGGGTTGTAGGCGTCGGTGTTCACGCCGTAGACGAGCGTGGAGTCTGCGCCCTTGGCGGGAGCCGAGACGAGCACCTTCTTGGCGCCCGCGGTGATGTGCGCCTTCGCGGCCTCGGCGTCGGTGAAGCGGCCGGTCGACTCGAGCACGAGGTCGACGCCGAGCTCGTCCCAGGGGAGCTTCGCGGGGTCGCGCTCGGCGAGCACCTTCACGCGGCGGCCGTCGATGACGAGCACGTCGCCGTCGACCTCGACGGAGCGACCGAAGCGGCCGCCGGCGGTGTCGTACTTGAGCAGGCGCGCGAGCTCGGCCGGGGACGTCAGGTCGTTGACGGCGACGAGCTCGAGGTCGGCGTCGCGCTCGATGAGTGCGCGGACGACGTTGCGTCCGATGCGTCCGAAGCCGTTGATCGCGATGCGGGTCATGCGTGGGGTCCTTTCGTGGATACTCCTCAACCATGCGCGCGTCCGTCGGTTCGCGGAAGTGGCCTGAACGCCATTGCACGAAAGGATCGCGCCACGTCTCGGAACCCCGCCCCGTTAGCCTGAATGCGATGACCCGCCTGACGAAGCCATACGGCCCCCTGCCCTTCTCGCTCGAGACCGAACGGCTGAGGCTTCAACTCTGGGAGGAGTCCGACGCCGCCGGATACCGCGCCCTCGTCGGCGAGCGCGGCGACGAGCCGCCCACGCTAGACGAGGCACGCGCCGAGATCCGCGATGCACGCGAGCGCGCGCCGGAACGCGGCATCCACCTGCTCACGCTGCGGGTGCGGGGAACCGACGAGTTCCTCGGGTACTGCGGCCTCGTCGTCGGCCGAACGAACCTCGACGAGCCCGAGATCGCCTACGAACTGCTGCGCAGCGCGCACGGGCACGGCTACGCGACCGAGGCCGCCGACGCGGTCGTCACTGCGGCGAGGGCGACCGGTCGCGCCAGGCTCCGGTCGACCACGCGGCCCTCGAACACGGCCTCGCAGCGCGTGCTCGACAAGCTCGGGTTCCGCCACGACCGCACGACCGCTGACGAGCACGGCGACATCCTCTGGTACGTGCTGGATCTTTAGGCGCGGGCGCCCTTCGTCGCAGCCGCGCGACCACGACCACGACCGAACGCGAGCAGCAGGCCGACGACGGATGCCGCCACGACCGTCGCCCCGAACGCGGGAAGCGAGGCGACGCCCGACGCATCGACCAGCCCCGACGCGACGGCCGCCCCGACCGCGATGCCGAGGTTGAACACGACGGGGATCAGCGCGCCCGCCAGGTCGCGGTGCTCGGCACCCGCGAGGCGCAGCATGAGCGTCTGCGCGAGCGGAGGCACGGCGCCCGAGGCCACGCCCCACACCACGACGACGACCACGCCGAGCACCGGGCTCCCACCGACGAGGGCCAGTGCCGCGAGCGCGAGCCCGGTCGCGACGGCCGCGATCACGAGTGCGCGTTCGGTGCGGGCGCCGAAGCGTCCGGCGAGCGCGACGCCGCCGGCCGAGGCGAGTCCGAACACGAGCAGCAGGGTGCCGACGCCGCCGGGCAGCGGGTCGGCGGCGGCGGCGAGCATCCGGGTGATGAACGTGTACACGCCGTAGTGGCCGACGAGGAGCAGCCCGACGAGGGCGACCACGGCGAGCATCGGGCGGATGCCGCGTGCCCGGCGTGCCCGCCCCGCCGGCCGCGCCGCGGCATCCGTCACCCCCGACGCGGTCGCCGTCGTCGCGCGCGCTGCCGGGCGCACCACCCACCGCACGGCCACGGCGGCCACGAGCGTCGCGACGGCGAGCCCCGCGAAGGTCGCCCGCCAGCCCACTCCCTGCGCGACGAGGTTCGCGAGCGGCGTGCCGATCACCATGCCCAGCGTCGCGCCGCCGAGCACGACCGCGACGCCGCGCGCGAGGTCGCGGTCGTCGACGAGGTCGGCCGTGAGCGCGTTCGTCGTCGCCCAGAGCAGGCCGACCGCGAGCGCCCCGACGATGCGAGCCGCCACGACGAGCGCGTAGAAGGGCGCGAGCGCGGTCGCCACGGCCGACAGAGCGAGCGCGACGAGGCTCCAGACGACGACCGTGCGCCGGTCGAGACGGCGGGTGAGCCGCACGAGCGGCAGGCTCCCGACGACGACCACGCCGGCCCAGATCGAGACGAGCAGGCCGGTCTGCGCCGCGCTCACGCCGAGCCCCGCGGACATCTGCGGCAGCACCGCCGTCGGCAGCATCTCGGCGGTGACCATGACGAACGTCGCGGCGCCGAGCACGATGAGGGCCGGCCAGGGCAGGGCGGATGCCGGTGCCCGGCCGGCCCGGGACCGCCTCGAGAGGGTCGTGGTGTCGTTCATGCTTCGACGCTAAACTTTGACATCAATGTCAAGGTCAAGCGACCTGGCGAACTCGGTTCGGAGGATCATGCGCATCGGAGAAGTCGCGACCCGGGCGGGCGTGTCGACGCGCCTCGTGCGGTACTACGAGCAGCAGGAGCTGCTCACCTCCGAGCGCGGCGCCAACGGCTACCGCGACTACGACGAGAGCGACGTCGAGCGAGTGCAGCGCATCGCGAGCCTCGTGCAGTCGGGCGTCACCACCAAGCTCGTGAAGGAGCTCATGGGCCTCGAGGATGCCGCGGCCGAGGCCCGCCCGAGCTGCCCGCGCGACGTCGCCGAGAAGCTCGCGGCCGAGCTCGTCGGCATCGAGGCGCGCATCGCGTGCCTCACCCGGAGCCGCGACACGATCCGCGACTACCTCGCGCGCACCGAGCACGCCGCGGTGCTGTCGGAGGCCGAACACGAGCGCGAAGTCACCCTCGCGCACGCACCCGCTGCGGGCTGACGCGACGGGCGTTCGCGCGAGGCGCGACGCCGCCATCGATCCAGGAGTGATCGTTCGGTCGCTTCCGGCCGGTTCACACGGATGTTCGCGACCACGACCGACCGAACGATCGGGAGCCCGATCAGCGGGACGGGATCCAGACGCGCATGGTCGACGGACCCCGCTCCGCCCACGCGTGGTACGGCACGAGGGGCACGTCGGCCGCGGCATCCGTTCGCGCATCGACCAGTCGCACGACGACGCCCGCACCCGATGCCCCGTCGACCGGCGCAACCGACGCATCCACGCGCAGGTCGGCGAAGTCGGATGCCGCGAGCGGCGTTCCGTCGAGGTCGACCGACTCGAGGGCGAACACCTCGGGCCCGCGCTCGACCACGAGGCATCCGCGCACCGCGTCGACCCGGGAGTCGGGCGCGACGAACCGAGGATCGGTCGGCAGGTCGAGCACGACCTCGTCGCCCACGCGCCAGGCCCGCGACACCGAGACCATGCCGGGTGCCGCCGACCACTCCTGCGTCGGCCCGTCGTCGGCGGGACGCAGCGTCAGCGCCGCGCCCGCCGCCCACGCCGGCACGCGCAGCGAGAGCTGCCACGGCTCGGCCGAGTCCTCGAGCATCCGCATGACGACCGAGCCCGAGCGCGGGTACGACGTCTCGACCTCGAACGCCGCATCCCGACCGCCTTCGAGCACGGTGCGCACGACCGACGGCGCGTACTGGTGCAGCTGCACGCCCGCGGCATCCGCCGTCGCGAGGTACGCGGCGAGGCTCGCGAAGGTGCGCGCCGTGTTCGGCGGGCAGCACGACACGTCGAACCAGGGAGCCCGCAGCGACGAGTGCGCACGGGGCGACACGACGTCGGGGTCGGCGGGCGCGCCCGGCACGCGCTGGTGCAACGTGTTCGCGTAGTAGAACGCGGTGCCCGAGGCATCCGGCGACGTCTCGATCACGTTGAAGAGCGTGCGCTCGATCAGGTCGGCGTACTTCGCCTCGCCGTTCGCGAGCAGCAGGCGCCAACTGAACATGACGGATGCCACGCCCGCGCAGGTCTCCGAATAGGCGCGGTCGCTCGGCAGCTCCCAGTCCTCGCCGAACGCCTCGTCCTGGTGGTGCGAGCCCTGCCCGCCCGTGACGTAGGTGCGGCGCTCGCGCGTGCGCGCCCACTGCCGGTCGAGTGCGGCGAAGAGCTCTCGGTCGCCCGTCTCGATGGCGACGTCGGTCGCCCCTGCGGCCAGGTAGTTCGCCCGCACCGAGTGTCCGCGCAGGGCCTCGGCCTCGCGCACGGCCACGTCGTCCTGGTAGTACGAGCGGCCCCACTCGATGTCGGCGAGCGTTCCCCGACCGTGGCGCTCGACGAAGAGGCGGGCCTGGTCGAGGTACCGCGGTTCCCCCAGCGCGCGACCCAGCTCGGCCAGGCCCACCTCGACCTCGGCGTGCCCGCAGATGCGCTCGTCGCTGCCCTCGCCGAACACCTCGCACACGAGGTCGGCGGCACGACGCGCGACCTCGACGAGGCCGTCGTCGGCATCGGGCCGCGTGCGCACGCGGGCGACCGCCGCCTGGAACAGGTGCCCGAGGCAGTACAGCTCGTGCCCCCACTCGAGGTCGCTCCAGCGCGGCTCCTGCCCCGGCCGGCCGAACCGCGTGTTCAGGTAGCCGTCGGGCTCCTGCGCAGCGGCGACCCTGGCGACGATCGCGCGCAGGCGGGCTTCGAGACGGGCGACGGATGCCGCGGCATCCGCTCCGCCGTCCGTTGCACGCCGGCCCGCGGCATCCGCCTCGGCCTGCAGCCGCCCGATCTCCCACGACAGCGCCTCGAGGTACTTGTAGACCTCGGAGTCGCTGAACTCCCGGCCGCGACGCCCCTCGGGCAGCACGCCCGCGACGGCGAGGTCGTAGTTGGCCAACCAGCCCTCGCGTTCGAGCCAGCCCTCGATGTGGTCGAGCGTCGCCGTGCCGTTCACGCGCTGGCGCTCGGCCCAGAGGCCGCCCGTGATGCGCACCTCGTCGAGGCCGAGCGGGCGCAGCGCACCCCTCGACGGCGAGACGGGCACGGCATGCGCCGTGGCGGTGGCAGTGGCCGGAGCGGTGGCGGAGGTGATGGGCGCAGTGGTCATGGTCATCCCTTGAAGGCGCCCGACATGAAGCCGCGCACGTAGTGGCGTTGGAGAATGAGGAACAGCAGGATGCACGGCAGCGCGAGCACGACCACGCCGGCCTCGGTGGCGCCGTAGTCGACGACGCCCTGCACCTGGCCGCGGAGGTTCGAGATCGCGAGCGGCAGCGTCATGCGGTTCGAGTCGTTGATGAGGATCAGCGGGGCCATGAAGTCGTTCCACGCCGCGAGGAACGCGAACAGGCCGACCGTGATGAGCCCGGGCTTCACCGCAGGAACGAGCACCTTCCAGAGCATGGTCCAGGCGGAGCATCCGTCGACCATCGCGGCCTCGTCGAGCTCGCGCGGAACCGACTCGAACGAGATGCGCATCATGAACATCGAGAACGGGAGCTGGAACATCGTGAGCACGAGCGCGACGCCCACGAGCGAGTTCGACAGGCCCACCGAGTTCAGCAGCACGTACAGCGGAATCAGCAGCGTCGCATACGGCACCATCAGGATCGCGAGCGTCGACAGGAACAGCAGGTCCTTGCCCGGGAACGAGAACCGCGCGAACGCGTAGCCGCCGAGGAGCGACACCGCGAGCGTGAGCAGCACGGTCAGCAGCGACACGAACGTCGAGTTCAGCAGGTAGACCCAGATGCCCGCCTGGTAGTTCGCGAGCGTGACGTAGTTGCCGAACCCCCAGCCGTCGGTCTGGTTCGTGCCCGCGAGCGGGGAGACCGACGAGATCGCGGTCCAGATGAGCGGGTAGAGGAACAGCAGCGCGAGGCCGGCCGTGAGCACCCAGTAGGGGGTGCGCATTGCGATGCCCGCGAACGAGGTCGGAGGCGTGCGTCGCCCGGTCGCGCCACCGCCAGCACCCCTGGCGCCACGCGCCACGCGGTGGTTCGGTGCGGTGATCGCGATGGTCGAGTCGGTGGGCGGCACGCCCGCGAGCGGATCGCGCGAGCGGCGCGGCATGGTCGTCGACATCAGTCTTCCGCCTTCTTCCCGAATGCGCGGATCTGCGCGATGTTGATCACGACGAGCGCGAGCAGCACGATCACCGAGAGGGCGCCGGCGACGCCGAGGTCGTTCTGACCCTGGAACGCGATGCCGTAGATGAGCTGCACGACCGTGATGGTCGAATTGTCGGGTCCGCCCTTGGTGAGGATGTAGAACTGTTCGAACGCGAGCAGCGAGCCCGTGACGCAGAGCACCGTCGTGAGCGCGAGCGTGGGCCGCAGCAGCGGGATCGTGACGCTGCGGAAGGTCTGCCAGCGCGACGCACCATCGATGCGCGCGGCCTCGTAGACGTCGTCTGGGATGCCCTGCAGGCCCACGAGCATGAGCAGCATGTAGAAGCCCGCGTACCGCCACACAATAAGGAAGATCGTCGACCAAAGCGCACCGTCGGGCGTGCCGAGGAACGTGAACCCCCACGACTTCATCAGCCCGGCGAAGGGCCCGGCGATGGGCGAGTAGATCACGTAGAAGAGCAGCGATGCGGATGCCAGGCCCAGGGCGCTCGGTACGAGGAACGAGGTGCGCAGCAGCCCCTTCCAGCGCGTCGACTCCTGCACGAGCATGGCGAGTCCGAGGCTCAGCGCGAGCAGGATCACCGTGGTGAGCACGGTGTACTTCAGCGTGAACCAGACCGAGTCGAGGAAGAACCGGTTGTCGGCCGCGTCGACGTAGTTCTGCGGCAGGTTCCAGCCCTGGTTGCCGCCGAGCAGCGGCCAGTCGCTCGCCGACATCTGCAGCACGAGCGCGAGCGGCAGGCCGAAGAGCAGCAGCACGAACAGTGCCGTCGGCAGGGCGAAGAGCCAGCCGGTCAGTGCGCGGCGGCGCCGAGCGGGCGAGACCCGCCCGGCGCCGCGGAGGGCGGTGCTCACTGCGAGAGCACCGCCGTGATCTCGTCGTTGTCGGCGTCGATCGTCGAGGCGTCGCCGAGCACGGCGTTGCGGACCATCGTCAGCCACGGGCTGTTCGGCGCGTTGAACGCCTGCTGGAAGTTGATCGCGACCGGGGTGTCGCCCTGACCGGCGACCTCGTTGATCGTGATCAGGCGCGGGTCCTTCTGCGAGTACTCGTTGTCGGCGAGGTCGGAGCGCGAGACCACGTCGTTGTCCTTCGCGAGCACGCCGACCTGGGCGTCCTCGCTCATCATCCAGCTGAGGAAGTTCCACGCCTGCGCGGCCTTCTTCGAATCCTTCGAGACGCCGATCCCGTCACCGCCGACGAACGTCGACGCGCCGCCCTCGGGGCCGACGAGACCCGAGACGCCCACGTCGAACGGGGTCGAGCTGAGCAGCGTAGCCGGGTACGGCATGATGCCGACCTTGCCCTCGGTGAACGCAGCGGTCCAGGTCGGGCCCGCCTCGTCCTTCGACGACGGGAGCACGGCGCCCGAGTCCCAGAGGTCCTTCCAGGTCGAGTAGATCTCCTTCGAGGTGTCGCTCGCGAGCAGCGACTCGGTGCCCTCGGGGTTCATAACCTCTTCGCCGTCGGCCCACACGCTCGGGAACCATGTGAAGACGAGGCATCCGCCGCAGTTGAGGCCCGTCGCGGTGCCGTAGGTGTCGGGCTTGTCCAGGCCCTGGATGGCCTTGGCCCACTCGGCGAACTCCGCGAGGTTCGCGGGGCCTGCCTCTGCGTCGAGGCCGGCCTCGGTCGCGAGGTCCTTGTTCCAGAACAGCATCGAGAGGTCGAGCACGAACGGGAGCACGTACTCCTTGTCGTCGAGCGTGCCGGCCGAAAGGTGGCCCTGGTTGATCGAGTCCTTGAAGTCGAAGCCGTCGATGTTCGCCGTGATGTCCTGGAAGAGGCCCTGCTTCACCCAGTTCGGCACGTAGACGATGTCGGCCGCGAACAGGTCGGGCAGTCCGTTCGAGCCCGCAGCGGCACCCACCTTCGCGACGTAGTCGTCGTTCGGCACGACCGTGAGCTCGACCTGGTTCTCGTGGCTCTCGTTGTAGGCGTCGACGAGCAGGTTGGCCTGCTTCTCGAGCGGCGCACGGGTCCAGAGCGTGAGCGTGGTGCCGTCATCGACGCCCTCGGCGCCCGCATCGGCGAGGCTCGAGCCTCCGCCGCCGCTGTCGCCGCCGGAGCAGGCGGCCAGCCCGATCGTGAGGGCACCGGCCGCGAGCAGAGCCCCGACCCGCGTCATCCGGCGATTGCGTGATCTCATCCGTGTACTCCTTGCTCATCGTTGAGAAGGCGCCAGAGGCGCCCGGGAATGTGGGTGCTGGTGCGGGCTTTCCGAAATTCCCGAAAGGCCTTTCGGCACGCTACAGTGTGAATCTCCCGGCCGTCAAGAGCGATGACCGGTAGCGTTTCAGTCGAGGAGGCGAACATGGCACGCAGCGGTGCGGGGGGCCAGAAGGCCGCGACGCTCAACGACGTCGCGCGCATGGCCGGCGTCTCGCTCGCCACCGCCTCGAAGGCCATCAACGGCCGCGACCAGGTCGCCCCGGCCACGCGCCAGCGAGTGATCGACGCCGCCGAGCAGCTCTCGTTCACGCCGAACTCGCTCGCCCGCAGCCTCATCGCGGGCCGCACCGGCACCGTGGGCCTGCTCACGAGCGACCTCGAGGGCCGCTTCGTGATCCCGATCCTGATGGGCGCCGAAGACGCGTTCGGCGCGGGGCAGATCAACGTGTTCCTCTGCGACGCGCGCGGCGACACCATCCGCGAGCAGCACCACCTGAAGGCCCTGCTCAACCGCCGGGTCGACGGCATCATCGTCGTGGGGCGGCAGACCGACCCCCGCCCCTCGCTGGGCCAGGGGCTCCCGGTTCCCGTCGTCTACGCCTATGCCCCGTCGGATGACCCGGCCGACGTGTCGGTCACGCCCGACAACGTCGCGGGCGGGCGCCTCGCGGTCGAGCACCTGCTCTCCACCGGCCGACGCCGCATCGCGCACATCACGGGCGAACCCGAGTACGCGGCCGCCCAGGATCGCGCGATCGGCGTTCGGGCGGCACTCGCCGAGGCCGGGCTCGAGCTCGTCGGCGACGTCATGATGTCGAGCTGGAGCGAGCACTGGGGCCGCGCCGCCGCCGGCATGCTGCTCGCCCAGCACCCCGACATCGACGGCATCGTCGCCGGCTCCGACCAGATCGCGCGAGGCGTCATCGACACGTTGCGCGACCTCGGCAAGAGCGTGCCCGAAGACGTCTCCGTCATCGGCTACGACAACTGGGAGGTGCTCGCGCTCAACTCCCGGCCCGAGCTCACGAGCATCGACGCCAACCTCCAGCAACTCGGCCGCACCGCGGCCATGCGCATCTTCGACGCGATCGACGGCGGCGAGCCCGACCGCGGCGTGCACCACCTGCCCGTGCGGCTCGTGATCCGCGGGTCGACGATCGAGCGTCGCTGACGCCGCTGCGGCGCGAAGCGGTACGTCACGCACGAACGGGCGCCCGGCAGCCGAAGCCGCCGGACGCCCGCACCCGCCGACGAGGCGATCACACGAACGTGGCCCCCCAGCCATCGCCGGCGTCGCCCTCGGCGGTGACGGCCTCCCCCGACACGGCGAACCGTGCCGACCGCCCGTCGGGTGCCGTCACCGTCGCGCCCGAGGCATCCGTCGCCCCGGGGAACACGCGCAGCTCGAGCCCGTCGAAGTAGTCGTACTCGGGCTGGTCGACGCGAGCGCCGATCGGCAGCACGGCACCCTCGCGCACGTACAGCGGCACGGTGTCGAATCCGTGCACCTCTCGACGCCAGGCGCCGTGCGAGGCGACGACCTCACCCGTCCACCAGTTCGTCCAGCGGCCCGCGGGCAGGTAGAACTCGACCTCGCCCGACTCCGAGAACACCGGCGCCACGAGCAGCGACGAGCCGAGCATGTACTGCCGGTCGAGGTACGCGGCGCCCGGGTCGCCCGGGAACTCCAGCGCCATCGGCCGCATGACCGGCACGCCGCTCGCCGACGCGTCGAGGCCCTGCTGATACAGGTACGGCATGAGCGAGAGCTTCAGCTTCGTGAAGATCCGCGTGACCTCGACGGCCTCCTCGTCGAAGGCCCACGGCACCCGGTACGACCCCGACCCGTGGAAGCGCGAGTGCGTGCCGAGCAGGCCGAACGCGACCCAGCGCTTGAACACGCCGGCATCCGGAGTGCCCTCGAAGCCGCCGATGTCGTGGCTCCAGAAGGCGAAGCCCGAGTACGCGAGCGAGAGGCCCCCTCGCAGGGTCTCGGCCATCGACTCGTACGTCGAGGTCGAGTCGCCGCCCCAGTGCACGGGCAGGCGCTGACCGCCGGTCGTCGCCGAACGCGCGAACACGACCGCCTCGCCCTGGCCTCGTTCCTGCTCGAGCACCTCGAACACGGCCTCGTTGTAGAGCTGCGTGTAGCGATTGTGCATGCGGTCGGGGGCCGAGCCGTCGAAGTACTCGACCTCGAGCGGGATCCGCTCGCCGAAGTCGGTCTTGAAGCAGTCCACGCCCTGCGCGACGAGCGCGCGCAGGTGGTCCTGGTACCAGCGGGTGGCCTCGGGGTTGGTGAAGTCGACGAGGCCCATGCCCGCCTGCCAGAGGTCCCACTGCCACACCGAGCCGTCGGGCCGCTTCACGAGGTACCCGCGCTCGGCCGCCTCGGCGAACAGCTTCGAACGCTGCCCGATGTAGGGGTTCAGCCAGACGCAGACCCGCAGGCCCTTGTCGCGCAGGCGCGCGAGCATGCCCTCGGGGTCGGGGAACGTGCGCGGGTCCCACTCGAAGTCGGTCCAGTTGAACTCGCGCATCCAGAAGCAGTCGAAGTGGAACACGCTCACGGGCAGCTCGCGCGCGGCCATCTCGTCGACGAACCGGTTCACGGTCGCCTCGTCGTAGTCGGTCGTGAACGAGGTCGACAGCCAGAGGCCGTACGACCAGGCCGGAACCCGGGCGGGCTTTCCGACGAGCTCGGTGTAGCGCTCGAGCACGCCCGCCGGGGTGCCGCCGTAGATCACGAAGTACTCGAGGCTCTCGCCCGGCACCGAGAACTGCACGCGCTCGACCGCCTCGGAGCCGATCTCGTACGACACGTGCCCCGTGTCGTTCACGAGCACTCCGTAGCCGCGGTTCGTCAGGTAGAACGGCACGTTCTTGTAGGCCTGCTCCGACGAGGTGCCGCCGTCGGCGTTCCAGATGTCGACCGTCTGCCCGTTCTTCACGAGCGGCCCGAAGCGCTCACCGAGCCCGTAGACGAGCTCGCCCACGCCGAGCGAGAGCTGCTGCAACGTGTAGGCGGATGCAGCGGCGCGCGCCGTGCCCTCGCGGGCGTTGCCGACGGGCACGCCGTCGAGCTGGGCGTCGGGCCGCACGCGCATGTTCGCGATCGACTTGTCGCCGGCGGTCACGATCGTGCGGCCGTCGACCTCGAACGCGAGCCCGAACGGGGCGCCGGGCGCCACGCGCACCGACAGTCGCCCCGAGGTGAGCAGGCCGCCGGTCTCGTCGACCACGACCACGCCCTGCCCGTCCTGCGCGCCGACGAGGTCGAAGCCCTGCGGCCTCGGCCCGCCCGCGTGGTGCTCGACGCGCACGCCGATCACGTCGGGCAGCGGCGACGAGAGCGTCACGGTCAGCAGCGGTCGGTTCAGGGTGTCGCCGCGCTTGGCGACGACGCCCGTCGTCGCGAAGACCTGCAGCCGGTGATCCCCGTCGACCCAGATGTCGTAGGCCTCCCGGCCGTACAACGGTTCGATGCCCGGCCTGATCTGCCAGAACCCGTCGGTGAACTTCATGCGAGTGGGTGTTCCTTTCGCGCGGGCCGCAGCTGCGGCATCCGCTTCGTTACTTGACCGCGCCCGCGGTGATGCCGCGCGTGAGCGTGCGCTGGAAGATGAGGAAGAAGATCAGCGTGGGGATCACGCCGAGCAGCGCCGAGGCGCTCGTCGTCGTGACGTCCATGAGCCGGTCGCCCTGCAGCGTCGTGATCGCCACCGGAACGGTCTGGTTGTCGTTGGAGATCAGGAACGTCAGCGGGATGAGGAACTCGTTCCACGTCCAGATGAAGAAGAAGATGAGCAGCACCGAGAGCGTGCCCTTGCTGATCGGCAGCACGACCTTGATCAGGGTGCGCAGCTTGCCGGCTCCGTCGAGCGCGGCCGCCTCGAGCACCTCCTTCGGGAACGTGCCGAACACGCTCGAGAGCAGGTAGGTGCCGAACGCCGCCTGGATCACCGTGAAGATGATGATGATCGCGAGCTGCGTATCGTAGAGGCCCACCGCCTTGAACATGTAGTACAGCGGGTAGAGCAGCGCCTCCTGCGGAATGAGGTCGGCGAGCAGGAACAGCAGCAGGATCCAGGTGCGGTACTTCACGCGCCCGATGCCGAGCGCGTACGCGTTCAACACCGAGAGGGCGACCGCGAGCACGGCGACCGAGCCCGAGATGATGAAGCTGTTCCAGAGCTTCTGCGGAAAGTCGACGCGGGTCCAGAAGTTCACGAGGCCGTCGAAGTAGAGCTCCTTCGGCAGCATGAGCGGGCCCGACGTGTTGTAGTCCTCGGGCGACTTGAACGAGTTGATCAGGATGAGGATGAACGGCACCGCGACGAGCAGGCCGAACAGGATCGCGAGCCCGAGCCACACCCAGTCCTTCGCGGTCTTCTTCGTCTGCGGCGAGCGGTCGCGCGGAGGCTTCGAGCGACGGATGCCGCGGCGCGAGCCTCGGTCGCGACCCGACTCGATCAGGTCGGCGCCGACGAGCGGCACCCCGCCGGCGCCGGAGGCCGACAGCGGCGTGAGGGGTGCGGGTGCGGTGTCCCGCGGGGCAGTGGCTTCGGTGTGCGACATCAGCGCTCACCCTCCTGTCGTTCGACGCGGGCCTGCAGTCGGATGAACCCGATCGCGACGAGCACCACGACGACGGTCAGCGCCGTCGCGATCGTGGCGCCGTAGCCGACCTGCTGGCTCTGGAAGAACTGGATGTACGAGTAGTAGCTCGGCACGATCGTGGCCGTGCCCGGCCCGCCGCCGGTCAGGGCGTAGATGGGGCCGAACACCTTGAGGGCGGCGATCGTGCAGGTCAGCGTCACCACGAAGATCTCGGGGCGGATCGCCGACACCGTGATGTAGCGGAACCGCTGGAACCAGCCGGCGCCGTCGAGCTCGGCGGCCTCGTAGAGCTCGGGGTCGACGCGCTGCAGGGCGGCCATGAAGATGACAACGGGGTAGCCGATCTGCACCCAGACCATGACGGCCATGATCGAGAGCATCGCCGTGTCGGGGCTGCCGAGCCAGTTGTGCTGGAGAGCACCGAGACCGACGGTCTCGAGCATGGTGTTCAGCGCGCCGTTCTCGGGGCGGAGGATCCAGCCGATGACGATCGCCGCGATGGCGACCGGCAGGATCTGCGGCAGGTAGTAGGTGGCGCGCAGGAAGCTGGCGAGGCGACCGCCGAATTTGCGGCCGATGACATCGAAGAGCAGGGCGGCGAGCACGAGTCCGAGCAGCGTCGGGATGATCACCATGGCGACGATCATCGAGAGCGAGTTGCGGAACGAGGCCCAGAACTTCTGGTCCTGGAACAGCTCGATCCAGTTCTCGAGGCCGATGAACTCGGGCGGGCGGACGCCCCGCCAGTCGGTGAAGCTGAGGTACACGTTCCAGACGAGCGGAATCAGGATGATGAACGTGAACAGCAGCAGGCCCGGGATCAGGAAGAACCAGAACCCGCTGGATCGCACGCCCGAGATGGCACTCATGCCGTCGGTGCGCCGCGACCCACGAGGTCGCGCGGCGAGGGTGGAGACCACGATGGTTCCTTTCGATGGAGAGCTCGGTGGGAGCTTTCGGTGGAGCGCTGGCTGAACCGTCACGCGGTTCGGCCGGTGCCTCCCGGCCGGCGGGCGTCGGGCGTCGTGTCCGGATCGACGACGCCCGCCGGTCGGGGGCGTGAGCGGGTCAGCCGATGATGTCGGCGACGCCGTCCTCGTAGTCGGTGCCGAGCTGCTCGAGCGTCTGCTCGGGCGTCAGGGTGCCGTTCACGAGTTCCTGCAGGGCTCCGACGAGCTGGTCGTAGAAGTTCGGCGTGGGCCAGTCGGGGTAGAACGCGAGCCCGTCGGCGGCGACGACCTCGTTGAACTCGGTGATGAGCGCGGCGGACTTCTCATCGGTGATGTCGGCGGGGTCGGCCGCGACCGGGATCGAGCCGTTGTTCCCGATCAGCGCCTGGATCTCGGGGCGCATCGTGATGTCGATGAACTTGTAGGCGAGGTCCTTGTTGGCCGCGTTCTCGGGCACGACCCAGATGTTGCCCGACGAGCCGGGCACGAGCTGCGACTCGGGGAACGCGAACGTGTCCCACTCGAAGGTCGTGGCCTCGTTGATGACGCGGCCGGCCCACCAGGAGCCCGACACCATCATCGGGTACTCGCCGCTCATGAAGCCGACGCCCATGTCCTCGGCCTTGAGGCCGGTGGAGTCCTTCGAGATCCAGCCGTTGTCGACGTACTCGACGATCTTGTCGGCGGCGTAGGTCAGCTCGGGCCCCTGCCAGTCGACGGGGTTCTCGTAGAGCTGGTAGTCGTTCACGAACTGGCGGTCGGCCTTCGACAGGGCGAGCTGGTAGAAGAGCTGTCCGAGGGGGTACTCGGCGCCGGCCTGCGCGAGGGGCGTCGTGCCGTCCTTCGCGAACGCGTCGAGGATCTCCTCGAACTCGGCGTACGTCGTGGGTTCGGCGAGACCCTTCTCGTCGAAGGCGGTCTTGTTGTAGTAGACGGTGACGTACTCGCCGTAGTTCGGCACGCCGTACCAGGGGCCCGAGCCCATGATGCCCTCGTCGGAGTACTTGGCCGTGGTCTGCAGCGACGGGGCGAGCAGGTCGTCCCAGCCGTACTCCTCGACGGCGTCGGTGATGTCGGCGAGCAGGCCCTGGCTCGCGAGGAGGCCGGCGGTGGCGTTGCCCTTGGGCGACTCCATGACATCCGGGGCCTCGTTGGAGTTGAGCACCTGGCTGGCGGTCGAGCGGATCTGCTCGAAGCTCTTGTCCTCGTACTCGACGGTGGCGCCGGTCTCCTCCTCGAAGATCTCGATGGCCTTGTTCCAGGCGATGCCGACATCGCTGTCGGTGCCCTCGAAGTGCCAGAGCTTCAGGGTGTTCGGGTCGGACCCGCCGCCCGTCGAGCAGCCGGTGAGCAGTGCGGCCGTCGCGGCCAGTGCTGCGACGGCGCCGATGCCGCGCTTGGTGATTCCCATGGTGCGTTTCCTCTCGTGGGTGCAGCTTGGTGTGGGGTGTGGTGGTGCTCGTGCGAAGAACCGTCGAAGCGCTTCGACGATGCGCAGCGTTCGACTCGGTCGTTCGGTTCGATTGGATTTCGTGAAGCGGATGTCTCAGAGCCGCGGTCGTGCGACCGATCCGCGATGCTCGGTGACGGGGGTGATGAGTTCGACGCCGAGGGCGTCTGCCCCGCGCACCTGGCGCAGGGCCGACTCGACCGCGATGCGGCACATCAGGTCGAGTGGCAGGGGAATGCAACTGAGTGGGATCACGAGGTGCGACGTGTCGTAGCTCGCGCACGCGGCGAACAGGGACAGGTCGCGCGGCACGTCGAGGCCGCGCTCGCGCACCCGGCGCAGCACCGCCTCGACGACCGGCTCGTTGCAGTGGAAGACCACGGCGGTGAGCTCGGGCGACACCTCGAGCAGTTCGTCGAAGGCCCGCTCGGCGGCGCCGCGCGCGAGCGTCGGCGACACGACGGTGAGGCGGATGCCACGGGCCGCCGCCTCGGCTTCGAGCCCGGCGTTGAACCGCTGCACGAAGCCGGTGCCCCGCTCGAGGTAGGTCGGCGGGTGGCCGACGACCCCGATCGAGCGATGCCCGGCCTCTGCGAGCGTCTCGACGGCGAGCCGACCCGCGTGCTCGAAGTCGAGGTCGACGCACGCGACGCCCTCGCCCAGGTCGCCGTCGCCCGATCCTCCGGGCTCGCCGACCACGCCGGGGATGCCGATGAACGCCGCGGGCAGCTTCGCGCGGCGCACGATGTCGACGCGCTCATCATGGGCCTTGACGCCCATGGCCACGACGCCGTCGACGAGCGAGGACGCGGCGACCCGGCGGATTCCGGAGACGTCGTCGTCGGTGGCGAGCAGCAGCACGTCGTAGTCGTGCCTGCGCGCCGTGTCGACGACCGCGGTGACGAATCGCATGTGCGTCGGCAGGTGCCCGTCGGTGTGGATAGGCGCAGAGAGCGCGAGGATGTTCGTCGTCGTGCCGGCGAGCATGCGAGCGCCGGCGTTGGGCTCGTAGTCGAGCTCGCGAATGGCGGCCTCGATGCGCTGGCGGGTCGAGGCGGCGATCGTGCGCTTGCCCGAGAGGGCGTAGGAGACGGTCGAAATGGAGACGCCTGCAACCTTGGCCACATCACTGATCGTCGCCATCTCGGTACCCCCCTTTGGACCCCTCGGTTCGTCGGAGCGGTGTCAGGATTCGACGGATTCGAAGCGCTTCGACGACGTGAGAGTGAGAGTACGTGATGCCCCGCGCCGCGCGCAAGTCTTTTGTTGCAGCAAACCACAATTCGGTTGGCGTGCCGGCTCGGATCGCCCGGGATTCCGCCCGCCTCCGCAGGGGCCGCACCGACGTCAGGACCTCGACGTCAGGACGCCGGGGCCAGCACGTCGAGCACGAGCCGGCGATGCCCGCCGACGATGGCGTACCCGGCTCGAGCGTTGAGATGCGCGATCGGCGCGTTGGACTCGGCCCACTCCGTCGTGAGGATGCGCACGCCGTCGGCCACGAGCTCGCGATCGAGTCGGGACTTCATCGCCGCCGCGATCCCACGGCCGCGGATGTCGCGGGCCACGCCGGTGTACTCCAGGTAGGCCCGGTCGGGGTCGCCGTCGGCCACCGCGTGGCTGAGGCCGACGAGCCGATCCGCCTCGAACGCGAGCACCAGCCACTCGGCGCGGAACGCATCGGCATCGAAGACCTCGCGACGCCAGTCGTCGAAGTCGGGGACGGCTTCGACGTGGCCCGGATTGTCGACCAGCGTCGCGACGACGAGGGCGTGCAGGGCGCGCTGCACGTACCGGATGCACTGCGGATCGCCGTCGCGCTCGATGCGGTCGTAGGTGTCGAGCTCGACCCCGTGCGGCGGCGGCACGGTCGGGGCCGCAGGCACCGGCACCCCGATCGCCGACGTGCGCGCGAGCGCGCGCTCGCCCGCGACCACATGCGCCTCCTCGCGGAATCCCGCCCCGATGAGGAGGTCGTGGCGATCGCGCTCGTGGTCGTCGACCGTCGTGCGCAGGCGTGCACCGCCCACCAGCGCGAGCCAGGACACCTGGTCGGCGAGCACGAGTGCGAGCGCCTCCCGGCCGCGTTCGCCGTCGGCCGCCCGGATGTCGCTGAAGACGTCGCCCGGTCGCGCCAGCCCCGTGCGCCAGACGAGGGCGCGTGCCGTCACGCCCTGGGCCTCGCGCGCGATGAGGTGGCGGCTGCCCTCGCCGGTCGCGAGGCCGGCGGCGTCGGCCGTCATGCCATCGCGCGCCGGAAGCCCGGCCAACGCGGCGAGGAGTCCCTCGGCGTCGATCGGCGTGCCGAACGACTCGGTCAGCAGGTCGGCCAGGTCGGAGGCGTGCGCGTCGGCGAACTCCTCGATGTGCATCGCTGCCATGCGGGGCGCCTCCGGCTCTCGTCGTCAAGAAACTTACTGACATGTTAGTAAGCACTGCATGGCGAGCGGAAGAGGGTTCCGTCCATCGACGAGCGAAGCGGCTCGAGGCCCGTCGGACCGACCGCGGCAGGCCCCTACTCGACCGGCGAGCGGAACGTGTGGCGGTACTCGATCGGCGACGTGCCGAGCACGCGGTGGAAGTGCAGTCGCAGGTTCGCGCCCGTGCCGAGCCCGACGCGCGCCGCGATCTGCTCGACGCCGAGGTCGGTGCGCTCGAGCAGCTCGCGCGCGAGGTCGACGCGCGCCCGCAGGATCCACTGCATGGGCGTGTACCCGGTGTCCTCGACGAACCGACGCGAGAACGTGCGGGTCGACACGTTCGCGTTGCGCGCCAGGTCGGCGAGCGTCAGGGGCTCCTCGATGCGTTCGAGCGCCCAGTGCCTCGTCGCGGCGAACAGCTCGCCGAGGTCGTCGGGCAGCGCACGCGGCACGTACTGCGCCTGGCCGCCGCTGCGGTACGGCGCCGCCACGAGCCTGCGGGCGACGTGGTTCGACAGCGCGACGCCGTGGTCGCGGCGCACGAGGTGCAGGCAGAGGTCGATGCCGGACGCCGCACCCGCCGAGGTCAGCACGCGGCCCTCGTCGACGAACAGCACGTTCTCGTCGACCTGCACGAGCGGATGCCGCGTGGCGAGCGCCTTCGTGTAGTGCCAGTGCGTCGTGGCGCGGCGTCCGTCGAGCAGCCCGGTGGCCGCGAGCGCGAACGCCCCCGTCGAGATCGCGGCGAGCCGCGCACCGCGCTCGTACGCGGCCCGGAGTGCTTCGACGACCGCGGCCGGCGGCGGCTCGACATCCGGATGCCGGTATCCCGGGATGAAGATCGTCTCGGCCCACTCGAACGCCTCGAGCCCGTCGGCCACGTGGTACGAGAGCCCGTCACCGCCGGTCACCGGCCCGGGCGCCGCGCCACACACGCGCACCTCGTACGGCATCGACGCGCGGGTCGTGAAGATCTGCGCCGGGATGCCGACGTCGAGCGGCTTCGCGCCCTCGAGCACGAGCACCGCGACTCGGTGCGGGCGCTTGGCCCGCATGGTGCGATCGGCGTCGGCTTGCGCGTTCATACGGCCAGCCTGCCACTGCCCGCAACTTCCTCGCCACGCCGCGGCGCGGCATCCGCCGATCGCACGCCATCGCGCGGACCCATATGGTCGCTTCCACGCTCGCATCGCGACCTTCTGCGTCCGCGCGGCGGTGTGAGAGATGGCGCGCGGAGGACGTGACGGACCCGCCGGGCCCGTGGAGGAACGTCACGGTGCAGCCCGGCGCATTCGGAGATCGTCCGGCGACGGACCGCCCACCCGGCGGGTCGTTCCGAGCAAGCTAGCCCGAGGCGCACCGAACCACCAGACCCCGACCGAAGGCGCACCCCGAACTGGGGTGCCACGCGGCACGACCGTCGGCGACCGGCCCCGTGCCCCGTGCACCGCGGCCGGGGCTAGGCTGGCGGGCAGTGACACGGGGTGCCGCACCTGCTCCGACCGGGGCGAGCGCGGCTGAGAACACACCCGTCGAACCTGATCTAGTTCGGACTAGCGAAGGGATGTCGCGTGAGCGAACGTCTGCGTATCGACCCTGCCCACCTCACCACGGCGAGCGCCGCCCTGCTCGACCGGTTGCGCGAGCATCCGCCGCTCGTGCACTGCATCACGAACGCCGTAGTCACCAACTTCACCGCGAACGCACTGCTCGCGATCGGCGCGGCGCCCGCGATGGTCGACATCCGCGAGGAGTCCGGAATGTTCGCCGGCATCGCGGGCGGCCTGCTCGTGAACCTCGGCACGCCCGCCGAGGAGCAGCGCGACGCCGCGCGCGAGGCGGTGGCCGCGGCATCCGTCGCCGGCACGCCCTGGGTGCTCGACCCGGTCGCGATCGGCGCACTGCCCGTGCGCACGGCGCTCGCGCACGAGCTCGTGGCAGCCGGACCGACCGCGATCCGCGGCAACGCGAGCGAGATCATCGCGCTGGCGGGTGCCGGGGCCGGCGGGCGCGGGGTCGACGCCGCCGACAGCACGGATGCCGCGGCCGACGCCGCGACCTCGCTCGCCCTCGCGCACGGCTCGGTCGTCGCGGTGTCCGGCCCGGTCGACCTCATCACCGACGGGCACCGCACGGCGCGCATCGCGAACGGCGACGCCCTGCTCACCCGCATCACGGGCGGCGGCTGCGCGCTCGGGGCTGTGACGGCCGCCTTCCTGGCCGCGAGCCGCGGCGCGGCCGATGCATCGGCCCAGCCCGGAGCATCCGGCTCGACGGGCACGGCCGGCACGGCCGACGCCGCGCGACCGGGAGCCGACGACGCCCTGCTCGCCGACCCCTTCGTCGCGACCGTCGCGGCGACCGTCGTCTACACGGTCGCCGCCGAGCTCGCCGCGGCGCGTTCCGCCGGTCCGGGCTCGTTCGCCCCGGCGTTCCTCGACGCGCTCGCGCTCGTCACGCCCGACCAGGTGCTCGCGCGGGCGAGCATCACGGTGACGGATGCCGCGGCATCCGTCGACCTCGCCTCCGAGCCGGTGAACGCATGAGCGCGCACCCGACATCGACGACCGGTCGCGCTGCCGACGGGGCCCGTCGGTCCCTCGACCTGTCGGTCTACCTCGTGACGGATGCCGCGCTCTGCGGCCCGCGCGGCGTCGCGTCGGTCGTCGCGGAGGCGGTCGACGGCGGCGTGCGCGCGGTGCAGCTGCGCGACAAGGCGGCCTCCATCGACGACCTGCTGCGTCAGCTCGAGGCGCTCTCCGCCGCGATCGACGGGCGGGCCGCGCTGCTCGTGAACGACCGCGTCGACGTCGCGCTCGCCGCACGCGAGCGGGGCCTGCCGGTCGACGGCGTGCACGTCGGACAGGGCGACGCCGCGGCATCCGCCGCCCGCGACCTGCTCGGCGACGACGCGATCATCGGCCTCACCGCCAACTCGCCCGAGCATCTCGCGAGGCTCCGACGTCAGGCGCGTCGCGAGGTCGACTACCTCGGCGTCGGCGTGATCCGCCCCACGACGACGAAGGCCGACCATCCGCCGGCGATCGGCGTCGACGGGTTCGCACGGTTCGCCGCCGACGCCGAGCTGCCCTGCGTCGCGATCGGCGGCATCACGCTGGCGGATGTCGCGGCACTCCGTGAGTCGGGGGCGGCGGGCGTCGCCGTGGTGTCGGCGATCTGCGCCGCACCCTCACCGCGCGATGCGGCCGCTGCCTTCGTCGCCGCGTGGGGTGCCCGATGATCGCGGGAGCGTCGGCCGTCCCGCGGGAGAATCCCGTTCTCTCGCCGGAGTCCCGCACGGCCGCGAACCCGGCACGGCACCGGGATTCCAGCGCGCCGACCCGGCGGGTGCCCCGCGTTCTCAGCATCGCGGGCAGCGACCCGTCGGGCGGCGCCGGCGTGCAGGCCGACCTGAAGTCGATCGCAGCGATCGGCGGCTACGGCATGTCGGCGATCACCGCGTTGACCGCGCAGAACACCCGCGGGGTGCGCAGCGTGCACGTGCCGCCGTCGCAGTTCCTCGCCGAGCAGCTCGACGCGATCTCCGACGACATCGCGGTCGACGCCGTGAAGATCGGCATGCTCGCGAACGCCGAGGTGATCGGCGTGGTCGCCGACTGGCTGCGGCGCACGCGCCCGCGCGTGGTCGTGCTCGATCCCGTGATGGTCGCGACGAGCGGCGACCGCCTGCTCGCCCCCGACGCCGAACGGGCGCTGCGCGACCTGCTGCCGCTCGCCGACCTCATCACGCCGAATCTGCTCGAGCTCGCGGTGCTCGCGACCGCTGCCGCAGGCGACGCCGCAACGGGTGCGCGGGCATCCGCGCCGGCTTCCCCGCCCGTCGGCCCTGCGGCGACCTGGGCCGAGGCGATCGCACAGGCCGAGGCGCTCTCGGCGGCGACCGGTGCGCGCGTGCTCGCGAAGGGCGGGCACCTGTCGGGCGCGGAGGCACCCGACGCGCTCGTGCACGCGGCATCCGCCACCGTCGTGGAGTTCGCGGGCGAGCGCATCGCGACCACCGCGACGCACGGCACCGGATGCTCGCTCTCGTCGGCGATCGCGACCCTGCAGGCCGAGCTCGGCGACTGGACGGCGGCGGTGACCGAGGCCCGCCGCTGGCTGCGCGAGTCGCTGCGGCACGGCGAAGCGCTCGAGGTCGGCGGCGGACACGGCCCCGTGAGCCACTTCGCCGGCCTGTGGGCCCGTGGTGGCCTGCGCACCGCGCCGACGCCCGCAGAGATCGAAGCCGAGTGGTGGAGCGGCATCGCCGACGTGCGTGCGGCGATCGACGACCTGCCGTTCATCCGCGCCCTCGCCGACGGCACGCTCGAACGCGAGCCGTTCCTCGGGTACCTCGCGCAGGACGCCCTGTACCTGCGCGACTACGCGCGCGTGCTCGCCGAGGCGTCGCGACTGGCTCCGGATGCCGCGGGCCAGGCGTTCTGGGCGCAGTCCGCGCACGGGTCCCTCGTGGGCGAGCTCGAACTGCACACCGGCTGGCTCGAGGCCGAGACGTTCACCGCCGAGCCCGACCCCACGACGACGGCGTACCTCGACCACCTGCTCGCGACGGGCGCTCGCGGCGACTACGCCGTGCTCGCCGCGGCGGTGCTGCCGTGCTTCTGGATCTACGTCGACCTCGGCGAACGCCTCGCGGCCGGGGAGTTCGGGCAGCGGGCCCTCGACCCCGAGCATCCGTACGCGTCGTGGCTCGAGACCTACGCCGACCCGGCCTTCGCGGGCGCGACGCGCGAGGCGATCGCGCTCGTGACCCGCGAGGCGGCCGCGGCGACGCCCGAACGTCGCGAGGCCATGCGTCGCGCGTTCCGGGCATCGGCCGGGCACGAGCTCGCGTTCTTCGCGGCGCCGCTCGGCTGACGGCGCCGCTCGCGTGACGGCGCCGCTCGCGTGACGGCGCCGCTCGCGTGACGCAGCACGGCGGCCCTCCACGGCGGGTGCGGTTGCGCCCCGGTCGGCATCCGCGTTGACTGGTGGCATGCGCGTCGTCATCGCCGGAGGTCACGGCAAGATCGCCCTCATCCTCGAGCGGCTGCTCGCCGACGACGGGCACGACCCCGTCGCGCTCATCCGCAACCCCGCCCACGCGGCCGACGTCGAGGCGGCCGGTGCGGCCGCGGTCGTGCTCGACCTCGAGGCGGCCTCCGTCGACGAGGTCGCCGCGGTCCTCGCGGGCGCCGACGCGGTGGTCTTCGCGGCGGGAGCCGGGCCGGGCAGCACCGCCGAGCGCAAGCTCACGGTCGACCGCGACGGGGCGATCCTCCTCGCCGATGCCGCGAAGGTCGCGGGCGTGCCCCGCATCGTCGTCATCTCGGCGATGCGCGCCGACGACTTCGACGCGGCATCCGACGACGTGTTCCAGATCTACCTGCGGGCCAAGAGCGAGGCCGACGCCGCGGTGCGCGCGAGCGGCCTCGACTTCACGATCGTGCGGCCTGGGGCCCTGACCGACACGCCCGCAACGGGGTTCGTCGTGGCCGACACGACGCTGCCGCGGGGCTCGATCAGTCGGGCGGATGTCGCGGCGACCGTCGCCGCGGTGCTCACGACGGGGGCGGCCTCACGCCGGCAGTTCGAGCTCACCGAGGGCGGACTGCCGATCGCGGGCGCCCTCGCCGCACTGCCCGATCCCGCCTGAGCCGATGGCCGTCCTCGACAACCTGCGGACGTCCAAGCGCCTACCGGTGCTCCAGGTCCTGAAGACCTCGGTCGCGACGATCGCCGCGTGGCTCATCGCGGGCGCCCTGATCCCGGCGCAGCTGCCCGTGTTCGCGGCCATCGCCGCCCTGCTGGTCGTGCAGCCGAGCGTGAACCAGTCGCTCGGCAAGGGCATCGAGCGTTCGATCGGCGTGCTGCTCGGCGTCATCGTGGCCTCGTCGCTGGCCTTCGCGTTCGGCGACAGCTCGTGGATCGTGCTCGTCGCCGTGCTCGTGGCGATGGCGATCGCGTGGGTGCTGAAGGTGAGCCCCGCCACCGGCAACCAGGTCGCGATCTCGGCCATGCTGACGCTCGCGCTCGGCGCCTCGACCCCCAACTACGCGCTCGACCGGGTGCTCGAGACCCTCATCGGCGCCGCGATCGGCATCATCGTGAACGCGGCGATCGTGCCGCCCGTGGCGATCGCCCCGGCGAGGCGCGAGGCCGCCCTGCTCGGCGGCGAGCTCGCGGCATCCGCCGATCGTCTCGCTCGGGCCCTCGAGACCAAGCAGACGCGCGCCGACATCGAGGCGCTCATGATCGAGGCGCGCCTGCTGCGGCCGATGCGCGAGGCGGCCGACGCGGCGATCGCCGCTGGCACCGAGTCGCTCACGCTGAACCCGCGCCGGTCGGCGCATCGCGAGGAGCTCGCCCAGCTGCGCGAACTGCTCGACCAGCTCGGCCCGATCGTGACGCAGCTCATCGGCATGACCCGTGCGTTCGCCGACCACTACGACGCGTCGCTGCACGACGAGCCGACGGTCAAGGCGATCGCCGAGCAGCTGCACCGGGTCGCCCACGACATCCGGCTGGCCGCGCGCGTGGCCCAGCCCGAACCCGAACCCATGACCTCGACCGTGCCCGCGCTCACCTCGGCGCTCGTCGTGCACCCCCCGACCTCGTCGCACTGGATCCTCATCGGATCGCTGATGGAAGACCTGCGACGCATCCGCGAAGAACTCGGAGCCGAATCCTGATGACCGACCAGCACCGCCCCCTCGGGTTCGACTTCTTCGGGGCGGGCGAGCTGCCCGCCCCGAACCTGCCGGCCGAAGAGGTCGTCGCGCTCCTGCGCACGCACTGGGGCCTCGACGTCGAGGTGCGGTCGCTCGGCAGCCAGCAGGACCAGAACTTCCTCGCGGTGCGCGTTCCCACCGTGGGGGGCTCGAACTCGGCGAAGCGCCCGATGGGCGTCGTGAAGGTCACGAACCCGGCGTTCACCGCGACCGAGCTCGCCGCTCAAGACGTCGCCGCGACGCGCATCGCGGCGCACGCCCCGACGCTCCGCATCGCGACCACGACGACGGATGCCGCGGGCCGTCCGCGCTCGATCGTCGCCGACACGAGCGAGGGGCCGCTCAGCATCCGCCTCATCGAATTCCTCGACGGCGGAACCCTGCACGGCGACGCATACCTCTCGCCGTATGCGATCGCCCGCATGGGCGAGCTCGCCGCGCACGTGAGCCTCGCCCTCGCCGACTTCGAGCACGACGGCCTCGATCGCGCGTTGCAGTGGGACCCGCGTTTCGCCGACCGCGTGGTCGACCTGCTCGCCCCGCACCACCCGGATGCCGACCGGCGCGCCCGGGTGACGGATGCCGCGGCGGCCGCCTGGACCACGGTCGCCGCCCTCGCGGGCGACCTGCCGATGCAGGCCGTGCACCTCGATCTGACCGACGACAACGTCGTGCGCGCGGTCGACGGGAAAGCGGGCGGCGGCCTGCCCGACGGCCTCATCGACTTCGGCGATGTGACCCGCTCGTGGGCGGTCGCCGAGCTCGCGATCACCGTCTCGTCGGTGCTGCACCACGCGGGCGCCGAGCCCGTCTCGGTGCTGCCCGCGATCCGCGCGTTCCACGCACTGCGGCCGCTCTCGGCCGCCGAGGTCGCGGCGATCTGGCCGCTCGTCGTCGTGCGCGGCGCGGTGCTCGTCGTGAGCGGCGAGCACCAGGTGATGCTCGACGGCGGCGAGAACGCATATGCCGCCGACGGCATCGAGCGCGAGTGGCGCATCTTCGAGCAGGCCGTGTCGGTGCCGAGTGAGGTCATGACCGCGGTGATCGCGGCCGAGCTCGGCGTCGAACGTGCGGCACGCGCGGCCGCGACGGGCACGTTCGGAGTCCAGTTGCCCGGCCTCGACACCTCGGCGGCCGTGCGGCTCGATGTCTCCCCCGAGTCCGACGCGGTCGACGCCGGAGCGTGGCTCGACCCCGAGCTCGAGGAGCGCCTCGCGCTCGCGGCGCTCGACGCCGGCGCGCCCGCGGCCTGGCTTCCGCGTGCGACGCCCCGCCTCACCGAGAGCCGCATCCGGTCGGCCGACTCGGCCGCCACGATCCCGACGGGCGTCGACGTGTGGTTCGCCGAGGCGCCGATCCTCGAGGTGGTCGAAACGCGGTCCTCCGACACGCGCCTGGTCGTCGAGGTTCCGGGCCCGGGCAGACCCGACCAGCCGATCGCCGACGGGCTTCCGGCCCGAACGCGCGTCCGCATCCGCCTCGAGCGCGCCCACGGACCGGCCGTGCCGCACCTCGTTCGCCCCGAGTACGCCGGAGGGTGGCTCGCGCAGACGCTCGACCCCGCGCCGATGCTCGGGCTCGCGACATCCGCTCGCCTGCCTTCCTCGACGGGCGCCGGGGCGGCCGGCACGGAGCCCGACGCCGCCGCGCTCCTCGCCCGCCGCGACGCGAGCTTCGCCGAGGTGCAGGAGCACTATTACGACGCCCCGCCGCGCATCGAGCGCGGGTGGCGCGAACACCTCGTCGATGTCGAGGGGCGCACCTACCTCGACATGGTGAACAACGTGACGCCGCTCGGGCACGGGCACGTGGGCGTCGCCGACGCGGTGAACCGGCAGCTGCGCCGGCTGAACACGAACTCCCGCTTCCACTACGGCGCGGTCGTCGAGTACGCCGAACGCCTCGCGGCCCTCGCGCCCGACCCGCTCGACACCGTGTTCCTCGTGAACTCGGGCTCCGAGGCGGCCGACCTCGCGATCCGCGTGGCCCTCGCCGCGACCGGACGACGCGATATCGTCGCGATCCTCGAGGCGTACCACGGCTGGACCTACGCCTCCGATGCCGTGAGCACCTCGGTCGCCGACAACCCGAACGCGCTCGCGACCCGGCCCGACTGGGTGCACGGGGTCGATGCACCGAACCCGTTCCGCGGGGTGCATCGTGGGGCGGATGCCGCGCGCTACGCGCCGGAGGCCGCGGCCGTGATCGCCGGGCTCGCCGCCGACGGGCGGGCACCCGCCGCCTTCATCGCCGAGACGTTCTTCGGCAACGCCGGCGGCATCCCGCTGCCCGACGACTACCTCGCCGAGGTGTACGCGGCCGTGCGCGCCGCCGGCGGCCTCGCGATCGCCGACGAGGTGCAGGCCGGCTTCGGACGACTCGGGCACTGGTTCTGGGGTTTCGAGCAGCAGGGCGTCGTGCCCGACATCATCGCCGTGGCCAAGGCGGCCGGCAACGGCTACCCGCTCGGCGCGGTCATCACGACGCGCGAGATCGCGGCGCGGTTCCGCACCCAGGGCTACTTCTTCTCGTCGACGGGCGGCAGCCCCGCATCGAGCGTCGCCGGCCTCGCGGTGCTCGACGCGTTCCGCGACGAGGGCCTGCAGCGCAACGCGCTCGACGTGGGCACGCGACTCAAGCAGCGTCTCGAAGGGCTCGCCGCGCGGCATCCGCTCATCGGAGCCGTGCACGGTCTCGGCCTGTACCTCGGCGTCGAGTTCGTGCGCGACCGGGAGACCCTCGAGCCGGCGACCGCCGAGACCGCCGCGATCTGCGACCGGTTGCTCGAGCTCGGGGTGATCATGCAGCCGACCGGCGACCATCAGAACGTGCTGAAGACCAAGCCGCCGCTCTGCCTCGACGACGAATCCGCCGACTACTTCGTCGCGATGCTCGACCGGGTGCTCACCGAAGGCTGGTGACGCAGGTCGCGGGTGCGCCTGTCAACCCCTGCGAGTCATCGCGGTGTTCGGAGCCCGTCGACGGTCGTCTGCCTAGGGTGGGGATATCCGACCGGGATCCCACGACGACGACGGCAGGAGCGACGATGACGAATCGCGAACACACGGACCATGCGCCGGGCGCCGACCTGCACGACGGCGATGCCCGGAGCCACGGCGCCCCGCAGCGCGGTGCGCCGCACGGCGGGCCGCAGCACGACGCCGCGGACCAGACGGGCCGGGGCGACCTGATCCGGCAGCTCGCCGTCGCGGTCAGCGCAGTGATCGCCGTCGTCGGCTCGTTCATCGGATCGGGCGCGGCCGGCGGGCAGCGCGTGCAGGATGCCGCGGGCGGCGCCCTCGCCGCCGACGCGACGCTGGTGGCGCCCGGCGGCGGCGCGTTCGCCGTCTGGTCGCTCATCTACTTCGGCCTGCTCGCCTACGCGGTGTGGCAGTTCCTGCCGGCGCAGCGCACGGCCGAACGGCATCGCCGGCTCGGCCCGTGGGTCTCGGCCTCGCTGCTGCTGAACGCCGCATGGATCCTCAGCATCCAGTTCGACCTGCTGTGGCTCAGCGTGCCGATCATCGTCGCTCTGCTGGTCGTGCTCGTCATGGCCTTCCGGATCACGCTGAGCCTGCGCCCCGGGAGCACCAATGATGCGCTCGTGACGGACGGCACGATCGGCCTCTACCTCGGATGGGTGTGCGTCGCGACCATCGCGAACATCGCCGCGGTGCTCGTCGCGGCAGGGTTCGACGGCTTCGGCCTGCCTCCCGAGACCTGGGCGGTCGGCCTCGTCACGGTCGGCGGACTCCTGGGCATCGGCCTCGCCGTCTGGGACCACGGACGCCTGGCCCCTGCGCTCTCGCTGTGCTGGGGCCTCGCCTGGATCGCGGTCGCCCGCCTCACCGACGAGCCGGCCTCGGTCGTCACGGGGGTCGCGGCGATCATCGCGGTCGTGGCCGTCGTGCTCGCAACCGTGGCGATGCGCGTCGTCGCGATGCGCGGGCACCCGCTGAGACCGCGCGGGTAGGCTGCGGGAATGCCCGCACGCGCGTTCCGCCGCGGCGATCGCACGATCGTCGTCCATGAGACGTCGCGTGCCTCGGAGCATCCCCCGCGGGCAGCGCCCGCCGGCCGGCTCGAGGGCGGTCCGGAGTCCGAGCGGGCGTTCGTGCTCGTGCACGGCCTCGGCATGGCGGCGGAGTACTGGGGCGACCTCGCCGAACGGCTCTCGACGAGCGGACGGGTGCTCGCCCTCGACCTGCCGGGGTTCGGCGACGCGCCCGAACCGTCGCGACCGCTCTCGATCGCGGAGACCGCGGACCTGCTCGCCGAACTCCTCGAGCACGAGGGCTTCGGAGGCGGCCCCTCGCCCGTGCTCGTCGGCCACTCCGCAGGCGCGCAGGTCGTGGCAGACCTCGCGGCGCGGCATCCGCAACTCGTCGACCGGATCGTGCTCGTCGACCCGTCGGTGAACCCCCGCGAACGGACCCTGGCCCGCCAGACCGCGCGCCTCCTGCAGGACGTCGCCGTCGTCGACCCGGTCGCTCTCGCTCGCGGCGCGCGCGCCTACGCCGAGGCGGGCCTGCCATGGGTGCTCGCGAACCTGCGCCCCATGCTCGATCACCGGATGGAGCTCGTGCTGCCCCACGTGCGCGCCGAGGTGCTCGTGATCCGCGGTGAGGACGACCGGGTCGTGCCGCGCGCCTGGGCGCAGGCGGTCGCATCGCTGGCGCCGCACGCGCGGTACGCCGAGGTGCCCGGCCGCGGACACGAGGTCGTCGCCCGCCATGCCGGCCCGCTCGGCGCCCTCATCGCCGCGCACGCCCGCGGGGATGCGACGGGGCGGGTGCTCGCCCCGCACGAACGACGGCTCGCCCTGTCGTGGTCGCTCGGCGGCAGCACCACGACGCGCATCGGCTGGGTGCTGCGCGACTACGGGTACGGCATCCGCTGGCGCCTCGCCCAGCTCGTCGCGGGCGACCCGCCCGCGAAGTGGCGCGACGGCGATCCGGCCCTGCCCGACGTGGTGCTCGTGCCGGGCGTGCACGAGCACTGGAGCTTCCTCACCAACCTCGCCGAGGCGCTGAACGAGGCGGGGCACCGCATCACGATCGTGCACGGCCTCGGCATGAACCGTCGGCCGGTGCCCGAGACGTCGCGCAGGCTGCAACGAGCGCTCGCGCGCGTGCCTGCGCCGCCGGCCGGCCGCGTGATCGTCGCCCACAGCAAGGGCGGACTGATCGGCAAGCACCTCCTGACCGACCTCGAACGGGGAACCGGGCCGTTCGGTGCCGATGGCGCCGACCTGCTCGACGTGCAGGGCGCCGCGACGCTCGCCGCGCCGTTCTCGGGTTCGGCGCGCGCACGATGGTTCCTCGATCCGAGCATGCGGGCCTTCCTCCCGACCGATGCCACGATCCTCGAACTCCAGCGCGATGCCGCCGTGAACGCGCGCATCGTCTCGATCTTCGGCACGCTCGACGCCCACGTGACCGAGGGCAGCGCGCTCGCCGGCGCGACCAATGTGATCGTGCCCGCAGCCGGGCATTTCCGGCTCACGGGGTCGCCGGCAGCGCATCGCGCGGTCATCGACGCCGTCGCCGCGCTCGCCCGTCACACGCGGACGCAGGAAGATGCCCTTCCGCGGGGCGTCCGCGCCGATCCCTAGACTGGGCGCGTGCTCGCCACCGTCATCGTGTTCGCCATCGCCCCGGCGCTGGTCATCTTCGCTCTCGGAGTCGTCGCACGCTTCGCGTCGCGGCAGCGCGTGCACTCCCCCGTCGTGCAGTACACCCGTGCCCGGGGCGCCTCGGTGCTGCACGACGCGCTGCTCCTCGAGGCCGATCGGCGCGCCGCGGCGGCGGTGCTCGTCGACCTGGCGGTGTCGAGACGCATCCGCATCCTCGCGAACACGACGAAGCGCGCGCCGATCGGCGTCGAACTCCAGCCCGGCGTCGTCTTCACCGATGACGAGTACGCCGTGCTCGAGGCGATCTTCGGCCCCGAGCACACCGGCGAGCGCCTGCGCCGGTTCTCGTCGGATCGGCGCGCACTGGCATCCCGCCTGAAGGCCGTGGTGCGCGGCGCACACTACGCGCTGGCCCGCGCCGGGCTCGTGGCCGGGGCACGCATGTCGTGGCCGGGCACGACCCTCACCGTGCTCGCCTACCTCGGCATGCTCGTCGAGGGGCTGTTCATCGTCGCGGCACTCGGCTCGGCGGACTGGCCGGCCCTCATCGCGACCGTCGCCGCCCTCGCCGTGACGATCGCCACGATCATCGTGACGCCCGCCTCGTGGCGCCGGTTCCTGCCGCCGTCGCACGGACCCCGCGAGCACCTCGACGGTTTGCGCCAGTACCTCGAGCTCGCCGAGGCCGACCGCCTCCGCGTGCTCCAGTCGCCGGCCGGCGCCCGACTCGTGCCCGTGCCGCAGACGGCGGATGCCTCGAACCCGACCGCCACCGCGCCCGGCGCCCCCGCGGCATCCGGTGCCCGGGCTCGTTTCCACCTGCACGAGCGGCTTCTGCCCTACGCCGTGCTGTTCGGCCTCGAGCGGGCATGGATCGCGGCGCTGCAGCTCGATCTCGGCACGCTGCGCGGCACGAACCGAGATGCGGTCGGCGAGCTGGTCGACGGCACCGCCGAAGCCGCCGAACTCGCCCTGCACCTCGACTCGCTCGAGCTCCTCGTCGCGCACGCGCCGAGGCTCGCGATGGACCTCGGCGACCTCGTCGATGCGAAGGGCACCGTGATCGACCTCGCCGACGGCCTCGGCGACCTGTTCAGGATCCTCGAATGACCGATCGAGCCGTGCGCATCGACTTCACCGGAGCAGCGGATGCCGCGGGCTCGCCCGCAGCCGACTCCGCGGGCCTGGTCGGCGGCGTCGGGTCGGTCGCCGGGCTCTTCTCGCGACCCGACGGCGCCTGGGCCACGCTCGTCGTCGCACACGGCGCGGGCACCGGCATGGAGCATCCGTTCCTCGCGGGATTCTGCTCGGCCGTGCAGGCGCAGGGCGTCGCGACCCTGCGCTTCGACTTCCCGTACCGCGAGGCGGGGCGCAAGTTCCCCGATCGCCCTCCGGTCGCGATCGCGACCTGGCGGGCGGCGTACGAGTTCGCCCGCGCCCGAGCCGTCGAAGCCGGAGCGCCCGACGAGCCGATCTGGGCCTCTGGCAAGTCGTTCGGCGGGCGCATGGCGTCGATGGCCGTCGCCGAGGGGCTGCCCGCGGCCGGCCTCGCCTTCCTCGGCTACCCGTTGCATCCGCCCGGACGCCCCGAGAAGGCGCGCGACGAGCACCTGCCCGACGTGGCCGCGCCGATGCTGTTCCTCCAGGGTCGCAACGATCCGTTCGCCGCGCCGAACGAGCAGCTCGACGACCTCGTCGCGCGCCTCCGTGCGGGCGGAAGCACGGTCGGGCTCGAGTGGATCGACGACGCCAACCACTCGTTCGAGATCAAGGGGCGCAAGCGAACCGCCCACGACATCGGAGCCTCGCTCGCGGCATCCGTCGTCACCTTCATGCGCGCGAACGCGCCCGCCTGAACGCCGACGCCGGGCCTCGACCGCTCGGGGAGAGCGGCAGGGCCCGGCGTGATCGTGGCCGGGTCGGTGATCGTGGCCGGGATCAGCCGCGGTCGAGCGCGCTCCAGATGTCGTCGCCGCGAAGCGTCGCGTCGGCGCCGCCGTCGACGTAGATCGTCTGGCCCGTGACGTGCGTGTTCTCCTCGCTCGTGAGCCAGGCGAGCAGGCGCGCGATGACGACCGCGTCGGAATGCCCGTTGAGCGGCATCGGCACGGCCGCATCGACCATGGCCCGGCCCTCTTCGGTCGCGAGCAGCGGAGCGGTCATCGGCGTCACGACGGTGCCGGGGGCAACCGCGTTCACGGGGATGCCCGCACCGGCGTACCGAGGCGCGATCGACTCGCGGCGCACCCAACGGCTGAGTGCGCGCTTCGACGACGGGTAGTTGAGGTATCCGACCTCTGGGCCCTGCTCGGCGAGCGACCCGCCGATCTCGAGCGCCTTCGCCTCGTCTCCCGCCAGCAGGGCGTCGACGAGCTCGGGCGAGTTCGGCTGCAGGCTCGCCATCGAGCTGACGACGGCGATGCGAGGTGCATCGGATGCCGCCAGGGTCGGCGCCAGCGCGTCGAGGAACTCGGTGACGCCGAAGAAGTTCACGGCGACCGTCAACGGGATGGGCGCCGAGATGCCGGCTGCCGCGATGACGGCGTCGACGGCGCCGCCGGAAGCCTCGACGACCGCCGCTGCGGCCGCCGTTCGCCCCTCGGCGGTGGACAGGTCTGCGGTGATGTCGGCGCCCTTGAGGTCGACGCCGATGACCCGGTCGCCGCGCTCGGCGAGGAGGGCCGCAGCGGCCGCTCCGATGCCCGATCCGGCGCCGGTGATGACATACGTTCTGCTCATGTCATCGACGCTACGCCGATGCGGGAGAGCCCCGCTTGAAGAGCAGATCGAACTGATTTCCAGCTGTGAATCGAGCGCTGACGGGGTGAGTGTGGGGAACGCTCAGGCGCCGACGTACGCCGCCAGATGCGTGGCGGTGAGCGTCGCGTCATCGGTCGCGGCCGAGGCAACGAGGTCGGCCGGCGTGCCCTCGAACACGATGCGCCCGCCGTCGCGTCCGGCACCGGGGCCGAGGTCGATGATCCAGTCGGCGTGGGCCATGACGGCCTGGTGGTGCTCGATGACGATGACCGAGTTGCCGTCGTCGACCAGTCGGTCGAGCAGCGCGAGCAGGCGATCGACGTCGGCCAGGTGCAGGCCGGTGGTCGGCTCGTCGAGCACGTAGACGGTGCCCTTCTTGGCCATGTTGATGGCGAGCTTGAGGCGCTGGCGCTCACCGCCCGAGAGCGTGTTGAGCGCCTGCCCGAGGCCGAGGTAGCCGAGGCCCACGTCGGAGAGCCGCTGCAGGATCACGCGAGCGGTCTTGTCGGCGAGGTACTCGAGTGCCGCGTCGACCGAGAGCGCGAGCACCTCGGCGATGTTCAGGCCGTTGAGCCGGTACTCGAGCACCTCGGCGGTGAACCGCTTGCCGCCGCACTCCTCGCACACGCTCGAGACGGTCGACATGGGACCGAGTTCGACGAACACGAGGCCGATGCCCTTGCAGTTCGGGCACGCACCCTCGGAGTTCGCGCTGAAGAGCGCCGGCTTCACGCCGTTCTCCTTCGCGAAGGCCTTGCGGATCGTGTCGAGCAGGCCCGTGTACGTCGCCGGGTTGGAGCGGATCGACCCTCGGATCGGCGACTGGTCGACCACGACGACCTGCTCGTGCCGGGGCACGTTGCCATGGATGAGCGACGACTTGCCCGAACCGGCGACGCCGGTGACGACCGTGAGCACGCCGAGCGGGACGTCGACGTCGACTCCGGTGAGGTTGTGCTGACGGGCTTCGCGGATCTCGATTGCGCCGGACGCCGTGCGCACCGTGTCGCGCAGCTTCGCCCGGTGATCGAGGTGCCGGCCGGTGAGCGTGTCGGAGGCGCGCAGCCCCGCGACATCCCCCTCGAAGCAGATCTGCCCGCCCCGCGAGCCCGCGCCGGGGCCGAGGTCGACGATGTGGTCGGCGATCTCGATGACCTCGGGCTTGTGCTCGACGACGAGCACGGTGTTGCCCTTGTCGCGCAGCTGCAGCAGCAGCCGGTTCATGCGCTGGATGTCGTGCGGGTGCAGGCCGACGGTGGGCTCGTCGAAGACATAGGTGACGTCGGTCAGGGCCGACCCGATGTGCCGGATCATCTTGACGCGCTGGGCCTCGCCGCCCGAGAGCGTGCCGGCCGGGCGGTCGAGGCTGAGGTAGCCGAGGCCGATCTCGACGAACGAGTCGACGTTCTGGCGGAGGTTGGCGATGAGCGGCGCGACGCTCGGGTCGTCGATCTCCGAGGCCCAGTCGGCGAGGTCGGAGATCTGCATCGACGAGGCCTCGGCGATGTTGATGCCGTTGACCTTCGACGAGAGGGCTTCGCGGTTGAGCCGGGCGCCGCCGCACTCGGGGCAGGTCGTGAACGTGAAGGCGCGATCGACGAAGGCACGGATGTGCGGCTGCAGCGAGTCGCGATCCTTCGACCCCATGCTCTTCTGGAGCTTCGGCACGAGCCCCTCGTAGGTCATGTTGATGCCCTGCACCTTGACCTTGGTCGGCTCCTTGCGCAGGAAGTCGTGCAGCTCGGTCTCGTCGTAGTCGCGGATCTTCTTGTCGGGGTCGAGGAACCCGCCCTCTGAGTAGATGCGCACCATCCAGCCGTCGGCCGTGTAGCCCGGGATCGTGATGGCGCCCTCGGCGAGCGACTTGTCGCGGTCGAAGAGCTCGTCGAGGTCGACGTCGTTGACCTGGCCGACGCCCTCGCAGCGCGGGCACATGCCGGCGGGCACGTTGAAGCTGAAGTGGAAGCTCGGGCCGACGTACGGGTCGCCGAGGCGCGAGAACAGGATGCGCAGCAGCGCGTACACATCGGTGGCCGTGCCGACGGTCGAACGCGAGTTCGCGCCCATGCGCTCCTGGTCGACGATGATCGCCGCCGAGACGTTGCGCAGGCTGTCGACCTCGGGCCGCGGCTGCGTGGTCATGAACGACTGGATGAACGTCGAGTACGTCTCGTTGATCAGGCGCTGCGACTCGGCCGCGATGGTGCCGAAGACGAGGCTCGACTTGCCCGAGCCGGAGACCCCGGTGAAGACGCTCATGCGCCGCTTCGGGATGTCGAGCGAGATGCCCTGCAGGTTGTTCTCGTGCGCGCCGCGCACCTCGATGAGATCGTGGGCGTCTGCGCTGTGCTCGCTCATGGGATCCGATTCTGGCAGTCGCCGCCGACATCCGCATCGGCGCGGCACACGCGACGCCAGCGTTGCGCTCAGGCCGCGCGCGTACGCTGTGCGCATGCCGAAGACGGAGGTTCGCACCGAGGGCGCGGTGACACGGTGGGTGCTGCCCGCGAGCGCGGGCGTGGCATCCGTGATCGCGGCCGCGGGCGTCGGCGAACTCGCCGCCGCACTGCTCGCGCCGGCGTCGAGCCCGTTCGCTGTCGTCGGCTCGCTGCTCATCGACCTCGCGCCGCCTTGGGCCAAGGATGCCGCGATCGCCCTGTTCGGCACCGCCGACAAGGCCGCGCTGCTCGTCGGCATCGCCATCGTGCTGCTCGCCGTCGCGGCGGGAGCCGGCGTGCTCGAGGCTCGCAGACCGCCGTGGGGGCAAGTGTTCTTCTGGGTGCTCGGCGGAGTCGGGGTACTCGCCGCGATGACCCGCGCGAACGCGTCGATGCTCGCGTTCGCGCCCGCCGCCCTCGCCGCCGTCGCGGGCGTCGTGACGCTGCGGCTGCTCGTGCAGCGGCTGCCGGGCTCGGTTTCGGCAGCGCGAGCGGATGCCGCGGTGCCGGCGTCGAGCGATGGGCGAAAGGATGCAGCGTCTCCGTCCCCGGCCCCGGCCCCGATCGACCGCAGGCGTTTCCTCGTCTGGGCGGGCGGAGCCGCCGCGATCGGCGCCCTCGCCGCCATCGGGGGTTACGCCCTGCAGGCCGGATCCCGCGCGGTGACGGCCGTGCGCCAGGCGATCCGGTTACCGGCCGCGGTGAACACGGCCCCGATACCGGCTGGAGCGGAACTCGGCCTCGACGGCCTGACGCCGGTCGTGACCCCGAACGCGCAGTTCTACCGCATCGACACGGCGCTCGCCGTGCCGGCCGTCGAGCCCGCGGACTGGAGCCTGCGGATCCACGGCGACGTCGAGCACGAGGTCGTGCTCACCTGGGACGAACTGCTGGCGCTGCCGCTCGAGGAATCGGTCACGACGCTCGCCTGCGTGTCGAACGAGGTCGGCGGCGGCCTCATCGGCAATGCGGTCTGGCTCGGCTACCCGATCCGCGAACTGCTCGCGCGCGCGGTTCCGGGTGCGGACGCCGACATGGTGCTCTCGCGCAGCATCGACGGGTTCACGGCGTCGACGCCGCTCGAGGTGCTGCAGGACGACCGCAACGCGATCCTCGCCGTCGGCATGAACGGCGAGCCGCTGCCCTCCGAGCACGGGTTCCCGGTGCGCATGGTCGTGCCCGGGCTCTACGGCTACGTGTCGGCGACGAAGTGGGTGACCGAGCTCGAGGTCACCAGGTTCGACGCGGCATCCGCCTACTGGACCGACCGCGGCTGGAGCGAGCGCGGCCCGATCAAGCTGCAGTCCCGCATCGACGTGCCCCGCTCTGGCCAGGGCCTCTCGGCCGGTCCCGTGGTCGTGGCAGGGGTCGCCTGGCACCAGCACGTCGGCGTCGCCGCGGTCGACGTGCAGGTCGACGACGGCCCGTGGCAGGCCGCGACGCTCGCCACCCCGATCTCGGCGGACACGTGGGTGCAGTGGCGCTTCGAATGGCAGGCGACCTCGGGCTCGCACACGCTCCGCGTGCGCGCCACGGGCGCCGACGGCGAGGTGCAGACGTCGAAGCAGCAGGGCGTCGTGCCCGACGGTGCCACCGGCCTGCACTCCCGCGACGTGAACGTGGGCTGACGGCCGCACGCATCCTCACCTCATGGGCGGACGCGCCGACGGTGCCCCTCGAACTCGACGACGTCGCCGTCGTGCAGCTGGCGCCCGCGCCGCAGGTCGACCTCGCCGTTCACGGTCACCATGCCCTCGGCGATGACCTCCTTGACCTCGCCGCCGGAGTCGAGGAGCCCGGCGAACTTCAGGAACTGCCCGAGGCGGATCATCTCGCCGCCGATCGATACGTCTTCGACCGAGCCAGGATTCGTCATCCCCGAATGCTAGTCGAGGCCGCAGGCCGACCGCCGAGCGTCAGAAATGCGCCGAGGGGGAAGCGCATCGCCCGGATGCCCTTCCCCCTCGTCGTGAGCGGATGCCGCGGCTCAGCCGAGCCGCGGCGTGCGCGTCGGCTCGGTGCGGCGCGAGCCGGTCGCCTCGAAGGCGGCGGCCAGGCGCAGGAGCGCCGTGTCGTCGTATGCACGGCCCGCGAACGTGAGGCCGACCGGCATGCCGATGTCGGCCATCGTGCCCATCGGCACCGTGACCGTCGGGATGCCGAGGTGGCGCGGCACGAGGTTGCCGTTGGCGACCCAGACGCCGTTGCGCCAGCCGAGGTCGGCCGAGGCCTCGTTCACGTCCATGTCGGCGGGGCCGACGTCGGCCGAGGCCGGGAAGACGACGGCGTCGAGGCCGAGCCCGTCCATCCACTGCTCGAGGTCGACGCGGCGCGTCTCCTCGAGGCCGCGGAGGCCCTGCTCGAGCTCGGGCATGTCGGCGAGCGTCGCATCGGGGTGCTCGCGCACCCAGGTGGGATACGTCACCACGTCGTCCTCGAAGCCGAAGTAGCGATCGGGCAGCGCGCCCTCGGGCTGCGGGAAGATCGCCGCGCCGTCGACGCCCGCGAGCGTGTCGAGGGCGGGGTCGCCGTTCGCCGCGAGGAAGTCGTTCCACGACCACGCCGAGAGGTCGACGATCTCGCGGCGCAGGTACTCGGGCGAGACGAGTCCGCGCGTGTCGATCGTCGGTGCGCCGATGCGGTCGCCCTCGTAGTTCGACACGACCGGGAAGTCGACGAGCACGACCTCGGCGCCCGCGGCCTCGAGGTCGCGGCGCGCGGCCTCCCACAGGTCGATCACCGAGACGCGGGTGTCGATGCGCTGCCCGGTGGATCCGCCGATGCCGGGCCCCCGACCGGGCTCGGCGGTGCCGGCCTCGGGGTCGGCGTTGACGTACATGCGCGGCACGCCGAATCGCTTGCCCGCGAGGTCCGCGGGTTCGAGCCCGACATACGACTCCGGGCGCACCTCGGAGGAGCGCGGGATCGGCACCCACGGCTGCACCCGCCAGAAGTCGCCCCGGGTGTCGGCGTCGTCGGCCACGATCACGTCGAGCACCTCGAGCAGGTCGGCCATGGTGCGCGTGTGCGGCACGACGACGTCCATGGTCGGCACGAGCGGCCAGTTGCCGCGCACCGAGATGACGCCGCGCGAGGGCGTGTAGGCGCAGAGCGCGTTGTTCGAGGCGGGCGCTCGGCCCGACGACCAGGTCTCCTCGCCGAGGCCGAACGCCGCGAACGAGGCGGCCGTCGCGGTTCCGGAGCCGTTCGAGGATCCCGACCCGAACGCCGCCGTGAGGTACTCGGCGTTGTACGGCGACTCGGCGCGTCCGTAGACGCCACGCTGCATGCCGCCGTTCGCCATGGGCGGCATGTTCGTGAGGCCGATGAGCACGGCGCCCGCCGCGCGCAGGCGCTCGATCGTGAACGCGTCGCGCTGGGCGACCAGGTGCTCGAACGCGGGCGAGCCGGCGGCCGCCGTGAGGCCGCGGGCCAGGTAGCTGTCCTTCGCGGTGTACGGGATGCCGTCGAGCGGGCCGAGCGCTTCGCCCCGCGCCCGGCGTGCGTCGGAGGCCTCCGCGTCGGCGCGCGCTTCGGGGTTTCGCACGACGACGGCGTTCAGCGCCGTCGCGGTCGAGGACCCGTCGTACGCGTCGATGCGCGCGAGGTACGCGTCGAGCAGCCCGACCGAGGTGACGCGGCCCGACTCGAGCGCTGCGCGCAGGTCGGCGATCGATGCCTCGACGACGTCGATCCCGAGCGTCACCGTGCCGGCTTCCGAACCGTCGCTCATCGAGCCACCGCCGGCTGCTGCTGCGTGATGCAGTGGATGCCGCCGCCGCGGGCGAAGAGCGGCCGAGCGTCGACCGTCACGGCCTTGCGGCCCGGGTAGGCCGCCTCGAGGATGTCGCGCGCCGCGGCATCCGCTCGCTCGTCGCCGAAGCCGCACGCGATGACGCCGCCGTTCACGACGAGGTGGTTCACGTAGCTCCAGTCGACGAAGCCCTCGTCGTCGCGGATCTCGGCGGGCGCGGGCAGGTCGAGGATCTCGAACGTGCGGCCCGCGGCATCCGTCTCCTGCGAGAGCAGTGCGCGCAGGTCGCGCGTCACCTCGAAGTCGGGGTGCGCGGGCGAGTCCTGGCGGTGCAGGAGCATGCGACCGGGCGAGGCGAGCGTCGCGACGATGTCGACGTGCCCGCTCGTGCCGAAGTCGTCGTAGTCGCGCGTGAGGCCGCGGGGCAGCCAGACGGCCTTCGTCGCGCCGATGGTGCGGGCCATCTCGGCCTCGACGCGTGCGCGGTCCGCGTAGGGGTTGCGTCGCGGGTCGAGCTGCACGGTCTCGGTGAGGAGCACGGTGCCCTCGCCGTCGACGTGGATGCCGCCGCCCTCGTTCACGAGCACGCTCGACACCAGCTCGGCGCCGACGAGCTCGGCGATGATGCGGGCGTGCTCGGCCGACTTGCGCCACTCCGACCACTCGTGGTCGCCCCAGCCGTTGAAGATCCAGTCGACCGCGCCGAGCACGCCGGGGCGCTCGTCGTCGACCACGAAGGTGGGGCCGTGGTCGCGCATCCAGTACTCGTCGACGGGCGCCTCGACCTGGGTGATGCCGCTGCCGAGCCGCTGCGCGGCGCGCTCGCGCTCGGCCGGGTCGACGAGCATCGTCACCGGCTCGAACTCGGCGACCGCGTGCGCGACGGCGGTCCACGCCGTGTAGGCCTCCTCGTGGTCGGCGGCGGACTCGCCGAGCGTGGTCCCGGCGGTCGGGAACGCCATCCACGTGCGCTCGTGCCGTGCGGTCTCTGCGGGCATGCGCCAGGTCATGCGAGGGCTCCTTCGGTTCGGTCGGATGCCGCGGCATCCGTTTCGATGATGACAGCGGATGCCGCGGCCGGGCGCTTCGCCGGGTCGCGATAGGGATTCGTGGTCAGCCAGAGCACGGCGTACAGGCCGCCGGCGAGCAGCGGGCCGACGATCGCCGAGAGGTCGGCGCCGCCGAGCGCGGTCGCGATCGGGCCGACGTAGAGCGTCGTGTTGGCCGAGAGCACGGCGACCGTCATCGCGCCGACCACGGCGATCACGCCGGGCCAGAAGACGCCGCCGCGGTACCAGAACGGGCTGCCGCGACGTTCGTCGGTGAGGGCGAGGCCGTCGTACCGGTTGCGGCGCAGCACGATGTCGACCGCGTACACGGCGACGAGCGGTCCGAGCACTGTGACGGCGAGTTCGAGCGAGGAGTTCAGCGCGTCGAGGAAGCTCGGGGCGATGAACAGCAGCCAGGCCGCCGCCGCGGTCGCGGCCAGGCCCGTCACGACGACGGTGAGCGCCCGCGGCATCCGGAACCCGAGGCCCTGCGCGTAGAGGCCGGTCGAGTACGCGACGAGCACGTTGTTGGTGATGCTCGAGAGCACGATCATCGCGAGGAACACCGGCGTGAACCAGCCCGGCACGATCTCGGAGATCGTCAACTGCGGGTCGGTCATGTCGATCGCGGTGCCGGCGATGACGCCGAGCGTGCCGATGACGATCGCGGGGATGAAGCCGCCGAGCGCGGTCCAGACCGCGACCTTCGTCTTCGAGACGTCGCTCGGCAGGTAGCGCGCGTAGTCGGCTCCGGTGCCCCACGAGAGCGGGCTCGACGCGACGATCGCGAAGCCGAGCAGCAGCATCGCCCAGTGCTCGCCGGGCTCGAGCGGTGCGGGCGCGTAGGTGTAGTCGGCCGCGCCGAACACGAAGACGGCGAGCACGATGAAGACCACGGCGAGCGCGGCCGAGAAGTACGGCGCGAGCTTCAGGATCGTGGCGTGGCCGTAGATGCCGATCACGAAGCTGAGCGCGGCGACGACGACGAGCACGCCCCACTCCGCGCCCGCGGGCAGCACGATGCCGATCTGCACGACGAGCGCGAGGGCCGCGAGCGTGGCGAACGCGATGTTGATGATCTCGTAGAAGATGCCGATGGCCACGCCGAGCCCGGCGCCGAACACTCGGCTGCCGCGGATGCCGAACATGGCGCGCATGATCGCGACGCTCGGCGTGCCCGAGGCCGGACCGCTGATCGCGAGCAGGCCCACGGCCGCCCACCAGAGGTTGCCGAGCACGGTGACCAGCAGCGCCTCCCAGAGCGGCAGGCCGAGCAGCATGAGCACGCCGCCGACGACGAAGTACAGGTAGATGACGTTGGCCGACATCCAGACCCAGAACAGCTCGCGGGGCCTGCCGTGGCGCTCGGACTGGGGGATGAAGTCGGCGCCGTGCGTCTCGACATGGCCGGCGCGGTCGGCCGCGGGCCCGAGGTCGGATGCGGCAGCGGGTGCGCCGTGCACGGCGGCGGGGTCCGCTCCGGGCGGCGCGACGCGAGGGTGCGGCGTCGTTGCGGCATCCGGGGTCGCGGGGGTGGTGTTGCTCATCGTTGAGGACTCTCTGCTCGTCGATCTCTCGACAGGATCGGGGACACGATCTACTATTGATCACACGATCAACAAGTTGCAGCGACGCTACCCACACGAGGTCACCATGTCAAGACCGGTCCGCAAGAAGGCCGCCCGCAAGACCCCGGCCGAACGATCGGCCGAGATCGCGGATGCCGCGGCATCCGTCGCCCTCGAGCAGGGCCTGTACGCGGTCACCCTGCGCAGCGTCGCCGCTCGCATCGACGTGGCCCCGGCCCTCGTCGCCCACTACGAACCCAACATGGACGCCCTCGTCGCCCGCACCTTCCGGGCCGTCGTCTCCGCCGAGCTCCACGAGGTCGGCGCCCTCGTGCTCGCCCTCGCGAGCCCCCGCGAGCAGCTCGCCATGCTGCTCGAGACCCTCCTCGACGGCACGCGCGACGACGTGACGACGGTCTGGGTCGAGGCATGGGCCATGGGCCGGCGCAACGACGTGCTCGGCGCCGCCGTGCGCGACGAGATGGACGACTGGCAGGCCGTCATCCAGGGCATCGTCGAGGCGGGCGTCGCGGCGGGCGAATTCACCACCGACGACCCCGCGGGTGTCGCCTGGCAGACCCTCGGCATGATCGACGGCCTGAACGCGCAGGCCCTCGTGCGCTGGGGCGACTCCGGCCGCCGCGGATCCATGATCGGCACCGCCGTCGAGGGGCTGCTCGGCCTCGCCCGCGGCGCGCTCACGAGGGAATACCCGGCGACGGCCCCGGGGTTGGCTTGAGCATGACCTCGCTGCCGAAGACCATGCACGCCGTCGCCGCGACCGGATCGGTGCCGCTCGACGACGAGCGCGCGCTCCTCGACGTCGAGCTGCCGCTGCCCGAACTGCGCCCGCGCGACGTGCTCGTCGAGGTCGCAGCCGTGTCGGTGAACCCCGTCGACGTGAAGACCCGCGGTCGCCGGGCGGCCGATGCGCCGCCGTTCGTGCTCGGCTACGACGCGGCCGGCACGGTCGTCGCCGTCGGCTCCGAGGTGTCGCTCTTCGCGCCGGGCGACGAGGTCTTCCACGCGGGCGTCATCACCCGTCAGGGCACGAACGCCGAGTTCCACGCCGTCGACGAGCGCCTCGTCGGCCGCAAGCCGTCGACGCTCTCGATGGCCGAGGCGGCCGCCATGCCCCTCACGACCATCACCGCGTGGGAGTCGCTGTTCGACCGGTTCGGCCTGCGCGCCGACAGCACCGGCACCCTGCTCGCCCTCGCGGGCGCGGGCGGGGTCGGCTCGATCCTCACCCAGCTCGCCAGGCAGCTCACCGGCGTGACCGTCATCACGACGGCGTCCCGACCCGAGACGCAGGACTGGTCGCGGCGCATGGGCGCGCACCATGTCGTCGACCACCACGGCGACCTCGCGGCATCCGTGCTCGAGCTCGCGCCCGGCGGCGTCGACCGGGTCTTCACGCCTTCGACGACCGGCCGCGTGCCGCTCTTCGCCGAGATCGTGCGGCCGTTCGGCAGCATTGTCGCGATCGACGAGGACCCCGACATGGACCTGCGGGTGCTGAAGGGCAAGAGCATCGCGTGGCTGTGGGAGTCGATGTTCACGCGCGGCGTCTACGAGACGCCCGACATGGTCGGCCAGCACGACCTGCTGAACGCGGCGGCCGACCTGTTCGACGACGGCACGCTGGTCACCACGCTCACGCACGAGATCTCGGGGCTGGATGCCGCGGGCCTGCGTGAGGCGCACGCGATCGTCGCGTCGGGCAGGAGCATCGGCAAGGTCGTCGTCGCGCGCTGACCTGCACCCCTTCGGGGCCCTGACGCGATGTCGGATGCCGCGGCTACCGTGAGAGCACGGCAGCACGGTCGAAGGGAGCCCGATGTACCTGGTCGACGGCACGGTGGTCACGAGCGCGAGCGACCTGAAGAAGGCGTCCGAGTGCGAGTTCGCGTTCCTGCGCGCGCTCGACGCCAAGCTCGGCCGCATCGAGGCCGTGCCCGACCCCGAAGACGCGATGCTCGAGCGCTCCGGGCGCATGGGCGACGCGCACGAGGAGCGCGTGCTCGAGCGGTACCGCGAGCAGTTCGGAGCCGGCGTCGTCGAGATCGAGCGCCCCTCGGTGCGCGACGCGGCCGCCGTCGCCGCCGCGGTCGAGGCGACCAACGCCGCCTTCGCGGCCGGGGCGCCCGTCGTGTTCCAGGCCACCTTCGCCGACGACGGCTTCATCGGCTTCGCCGACTTCATCGTGCGGCAACCCGACGGCCGCTACCTGGTGCAGGACAGCAAGCTCGCCCGCCGAGCCAAGGTCACGGCCCTGCTCCAGCTCGCCGCCTACGCCGAGCAGCTCGACCGCATCGGCGTGCCCTGCGCCGACACCGTCGAGCTCCTGCTGGGCGACGGCACCACGAGCACCCATCGCCTCGACGACATCGCGCCCGTCTACCGGCTGCGCCGAGAGCGGCTCGAGCGCATCATCGCCGAGCGGCAGGCCGACACCGGTCCCGTCGCATGGGGCGACCCCCGCTACGGGCTCGACGGCCGTTGCGCCACCTGCGACCTCGAGGTGCAGGCGCACCGCGACGTGCTGCTCGTCGCCGGACTCCGCGTGACGCAGCGCCTGCCCCTCGCCGAGGCCGGCATCACGACGATCGACGAGCTCGCGGCATCCGGCGCCCCGGTGCCGGGCGTGCTCGACGCGACCCTCGCCAACCTGCGGCTGCAGGCTCGTCTGCAGCTCGAGGCCGAGGCGGCACTGCAGGCGGCCGACGCCGCGGGCACGCGCACGCCCGAAGCCCCGCCGCTGCCTCCGCCCGTCGCGCTGCGCGAGCCGTCGGCGCTCGCGGCGATCCCCGAGCCCGATGCGGGCGACCTGTTCTTCGACTTCGAGGGCGACCCGCTCTACACCGAGGGCCCCGCACGCGAGTGGGGCATCGACTACCTGTTCGGCATGGTCGACGTCGACGAGCAGTTCACCGCCCTGTGGGCGCACAGCTTCGCCGACGAGAAGATCGCGCTCGAGCGGTTCCTCGATCTCGTGGCCGCGCGCCGCGCCGCGCACCCGAACCTGCACATCTACCACTACGCGAACTACGAGAAGGCGCACCTGCTCTCGATCGCCGCCCGCCACGGCGTGCGCGAGGCCGAGGTCGACCAGCTCCTCTCCGACGGCGTGTTCGTCGACCTGTACCCGATCGTCAAGCGCGCGGTCCGCGTCGGCAGCCGCTCGTACTCGATCAAGAAGCTCGAGCCGCTGTACATGGGCACCGAGCTGCGCGAGGCCGAGGTCAAGTCGGGCGGCGACTCGATCCTCGAGTACGTGCGAGCGCGTCAGCTCGCGGCGACGGGCGCCGCCGTCGATCCCGACACCGGGCTCTCAGGCGACGCGGCCGCGCAGTTCGTGCTCGACGACCTCGCCGACTACAACCGCTACGACTGCGTGTCGACGCTGCGACTGCGCGACTGGCTGCTCGGCCTCGCACGCGCGGCCGGCGTGCAGTCGGTGCCCGACTCGCAGCTCGTCGAGGCTGCGAAGGCCGAGGGCCGCGTGTACGAGCCGTCGCCCGTCGCCCTGTACCTGCAGCAACTCGCCGGACCGCGCGACGACCCCTCGAGAGACGCCGACCGCACGGCGCTCGCCCTCGCCGCGGCCGCGATCGACTACCACGACCGCGAGGCCAAGAGCTTCTGGTGGGCGCACTTCTTCCGCCTCGAGCAGCCGCTCGAGGCCTGGGAGGAGCAGCGCGACGTGCTCGTCGTCGACCCCGCGGCATCCGGAGTCGCGCAGCCCTGGTTCCGTGAAGACGGGCAGCAGGTCGACCGGCGCAGGGTGCGCCTCCGTGGTCGCATCGGCCCCGGCTCGCGCTTCTCGATCGGCGGCGGGGTCTTCGCGCTGTACGACTCCCCCGCGCCGTTCGCGAAGAAGGCCGGTCGGCCGGGCGCCCGCACCCCGAACTCCGTCGTGGTCGTCGACGTGCTCGACGACGGCGTCGTCGTCGAAGAGCGCGCCGTGGCCGGCGATCTCTGGTCGACGCTCCCCGTCGCGATCGTGCCCGGGCCGCCGCCGCACGCCGGTCGGCAGAAGACCGCCATCGCCGACTGGGCCCAGCACGTCGCCCGCAGCCAGCCGCGCTGGCCGAAGAACCCGGCCGTCGACATCCTGCGCCGCACGGCGCCGCGAACGCGCGACGGGCTCGGCCTCGGCGCCGAATCCTCGCACTCGGCGCACCCCGACTACGTCGCCGCCGTCACGGCCGAGCTGCAGCGGCTCGACGACTCGTACCTCGCCGTGCAAGGACCTCCCGGCACCGGCAAGACCTACGTCGCATCGCATGTCATCGCGGCCCTCGTCTCGCAGCACGCCTGGAAGGTCGGCGTCGTCGCGCAGTCCCACGCCGTCGTCGAGAACGTGCTCGACGCCACGATCCGTGCGGGCCTCGCACCCGACCTCGTCGGTAAGGCGCCCAAAGACGAGTCCGATCCCGGCGACCACGCCTACACGGTGCTCGACAAGCGGCGCAACGGGCTCGCGCAGTTCGCCGAGGCCCATGCCACCACCGGCTTCGTGGTCGGCGGCACCGCCTGGGACTTCGCCAACGCCGACCGCGTGCCCCGCGGATCGCTCGACCTGGTCGTCATCGACGAGGCCGGCCAGTTCTCGCTCGCCTCGACGATCGCCGCGTCGGTCGCGGGCCGCAACTTGCTGCTGCTCGGCGACCCGCAGCAGTTGCCGCAGGTGAGCCAGGGCATCCACCTCGAGCCCGTCGACACGTCGGCCCTCGGGTGGATCGCCGACGGCCACGACGTGCTGCCCGCCGAGTACGGATTCTTCCTCGCCGAGAGCCGCCGCATGCACCCGGCCGTCGCCGCCCCCGTCTCGCGCCTGTCGTACGAGGGCGAGCTGCACTCGCACGAGGTCGCCGAGACCCGCTCGCTCGACGGCGTGCATCCGGGTCTCCTGCCGGTGCCGATCGTGCACGAGGGCAACACGGTCGCATCCGCTGAAGAGGCCGACGCCGTCGTCGCGCACGTCGAGAGGCTGTTCGGGCTCGCCTGGGTCGATCCGACTGATCCGGATGCCGCGGCCGGCCGCCCGCTCGAACAACGCGACATCATCGTGGTCACGCCCTACAACGCGCAGCTCACGCTCGTGCGGGCCGTACTCGACGACGCCGGGTTCCCCGACGTCCCCGTCGGCACGGTCGACAAGTTCCAGGGCCAGGAGGCCGCGATCGCGATCGTCTCGCTCGCGGCCTCGAGCGCCGCTGCAGCCCCCAGGGGCATCGAGTTCCTGCTGCTGAAGAATCGGCTCAACGTCGCGATCTCCCGTGCGAAGTGGGCGGCGTACCTGCTCTACTCACCTGCACTGCTCGAGACGCTGCCGCACACCCCGGCCGGGGTAGCCCAGCTCAGCGCGTTCGTGCGACTCGTCGGAGCCGACCGCGAGCGCGCGGCGGGCAACTCGGTGCTCAGGCCGGTGGCCTGAGGCGCGTCCGGGCGCGTCTCGCGCGGCACGGCACGGCGCGTCTCGCGCTCGCGTCGTGGCGCCGCACGGCGCGTCTCGCGCGGCGCGGCACGGCGCGTCTCGCGCGGCGCGGCACGCTCAGCTCGACTCGCGCCTTGCGCGTCGGAGGATGCTCGCGGTATCCGCTCGTCAGGCCAGCTTGGCGACGATCGACTCGAGCCTGCGCTGACGCGTCTCGGGAGCCTTCGCCGACTCGACGTTCGTCACATGCGCCTTGCGCGCGCTCGGCGACAGCGCGTCGAACGCGGCACGTGCACCCGCCGCATCGAGCGCATCGGCCAGGTCAGCCGGAACCTCGACGGTGCGCGGCGCCGTGTCGACCTCGAGGTCGACCACGATCGGGTCACCGCCCTGGATTCCGGTCGCGGCGCGCTTGTCGGAGCTGAACGAGATCATGTACCGCCCGCCCATCACGGCGACCGTGCTGCGGTACTCGTAGCCGTTGACCGTGACGACCACCGGCGGCTTGCGCCCGGCGCCGAGGGCCTCGATCACGTCGGACGGCACCTCGATGCCCGTGTTGTTGCCCGTCTGGGACATCGTCGTCTCGAATCGCATGCGGCGAGTCTGCCACCGTGCCGCCCATCCAGCCACCGTGCCGCCCATCCACCGTGCCGCCCATCAGCCACCGTGGCGCCCATCAGCCACCGTTCGGACGATCCAGCCCGGAGCGGAGGAGATCCGCATGAAGGGAGGTGGGATGTCGCCGAGGGAGGCCTCCCCTCGTGCGATGTTCCTCCGCAGCGGCCGAGCCGAACCCTTGCTGGGAATACCACCCAGCCGTATTGCGTATGTTCATGTCATGACCTCCCCCTCCTCTGACCTGTACCCTGCCCGCATCACGATGTACGGCGCCGAATGGTGCATCGACTGCCGCCGTTCGAAGGCGCTGCTCGACGCCCGCGGCGTCGACTACGAGTACGTCGACCTCGAGGTCGAGCTCGACGGCGCCGACCGCGCCAAGGCGATCTCGGGCCGCACCCAGATCCCCGTGGTCGTGTTCCCCGACGGCACGCACTTCACCGAGCCGACCGACGCCGAGCTCGGCGCCAAGCTCGACGAGGCCGTCGCCGCCTAGCTCGACCGGGTCGACCCGCCGCGCGGGCCGCTCGACTGCTCGGCGCCGCTCGCCGAGTTCGACCGGCTCGGTCCGCCGCTTCGGAGCGCGCCGCCGCGGAGCCTCCGACATTCGGCGAATGTCGGAGCCCCCGCGCGACACGCCGCGCGCGCCAGCATCCGGTCGGCGCGCCCACCGCAGCATCCGACATTCACCGAATGCGAAACGTGTGGAGCGCGCGCTAGTCGGCGAGCGCCGGGATGACCTCGGACTCGAACAGCTCGAGCCCGCTGCGGTCGTAGGCGACCTCGGGGAAGTAGTGGATCGCGTAGCCGAGTCCGCGATCACGCCGATCCTCGAGCTTCGCGACGACCTCGGCGACCGTGCCGACGAGCGACTCGTCGGAGTGGAAGCCTGCGAGGTACCGCTCTGTGCCTGCCGCACCGAGGTACGGCGCCACGCGCGCCTCGACGGCCGCGAGTCGGCGCTCGACGTCGGAGGCATCCGTGCCGACGATCGTGTTGAAGTTCGACGACCGCACGATCGCATCGAAGTCGCGACCGAGCTTGTCGGCGTGCCCGCGCAGGATCTCGCTCTTCTGGGTGAAGACCTCGGCGCCGCCGTTGAAGTTCGTGTAGCTCGCGTACTTCGCCGCGATCTTCAGCGTGACCTTCTCGCCGCCGCCGGCGATCCACATCGGGATGCCGCCGGCCTGCAGCGGCTTCGGCTGCACGACGGCCCCATCGATCTGCCAGAACTCGCCGTCGAGGGTGGCGCTGCCGGTGGTCCACGCCTGGTGCATGACCTCGACGCCCTCGCGCAGGGCGCGGAGACGTGCGGGCGCGTCGGGGAACCCGTAGCCGTAGCCGAGCCACTCGTGCTCGTACCATCCGGCGCCGATGCCCATCTCGGTGCGACCGCCCGAGATGAGGTCGACGGTCGCGGCGACCTTCGCGAGGTAGGCGGGGTTGCGGTAGGCGACGCACGTGCACATCTGGCCGAGGCGCACGCGCGAGGTCGACGCGGCGAAGGCCGCCATGAGGGTCCACGCCTCGTGGGTGGCCTCGGTCTCGCTCGGCACCGGCACGGTGTGGAAGTGGTCGTAGACCCAGATCGACTCCCAGCCGGAGTCGGCCGCGTCGGCGTGCGCGGCGAGGTCGTGCATGGTCTGCCAGTGCTCGGCCGGGTCGATGTCGACGAGGTCGTGGCGCCAGCCCTGGGGGATGAACATTCCGAAACGCATGCGAGCCAGCCTATGGGGCCTCCGACGGACAGCGGATGCCTCGGGCGCATCGCTCGCACCGAGCGCCCCTCGGCTCTCAGCGCTGGCCCTGATGCCGGGGCCGCTGCCCGTGCGTATCGTGCCCGAGATGAGCGACCTTCACTGCGAATTCTCCGCCGAGGACTTCACCGCCACCGCCTTCACGAGCAGCGTCGGACGGGTGATCCGCGTCTCGGGCTTCGGCCTCTGCCCGTCTGCGGGATGGGAGCTCGCCCTCGTCTCGACGAATCCGGGCGTCGTGCCGCATCCCGAGAGCCTCTGGCTCGAGCTGCGCGAGAGCGTCCCGCGCGGGCGCGGTCGCGTGCTCGTCGACACGGCCGTCGAGGCGATCATCGAAGACGAGCGGGCGACCGAGATCGTCGTGCGGTTCTCGTGGCGCGAGCCGTTCGCGATTCCGGTGGTCGAGTTCGACCGGTTCGCGGAGCAGGGCCGGGCGGATGCCGCGCGGCGGCCCGCCGCGGCATCCGTCACCGGCTCGTAGCGAGCGGGCTCACGAGCCGGTTCATGAATCGGCCCACGAGCCGGCCCGGAGCGAGCCCGTTCAGGCGAGCGCGAACCGCAGTTCCGCGACGGCTGGCTCGTTCCACCCCTCGCCGAGGTCGTCGCCGCGCACGGTGACGACCTTCCCGCCCTTCGAGAGCACGAGCAGCGCGAGCTGCGGCAGCAGGTCGCCGGCGGGGGTGCCGTCGGCGAGTGATTCGCCGTCACCGCTGGCGCCCGCGAACTCGACCGCGCCGGACGACCGGTCGAGCGTGCCGTTGACCGACGTCGTGAAGTCGAACCAGAGCGTCTCCACCGCGCCGTCGGCAGCCAGTCTGGCGATCGCCGCGAGGTCGCGTTCGACCCTGCCCGCGGTGCCCTCGGCGAGCGCGCCCAGCGCCTGCGACGCCTCGGCGACGTTCAGCCGCGCGAGCTGTTCGCGCAGGGCCGCGTCGATCTCCGATGCTCCCAGCCGATCAGGGGATCCGGGTACCCCGACCACTCGGCGGTGATTGCGGGCGCGATCGAGGAACGCGCTGAGCAGGGGTTCGGCCGCGAACACGAACAGCGGCGTGTGCGAGTCGGGGTCGACCGCGGCGAGCTCGTGGCGGGTCGCATCGGCGATGCGCTTGGCGTAGATGTCGAGGAGCTTCTTGCCCCGCTCGTCTCCGACCTCGCCGCGGTCGCCGTGCTGGCCGCCGCGCGGGCTGTTCTCGCCGGGTTCGCGGTTGGTCGCGGCCTCTAGGTTGGCCGGGTGCGACGGGTCGGTGTCGAGGTGCACGGCGCGCGCGGTGGGCGTCGCATGCCAGAGGTGCCACTCGTTCGACGAGAGGGTGAGCGCGAACGCCTCCTGATCTTGGCTGGGCGCCCGCAGCAGCTGGCCGAGCGTGAAGTGCGAGCCGACATGCCAGGCGTCGTCGAGCCGGTTCGGCAGCACGAACACCTCGGTGAACCCCGGGGCGACGAAGATCGCGAGCGATCGCGAGAGCCCGCCCCAGAGGGCGAAGTCGCCCAGCACGCCGTCGCGCTCGCGTCGGAGCGCGTCGAGTTCGGATGCCGCGGCACCGCCCTGCTTGACCTGGTCGATCGCGTGGTCGAACGCGCTCTTGACCGCGACCTCGGCGCGTTCGCGCTCGTTCACCACCGGCGACGTCGACGCGTAGATGGTGATCGCAGGCTGATGCGGACCCGCCAGCGTTGCGAAGTCGGCGCTCGTGGGCAGCTCGTGATGGACCGTCATTCGTTCCCTCCCCCGTGGAATCGTGCGACGACGATGTCGCACACCCCAGCCTATGAAGCGCGGCCGTCGCGCGACACCCCCAGTGCGCGACGTGGCGCTCAGGCTCGGTTCGGCGTGGACGCCACGGAGGCGCCGTCGGACTCCTGCTCCCACTCGCGCACGGCCCGCGTCGCGATGAACGGGGCCCGCTGGTCGGCCCACTCGTCGACGGCGGCGAGCTCGGCCTCCTCCTGCCTGGCGACGAACGCCTCGGCGACGCGTCTACCGGACTCGCGGCGGAGGCTGGCACGGTACTCGGCGACATCGAGCCGCGGCGCGGACTCGTCGCGCGCGCTGCGGAGCCGTTCGGCCGCGCGTTCGCGCTCGGCTGCCACGATCGTGTCGTCGGTGATCTTCGCGACCTCGTCGTAGGCGGTCGGCGCCATGAGGTTCTGCAGCGTCTTCGTGAGCACGGGCATGAGCTCGATGCACACGAACAGCAGGGCGATCATGAGGTGCGCGAATGCGAGCATGCCGTTGCGCTCGCCGATGCGCCAGAGGGCGGCGAGGCGGGCGAGCATGCCGTCGCTCTCGTCGGCGGCCGCGTCGTAGCGGGCGGCCTCGAGGTCGCGCGCCGCGGTCAGTCGCTCGAGCTTCGCGCTGTCCTCGTCGAGCGTCTGCTCGGCCTGGGCGACCGCCGCGACCGAGCCCGACTCGATGCGCGCTTCGGCCTGCGCCTTGGCATCGGCCTCGGCGGCTTTCGCGGCCTCGAGCGCCGCGAGCTTGCCGTCGCGATCGAGCTTCTTCGACTGCGTGATCGGCCCGTCGCCGACGATGCCGGTGCCGCCCGTGCCGTCGAGCTCGGAGAGCCAGACCCGGTTCGCCTCGTCGTAGGCGGCCTGCGCCGCGGCCGTCGCGGCCTGCGCGGCGACGTAGTCGGCGTCCGCCTCGAGCGCGGCCCGCCCGCCGTCGGCGATGAGCGCGCGCTGCGCGGCCACGCTCGCGGTGAGGGCCGGGATCTCGTCGTAGCGGGGGTCGGCCGCGAGCTCCTCCTCGAAGGCCTGCTTCGCCTCGAGCGCCATCACCTCGGTCTCGGCGGTGATCTCGCGCTCGAAGACCGCGAGCGTGAGCGGGGTCGCGACGACCACGCCGATCACCAGGGCGAGCGCGACGCGCGGCAGCGCGAGCCAGACGTTCGCCCGGGCCTTCGGCTGCCTCGGCATGCCGACGACGAGCATGCGGTCGATGGCGAGGATCACGAGGCCCCAGCACAAGCCGACGACGATCGCGACCCACACCGGCGCACGCAGGGCCATCGCGAGCGCGAACGACGCCGCGGCGGCCGAGACCGCCGCGGTGGCGATGAGCACGAGTCCCATCGCGAGGTATCGCTGCCGCTGGCCCGGAGCGAGCGCGAGCGCATCGGGCCTCGCCCCGCCGAACGTCGCGAGCCTGTCGCCGAGTCGACTCATCGGTCCCCCGATCCGTTGCCGGATCGGCCCACCCCGGTCCGTCCGGCTCGCCACGTTACTCCGCGGCTCGATCGACGTCACTGGGGGAATCCCCCGAACCGACCCTGAGCGAACGGCCTCGAGACCCGCGAGCATCGACGCGCTGCGACCCGACGCGCTGCGACGCGCCGCGACAAACGGAACGGCGGATGCCGAGGCCGCCACGCCGCCGGGGGGAGGGCGTGTCGGCCGCGGCATCCGCCGTTCGGGAGCTCAGCGGCGGACCGGGTGGTTCGAGCGGATCAGCCCCTGAGGGTCGACGTCGAGCTTGACCGCGCGCAGGCGGTGCACGCGATCGCCCCAGAGCTGCTCGGCAGAGCGGGCGTGCTCGGCGAAATTCAGGTACTCCACAGGGGCGCGCCACGGCTCGATGCGCGAGAACAGGCGCCCGAGCGACTTCACGAGGGCGTCGCCGATGCCCGGCATCGGGATGCCGACCGCGTACACGAGGTACTGGGCGTCGAACCCCGAGACCACTCCCGGCACGGGCACCTCGTGCTCGGCCGCCAGCGCGAGCGCCGCGTCGGGGTCGACCGCGCCGCCCAGGTGGCGGATCTCCGCTGAGAGCAGGGCCGTCTCGGCACCCGGCCCGACGGCGTCGAGGAACGCACGCACGGTCGCGGGCGAGAACTCCGAGAGCATCATGCCGTCGCCGTGCCCGGGAGTCGGCACCGGCGGATCCATGTGCAGCTGCAGCAGCTCGGCGACGGACTGCGGGTGCACGGTGTCGATCTCGGGTGCCAGCGCGCGCAGCGGGGCGAGCAGCTGCGCCGCTCGCTCGGGGGTCTCCTGGCAGACGGCCTCGACGACGACGAGCGAACGTCCGGCGAGGAACGGGGGCAGCTCGGGCAGCGGGGGCAGGCGCAGCACGCGCACCGTCGAGGTCACGCTGTCGGGCAGCCCGCCGGTCCAGGCGGCCCAGGCCTGCAGCACGTCCTCCGCGGCCTCCAGCGGCCAGAGCATCATGCCCGCGACGACCTCGGTGATCGGGAAGAGGCGGAACTCGAGCGCGGTGACGACTCCGAAGTCGCCGCCGCCCCCGCGGATCGCCCAGAACAGGTCTTCGTCGTGCTCGGCGTCGATGCGGCGCAGCTCGCCGTCGGCGGTGACGATCTCGGCGGCGAGAACCTGGTTCGCGGCGAGACCGTGCGAGCGGGCGAGCCAGCTCACGCCGCCGCCGAGCGTGTAGCCCATGACGCCGACGTCGTGCGACGATCCGGCGAGCGCGGCCAGGCCGTGCGGGGTCGCGGCGGCGACCACGTCGCCCCACTGGGCGCCGGGCTGGATGCGGGCGATGCGCGCCTCGACGTCGATCTCGACGCCGCGCAGCTCGTGCATGCGCAGCAGCACGACGTCATCGAAGTCGGCCTGCGCGGCGAGGGGGCCGGCGTTGTGGCCGGTCGACTGGGCGGCGACGCCGAGGCCCATGGCCGCCGCGACGCGCACGGTCTTCACGGCGTCGTCCGCGCTGGCCGCGACCACGACGGCGGCGGGGCGCTGGTCGACGGCGAGGTTCCAGGCGAGGCGATCGGCGTCCCAGCCTGCATCGCCGGGAAGGCTCACGCGCCCGTCGACGCGGGTCGCGAACGCGGCGAGCGCCTCCTCGCGACTGGTCGGCACGATGTAGTCCGGGCGCTCGTGGCGGGCGCGGACCGAGGCCAAGTCGGTGACGCGGGCGGCGGGGCCGTCGACGACGGGCGAGACCGGCGAGACGGGCGAGACGGGCAGGTCCTGTGCGGATCGGTCGGCGCTCGAAGCGGCGCCGGACACGGGGGTGTTCACTGGTGGTTCCTTTCGATGGGGACGCGCCGCGGGCCCTGGCCCCACTCGGTGAGGCGGACGGCCGCGGGGGATCCCATCGGCACGCACGAACGCAGAACCCATACAACGGCGACGGCGAGGTGCGCGCGCCAGTGGCATCCCTGCAAGCCGCTCAGGGTTATCCCGCGAAGAACGGAGGCCTCGCGCAAGCGCCCGGCCACGCCCCTGATCAGCGGTTTCGTCGACGATCGGGTTCTGGCGAACCCTGACGGGAGAGCGGATGCCGCGGCATCCGGAATACCCGGAGCCCGCCGCCCGTTGCCCTTGACGATGTCTGAAACGCTGCGCCTGTCCGTGCTCGACCTCGTTCCCGTGCGGAGCGGCCAGACCAGTGCGGGGGCCGTCGCGGCATCCGTCGGCCTGGCGAAGCTCGCCGACCGGCTGGGGTTCACCCGCTACTGGTTCGCCGAGCACCACAACATGCGGTCGGTGGCCTCGACCACCCCGCCCGTGCTCATCGCGGCCACGGTCGCGCAGACCGAACGCATCCGTGTCGGGTCCGGCGGGGTCATGCTGCCGAACCACGCGCCGTTCGTCGTCGCCGAGCAGTTCGCCGCGCTCGAGGCCATCGCCCCTGGCCGCATCGACCTCGGCCTCGGCCGCGCACCGGGCAGCGACCCGGTCATCACGCAGTTGCTGCGCATCTCGGGGCCGACGGCCGACGTCGACCGGTTCCCCGATCACATCGCCGACATCCTCGGCCTCGTCTCGCCCGACGGCGCGACGCTGCGCCTCACGAGCGGGCGCGAGTACGCGATCACGGCCACGCCCGCCGCGACCGGCACGCCGCAGGTGTGGCTGCTCGGGTCGAGCGACTACTCGGCGAAGCTCGCGGCCTCGCTCGGCCTGCCCTACGTGTTCGCGAACCACTTCTCGGGCGAGGGGCTCGAGCGCGCGCTCGAGCTGTACCGCACCGAGTACCGGCCGAGCGAGGCGCACCCGACGCCCGAGACCTTCCTCACCGCGAACGCCTCGGTCGCGCCCACGGCAGACGAGGCCCGGGCGCGTGCGCTGCCGCAGCTGCGCGCCATGGCCCGCCTGCGCACGAACCGCCCGATGCGCGAGCTCGAGACCGTCGAAGAGGCCCAGGCCGCACCCGCCGACTCCATGGTCGAGGAGCTCATCGCCGGCATGGAGCGACGCTGGATCATCGGCGATGCGGATGCCGCGGCATCCGAACTGCGCACCCTCGCGACGCGCCACGGCATCGACGAGGTCATGATCTCGCCCATCTCGGGCGCATATGCGCCAGAGGCGACGGATGCCTCGCCGGGCCGCGAGCAGACCCTCGCGCTGCTCGCCGAACGCCTGTTCTGAGTCGTGTCACGCGTTCAGTGAACGCGCCCGTGACGCATAGGAAGGCCATCGGAAGCCCACAGCGGCCGGCTTGACGCGCCTGACGGAATGGGATGCCTCGACAACGTTCGGAGCATCCACATGGACCCCATCCTCCTGCTCGCCATCGACCTGGTCGCCGTCGGCGCGCTGGTGTTCGGCCTGTACTTCCCGCGCCACCGGCGTCGCGACCTGCTCGTCGCCTACCTGACGGTCAACATCGGCGTGCTCGCCGTGTCGCTCGTGCTCGGGTCGACCGCGGTCGGTGCCGGACTCGGGCTCGGCCTGTTCGGCGTGCTCTCGATCATCCGACTGCGCTCGAGCGAGATCCAGCAGCACGAGGTCGCCTACTACTTCGCGGCGCTCGCCCTCGGCCTCATCGGCGGACTCGGCGCCGCCCTCGGCTGGGCCGCTCCGGCGCTCATGGCGCTCGTCGTCGCCGTGCTCGCCGCGGTCGACAACGGCCGCGTGCTGCAGCGGTACCGCCAGCAGCTCGTCGTGGTCGACCGCGCGATCGCCGACGAGACCGAACTGCAGGAGCAACTCGAGGCGCTGCTCGGCGCCCGGGTGCGCGCGCTCCGCGTCGAGCGGCTCGACCTCGTGAACGACACCACGACGGTCGACGTGCGCTACGAGCTCGACCGCGTTCGGGTGCCGCGCCGCGAGTCCGCGCTTCGACACGAGGCGGTCGGCGCATGATCCCCGCGGGTCGAGGGACACCGCATCTCGAGCCCCCCGCCACCGCGTTCGCCCTCGCACCGATCGCCGCGCTCGACCCGATCGCCCTCGACGAGCTGAACGCGTCGGCCGAACTGCTGACCCGCGTGGACCGCAAGTACATGCTGCCGGCGAGCGCGCTGCCCTCGCTGCTGGAGCGCCTGCCGCGGGGAACCCTCGCCCTCGAGATCGGCGGCACCCGTTCGGCCCGCTACGACTCGGTCTACTTCGACACGAGCGACCTCGAGAGCTACCACCTGGCCGCCTACGGTCGACGGCGGCGGTACAAGATCCGCACGCGGTCGTACGTCGACTCCGACGCGAGCTTCCTCGAGGTGAAGACCAGGGGCGGCCGGGCCGTCACGGTGAAGGAACGCGTCTCCATCGACCCGTCGGGCACGACGAGCCTGCAGGGCGACGCCCTCGACTACGCGACGGCCACGCTCGGCGAGGCCGGCATCCGACCGCCGGAGCACGAGCCGTTCGTGCCCGTGCTCACCACGCGGTACCGGCGCGCGACCCTGCTCGTTCCGGGCGGGACCCGCGCGACGATCGATGTCGACCTCGAGTGGATCGAACACGGAGCGCACGCCCGCACCCTCTCGACCCCTCGCTCGGTCATCGTCGAGACGAAGTCCGGCGGCAGCGCCGGACCGATCGATCGCACCCTCTGGTCGCTCGGCCATCGGCCCACGACCGTCTCGAAGTTCGGCACAGGCCTCGCGGCACTCAGACCCGGACTGCCCGCCAACCGGTGGGCGCCCGTGCTCCGCGCACACTTCGCGCAGGCGATGCACTCGCCTGCGGCTCCCACGGCTGCGGCTCTCGCCGGCCGCACGACGATCACGACTCCCCGAAAGGACCCCTCATGACCTCCGAGAAGCGCACCCGCCGCCGCCCCCGGTTCATCGCCGCCGGCCTCGCCCCGCTCGCCCTCACCGGCACACTGCTGCTCGCGAGCTGCGCCGGCGCCGCCGACGCCGAGACCTCCGCGTCGACGGGCGACTCGACCGTCACCCTCGAGCAGGCAGCGGCCGTCGCACCCGGCGCGAGCGCGGCCGAGGTCATGGCCGACAACGAGGAGGCGCCGACCGCGATCGAGGGCTACGACGCGGCATCCGCGATCTCGATCGACCTGGCGAGCCCGACCGCCGCCGACGGCGTGACCGTGAGCGGCGACGTCGTCACGATCACGGCCGCGGGCACCTACCTGGTGAGCGGCTCGACCACCGGGCAGCTCATCGTCGACGCGGCGGACGCCGACGTGACGATCGTGCTCGACGGCGTCGACATCGCGAACGCCGACGGCGCCGCGATCGACATCGTCGCCGCCGACGAGGTGCAGCTCGTGCTGGCCGCGGGCAGTGAGAACACACTGTCGGATGCCTCCGGCTACGCCGACGACGTCTCGGCGAATGCGGCACTCGCGAGCGCCGCCGACCTCGTGATCTCGGGATCCGGAGCCCTCACCGTGCACGGGAACGGCAACGACGGCATCGCGTCGAGCGATGCGCTCACGATCGCGGGCGGCGACCTGACGGTCGACGCCGCCGATGACGGCATCCGCGGCAAGGACCTCGTCATGATCACGGGCGGCACGATCGACGTGACCGCGGGCGGCGACGGCATCAAGGCCGACAACGCCGAAGAGGCCGAGCGCGGCTACGTCGCGATCGCGGGCGGAGACGTCACGGTCGTGTCGGGCGGCGACGGCATCGACGCGGCGACCGACGCCGTGATCTGGGGCGGCACGCTCGACGTCACCGCGGGTGGAGGAGCGGATGCTACGGCATCCGACGAGACCTCGATGAAGGGCGTGAAGGGCGACGTGTACGTCGTCGTCGACGGCGGCACGATCGACGTCGACGCCGCCGACGACGCGCTGCACACGGACAACACGGCCCACCTCGCGAGCGGCGACGTGACCCTCGCCTCGGGCGACGACGGCGTGCACGCGGATGTCGCGCTCACCGTGTCGGGCGGCACCGTGCTCGTGACACGGTCGTACGAAGCCCTCGAAGCGGCCGCGATCACGATCAGCGGCGGCGACACCGAGGTCTCGGGCAGCGACGACGGCGTCAACGTCGCAGGCGGCGCGGACGCGGCCGACGGTGCCGACGGCACGGGCGGCGGCTCACCCGACGCCTACGCCCAGTCGTCGAGCTCGTCGGGCCGCACGCTCACGATCTCGGGAGGCACCCTGGTCGTGCACTCCGACGGCGACGGCATCGACGTCAACGGCGATGCGACCGTCACGGGCGGCGAGGTGGTCGTCGACGGACCGACCGAGCAGATGAACGGGGCGCTCGACGTGGACGGCACGTTCGACGTGTCCGGCGGAACCATCGTGGCCGCCGGAAGCTCGGGCATGCTCGTCGCACCGGGCAGCGACTCGGCGCAGGCCTCGGTCGCGATCGTGCTCGACTCGACGGCAGCAGCGGGAACGACGCTGCAGGTCGTCGCCTCCGACGGCACGGTCGTCGCGACCTACGAGACGTTCAAGCAGGTCGAGTCGATCGTGGTCTCCTCGCCCGATCTCGTGGACGGCGAGACCTACACGGCCACCGCGGACGGGTCGACCGTCGGGTCGGGCGTGGCCGGCGAGCAGGTTTCCGGCGGCATGGGCGGTGGCGGCGGGCAGCCGCCGCGCGGCTGATCGGCTCCGGCTCCCGCCTCGGCGCCTTCCGGCACGACGACGCCCGCCCGACCTGATGGTCGAGCGGGCGTCGTTCGCGCGTGGTCGCCGTCGTGGAGCGGATCGGCGACGGGGCTCCGAGCGTCAGGCCGCGAGGCCGAGCCGCCGCAGGTCGTCTCCGGACGCCTCGAACTCGGCACCGGACTCGACGACGTACTCGCGCGGCACCCGGGCGGCGTTCTGCACGCGCGCCTCCCGGCCCACCTGGGCGAACGGTCCGACGACGGCGCTGCGGCCGATGACCGCGCGCTGGCCGATCCGGGCGTTCACGCCCACGACCGCGCGCTCGGCGACGATCGCCCCGGCCTCGACCCATCCGCCGTGCTCGATGCGCGCGCCGCGCTGCACCTCGGCTCCCGGATCGACGTACGCCGTCGGGTCGACGAAGGCGCTCGCATCGACCTTCGCCGTCGTCGAGACGAGGCCACGGCCGTTCGCGTGCTTGCGGTAGCGGCGCAGGACCCCGGCTTCGTCTTCGAACTCGACGTAACTGATTCCCACGTTGTCCTCCCTCGGATGCGAGGTCTTCCGCACCCGGACATTGATACAACACCGCAGATGAGCCGAGCATTCCCGCGGTGGGGCCAGCCTGAGCGGCATTTCTCGGTGCCTGCCCTGATTCGCCGGGGTGCCAGCACCGAGATCGTGGGGAATCGGTGGCGGGCGAGATCCGCCCATGGCTAGCGTCGCCCCTCGTGCCGGGTGTTCACCGGCATGCGCCGGACGCATCCGCCCGGTTCGCCGCATCCGTCGAAGAGATCCACATGTCGAACTACCTGCTCTGCTCCAACCCCATCCAGGGGCACGTCTCCCCCATGATCGCCATCGCGCACGACCTCGTGTCGCGCGGTCACACCGTCACCGTGCTGACCGGTACGCGCTTCCGCTCCGCGGTCGAGGCCGCCGGCGCGACCCACCGCTCGCTGGGCGGGGTCGCCGACTACGACGACCGCGTCATGCAGGAGCACCTGCCGGACCGCGACCGCCACCACGGCATCGCGAAGCTGCAGTACGACGTGCAGACGATCTTCGTGAAGACCGTGCCCGACCAGTTCGCCGCCGTCGAGGCGGCCATCGACGAGTGCGCGCCCGACGCGATCCTCGTCGAGACCGCGTTCGCCGGGGTGCTGCCGCTGCTGCTCGACCGGCAGGGCGGGGTCGGTGCGGACCTGCCCCCGATCATCGCCGTCGGCGTGCTTCCGTTCAGCCAGTCCAGCACGGATGTCGCGCCGTACGGCCTCGGGCTCCTGCCGAAGCCCGGCGCGCTCGGCCGGGTGCGCAACCGCGTGCTCAACGTGCTCGTGCAGCGCGTCATGTTCCGCTCGACGCAGAAGCTGGCGAACGACCTGCTGCACGAGCTCGGACGCCCGAGCCTGCCGTCGTTCGTGCTCGACCTCTCGCGCCTGCACGAGCGGTTCCTGCAGCTCGGCCCGTCGGACTTCGAGCCGCCGCGCCGCGACCTCTCCGAGAACGTGCGCTTCGTCGGCACCGTGCTGCCGCCCGCTCCCGCCGCGGGTCCCCTCCCCGAGTGGTGGCACGAGCTCGACGGATCGCGACCGGTCGTGCACGTCACGCAGGGCACGATCGACAACAAGGACCTCGACCGGCTCATCCGGCCGACGCTCGACGCGCTCGCCGACCACGACGTGCTCGTCGTCGTGTCGACCGGCGGATGCCCCGTGGCCGACCTCGGCGAACTGCCCGCCAACGCGCGTGCAGCCGAGTTCCTCCCGTACGACCAGCTCATGCCGAAGACCGACGTCTTCGTCACGAACGCCGGATACGGCGGCACGCAGTACGCGCTGAGCCACGGCGTGCCGCTCGTCGCCGCGGGCGACACCGAGGACAAGCCCGAGGTGTCGATGCGCGTGGAGTGGTCGGGCGTCGGCGTGAACCTCCGGACGGGAACGCCGACCGCCGAAGCCGTCCGCGACGCCGTCGGCCGGGTGCTCGCCGACCCGGCGTTCACCGCTCGCGCCCGAGGCCTGGCCGATGCCATCGCCCAGTACGACACCTTCGGTCTCATCGAGGCCGAGCTCGAAGCCGCGATGCTCGCGCACGCTTCGCGCCGGGCGGCCGTCGCGTAGGCACCCTCGACCGGCGGATGTCGCGGCACCCTCGACCGGCGGGTGTCGCGGCATCCGACGGCAAAGGTTAGGCTGTCCTAAGCCGATCGCTCGGCGAGCCCAACCCACCGCCCCGGACCCGCAGATGCTCCGGCCGATCTCCGGGATCCACGTGACCGCCGCCCCCCTCATCGCCCTCGACGCCGTGAGCATCCGCCACGACGAGGCCGCGCGGCCGACGCCCGACGGCGTCTCGTTCGAGGTGCGCCCAGGCGAGGTCGTGCTGCTGCTCGGGCCCTCCGGATGCGGCAAGTCGACGCTCGCGCTCGCGCTCGACGGCCTCGTGCCGCACGCCGTGCCCGCCACGCTCGAGGGAACCGTGCGCGTCGCCGGGATCGACAGCGCCGAGCACACGGTCGCCGAGCTCAGCGAGCACGTCGCGATGGTCTTCCAAGACCCCGACGCGCAGGTCGTCACGGGCACCCTGCTCGACGAGGTCTGCTTCGGGCCCGAGAACCAGCTCGTCGCGGCATCCGAGGTGCTCGAACGCGCCGAGCGCGCGCTCAAACTCGTGGGCCTGTGGGAGCGCCGCGCCGACAACCCCGACGTGCTCTCGGGCGGCGGGCGGCAGCGGCTCGCGATCGCGTGCGCGCTGGCCCTCGCGTCGCCCGTGCTCGTGCTCGACGAACCGACCGCGAACCTCGACCCGGCCGGAATCGACGAGGTCTACGCGGTGCTCCGCGACCTCGCGAGCGAGCGCGACCACGCGATCGTGCTCGTCGAGCACAACCTCGACGCCGCCGTCGACATCGTCGACCGCGTGATCGTGCTCGACGCCGCCGGACGCCTCGTGATCGACGGCCCGGCGCACGAGGTGCTGCGGACCCGCGCCGAGCAGTTGCTCGAACTCGGCGTGTGGCTGCCCGTCTCGACGCTCGCCGCGCTGAGGCTGCGCGAGGCGGGCGTCGTGCTCGACCCGCTGCCGCTCAGCCCCGCCGAACTCGGGGCCGCGCTCGACGCCGTCGACGTGCTGCCGGCACCGCTCCTCGGCTCCGCCGCCCCGTCCACTCCCGCCACCTTCACCGCTGACGCCGCCACTCCCGCGCGGACGCGAATGGCCGCTTCCGGCGCGGTGGAGCGACCATTCGCGTCCGCGCGATCCCTGGCCGGGAACACGGGGGCAGCGCCCGCGCCCGCGATCACCGTGCGCGACTGCTCGGTGCGCCGAGGCGGCCGTCGCGGACCGGTGGTCGTCGACGCGGTCGACCTCGACGTGGCATCCGGTGACTTCCTCGCGATCGTCGGCACGAACGGCGCGGGCAAGACCACGCTGCTGCAGGCCATCGCCGGCGTCATCGCGTCGCCGAAGGGCAGCGTCGACGTGCTCGGCATGGATCCCTCGCGCGCCGACGCGCGCACCCGTGCACGCCAGATCGGCTTCGTGTTCCAGAACCCAGAGCACCAGTTCGTCGCGCACACCGTCGCCGAGGAGCTCGAGCTGGGGCTCCGGCTCCAGGGCGTCGACGAGGCGGCCCGGCGCATCGAGGTCGACCGCATGCTGGCCCGCTTCGACCTGGCCGAGCACCGCGACCGGCACCCGTTCCTGCTCTCGGGCGGGCAGAAACGGCGGCTCTCGGTCGGCACCGCGCTCGTCGCCGGAGCCCCGGTGCTCGCACTCGACGAGCCCACGTTCGGCCAGGACCGCGCCCGCGCGTCCGAGCTGCTCGACATCCTGAGCGGGCTCAACGTCGAGGGCACGACCGTGCTCGTCGTCACCCACGACCTCCAGCTCGTCGCCGACCACGCCACGCACGTCGCCGTCATGCGCGACGGACGCCTGCTCGGCGTCGGCCCGACGGCCGAGGTGCTCGCGGGCCCGCTGATCGAGGCGGCCGGACTGCGGCATCCGCCCCTCGCACGTGCGACGCGCGGGCTCGCCCGGCACCCCGAATGGCATGCGGTCACCCGGATGTCGCAGCTGCCCGCTCGCGATCGGGCCGCCGCATGAGCGCCGTGACCCCCGAGTCCCCGGCTCCCGACGTGCAGGCGGGCGCGCTCGTCTCCGCCGCGCCCGCCGCACCGGCCGCCGCACCGGCCGCCGCGACCGCCGCCCTGCCGCGCGACCCGTACGCCGAGCAGGCGCCCGCCCCCGGCATCCGCTTCCTGCACCACCTCAACCCGCTGGCGAAGTTCGCGGCGCCGCTGCCCGTGATGCTCGCGCTCATCTTCACGCGCGGCCTCGCGATCCCGACCGCGTTCATCGTGCTCGCGCTCGGCCTGCTGCTCGTCGGCGCACGGCTCTCCGGCCGCACCCTGGCCGTGCTGCTGCTCGGCACGCCGGTCGCGATCGCAGTGCTCGGGCTGAGCTTCGGACTGTGGGTCGACCCGGCCCGCGTCGAGGATGCCGGCGCCGCGGCATCCGTCGTCCTCTTCTCGGTCGGCGACTGGAGCTTCACGCTCGGGGCCTATCTCGTGGGCCTCGCCACGGCGCTCCGCATCGCCGCGCTGCTCATGCTCTCGCTCATCGCCGGGCTCACCACGAGCGGGCCCGAGCTCGTGCGCGCGCTCGTGCAGAACCTGCGCGTGCCGTACCGCATCGGCTACACGGCCCTCGCCGCGCTGCGGTTCGTGCCGCGCTTCGGGCACGAGCTCGAGGTGATCCGCGCCGCGCATCGCGTGCGCGGGACGGATGCCGGTCGCGGCCCGATCGCGGCGGTCCGGCGCACGATCGGCACGGCGATCCCGCTGCTCGCGAGCGCGATCCGGCACGCCGAGCGCGTCGCCCTCGCGATGGACGCCCGCGCCTTCGGCGCCCACCCGACGCGCACCGAGCGCACGATCAGCCGCTGGCGCGTGCGCGACACGGTGTTCGTCGTCGCGTTCTGGGCCGTGTCGGCGGCCGTCTACTGGTGGGCGCTCCAGGCGGGTCTCGGCGGCGTGACCGGCGACCGCACCGACGTCGGGCTCTGACCGGCGGCCCGCCCGTCGACGGCCCGAGACCGACCAGGCGCACGAACCGCACCACCGCACCACCGGCACGACCCGGAACGACCCGCACCGCCCGCACCACCCGCACCACCCGCACCACCCGCACCGCCACGACGAAGTCACGACCCCCGAGTCCCGGAAGGACCCCCGATGGCCAAGACGCACAGCCGCCAGGTGAAGACCGAGCGCACCACGCCGATCGAGCTCGAGGTGCTGGCCACCGCGCGCGTGAGCCCGTCGTTCACGCGCATCACCGTGGGCGGCGGCGAGATCGACCGATTCACGCCGCGCGGGTTCGACCAGTGGTTCCGCCTGTTCCTGCCGCCCCAGGGTGCAGAGGGCGTGCGCCTGCCCGACCGCGACGGCTACCTCGGGTACGCGCAGCTGCTCCGCACCCCGAAGGCGGAGCGCCCGACGATGCGCAACTACACGGTGCGCGAGTACCGTGCGGCGACCGCCGAGCGCGGTGCCGAGCTCGACATCGACTTCGTGCTGCACGAGCACCCCGAGACGGGCGAGCTCGAGGGCGTGGCGGCCGCGTGGGCCGCGTCGTGCCTGATCGGCGACCGCATCGGCGTCCTCGACGAGGGCTACGGATTCGACGCCCCCGACGAGGCCGAGTGGTTCCTGCTCGTCGCCGACGAGACGGGCCTGCCGGCCGTCGCGGGCATCGCCGCGTCGCTGTCCGCCGATGCGCGCGGCGTCGCGATCGTCGAGATCCCGCACGCCGACGACGCGCAGGAGTTCCCGAAGCCGGCCGGCCTGGTCGTCCACTGGGTCGTGCGCGAGCACCACGATCGGCCGGGCGCGGGCGCGTACGCAGCGGCGGCCACGCTCGAACTGCCCGCCGACGTCGTGACCCACGGATACGCGGTCGGCGAGTCGGGGCTCGCCACCGGCATCCGTCGACTGCTGGTGAACGAACGCGGCTGGGCGAAGACCGACGTGAGCTTCTGCGGGTACTGGCGCCTGCCGAAGGGCGCCGCCGCGATCGAGACCGCCCAGCTGATCGGAGCCTGAGCCGTGCCTGCGAAGACGACCCGCATGAAGGCCCCCACCCGCCTGCTGCTCACGTGCGCCGCGATCGGCGCCGCCGCGGGCATCGTGCTCATCCCGGCGTTCGTGCTCTCGACGACGGTCGCCCCGGCGATCCCGCTGCTCTACGCCGCGTTCGCCGGCATCTGGAGCATCCCGTTCGTCATCGCGCTCGCACTGCTGCGCCAGCCGGGCGTCGCGCTGCTGACCTCGCTCATCGCGGGCCTCATCAACGCGGTGCTGACCCCGCAGGGCCCCTCGGCGATCCTCACGTGCCTCATGATCGGCGCGATGGTCGAGATCCCGCTCGCGCTCGGACTGTACCGCTCGTTCCGCCCGTGGATCTTCTACGTCGGCGCCGCCGCGTTCGCGCTGCCCTACGCGCTCTACTCGATGCCGTTCCTCGGCGTCGACCGCATGCCGTTGTGGGCGCAGGTCGCGTACCCGACGCTCTCGGTGCTCTCGAACCTCGCGGGCGTCTGGCTCGGACTGCTCATCGCGCGTCGCCTCGAGCGCACGGGCGTCGCTCGCGGCCTGCAGCGTCCCGTGCGGCGCATCAGGGCGACGGATGCCGCGGCGCAGGCGCAGCCCGCATCGCAGGCCTGACCCCTCCGCCACGCCCTCCTGCGGCAACTCGCAGACGCGGAACGGGCCGCAGCGATCACTCGCTGCGGCCCGTTCGCCGTTCGTGCTGCGGAGGTTAGGCCGCGGGTGCCGTGTCGAGGATCTCGACGAGGAACACCAGGGTCTGCCCACCGAGCTCGGCGGCATCGGCGTCGGTGCCGTAGGCGTACTCCGGCGGGATCGAGACGATGAGCTTGGTGCCGACCTTCTGGCCGACGAGCGCTGCGCCGAAGCCCTGGATCACCTGGTCGGTCGAGAACTGCGCGGGGTCGCCGCCGTAGCTCTGGTCGAAGACCTCGCCGGTGTCCCAGCTCGTGCCCTGGTAGTTCAGCGTCACGGTGTCGCCGGTCGCGACGACGTCGCCGTCGCCCTCTTCGAGCACCTTGATCTGGAAGTCGGCCGGCGGCTCGGTGTCGGGCAGGGTGACCGTGGGGGCCTCGCCCTCGGCGCCGAACTTCACCTCGGGCACGTCTTCGGTCCACTCCTTCGCCGTGAGCGGCTCCTTGACGTCGACGACGATGACGACGCTCTCGCCCGCGGCGAGGCCGACGTTCTCGTTGCCGGCGCCGTCGTAGAGTGCCGATGCCGGGGCGACGGTGACGGTGCGGGTGCCGGTGGGCACGCAGTCGATGCCCGCGAGGAACGCCTCGTAGACGCCCTCGCCGCCGGCCTCGATGGTGGCGGGCTGCGAGAACAGCTGGGTGCCGCTGGATCCGGCGTAGGCGCTGACCACGGCGTTGACGCTGTCGCCGGCGGCCGTCGTCTCGCCGTCGCCCTCGATGACGATGGTGCGCTGCAGCTCATCGGCCTCGAGCGGGGTGTCGAAGGTCACCGTGGGCACCGACCCGAAGTCGCCCTCGACCTTCACGCCGTCGCTGAGCTCGCCCGACGGGAGGTCCATGCAATCGGCGGCGGCAGGGGTGTCCGAGGCTTCGGGGTCTCCGCCGCCGGCGCATCCGGCGAGGAGCAGGGCGGCGGCCGCGGTGGCGAGCGCGACGGGCGCGACGCGGCGCAGGGCACGATTCATGAGGGGGTCTTCTCGATTCGATCGGAAAGCAGGAAGGTTCCAGTCTGCACGTTCGGGCTTTCGATTGCCTGAATTCCAGACATCCGGCCCGATCACCGGCCAGAATGGGGCCATGGGGGAACAAGGGGACGTTCGGGGTACCGTCAGGCACTTCGTGGAGCATGCGCGGGCATTCGCCGAGCTCGACGAGGTGGTGTGGGATCCGATCTCGATGGCGACGGTGCTGCGCTCCTCGCCGCAGTTCGGCGAGCTGGTGCTCGACGCGTGCTGCGGGAACGGCGCATCGGCGGTGCCGACGGCCGAGCTCGTGGGTCCGTCGGGGGCGGTCGACGCGATCGACCTGTCGGAGTCGATGATCGAGCTCGCGCGCGAGCGCGCCGAGCGCGAGTCGGCCCCGCTGCCGCAGCTCCGGCTGCACGCCGCCGACGTGCTCGAGTGGGAGCCGACCGGCTACGACCTCGTGCAGTGCGTGCTCGGGGTGTTCTTCTTCCTCGACCCCGAGGCCGGTGCCCGGCGGCTCGTCGAGCGGCTGAAGCCCGGTGGGAGGTTCGCGGTCACCCTCTGGGCTCCGAGCGCGTTCGAGGAGTTCACCAAGGCGTTGTGCGACGCGGTCGAGGCCGAGGGCGGCGAGGCCGGCTCCGAGGCGGTCGCCGCGTACCGCGACCGCGCGGTGCCGTCCGTTCCCGAATCCCCCGGAGCGCTCGCGCAGTGGCTGGGCGGCCTCGGGCTCGAGCAGACGCGCGGCGAACTGGTGCCGCGGCACGTCGACCTCGACGACGACCTGTCGTGGCGACTCGTCATGGGCATGTCGAGGTCGAGGCTCGTCGCCGACCTCAACGACGAGACGCGCGAGCGGGTCGCGACGCGGTTCCGCGAACTCCTGGCCGAGCGCGGCATCACGCGGGCCGACCTCTCGACGATCATCGGCGTCGGGCACCTGCCGGCCTGAGACCGACGAGCGGCTCGGCCGACTCGGCGGGCCACCCCGCGCCGCCGGCTCAGCCGGGCTCGGCGCCCGTCGCCACGGGTCGCGAGGCGTCGGTCGACCACTGGCTCCACGATCCGGGGAACAGCGCGGCGTCGACGCCGGCGATGGCGAGCGCGGCGACGGCGTGCGCGCCGGTGACGCCCGAGCCGCAGTAGGTCGCGACCTCGGCACCCGGTACGGCGCCCACCTCGGCGAATCGGGCGCGCAGCACGTCCGCGGGCAGGAACCGGCCGTCCGCGTCGAGCGCGGATCCGGTGGGCGCCGATCGGGCGCCCGGGATGTGTCCGGCGCGCGGGTCGATCGGCTCGACGTCGCCGCGGTATCGATCGGCCGCACGCGCGTCGAGCAGTACTCCGCGCCCGGACAGCGCGGCAGCCCCATCGATGTCGACCACGCGCATGCCTCCGTACCGAGCGGTCGCGTCACCGGCATCGGGCACGACGTCGCCGGTCTCGAGCGGATGCCCCGCAGCACGCCACGCGCCGAGCGCGCCGTCGAGGATGCGCACGTCGTCGAATCCCGCGTAGCGCAGCAGCCACCAGGCCCTGGCGGCCGACTGCCCACTGAGGTCGTCGACCACGACCGCCGTGTCGCCGTCGCGCAGGCCCCACCGTCGCATCGCGGCGGTGAATGCCTGCTCGGACGGGAGCGGGTGCCTTCCGGCGCCCACTGCGCCGTGGTCGGCGAGCTCGGTGTCGAGGTCGACGTACACGGCCCCGGGAATATGCCCCGCACGGTATGCCTCGGTGCCGTCGGGCTGGGCGAGGGTCCAGCGGACGTCGAGGACGACGGTGCGCGCGGCCGGCGCATCGTCGGCGAGGCGTCGTGCGAGTTCGTCGGCGGTGATGAGGATCGGCATCCGTCCATCCTGCGTCATCCGCCCGCCCGCGGCATCCCTCGCGGTTCATGTCTTTCGCGGTCACCGGGACGTGAGTGCCCGAAGCCCCGGTAAACTGTCCGGACGGACTGTGACTGAAACTGAAGCGTGAGGAGGGTGGATGATCACCAGCCTCGCGATCTTCGCGGCGGTCTCGATGCTCACCCCGTGGCTCGCGAAGCGTCTGGGCCGTCGGGTCTTCGCGGTCATCGCCCTCGTGCCCGCCGCGGTCTTCGTGGTGCTGCTGACCTGGCTGCCCGGCGTGCTCGCCGGCACGCCCGTCGTCGAATCCGTCTCGTGGATCCCCGAGCTCGACATCGCGCTGAGCTTCCGCATGGACGCCCTCGCACTGATCCTCTCCCTCGTCGTGACGGGCATCGGCGCACTCGTGCTGCTCTACTGCACCTGGTACTTCGCCGACGACGAGCCCGCGCTGGGCCGCTTCGCCGGGCTGCTGCTCGCGTTCGCGGGCGTGATGCTCGGCCTCGTCACCTCCGACGACGTGTTCGTGCTGTTCACGTTCTGGGAGGCCACGAGCGTGCTCTCGTACCTCCTCATCGGCCACTACACCGGCCGTAAAGAGAGTCGCGGTGCGGCGCTGCAGGCGCTCACGGTGACGACGTTCGGCGGACTCGCGATGCTCGTCGGCCTCGTGCTGCTCGCGGTCGAGGGCGGCACGACCTCGCTCTCCGAACTCATCGCGAACCCGGTCACGGGGGCCGCGGCCGAGTGGGGCATCGCGCTCGTGCTCGTCGGCGCCATCTCGAAGAGCGCGCTCGTGCCGTTCCACTTCTGGCTGCCGGCGGCGATGGCGGCTCCCACCCCGGTCTCCGCGTACCTGCACGCGGCGGCGATGGTCAAGGCCGGCGTCTACCTCGTCGCGCGACTCGCCCCCGGCTACGCCGACCTCTCGGTGTGGCATCCGATCGTCATCGGACTCGGCGTGCTCACCATGCTCGTCGGCGGATGGCGCGCGCTGCGCCAGTACGACCTCAAGCTGCTGCTCGCCTACGGCACCGTGAGCCAGCTCGGCTTCCTCGTGCTCGTCACGGGCTTCGGCACACGCGATGCCGCGCTCGCGGGCGTCGCGCTGCTGCTCGCGCACGCCATGTTCAAGGCCGCCCTGTTCCTCACCGTCGGCATCGTCGACCACGCCGCGGGCACGCGCGACTGGCGCAGGCTCTCCGGCCTCGGGCGGCGCATGCCCGTGGTCGCGACGATCGCGGCCCTCGCAGCCGCGTCGATGGCCGGGATCCCTCCCCTGCTCGGCTTCGTGGCGAAGGAGGGCGTGTTCACCGCATTCCTCGACGCGACCGAGGCGGGCGGCCAGGTCGCGCTCTGGGCCTGGATCGCCCTCGTCGGCGCCGTGGCCGGCTCGGTGCTCACGTTCGCGTACACGGCGCGGTTCCTGTGGGGCGCGTTCTCGACGAAGCCCGACGTCGCGCCGACGCCCCTGCACGCGACCGGCGCGGCCATCGCCGTCGCTCCGGGCGTCCTGGCCGCCGCGAGCCTCGTCGCGGCCTTCGCGATCGGGTTCGTCGAGCCGCTGCTCACGGCGTACGCCGACGACCTTCCGGGCGAGCACGCGTACCATCTCGCGCTCTGGCACGGCCTCGAGCCCGCGCTCTTCATCTCGCTCGGCGTCTTCGCGGTCGGCGGTCTCATGGTGTGGGCCAGGCGCGAGGTCGCGCGCCTGCAGGCCGCCGTCGTGCCCATGGTCGACTCGAGTCGCGGGTACCTCGGCATCGTGTCGGCGGTCGACCGCACCGCTGCGGCGATCACGACCGCGATCCAGTCCCGTGGCCTGCCCGGCTACCTCACGATCATCGTCGCGGTGTTCATCGGCGGGCTCGGCACGGCCTCGATCCTGAACTCCGAGTGGCCCGCCGACATCCGGCTCTGGGACTTCAGCTCGCAGCCGTTCATCGCCGCGGTCATGTGCGTCGCCGCCGTCGCGGCCGTGCTCGTGCGGCAGCGCATGACCGCGGTGCTGCTCGTGAGCGTCACGGGCTACGGCCTCGTGCTGCTCTTCGGCATGTCCGGCGCGCCCGACCTCGCCCTCACCCAGGCGCTCGTCGAGACGATCGTGCTCGTCGTGTTCGTGCTCGTGCTGCGCCGGCTCCCGAAGCAGATCGCACAGCGCAACCCCCCGGTGCACAAGGTCGCGCGCGGCGTGATCGGCGCCGTGTCCGGCGTCGTCATGGGCGTGATCGGCCTGGTCGCGCTGGGCGCGCGCATCGAGCCGACGATCGCCGGCGGCCTGCCTGCCCTCTCGCTCGAGGCGCACGGCAAGAACATCGTGAACGTCATGCTCGTCGACATCCGTGCGTGGGACACCCTCGGCGAGATCTCGGTCCTGGTCGCGGTGGCGACGGGTGTCGCGAGCCTGATCTTCGTCTCGGGCCGCACCGGCGGGGCGCCGCGCCTCGACGACGGCGACCTCGGCCTCGACCGGCGCGACCGCATCCGTCCGCTGCCCGAGCAGGCGGCGAGCATCCGCGCCCCGCGCACGAGCCTCGCGAACACCGACGGCGAGACGGATGCCGCGGCCGAGGCGGCGTCGACGAGGCAGACGTGGCTGCTCGCCGGCCGTACGATCTCGCCACGCAACCGATCGATCCTGATCGAGGTGCTCGTGCGCCTGCTCTTCCACCCCGCGATCGTCGTCTCGGTCTTCCTGCTCTTCGTCGGCCACAACGCGCCGGGTGGCGGCTTCGCGGGCGGGTTGCTGGCCGGCCTCGCGCTCGTGGCGCGCTACCTCGCGGGCGGTCGCTACGAGCTCGGCGAGGCCGCCCCGGTCGACGCCGGGCGCCTGCTCGGCACGGGCCTCCTGCTCGCCGCCGGAACCGCGACGGCCTCGCTGTTCTTCAGCGGCATCCCGCTCGAATCGGCCTGGTTCGAGGCCGAGGTGCCGGTGCTCGGCACGATCTCGATCGGCACGTCGACGCTGTTCGACATCGGCGTGTACCTCGTGGTCGTCGGTCTCGTGCTCGACATCCTGCGCTCGCTCGGCGGCGAGGTCGACCGCCAGCAGGAGGAGGCGTCCGAAGACGAGACCCCCGAGTCCGCCCCGACCGAGGGGGTGCGCGCATGACCGGATCTCTCACGCTCGTGATCCTGATGGCCGTCATGTTCGGCGCGGGCATCTCGATCATGCTCGAGCGCAGCCTGACGCGCGTGCTCATCGGGTTCCTGCTCGTGGGCAATGCGGTGAACGTGCTCATCTACCTCATGAGCGGGGCACCGGGGCTCGCCCCGCTCCTCGGTGAGGGCGTCGACCCCGACGAGATCTCCGACCCGCTTCCGCAGGCGTTCGTGCTCACCGCGATCGTCATCAACCTCGGCATCACGGCGTTCATGCTCGCCCTCATCTACCGTTCGTGGTGGCTGGCGCAGCTGGGCGCCAAGGGCGACCTCATCGACGACGAGGACGAAGACCTGCACGACGCCGAAGAGGCGGCCGACCTCATCCGCAGCTCCGCGGCCGACGACGCCGCGATCCAGGAGATCATCGAGGCGAGCGACGAGGAGCCCGACGACGACCTCGAAGAACGGCTCGAGCTCGAGGCATCCGCTCGCGACGCAGACCGGGAGGCCGACCGATGACCCCCGCCGCACTCGTGCCCCTCGTAGTGCTGCTGCCGCTGCTCGGCGCGGCGACCGCGCTCATCCTCGGCCGCCACCGTCGCGCCCAGATGATCGTCAGCACCGCGGTGCTCGCGAGCGTCGTGGTCATCGCGTCGGTGCTGCTCGCCGTCGTCGACGCCGGCGACCCGCTCGCGGTGAACGTCGGCGGGTGGCCGGCGCCGTTCGGTATCGTGCTCGTCGTCGACCGGCTCTCGGCCATCATGCTGCTCGTCTCGGCCGTCGTGCTGCTCGTGGTGCTCGTGTACGCGGTCGGGCAGGGCGTCGCCGACCGCCACCGCGAGACCCCGGTGTCGATCTTCCACCCGAGCTACCTGATCCTGTCGGCTGGAGTGTTCAACGCCTTCATCGCGGGCGACCTCTTCAACCTCTACGTCGGGTTCGAGATCCTGCTGTCGGCGAGCTACGTGCTGCTGACCCTCGGCGGCACGGGCGAGCGCATCCGCGCGGGCGTCACCTACATCATCGTGAGCCTCGTCTCGTCGCTGTTCTTCCTCAGCGCGATCGCGCTCATCTACGGCGCGACGGGCACGGCGAACATCGCGCAGCTGTCGGTGCGCATCGGGGCGCTGCCCGACAGCGTGCAGCTCGTGCTGCACCTGCTGCTGCTCATCGCGTTCGGCATCAAGGCCGCCGTCTTCCCCCTGTCGTTCTGGCTGCCCGACTCGTACCCGACCGCGCCTGCGCCGGTCACGGCGGTGTTCGCGGGCCTGCTCACCAAGGTCGGCGTCTACGCGATCATCCGCACCGAGACGGTGATCTTCTCCGAGCAGGACCTCTCGTTGCTGCTCATGGTCATCGGCGGGCTGACCATGGTCATCGGCATCCTGGGCGCCCTGACCCAGGCCGACATCAAGCGACTGCTCTCGTTCACGCTCGTGAGCCACATCGGCTACATGATCTTCGGCATCGCGCTCGGCACCCAGCTCGGCATGGCCGCGACGATCTACTACGTCGTGCACCACATCACGGTGCAGACGACCCTGTTCCTCACGACGGGGCTGATCGAGCGCTTCGGCGGGGCGACCTCGATCAACCGGCTCGCGGGCCTGCTCAAGGCCTCGCCGTTCCTCGCGATCCTGTTCTTCATCCCGGCCCTGAACCTCGGCGGCATCCCGCCGTTCTCGGGCTTCCTCGGCAAGACGGGCCTGTTCCTCGCGGGCGGCGAGCAGGCCGCCGCAGACCCCGCGACCGCCTGGCTCGTGTGGGTCGTCATCGCCGCGGGCGCGATCACCTCGCTCATCACGCTCTACGCGCTGACCCGGTTCTGGAACATGGCGTTCTGGCGTCGCCGCGAGGAGCTCGAGGGTTACGAGTCGGTGCTGCTCGGCTCGGTGCAGGAGGCGCCCGAGGGTGCGACCGTCACCGCCACCAAGACCACCCCCCGGCTCATGGTCGCGGCGACGACGGTGCTCGTCGTCGTCACGGTGCTGCTCACGGTCTTCGCGGGGCCGATCTTCGGGCTCGCCGACCGCGCGGCCGAGAACCTGATCGACCCCTCGGTCTACGTCTCCCTCGTCTTCCCGGGAGGTGTGCAGTGAGCGGCACCCCCAGTCCTCGTCCCGCTGCCGGCGCGCAGCCCGACGTCGGCGCCCGCCCCGCGGTCTCCCGCTGGGGGTCGGTCTGGCGCCAGCTCCCGCTGCTCGTCGCCCTGGTGGCGCTCTGGTGCTTCCTCTGGGATCACATCGACCTGCTCACCGTCGTCTCGGGCATCGTGCTCGCCGTGCTCGTGACGCGCACGCTGTACCTGCCGCCGGTGCTGCTCAGCGGGCGATTCAACGCGTGGCGCGGACTGCTGCTCGGGCTCCGCATGATGTTCGACGTGGTCGTCGCGTCGCTGCAGGTCGCGTGGTTCTCGATCAACCCGTGGTGGAAGCCGATGAACTCGATCATCGCCGTGCAGCTGCTGACACGTTCCGACCTCGTGACCACGCTCACGGCCGAGGCCATCTCGGTCGTGCCCGGCACGGTCGTGGTCGACATCGACCGCGAGCGCGGGCTGCTCTACCTGCACGCGCTCGGCACGCGCACGCGGGCCGACATCGAGCGCACGCACCGCGACGTGCTCGGCACCGAGGAGCGCATCGTGCTGGCCATCGGCACCCACGCCCAGGCCGAGTCGGTGCGCGAGGCGCGCCGTGAGCGACGCGCCCAGGCCCGCACGGCGCCCGACCGGGACATCCGTTCGAAGGAGGGGACATGAGCTTCCTCGTGCTCGCGAGCATCGTCGCGGGCGTCATGTTCGGCATCGGCGCGATCGCCGCGGTGGTGCGCATCATCAAGGGCCCGTCGATCCTCGATCGCGCCCTCGCGACCGACGTGCTGCTCGCGATCGCGATCTGCGCGCTCGGCGCCGAGATGGCCGTCAACAAGCACACCGACACGCTCGTGGTGCTGCTCGTACTGGCGATGTTCGCAGTGGTCGGGTCGATCTCGATCGCCCGGTACATGGCGAAGCAGGATGCCTCGTGAGCGCCGCCGAGATCGCCGTCGGGCTGCTCATCGTGGTGAGCGGGTTCCTCTCGATGGCCGCGGGCATCGGCATCCTGCGCTTCCCCGACGTGCTCACCCGGCTGCACGCGGCGACCAAGCCGCAGGTACTGGGCCTCGCGGCCGTGCTCGTCGCGATCGTCGTGCAGGTACCGACCTGGGGCGTGCTCACGACCGTCGTGCTGATCATGACGTTCCAGCTGCTCACGCAGCCGATGACCGCGCACATGCTCGGCCGCTCGGCCTACCGCAGCGACCACGTGCGGCGTGACCTGCTCATCGAGGACGAGCTCGACCGCGACATCGCCGAGCACGACCAGCAGGCGGCACGGATGCCGCGGGCCGACGACGTGCGCTGAGGTGCGTCAGTCCGCTGACGGACGAGCAAACGCCTAACGAAAGGTCCCAACGGAACGGCGACCGCGATCAGCTGACCCCGCAAGCGGATACCTAAGCGGGCCGCTGCAGTGCGGTCGCGGCGGGGCGTACGCTCTCGCTCATGACGACGCACGAACCCGCAGAACTCGCTCGAGAACTCGGCTATACAAATGAAGATCGACCCGGGAAGGTGGTGCGGGACTATCTCCGCGCCAAGTACCCGCATCACCGGAAGAACCAACGATGGGTGCTGGATGAAGCTCAGGCAGATGACGTTCGCGCAAATGTACCGCGGAAGCAATAGATGGCAACTGCGCAAGAACAGCTCAAGGCACTGTTACGCGAAGACCTGGCTCCTCGACTCCGGGCCGCGGGACTGACGGGAATCGAGCGTACGTTCGCCGTACCGAGCCGCGAGTTCTTCGCACAACTCGGCATCCAATCGTCGGTCTCGAGCACGAGCGAATACGTGAAGTTCACGATGAACGCGCAAGTCATCCGGAAAGCCGATTGGGAGGCGACGCGTCAGGATCGTGTGGGGCTTCCTGCGAGACCAAGCCCCAACGTCGGCTATCCCTTGGAGCGGAGCTGGTGGGAGCGCGTCGGATTGCTCATGGGTACAACCGATCGATGGTGGACACTGGATGCGGGCGGCGCGAACCGGAGCGAGATCGCCTCGGACGTAATCCATGCGGCGATTGACTTTGCGCTTCCCGCGATCAGAGAACGCATCGCTTAATCGATCACCCGCTCATGGATCCTCACGGCAAAGCCTGACGAAGGCTTGGCGTGGTTCATGCATCCTTGGTCGTGCAGCTCTACTCCACTGGTGAGCAGCGGAGAGCCCAGACGACCACCGCCACTCCTCCGATCGCGGATGCTGCCATCCCTGTCCAGAACGCAGGACCGAACCCACCGAGGGGACCGGCCATTAGGAGGGTTACCGCGACGCCCGTCGCCACCACACCGAGCCCGCCCGTGATGGCCGCCGCCTGTCCTGAACGAACGAGTTTCGTGGTGAGCGCTCGCGACCCGAGTCCCGCGCCAAGGGCGAGGAGGCTCGCAATCAAGCAAATGGGTACTGCGATCAGCAGCGAGTAGGGGAGGAATCCCAACGCGAGCAGCGGGTTGTACGCCCCGACAAGGAGCTGGGTGACGGACGCGATAACCGCCGTTGTGATCCCGGCCCCACCTGCGAGCAGGATCAATTCCGAGCGCTCAATGTGCGAGATCTCGCGTAGGCGAATGCGCAATTCCGCCCACCTCCTCCGGCAATATTGTTGCGCTGACGCTAGCAGCTCCGCGCGCCTGGTCACTCAATCACGAGACGAGTTGGCGCCCGAATGCCGGTCCGCGAACGCTCGAGTGCCACGGGTTCAAGCACCGATCCTCACTGGGCGTCCGAACGGGATCCCTCTACGGTGACTGCTGCCGACGTCAGCTTTGGGACGGGGCGAGGTCGCGGAAGCCGAGGTAGACGTAGTTGGCCATCGATGGCCCTCGGTACCAGCCATCCAAGCCGGCCAGCTCGACAGTGATATTGGCCAGATCGTCCGCCATTTCTACCGGAATCTCGAGCTTCGCCTGAGCGAGCAACTCGAATCCCGGCCGCGCCGCGGCCGCCGCCACTTCTCGTGAGGCGCCAGTTGCTGACTCAGGCACGGATCCGTTTGCCCACCCCCAGAGCCAGGTGCCTGCTGCCAGGGCGTAGCTACCGATCAGCTCCACCTGCCCTGTAATCAAGCGGTCCGGGAACTCGAACGAAATCGTTCCGGCGGCGAGATCAGCGGACCAGCGATCGGCCGACCCAATGCCCCAGAGTTCGGCAGCGCGGTCTTGCTTGGTGGCAACCTCGACGTGGCTCTCGACTACGAGTTGCGCAAGTTCAGGAGTCAACCATCCCTGCTCAGACTTCGTGCGCCGCTTCCAGATCATCAGGTCAGGCTAGCGGCGCCAGCCTTCCGGTACCGCGCCGGATGATCGGAGGCCAGGAGCGGGATGGCGACGCGGTCACAACTGCATGACGATCCAGATGCTGACCTTCGGTCACCTTCTGCGTTCGAAACAATGTGGCGTGCCGTTCGAAGGGAGTCCCGGTGATCAGTCCGCTGCGTGAGGTGCAACTGCCACCTGAGCAGGCCTACCAACACAAGGCCCGTGTGCTGCGCGGTTGGGTGATCGCACTGGCCGTCACAGTCGTGGTTGGAACGCTGGTTCTCGGCGGACTGATCGTTCGATTGTCCTCCACCACACCCTTTCCAGTCGTCGTTTCGTCGCCACGCGACTGTCGACTCAGCGAGGATGCCTACGCACCAAAGCTGTACATCGCCGCAGACCTAGCCGCGATGTCCGACGGGTCACTCATGAACGCATCGCCGATCAATCCGCGCGACCGGGGAGTGGCTGCCGTCGGCGTCGTCTCTTCACTGCCGCCTCTCTCAGCGCTCGACGATGCCGAGATCATGCACATCGCCCACGAAGCCGAACAGAACGAAACCTGGTTCGGTGACGACGAGGTGACCGGGGTCCTCGTCGCGGTCGTTGACACCGGAGGGCAGACAAGCGGCCACCTACAGGGACTGAGAACGACGTGGGCCCTCGGGGAACCCGCTGTCCAGCAAGATCTCCCGCTCGGTGTCAAGTTCACACCCACGACCTGCACAGTGACTACAACGAGATGACGTCCATGCCGTCTCTGTCCTTGGCTAACCTCGCTCGCGTGGGTCGCTGGCGCCCGTAAGCCGGTCGCTCAGCGCGCGCACAACCGCCAAACTGCCCGGCGCGGAGTCATTGGGGGCTGGGTGCACGTTTACCCCGCCCGACTTATTGCCCGATGACGGCCCCGTATCTGCAACACCGATTCCGTGACCGGATTGAGGATCGGACACGCCCGAGTATCCGACCCCCGCGAACTCCGCCGCGCACAACGGGCAGACACCGCCGCATAGCGATCACAGAATGCCGCCATCATCCAGCGGTCAACTCCATACCCCGGGCGCGCAACTGCCCGGCTCAGCCGCGCCGGGTGAAGACCGGCCGGCGCTTCTCCTGGAACGCCGCGAAGCCCTCGCGGTAGTCGTCGGTGTCGCAGAGCGCGGCCTGCGCCCGGTTCTCGTCGGCCATCGAGGCCCAGAGTCCGAGCCGGTCGTCGCGCAGCGAGGCCACGAGCGCCTTGGAGGCGACGAACGCCTGCGTCGCCCCGGATGCCGCGGCGCGGGCCGCGGCGCGGGTGGCATCCGTCACCTCGTCGGCCGGGAACACCCGCGAGAAGAGCCCGGCCGCGACGGCCTCGGTGCCCGACATGAGGCGGCCGGTGACGATGAGGTCCATCGTGCGGTGCGCGCCCAGCCGCTCGACGAACAGGGCGTGGCCGCCCGAGTCGAGCGTGGCGCCGAGGTTCGCGAACGGCGAGCCGATCTTCGCGGTGTCGGCGACGTAGACGATGTCGCTCGCGACGAGCAGGCCGAGCCCGACGCCGAGGCAGGCGCCGTGCGCGACGGCGAACGTGGGCGCCGGGAGTGCGGCCATGCGCTCGAGCAGCGGCTGCACGCGCCCGCCGAGGTAGCCGAGCACGTCGTCTTCACGCGGATCGACGCCGGAGATGTCGCGGCCGGCGCAGAACGCTCGGCCCTCGCCGCGCAGCACGAGTGCGCGCACCTCGCCCGCGCCGACGAGGCGCTCGGCCTCGGCGTAGGCCTCCGCCAGTTCGTCGAGCGCCTGCTCGTCGAGGGCGTTGAGCTTCTCGGGGGCGTTCAGCGAGATCTCGGCGACCCCTTCGGCCACGGTGAGCTCGATCATGATGCTCCGTTCGATCGGCGGCGCCGCACCGGCATCCGCGGGCGGTCGATGTTCACACGTCGTAGTCGACCACGACGCGGTCGGACTTGGGGTGCGACTGGCATGTGAGCACGTAGCCGCGCTCGAGCTCGTCGGGCTCGAGCGCGTAGTTCTCGGTCATCGCGACGCTGCCGTCGATGACGCGCGCACGGCAGGTGCCGCAGACGCCGCCCGCGCAGGCGAACGGCACGTCGGGTCGCACGCGGAGCGCCGCGTTCAGGATCGACTCGTTCGCGCTCACGGGGCTCTCGACCGTCGTGGACTGCCCGTCGAGCATGAACTCGATCGCGATCGTGGGCTCGCCGCGCTCGACCACGACGGGCCGCCCGTGGCGGGGTTCGACGCGATCGGCGTCGGTCGTGAAGAGCTCGTACCGCACGTGCTCGGACGCCACCCCACGGGACTCGAGCGTGTCTCGGGCGAGCTGCACGAGCTCGAACGGGCCGCAGAGGAACCACTCGTCGACCGTCTCGGGCCGGATCAGCACGTCGAGCATGGTCTCGAGCTTCTCGCCGTCGATCCGGCCAGAGAGCACGGGCGCCGTGCGCTGCTCGCGCGAGAGCACGTGGTGCAGCGCGAGCCGCGACGGGTAGCGGTCCTTGAGGTCGGCGAGCTCCTCGAGGAACATGACGTCGAGCGTCGAGCGGTTCGTGTAGACGAGCTCGAACTCCGAGGTCTCCGAGCGCGAGAGCACCGTGTGGGCGAGCGCCATGAGCGGGGTGATGCCCGAGCCCGCCGCGATGCCGACGACGTGCTTGCCGTCGAGCGCGTCGAGCGTCGACGTGAACGTGCCCTGCGGGCTCATGACGTCGAGAGTGTCTCCGGCGGCGAGTTCGGTGTTCGCCCACGTCGAGAACAGGCCGCCGAGGTCGCGCTTGATCGCGACCGAGACGCTGCCACGCACCGGCGGACGGCAGATCGAGTAGCTGCGGCGCAGCTCGTGCCCGTCGAAGTCGCGACGCAGCGCGACGTACTGGCCCGGCAGGTACGTGTAGTCGTCGGCGAGCTCGTCGGGCACGGCGAACGTGACCTCGACCGAGTCGGCGGTGAGCGGGCGCACCTCGGCGACCGCGAGCGTGTGGAACCTCGCCCGGCGGCGCTTCGGGAAGCCCTGGTTGGTCGGCACGGTGCCGCCCACGGTCGAGGCGAGGAACGCCGTCGCGACCGATTCCTCGGGTGCGGTCGGAGCCGACGCCGTCGCCGTGCCGAAGAGGCCGGTCGACCCCAGGTTGCGCGCGACCATCAGAGCACCTTGAAGTAGTCGAAGGGCTCGAGGCAGTCGCGGCACTCGTACAGCGCCTTGCACGACGTCGACCCGAAGCGCGTCAGCTCCTTGGTGTTCAGCGAGTCGCAGCGGGGGCACTTGACCGCCAGCTGCACGCGCACCGGCCCGGCGTCGCGCGCGGCGGCGCGACCGGTCGGCGCCTGGATGCCGTAGCGGCGCAGCTTCTGCTTGCCCTCCTCGGTCATCCAGTCGGTGGTCCAGGCCGGGGCGAGCACGAGGTCGACGCGCACGTCGTCGTAGCCGGCGTGGGTGAGCGCGAGCAGCACGTCGTCGCGCATGGCCTCGAGCGCGGGGCATCCGCTGTACGTCGGGGTGAGCTGCACCTGCACGGCGCCGTCATCGGCGACCGACACCGAGCGCAGCACACCGAGGTCCTCGATCGTCAGCACGGGGATCTCGGGGTCGGTGACGGTCGCGGCGACCTGCCACGCCCGCCGGGAGCGCTCATCGGCGGGCAGCGGTCGGATTGCGGATGCCTCGGGCCGGGCGATCGCGGTCACCACGACGCCCCCCGGTGCTGGCGGGCGAGCACCTGCATCTCGGCGAGCAGCGGCCCGAGGTGCTCGGTGTGGCGGCCCTCGCGTCCGCCGCCGGAGGCGATGAACGCCGTGCGCCCGGTCGGCCGTTCGAGCTGCGCCTCGGCGAACACGGCGTCGATGGCCGCCTCGAACGCGGGGCGGAGGGTCGACGGCTGCACGGCGACGCCGCTCGCAGCGAGGCGCGAGGTGAGCGCGTCGTCGACGAACAGCTCGTCGACGTACGGCCAGGTGTCGGTCACGGCCACGATCATGCGGCGCCGCGACTCGTCGGTGCCGCAGGCGAGCCGGAGCACCCACTGCACGGCGTGGTCGCGGTGGTAGTCGACCTCCTTCACGGACTTCGCGGCGATCGCGGCGATCGTCGCGTCGGTCGAGTCCTCGAGCGCACGATAGAGCTCGAACAGGTAGAGCGAGGCCACGAGCTGCCGGGCGATCGTGTGCGCGAAGTCGCCGTTCGGCTGCTCGAAGAGCCAGGCGTTGCGCCATCCGGGCTCGTCGCGCCAGTAGGCGAGGTCGTCTTCGGTGCGGCCGGTCGCGGTGCCCGCGTAGTGCAGGAGCGAGCGTGCATGGCCGATGAGGTCGAGGGCGATGTTGCCGAGCGCCACGTCCTCTTCGAGCTCGGGCGCGCGCGTGATCCACATGCCGAGCTGCTGGGCGAGCACGAGGGCGTCGTCGCCGAGCCGGGTCGCGTACTCCGCGGCATCCGTCGTCGCGACCGCACCGGTGCCCGTGATGCCCGCGCCCGCGAGCTCCTCGGCCAGCTCGAGCTGATCGACCGAGACGTCGCCGTGCACGTCGACGTGCCCAACGCCATGGGTCTCGTGCGTGCTCACAGGTGCTTCACCCCTTCGCTCTTCGTGTAGTAGATCGCGTGGCGGTAGTTCTTGCCCGCTGGGCTCTCGAAGAAGGCGCCCTTCGCGTCGGGGTCGCTCGTGGTGACCGCATCGGCGGGCACGACCCAGATCGAGACGCCCTCGTTACGGCGCGTGTAGAGGTCGCGCGCGTTGCGCACGGCCATGTCCGCGTCGGGCGCGTGCAGCGAGCCGACGTGCACGTGGCTGAGTCCGCGGTTGGCGCGCACGAAGACCTCCCAGAGGGGCCAGGGCTCGGTTCCCATCTCACCGGGCGTCGACATCACGCCACCGCCCCGGATGCCGCGAGCTCGCGCTCGGACTGCTTGCGGGCGTACTCGGCTGCGGCTTCGCGCACCCACGCTCCTTCGTCGTGCGCCTCCCGGCGGCGGCGCAGGCGTTCGGCGTTGGCAGGGCCGCGGCCGGCGAGCACCTCGTTGAACTCGGTCCAGTCGATCTCGCTCATGTCGTACTGACCGGTCTCCTCATTCCACGCGAGCGCGGGGTCGGGAAGCGTGACGCCCATGACCTCGGCCTGCGGCACGAGCATGCCGACGAAGCGCTGGCGCAGGTCGTCGTTCGAGAAGCGCTTGATGTTCCACGCCATCGACTGCGCCGAGTTCGGCGACTGGTCGTCGGGCGGGCCGAACATCTGCAGCGCGGGCCAGTACCAGCGGTTCACGGCCTCCTGCGCCATCTGCCGCTGCGCCTCGGTGCCCTGCATGAGCTCGAGCAGGATCTCGAAGCCCTGCCGCTGGTGGAACGACTCCTCCTTGCAGATGCGCACCATCGCGCGGCCGTACGGGCCGTACGAGGCACGGCAGAGCGGTACCTGGTTGCAGATCGCCGCGCCGTCGACGAGCCAGCCGATGGCGCCCATATCGGCCCAGGTCGGGGTCGGGTAGTTGAAGATCGAGGAGTAGCGCGCGCGGCCCTCGATGAGCTGCTGCATCATCTCGTCGCGCGTGATGCCGAGCGTCTGGGCGGCCGAGTAGAGGTAGAGGCCGTGACCCGCCTCGTCTTGCACCTTGGCCATGAGGATCGCCTTGCGCTTGAGGCTCGGCGCGCGCGTGATCCAGTTGGACTCGGGCTGCATGCCGATGATCTCGGAGTGCGCGTGCTGGCTGATCTGGCGGATCAGCGTCTTGCGGTACGCCTCGGGCATCCAGTCGCGGGGCTCGATGCGCGAGTCCGCGGCGATGAGGTCGTCGAACCTGGCCTCCTCGGGGGAGAGCTCGGGTTCGACCACGCTGAGGTCAGCGGGTGAGGTCATCGTCGACTCCTGTGTTGTTCACGTGCCTGTGGTGTTCTCGGGCGCGGTGCCGGCGGCATCCGTTCGTCTCTGAACATAATACTAACCGATCGTTCAGTTAGTATATAGTCGGAGGTGCGCCGCAGCAACGGCGCCCGGAACTCGACGAGGAGCTTCACATGACGGATGCCGCGACCGCCGCCCCGATCAACCGCGAGATGATGCAGCGCGACCGTGCTGCGGCCTCCCTCGGGCTCGTCGTCGAGCGCGACGACCCTGGCCACGCCGTCGTCTCGATGCTCGTGCGCGAGGACATGACGAACGGCTTCGCCATCACCCACGGCGGCTTCGTCTTCGCACTGGCCGACACCGCCTTCGCTATCGCCTGCAACGAGGACGAGAACGTCACGGTCGCCGCCGGCGCCGACATCGCGTTCCTGAAGTCCACCACCGCGGGTCAGACCCTGACCGCCACGGCCGTGCGCCGCACCCGATCGGGCCGCACCGGCATCTACGACGTCACGGTCGTCGACGAGCACGGCGAGCCCGTCGCCGAGTTCCGCGGCCGCTCGATCTCCACCAACCGAACCTTCTGACCTGACCGCGAACCAGGAGCACCACGTGTCGACGACGACCCTCTCCCCCAGCGTCTCGGGCCTCGCGCCCGCGGCATCCGAATCGCTCGATGCAGAGGAGCGCCTGACGCGCCCCGAGCTCGAGGCGCTCCAGCTCGAACGGCTGCAGCAGACGGTTCGCCACGCGTACGCGAACGTGCCGCTCTACACCCGCAAGTTCGACGAGGCCGGCGTGCACCCCGACGACATCCGATCGCTGGCGGATGTCGCGAAGCTGCCGTTCACGACCAAGGCCGACCTCCGCGAGACCTACCCGTTCGGCATGTTCGCCGTGCCGATGGAGCAGGTCGCGCGCATCCACGCCTCGAGCGGCACCACCGGCCGACCCACGGTCGTCGGCTACACGAAGGGCGACCTCGAGCGCTGGGCCTCGCTCATCGCCCGCTCGCTCCGCGCGAGCGGCATCCGCCCGGGCATGAAGGTGCACAACGCCTACGGCTACGGCCTGTTCACGGGCGGCCTCGGCGCGCACGCGGGCATCGAGGCGCTCGGCGCGACGGTCATCCCGATGTCGGGCGGCCAGACGGCCCGCCAGGTGCAGCTCATCATGGACTTCGAGCCCGACGCGATCCTCTGCACGCCGAGCTACCTGCTCACGATCGCCGACGCCATGGTCGAGGCCGGCATCGACCCGCGCTCGACGTCGCTCAAGGTGGCCGTGCTCGGAGCCGAGCCGTGGACGAACGAGATGCGCCGCGAGCTCGAGGACCGACTCGGCGTCGACGCGCTCGACATCTACGGCCTCAGCGAGGTCATGGGCCCGGGCGTCGGCAACGAGTGCCTCGAGACGAAGGACGGACCCCACATCTGGGAGGACCACTTCCTGCCCGAGGTCATCGACGGCGACACGGGCGCGGTGCTGGCCGACGGCGAGATGGGCGAGCTCGTGTTCACCTCGCTCACGAAGGAGGCGTTCCCGGTCATCCGCTACCGCACGCGCGACCTCACGCGCCTGCTGCCCGGAACCGCGCGCCCCGCGATGCGCCGCATCGAGAAGATCACCGGCCGCAACGACGACATGATCATCCTGCGCGGCGTGAACCTCTTCCCGACGCAGATCGAGGAGATCGTGCTCGGCATCGAGACGCTCACCCCGCACTTCATCCTCGAGCTGTCGAAGGCCGGCCGCATGGACACCATGAAGGTGCGCATCGAACGCCACCCCGACCTCTCGCGCGAGACGTGCGAGGCGGCGTCGGTCGTGCTCGCGAAGAAGATCAAGGTGCTCATCGGCTCGACCGTCGAGGTGCAGCTCGAGGAGCCGGGCACGCTGCCGCGCAGCGAGGGCAAGTACAAGCGCGTCTACGACCTGCGCTGAGCCGAGCGGATGCCCCGGCTCGCCCGGGAGCCGAGGCGGCGTGTGCGGGCGGTCTCGACGTGTCGGGAGCTACGTGTTCGACGGACCTCCGGCGGCCCGTGCGGCCTCGGCCGCGCGCGCGACCCAGGCGGGCGTCTCGCCGTACCGTTGGAACGACACCATGCGACCCGCCGCGCTGTCTTCGATCAGCTGGACCAGCCGCCGTTCGCGCGTGGCCTCCTGCTTCGCCGAGAGCACCCAGTGCGTGACGACGCGGCGGTAGGTGGCCGTTGCGGCCTGCCAGAAGGCGGATGCCGCGGGGGCGGCGTCGATGCGGGCCTCGGCCTCTGCCGGCAACTGCCGCGTGCGCGACTCGTGCGAGTAGACGCCCGTGCGGTCGGGGCTGCGCTTCTCGTACGCGGCCAGCCCGGCCGGGCGCATGCGCCCCTCGGCGGTGAGCCGCTCGACGTGCGCGATGTTGACGTCGGACCAGATGCTCGTCGACTTGCGGGGCGACCAGCGCTGCCGCCTGGCGTCGTCGTCGATGCGCTGGGAGACCGAGTCGATCCAGCCGAAGCAGAGCGCCTCGGGTACGGCCTCGGCCCAGGTGAGCCCCGGCTCGTCGACGTGCTTCTTGTAGAGGCCCATCCAGAGCTCGGTGGCCGTCTCGTGGTTGGCCTCGAGCCACGCGCGGAACTCCGCGGCGTCGGCGAAGAAGAGGGCCGGCCGCTCGGGCGTGCCACCGGGGGTACCGATCTGCGTCGTCACGCGCCCAGTCTGCCAGCGCCCGCCGACACCCGGGCAGGTGCCCGCGCGACGCCCGCCACGCGGCATCCGCTCGCCCGCGTTCCCACCCGACCGACCGTTCAGGTGGGAGACTGATGCAGATGTCAGAGCACACCTCACTCCGCCGCGGGCGCCCCGGCTACGACCAGCAGGGCATCCTCGACGTCGCCGTCGCGGCCTTCAACGAATACGGCTACGACGCGACCTCGATGGGCGTGCTCGCCGACCGCCTGGGGCTCTCGAAGTCGGCGATCTACCACCACTTCGCCTCGAAGGACGAGATCCTCGACCGGGCGCTCGACTCGGCGCTCGGCGCGCTCGAGGGCGTGCTCGAGACGGCGGATGCCGCGGGCGGCCGGGCTGCCGACCGGCTCGACCTCGTGCTGCGCGGCGCCGTGCACGTGCTCGTCGAACGCCTGCCCTCGGTGACCCTGCTGCTGCGCGTGCGCGGCAACACCGAGGTCGAACGGCGTGCGCTGGAGCGCCGGCGCGCGTTCGACCGGCGCGTCACCGCGCTCGTGTCCGAGGCGCAGGCCGAGGGGTCGCTGCGCAGCGATCTCGACGCGAGCGTCGTCTCGCGCCTCACGTTCGGCATGATCAACTCGCTCGTCGAGTGGTACCGGCCCGGCGGAGCCGAAGACGCCGACCGGCTCGCCGACGACGTCGTCGCGGTCGCCCTCGACGGGCTGCGCATGCCCACGTCGAACCGCATCGAGGACCTGCTGGGCTGAACCCGCCCGGCCGTACGGCCGACGCACGGGGTCAGTTCCGGGATCAGGCGAACGTCGCGAGATCAGGACCGATTCACCGCGATCCTCCTGATCCGCCGCCGTCGTCCTGACTGCCCGTCGTCTGCTCCCGAGCGGAGGCCGGTGCCGGCGTCCGGCAGCTCAGCCGCCGGCGACTTCGGGATGCTCCGGCGGCAGGCCGTGGCGCTTGCCCGCGCGCAGCAGCTCGAGGTTGCGGCGCTCCCAGTCGAGCATGTCCTGCCGGTTCGCCTCGAGCACCCGGCTCTCGCCGCAGGCGGTGAGCGAGCGCCCGCAGATGCACGAGCCGGGCTTGCGGGCGTCGGGGTGATGGAACGCCTGCAGTCGCCAGAGCGCGGCCATCGCCTTGTCGAGCCGTCGGTTCGTCAGCTCGGTCGCCCGCTCGGCCCGTCGCACGAGGTCGCCCTGCAGTTCGTCGCGCACGGCCGCACCGGCCGCGCTGCTGCCGTCGAGTGCGCCCGCCCGCAACTGCTCGCCCTCGGCGGTCAGCCTGGCGATCGTCGCCGCGGCATCCGTCTTCGCATCGGCCGCAGCCGACGCCGCCGCACGCGCGTCGTGGTCGTGCGCCTCGAGGATGCCCCGCCAGAGCGCCACGTGCTCGCGATCGCGGCGCACGGCCTTCTCGTCGCCCCCGTGCGTGCGGCAGTGGGGGCAGACGACGTGGTCGGACGCCGAGGCGAACCGGAAGCGTTGCACGCTTCCGCAGCAGAGGCAGGTGGCGTCGACGTCGACGTGGAGCGGGTACGCGTGGGGCATGTCGGGCGTCAGTCGACCGATCGCATGCGGTCGCTGCGCGCGAGGAACGTCGCCGCCACGATCGTCACGATGCAGAGCACCGCGGGGCCGATGGTCTTCGCGAGATCCCCCTGGATCGCACCGATGAACGCGTCGATGCCCTGCACGATCGTCATCGCGACCGCGATCGCCAGCAGCGCGGCATCCGATCGGAACAGCGGAGCGACCAGTGCGAGCACGACGAGCGCGGTGCTCCGCGATGCGGCGTAGAGCGCGTTCGCACCCTCCGCGCCCGTGCCTGCCTCGGTGACCGCGATGATCGCGAACGTGATGCTCGTGATCGCGCTGATCAGCGTGACGGCGTAGCAGATCCAGAAGGCCGCGCCGCGGACCCTGCCTGTTGGCGATTGGCTCATGTGCTCAGCGTGGACGACGGGCCGCGCGCGGTCAAGGAGCGGAGCGGCGCGGCGCGTCGGCCTCGACGCGCGCTTCCGGGCCGGAGACCACCAGCCCGTTCTCGGCGAATGCGGATTCGTCGCGGTCGGCGGCACGGCGCACCCGCTGGGCCAGGCGGTGCGCCGGGCGCTCGATGGCGTAGTAGAACGCTACGGCCACGGCGAGGGAGATCGGGGCGGCGAGCACCAACGTCAGGGAGGCGTGCGGCACCATGTTGCCGATCGCGATGACGATCGGTTCGTGCACGAGGTAGAGGCTGAACGAGATCGTGCCGAGGAAGACCAGCACCCTGGTCGAGAGGATGGCGCGCAGCAGGGGCGCGTGCACCGCCGCGACGATCAGCATCGTGATGCCGACGAGTGACGTCGGCAGCGCGATCATGCGCGTCTGCCCACCCGTGATCGGCAGCAGCAGCCAGTACGAGATCGTCATGAGCGAGGCGACCACGATGACGGCGGTCCAGGCCAGCGCACCCCACACGCCCGTGAGCCGGCGTGCGGCGGTGTCGATGCGCTGCCAGCCGGATGCCAGCGCCACGCCGATCGCGAACATCGGCAGGTACTGCAGGGCGCCGATGGTGAACATGAATCCGACGGTGGAGGCCGCGATCGCGATCACGATCTGCAGCAGCACGGGCAGGCGACGGGCCACCACGATGTACACCGGCAGCAGCAGCGAGAACAGCACCTCCCACGTCAGCGACCAGAGCGGGCTCACCGATCGGCTGACGCCGTCGATGAGCACGATGTCGGTGAGCATCGACCGGACCGGATACGCGGTGGGACGCGCCAGCAGCCAGGCGCTCTGCGTGTCGGACGTGCGGGGGAACACCGCGATGACGACGGCGGCGAGGAGCACGGCGGCGATGACCGGCACGTACAGTCGCACGATCCGCGACGGGAAGTACGAGGTCCACGTGAACGAGGCCGATCGCGCGGCCAGTGTCAGGACGAGCCCCGACAGGATGAAGAACAGGTAGACCGCCTCGGTTCCCGCCCAGAGCAGGTGCAGCGGCGTGTGCACGAGCAGCCATGGGAGCCCGGGCTGGACCGTCTGCCCGTAGTACGGCGCGGCGAGCGCAGGGATCACGAGCAGCGCATGGTGCACGAGCACGATCACTGCCGCGAGACCTCGCAGCCCGTCGAGCGAGCGCAGGCGGAAACGGGGAGACATGGGACCTCGGTGGGTTGGGGGACTCGTCGATGGCGCAGGATTCCGCATCGAGGGACGAGGCAGCATTTTAGCCCGCCCCAGCCGGGCAAGACTCCACACAGCTCTCACGGATACGATCTCGGCATGCCGACCGCGCGGGAACAGCGATGGATCTCACGACTCCGGTGGCCGACACTCGCGGCCACCGGTGTGCTCACCTGCGCCGCGCTCGTCGCCGTTCCGGTCGCCCTGGCCTCGAACTCGGCCGATCCCGGCACCTTCGAGAACCCCGGGGCCTCGGAGCGGCCGACGCCCACGGCCCTTCCCTCCGAGACCGTGGCGCCGACCGCGTCGCCGATCCGTCCCACCCTGGCCGGCCTCCCGGTGACGCCGCGGGCGCTCTTCGTCGGCGACTCGTTCACCGAGGGGTACGGCACCAAGAAGCCGGCGGCGAACTGGGCGCGCATCGCGGCCGCCTCGCTCGGCTGGCAGGCGACGCTCGACGGGGTCGGCGGCACCGGCTACATCAAGGACGTCTCGACCGACAAGCGCACCGGACGCTCCTTCGTGCAGCGCATCCCCGGTCTCGCCGAATCCGGCGTCGACTACGACGTGGTCGTGCTGCAGGGAGGCCTGAACGACATCGCGGCCGACTCGACCGCCGAGTACACGGCGGTCCGGAAGACGATCGACAGCGTGCGCGCCCACTGGCCGGGCGCGGTCATCGTCGTCTTCGGCCCGGCGGAACCGCTCGGCGGCGGCACCTCGCACCTCGTGCACCTCTCGACGATCAGGCAGGCGGCCGAGGCATCCGGCGTCGTCTTCGTCGACCCCTCGAGTCCCCTGGCGTGGATCACCGCGTCGAACACCGACCTGCTCGACCTCGGCGACGGCCTTCACCTGAACGACTCCGGCTACGCCTACCTCGCCGCACGGTTCGTCGCGGACATCCAGGCGGCGTCCGCGACGGAGCAGCCGGTCGACTGACCGGGGCGATGCCCACGGCATCGCGACGCGTCCGTTCACCCGATGGTCGCGGGAACCGGCGCGAGCTCCTTCGCCACGAGCGTCAGCACGTCGTACTGCGCCACGAGCTCGTCGTGCTGGTTCTTCAGCACCGCGTCCCACCGCACCTCGCCGTACTCGTCGGTCTCGCGCGGGGTGATCTGCTTGGCCGTGAGCTCCACGCGGATCGCGTCGCCCGGCGACACGGGCGTGACGAACCGCAGGTTCTCGAGGCCCGAGTTCGCGAGCACCGGACCGGGTGCGGCATCGACGAAGAGGCCGGCGGCCCAGGACACGAGCAGGTAGCCGTGCGCGACCCGGCCGGGGAAGAACGGGTTCGCGGATGCCGCGGCCTCGTCCATGTGGGCGTAGAACGTGTCGCCCGTGAAGTGGGCGAAGGTCTCGATGTCGTCGAGGGTCACGGTGCGCGAGCCCGAGACGACCTGATCGCCGATGCGCAGTTCGGCGAGCGACTTGCGGAACGGGTGCGCCTCGCCGGCCTCGGCGTACGGCGTGGCGGCGGCGCCCGCGTGCCAGACGCCGGTGAGGGCGGTGAGCATCTCGGGCGAGCCCTGCACCGCGGTGCGCTGCATGTGGTGCAGGACCGCACGGATGCCGCCGAGCTCCTCGCCGCCGCCGGCCCGGCCGGGGCCGCCGTGCACGAGGTTCGGCAGCGGCGATCCGTGTCCCGTCGAGGTGCGTGCGTCGTCGCGGTCGAGCAGCAGCAGTCGTCCGTTGTACGCGGCGATGCCCGTGGCGAGGGCAACCGCGACCCCGGGGTCGTGCGTGGCGACGCTCGTGACGAGCGATCCCCCGCCGCGGGCGACGAGACGCACGGCCTCGTCGACGGTGTCGTAGCCGACGATCGAGCTGACCGGGCCGAACGCCTCGACCTCGTGCAGGGCGTCGCTCGCGGCATCCGCGAATCTCAGCAGCACGGGCGCGACGAAGGCGCCGTCGACGGCGGTGCCGGTCGACCCGTCGGCGAGCGTCACGGTGGGGGCCTCGTCGGTCGAGCCGATGACCACCTCGCCGCCCGCATCGGCGAGCCGTCGAACCTGGCGCAGCACCTCGTCGCGCTGCTCGAGGCTCGCGAGCGGGCCCATGGTCACGCCCTCGGCGCGGGGGTCGCCAACCACGACGCGTTCGGCGATGCGCGCGCGCACGGCCTCGATCACGCCGTCGACGGATGCCGCGGGCACGACCGCCCGGCGGATGGCGGTGCACTTCTGCCCGGCCTTCGTCGTCATCTCGGCGACGAGCTGCTTGACGTACGCGTCGAACTCGGGCGTGCCCGCGACGGCGTCGGGGCCGAGCACGGAGGCGTTGATCGAGTCCGTCTCGCTCGTGAACCGCACGCCGCCGGTCTGCACGGAGTCGTTCGCGCGCAGGCGCTCGGCGGTCGACGCCGACCCCGTGAACGCGACCAGGTCGCCGAGGCGCAGGTGGTCGAACAGGTCGGGCACGCTGCCCGAGACGAGCTGGAGCGAGCCGTCGGGCAGCAGCCCCGACTCGACGAGGATCCGCACGAACGCCTCGGCGAGGTATCCGGTCGGCGTCGCGGGCTTGACCAGCGAGGGCACGCCCGCGAGGAACGCTGGTGCGAACTTCTCGAGCGAGCCCCACACCGGGAAGTTGAAGGCATTGATCTGCACCGCCACGCCCGGCAGGCGCGTGAAGATGTGGCGGCCGAGGAACGAGCCGTCCTTCGAGAGCTGCTCGACGCCGCCGTCGACGTAGACCTGCGAGTTGGGCAGCTCGCGCCGACCCTTCGACGAGTACGTGAACAGCACGCCGATGCCGCCGTCGATGTCGACCCACGAGTCCTGCTTCGTCGCGCCCGTGCGGCTCGAGAGCTCGTACAGCTCCTGCTTGCGCTCGGTGAGGGCGAGGGCCATCTGCTTGAGCAGCACCGCACGCTGGTGGAAGGTCAGCTCGCCGAGCGAGCGCTGCCCGACCGTGCGGGCGTACTCGAGCGCGGCGGCGAGGTCGAGGCCCTCGGTCGAGACGCGCGCGACGACCTCGCCCGTCGAGGCGTCGCGCACCTCCGTCGCGCTGCTCGATGCGTCGCCGGCTGTCATGCCCGCGGCATCCGGAGTCCACCAGCCGCCGTTCACGTAGCTCGGCAGGATCTCGTACCTCATGCGCGCATCTCCCGTTCGTGTCGCGTTCATCATCGTCTTCGTCGTCATCTCGCCCTCACCTGATCGTCGATCCGTCGACCTTCGTCCCAGGGCGCCTTCGGAAGGGCGAGGATCGACGGATCGCGGTCCGGTTCGCGGGCGAGGGTCATTCGGTGTCCCACACGTAGAAGCCCTCGCCCGTCTTGCGGCCGAGCTTGCCCTCGGCGACCATGCGGCGCATGAGGGTGGGCGGGGTGAAGCGGTCGCCGAGGTTCGCGGCGAGGTAGTCGGCGATGCCGAGTCGCACGTCGAGGCCGACGAGGTCGGTCAGGCGCAGCGGTCCGACCGGATGCTTGTAGCCGAGCGTCATGGCGAGGTCGATGTCCTGCGCCGACGCGACGCCGTCCTCGAGCATGCGGATCGCCTCGAGGCCGATCGCCACCCCGAGGCGCGACGACGCGAACCCCGGGGCATCGGCCACGACGATCGGCGTCTTGCCGATGGCGTGCACCCATTCGCGCGCCTCGTCGACGAGCTGGCGGTCGGTGGCGCCGCCGCGCACGATCTCGACGAGGGTCGACGCGGGCACGGGATTGAAGAAGTGCATGCCGAGGAACCGCGACGGACGCTCGAGCAGCGCCGCGAGCTCGTCGATCGAGATCGACGAGGTGTTCGAGGCGAGCACGGCGTCGTCGGCCAGCACCGCTTCGACGCGGGTCAGCGCGTCGATCTTGAGTTCGAGGTGCTCGGGCACGGCCTCGACCACGAGCCCGCACCGCGAGAACGCAGAGACGTCGGTGCTCGTGGCGAAGCGCGCGCCGATCGCCTCGGCACCCTGGTCGGCGGTGCCGCGGGCGACGGATGCCGCGACGGAGTCGAGCACGCGCGTCGACGCCGCGGCCGCGGCATCCGCATCGCGTTCGACGACGGTCACGCGCGAACCGGCGAGCAGGAACGCGTGCGCGATGCCCGCGCCCATGCGCCCGCCGCCGAGCACGCCGACGTCGGAGGGCGCACCGGTGGCCGTACGGCCATCCACCGTCTCGTGGCTCATTTCCGTCTCCGTTCGAGGAACTCGGTCATGCGTCGGAACTTCTCGGGGCTCTCGAACAGCACCGCCTGGGCCTCGAGGTCGACGGCGGGGTGGGCCGCGCGCGGCGCCCGGAAGACCCGCTTGGTCGCGATGGTCGCGTCGCGGTCGTTGCGGGCGATGCGATCGGCGACGGCGTGCGCCGCGTCGAGCAGGGACTCCGACGGGTGCAGCGAGCTCACGAGTCCGATGGCCAGGGCCTCGTCGGCTTCGACCGTGCGGCCCGTGAGCAGCAGTTCGGCCGCGCGTGCGTCGCCGACGATCTCCTTCAGCCGCCAGCTCGCTCCCGCCGCGGCGAGGATGCCGAGTCCGGTCTCGGGGTTGCCGATCCTGAGCGACGGAGTCGCGATGCGGATGTCGGCGGCGTAGGCCAGCTCGGCGCCGCCGCCGAGCGCGTAGCCGTCGAGGGCCGCGATCACGGGCATCGGCAGTTCGCTCACCCGCACGAACGCGTTCGCGTTGATGCCCATCCGCGCGTCGTCGGCGCCGCGATCGCGAAGTTCGCCGATGTCGGCGCCCGAGGCGAAGACGCCGCCCGCGCCCGTGAGGATCAGGATGCGCGGGATCGCCTCGAGCTCGGCGCACAGCAGGTGCAGCGCGTCGATCGTGCGCTGGTCGATCGCGTTGCGCACGCCCGGCCGGTCGAGGGTCGCGACCACGCGGTCGGGCAGGCGTTCGACGCGCAGGGGCGAGTCGCGCAGGGCCGAGTCGGTCGGGTCGGGGGTCGTCGCGGCATCCGTCATGACAGGCACTCCACGATGAGGGCCGAGCCCTGGCCGACGCCGACGCACATGGTCGCGAGGCCGTAGCGCGAGCGCTCGCGTTCCATGCGGCCGAGCAGGGTCACGACGAGGCGGGAGCCCGACGAGCCGAGCGGATGCCCCAGCGCGATCGCCCCGCCGTCGACGTTGACCCGCTCGGGGTCGAGGCCGAGGCGCTGCATCGAGGCGAGCGACTGCGTGGCGAACGCCTCGTTGAGCTCGATCGAGCCGAGGTCGTCGACGCCGAGTCCGGCGCGGGCGAGGGCCTTCTCGGTGGCGGGCACCGGGCCGAGCCCCATGATCTCGGGGGCGATGCCGGCGGATGCGCCGACCACCACGCGTGCACGCGGGACGAGCCCGTAGCGCTCGACGGCCTCGGCGCTGGCGACGACGATCGCCGAGGCGCCGTCGTTGAGCGCGCTGGAGTTGCCTGCGGTCACGACGGATCCGCCGGCGACGACGGGCCGCAGTCCGGCGAGCACCTCGAGCGTCGTCTCGGGGCGCGGGCCCTCGTCGACGAGCACCTCGCCGCCGCGGGCGAGCGGCACGCCCACGATCTCGGCTTCGAAGCGCCCTGCGGCGATGGCCGCGGCCGCCCGCTGTTGCGAGCGCAGCGCGAACGCATCTGCCGCCTCGCGGGAGATGCCGTCGACCCTCGCGACCTCTTCGGCCGTCTCGGGCATCGAGAAGGTGGCCTTGTCGCGCGCGAGCAGGCGGGGGTTGGGGAACCGCCAGCCGATCGAGGTGTCGTAGGCGGCGCCGGGCTTCGCCCAGGCCTTGTCGGGCTTGGCCTGCACCCATGGCGCCCTGGTCATCGACTCGACGCCGCCGGCGACGACGAGGTCGGCATCGCCCGCGCGGATCGCCTGGGCGGCCATGGTGATCGCCGACATGCCCGAGGCGCACAGGCGGTTCACCGTGATGCCGGGAGTCGAATCGGGCAGGCCCGCGAGCAGCACGGCCATGCGGGCGACGTTGCGGTTGTCCTCACCGGCCTGGTTGGCCGCGCCGAGGATCACCTCGTCGATCACGCCGGCGTCGAGCGTCGCACGGTCGAGGCCGGCTCGGCGCACGGCCTCGCCGACCACCAGCGCGGCGAGGTCGTCGGGTCGCACGCTCGCGAGCGCACCGCCGTATCGGCCCACTGGCGTGCGCACGCCTCCGACGAGGTAGGCCTCCGGCATGCGTGTCTCCTGACGTCATCGTCGGGTCGGAATTAGTGACCGACCGTTCAGGAAGTAATTATGGCACGGCGATCCGGGTCCTGGCCACACGTGCGACGATCCGACCTCGCCGCAGACGACGGATGCCCCGGGCGAGGGCTCGCCCGGGGCATCCGCGTGTCGGCGGCATCCGCTCGCTCCAGCGCGCCGAGAGCGCGCCGAGAACGCGCGAACCGGCAGCTCACTCGAGCAGGTCGCGGCCCTTCGTCTCCTTCACGAGCGAGACGCCGATGAGCGAGATCACGCTGGCGATCGCGATGTACAGGCCGATGGTCCAGGACTGGCCGGTCGAGTTGAGCAGGGCCTCGGCGATCATGGGCGCGAACGCGCCGCCGAGGATCGCGCCGAGCGCGTACCCGATCGAGACGCCCGAGTACCGCACCTTCGCCGGGAACATCTCGGCGTACAGGGCGGCCTGGGGGCCGTACGACAGGCCGAGGCCGAACGTCATCACGAACAGCGCGACGAAGTACCAGGCGATCTCGCCCGTGTCGATGAGGAACCACATCGGGATCGCCCACAGGGCGAGGAACACGTACCCGATCTGGAACGTGCGCACGCGACCGAGGCGATCGGAGATGCGCCCGCCGAAGAGGGTGAAGATCAGCCAGCCGAACGAGGCGAACGTCGTCGCGAGCAGCACGCTCGGTCGATCCATGCCGAGCGCCGTCACGGCGTAGGTGGCGAAGTATGCGATGAGCAGGTAGCCGGCCGCGTTGTTCGCGATGAAGATGACGGCGGTGAGCACGACCTGCTTCGTGTTGTGCCGGAAGAGCTCGCGCAGCGGGGTCGAGGACTCCTTGCGGCGCTTCAGCAGTTCCTCGAAGACCGGGCTCTCCTCGACCGCGCGGCGGATCGCGTAGCCGACGACGATGAGCACGATCGAGAGCAGGAACGGGATGCGCCAACCCCACTCCATGAACGCCTCGGGCGACATCGAGCTCGTGAGCACCCACAGGGTGAACGTGGCGAGGATCATGCCGACCGGCACGCCGATCTGTGGGAACGCGCCGAAGAACCCGCGGCGGCCGTTCGGTGCGTGCTCGACGGCCATCAGCGCGGCGCCGCCCCATTCGCCGCCCGCCGAGAAGCCCTGCAGGATGCGGAGCAGGATCAGCAGGATGGGAGCGGCGATGCCGATCGCCGCGTACGTCGGCAGGAAGCCGATGAGCGCCGTCGAGAGCCCCATCATGATGAGCGTGAAGACGAGCATCTTCTTGCGGCCGAGCTTGTCGCCGAGGTAGCCGGCGACGATCGCCCCGAGCGGGCGGAACAGGAACGAGATGCCGATCGTGGCGAGCGAGAGCACCTGGGCCAGACCCGGGTTCGACTCGGCCACCGGCGCGAGGAAGAGGGGCGCGAGCACGAGCCCGGCGGCCTGCGCGTAGATGAAGAAGTCGTACCACTCGATCGAGGTGCCGACGAGGGTGCCGGCCAGCACCCGTCGTTCCTCTGCGGGCATCCGCCCGGTCTTCGTGCTCTCTCTGACATCGGTCGACATGCGAACTCCGTTGTTCTGGCGTGGGATGGGGACCGACGGCCATCGTCGGCAACCCTGCCCGACTTCCTGACCGATTGTTCGGTTAGGAATTGAGGGTACGCACGGGCTCGCCCCGACGCAACCCGAACGGGTGACACGATGTGGGGACCCGGATCCGATGGACCGGGCACGCCGAGGCCCGCATCGCGGTCGATGCGGGCCTCGGGTCGTCGGTGCTCGTCAGGCGGCTCGCGCGTGCTCGCGCGACGGGCCCGCTGCCGCCCGGCGCACGTGCGGGTGGAGCACCGAGGCCCACCAGCCGCGCCCTGCACCCCGCCCGCGTGCCAGCTCGGCGAAGGCGTCGTCGTCGAGGTCGCGCTCCTGCTGCTCGCGGCGACGCTCGAGCTCCGCGGAGATGCGCACCTCCTCCGCATGCTGCAGGTGCAGGTAGCTCAGTTCCGAGATCATCATGTCGACTCCCTGTTCGTCTGGAGTCGACGTTCGTCGCTGAGGTACCCGACGGGTATCGGGCAACCGCCTTAATTCGGGCGAGGCGGATGCCACCGGCATCCGCCGTCCCTGAGGTGCCTCAGCGGGTCGGCGCGCGAACGCCGCGAACGGCCACCCGCCGTGTCGCGACCGGCCCGGCTCAGGGAGCCCCGTACGGCGTCAGCGGCCAGGTGATCTCGGCGAGCTTCGCCTGCCCGGCGATGCTCGGGTGGAAGTAGTCGAGCGTCGAGATCTGGCTCGCCGCGAACACGTAGTTCGCGACGGCGTTGTTGTCGAACGTGCAGTTGCGGGCGGGCGTGCAGACCCGTGCGAGGGCCGCGTTGTACTCGTTCACCCTCGCCTGCACCTGATCGCGACGGGCGTTGTCGGCCGCCGTCGTGCTGGTCGGCCTCACGAGCATCGACTGGCAGATGCGCGCCGCCGCCCAGATGAGCCTCGCGCCCCCCTTGGACTTGCTGACCTCCCACATGCGCTTGAGGTTCGGCACGCTCGCGACGAAGATCTTCGCGGTCGGCGTGCCCTGGTTGATCGTCGTGACGGCGGCGAGCACCGACGCCTCGTACGCCGCGGTCGGTGTCATCTCGGCGACCGTCGGCGTGCACGCGTCGTTCGCGCCGATCTGCACGGTCACGTACTGCGCCTTCTGCGTCACGGCGGCCTGCGCCTGGGCCGGGAGGCCGGCGGCCTTCACCGACACGACCGAGTTGTTGGTCACGACGAGGCCCGTCGCGCCGAGCGCCCTGAGCCGCGACGCGTGCGAGTTCACCGAGGAGACGCTGCCGGTCGACCAGCTGTAGGTCGGACACGCCCGGTACCCGCACGCGTCGTACGCCTGCGAGATCGAGTCGCCGAGCGCCGCGATCGAAGGCGGCGGGGGTGCGGCCGCCTGTGCACCCGCGGCGCCGATGAGGCTTCCCGCGACGAGCGCGACCGCCGCGGCGGTCGCTCCCAGCATGTTCCGGATCCGGCGATGGCTCGGCATGGCACGTCCTTCCGCTGACCCGCGCGGTCGGGTCGCGCCGCACGGGATCGATACGCGTTGCAGGGATGCGCGCGCAATCTACGCTCCCCGGTCACCGCCGGCAACGTCCCCGAACATGGGGCACTCCGAGCCGGATGCCGCGGGCGGGCCCGTCATCGCGGGTGCGGGTGTCGGCGGCATCCGCCAGAGTGGGACGGTGACCGAAGCCCCCGACGCCGCCGCACCCGCCTCCCCCGATGCGGGGCCCGACGGTTCGGCGCTCCACGACGCGGCGCTCGGAGCCCTGCGCGAGCTCGTCGGGCGCGACGACGCGGTCTTCCACGACGGGCAGTTCGAGGCGATCCGCGCGCTCGTCGAGGGGCGCCGGCGCGCGCTCGTCGTGCAACGCACCGGGTGGGGCAAGTCGGCCGTGTACTTCGTCGCGACCCTGCTCCTCAGGCGTGAGGGCGCCGGGCCGACCGTGCTCGTCTCGCCGCTGCTCGCCCTCATGCGCGACCAGATCGCGGCCGCCGAACGGGCAGGCGTGCGCGCCGTGGCCATCAACTCGACCAACGCCCACGAGTGGGCCGACGTGCTCGCCCGACTCGACGCCGACGAGGTCGACGTCCTGCTCGTCTCGCCCGAGCGCCTCAACAACCCCTCGTTCCGCGAGCAGCAACTGCCGACCCTCGTGCGGCGCATGGGCATGCTCGTCGTCGACGAGGCGCACTGCATCAGCGACTGGGGGCACGACTTCAGGCCCGACTACCGGCGCCTGCGCGACCTCATCGCGCAGATGCCGGCATCGGTGCCCGTGCTCGCGACCACGGCGACCGCGAACAGCCGGGTCGTGGCGGATGTCGCGGAACAGCTGGGCGCGACCGTCGGCGACCCAGGCGGCGACCAGGGCGAGGGGGTGCTCACGATCCGCGGGCCGCTCGCGCGCACGTCGCTGCGGCTCGGGGTGCTGCGGCTGCCCGATTCCGAGAGCCGGCTCGGCTGGCTGCTGAGCCACCTCGACGACCTTCCGGGGTCGGGCATCATCTACACGCTCACGGTCTCGGCGGCGACCGACATCGCCCGCGTGCTGCGCGAGCGCGGCCACGACGTGCGCGCCTACACCGGCCAGACCGACCCCGACGAGCGCGAGGAGTCCGAGGGCCTGCTCAAGCGCAACGAGGTCAAGGCGCTCGTCGCCACGAGCGCGCTCGGCATGGGGTTCGACAAGCCCGACCTCGGCTTCGTGCTGCATGTCGGCGCCCCCTCGTCGCCCGTTGCGTACTACCAGCAGGTCGGCCGCGCCGGCCGTGCGAGCGAGAGCGCCGACGTGCTGCTCCTGCCCGGTTCCGAAGATCGCGCGATCTGGCACTACTTCGCGACCGCCTCGATGCCCGATGAGGATCGAGCGCGCCGGGTCATCGACGAGCTCTCCGATGTGCCGCTCTCCACGCCCGCGCTCGAGGCCCGCGTCGACATCCGGCGCACGCCGCTCGAGCTGCTGCTCAAGGTGCTCGACGTCGACGGCGCCGTGCGCCGCGTCTCGGGCGGGTGGATCGCCACGGGCGAGCCGTGGAGCTACGACGCCGAGCGGTACGCGCGCATCGCCGCCGAGCGCGAGGCCGAGCAGCAGCACATGGTCGAGTACGAGCAGACCGACGGGTGCCGCATGGCCTTCCTGCAGCGCTCCCTCGACGACGAGACCGCCTCGCCGTGCGGCCGCTGCGACAACTGCGCCGGGGTCTGGTTCCCCGGCGACGTCGACGGCGATGCGGCGGCCGCGGCATCCGGGGCCCTCGACCGCGTCGGCGTGCCGATCGAGCCCCGCAAGGCCTGGCCGACCGGCGCCGATCGACTCGGCGTGCCGGTCAAGGGCCGCATCGCGCCGACCGAGCAGGCAGACGAGGGGCGAGCGCTCGCCCGCCTGACCGACCTCGGCTGGGGTGGCACGTTGCGCGAGGTGTTCGCCTCCGGGGCGCCAGACCGGCCCGTCACCCCGCAGATGCTCGACGCGTGCGTGCGCGTGCTCGCCGACTGGGGCTGGGCCGAACGGCCGGTCGCGGTCGTCTCGATGCCGTCGCGCTCGCACCCCGAGCTCGTGCGCACGCTCGCCGAGGGCCTCGCCCGCATCGGGCGCCTGCCCTACGTCGGCGAGCTCACCCTCGTGAACGGCGGCCCGAGCGGGCAGCCCGGTGGCAACAGCGCGTTCCGGCTCGCGGGCGTCTGGCAGAGGTTCGCGGCTGACCGGCTCGACCTGCCCGCCGGGGGCGTGCTGCTCGTCGACGACCTCGCAGACAGCCGCTGGTCGCTCACCGTCGCCGCCCGCGAGCTGCGCCTGGCGGGCGCCTCTTCGGTGCTGCCGTTCACGCTCGCGCTGCGCGGCTGAGCCTCAGGCGCACGGCGCCGCCGAGCCGGTCGGCCGAGGGCCGGTTCACATCGGCCCGTTCACGTCGGCCGGTTCACGTCGGCCCGCCCGCGCCGACCACCTCGCGGCGCCCGGCCTCGCGCGCTGCGGAGACGAGCTGCTCGACCCGCTTCGACCTGCGGCTGCGACCGGCCGCCGCGCCGAGGGCGATGAGCACGAGCGCCAGCAGCGCGGCGAGCTGCGCAATCGGCAGCGCCCAGACCGTCACCGTCCGAACGACCGGTGCCAGTGCGGCGCCGGCTCCGTTCGGCCCGACCGTCGTCGCCTCCGCGGTCACCGGCAGCGTGATCGGCCCGAGCGGCCAGGCACCTGGCACCGTGAAGCTCACGGTTCTCCGGTCACCCGGCAGGAGTTCCACGGTCCGCCCGGGCTCCAGGCCGGTCGCCGGAATGCTTCGGCCGCCCGTGGCGAGCGACGGTTCGACCGCGAGCCGCACGTTGCCCGTGTTCTCGAGCTGCGCGACGACCTCGACCGAGCCGGGCGCGAACGGGTTCCACGAGAGGCGGTATCCGCCGTCGCCGACGACCGCGAGTCCCGGCGCGATCTCGCCCGTGACGCGGGTCGTCACACGCAAGCCGACCCGACTCTCGACGCCGACCCTCGCCCCGTCACCGCTCGAGAGCGCCGTGATCGACGCGGCGACGCCGGCGGCGTGGTTCCCAGGCGTGGCGTCTTCGGGCACCGTCACGGTGAAGGGCACCACGGAGCTCCCGCCGGCCGGCACCACGACCTCGGGGGCGAGCGAGATCCAGCTGCCGGCATCGACCGACGCCTGATCCGACGGGAGCATGTTGAACCGCCCCGCCGGGGTGAGGTACCCGTCTGCGGCCGTGAGCGAGAACCGTACTTCCTCCTCGCCGAGGTTGCGCACCACGAGCCGCTCGGTCGCGGTCGCGCCGGGGTCGAGTTCGAGGTCGACCCCGGCCCGCCCGTCGGCGCCATGCTCGTCCGCCGGGGCGACCGACCAGGTGACGGCCGAGGCCCCGTCCTCCGCGTGCGCGGCCGCCGGTGCGAACACCGGCACGGTCGCGATCGCCGCCGTGACCGCGGCGATCACGGCAGCGGATCGGAGGACGGTGCGGCGGTGCACGGTCGGTCCTACTCGAACAGCGAGAGGGTCATCGTGGCCGTGTACCCGCCGGGCGCGACGTCCGCCGGGGTCCGCAGGAACAGGTCGGCGTTCGCCGACCACTGCCCTTCGGGCGCGATGGCCCCCGAGTCGATCGCGAGGGCGAGCAACTCCTGGTCGACGAGGCCGAAGGGCGCCGAGGCATCCGGGTCGTCCTCGTCCATCACCGTGTCGACGACGTCGCCCTCGGCGACCAGCCCGGCATCGCCACCGTCGATCAGGTGCGGCGCCCAGCCGAGGTGCCCTGCCCCGATCGCCGGCTGCCCGGCGTCGCCGACGAAGTCGCTCGAGGTTCCGAGCACGTACCAGCCCGCCCCCGCCGGGATCTCCTCAGCCGTTCGGGTGTCGGTCACGGTGACGGTCGGCAACTGGCCGACGAACTGGCGCTGGGTGGCCGTCGAACCGTGCTCGGTGAGCGTCGTCGCGGTGTTCGCGACCGTCATGGCCAGCACGCCGGGTTCGGCGAGCTCGGCGATCTCGACGCCGATGTCGACCGTCCCGTCGCCGTACTGCTCCTCGGCGGCCGCCACTCCGGCGATGCCGACCAGCATCGCCGTGCCGAGGCAGACCGCCCCGACTCGCGCCGTGGTTCTCGCGTTCCTCATCCTCGTGCTCCTCGTCTCATATCGTGTTCGGTTCAGGCGGGTCCGGCCGGTCTGCATCACTCGCACGAGACCCCGCTGTACGCGGCATCCGCGGTGTGCGTCACCGTCCGCCCGTCGATGACCGCCTCGACCGTCACGGTGACGACGCCGGCCGACACGCTCGCCTGCCGGGTCGTGAAGGCGGCGGCGGTGTTCTTGCCGGGCGCGACCGCGGCGACCGTCTTCTGGCCGTACGCCGACGCGAACGCCACCCTGACGGGCACCTCCGTCGCGTTGGCCAGCGTCGCGGTCACGACGACCTTCTTCGCCACGCACCTCGTGCTCGCCGTCGCCGTCACGTCCAGCGGCGGCTCGGGGGCCGCGTCCGACGTGATGATGAGCCAGCTCAGCTGCACGTCGGGGCCGCGCGTCGGGCTCAGCGAGACGTCGACCCGACCGTCTTCGCCGACCACCACTCCCGCGTAGGCCGCGGTCTGGTTCGTCGCGTCGAAGTCGTGGTCGGCTTCGACGACCACGCCGTTCACGGTGACCTTCGCACCGCGGTCGTCCCATTGCGCCCACGGGTCGGAGTATCCGGCGTACACGGTGTACGTTCCCGGCTCGAGCCCGTCGAAGCGGTAGGCGAGGTCTGCGCCCTCGGTCGCGTAGCGCAGCGTGCCGAACATCGTGTCGCTCTGCGTCGACACCGCGTTCTGGTCGCCCAGGTAGCCCCAGGCCGCGCTCGTGCCCGCGTCGACCCCGTACTTCTGGTCGGGCCGGCTGTTCAGCAGCGGCGCCTGCTCGGCGGCGGTGTCGACGAGCGTCTGCCAGTCGGCCGTACGCTGTCCGCCCGCGTTCACCGCGTACCGGACGTTCTCGGGAACGACGGTGACCGTTCGGGTGAAGGTCCGACCGCCGAGGTCGGGCAGCGTGCCCGTCGCAGTGACGGTGCCCGGCAGGTCGAAGGAGCCGTCGAAGGCCCACGTGACGGGCTGCGTCGTCGTCTCGCCGTTCGTCGTGACCGTCACGGTGGGTACGTCGAGCGGCTCCCCGAGCTTCACGCTCGCCGGCACTCCGGAGACCTCCCACGCCGACCATCCGTCGAGCTGGTCGAGGGTCCACTCGTCGTACACCTCGACCGACAGCGTGTCGCCGCCCTCGCCGAGGCTGAGCGGCAGCCAGACCAGCGGTGCGCTCGCGAGCGCCGAGTCGGAGCCGCCGTTCCAGCGGTCGCCCATGTAGATGTACTTGCCGTGCTCGCGGTCGACCGGGATCACCGAGGTCGGCTGGGTGTTCCACGAGTTCGACTGCGCCCACCACGGGAACGGGTCGCCGATCTCGGTCCAGTCGCCCATGATGTCGGTCGTGCTCGCATACCGCGTGGGATTCGGCGACCAGCCGCTCGTGCCCGAGGTGAGCAGGAAGTACCGGTCGTCGTGCTTGAAGAGGGCCGGGGCCTCGCGGGACTTCCCGGCGAAGATGCGGTTGAAGTCGACGCCTTCCACGGCCTCGTCGGCCGGCGTCGCGAGCGCGGTGTACTCGGCGTCGAGCTTCGAGATGTACATCGTCGCGTTGTCCTCGCTCGAGTAGATGATGTACCCGGTGCCGTCGTCGTCGACGAAGAGGTTCATGTCCCGGGCCATGCCCGGGTCCCCCCATCCGTCGGGCGACGAGTTCAGCGCGAAGCTGTCGATGTACCGGAACGGACCGAAGGGCGAGTCGGCCACTGCGACGCCGGCCCTGGCCTTCGCGTACTGCGCGGTCGAGGTCTCGCTGGGTCCGTCCATGTGCGCCCACATGACCCACTTGCCGGTGGCCTCGTTGTGGATCACCTTCGGTCGCTCGATGATCGGCGGCGTCACGCCGGCGACGGGCACCGTGCCGAGGTCGCGATAGACGGCGTCCTGCTGGGCCTGGCTGTAGTCGCCGTAGAGCGCGTCGAAGTACGGCTCGTCGAACTGGGCCTTCGACGAGAGGGCCCGCAGGGCGAGGCCGCGGTCGGTCCAGTTGTAGAGGTCGTACGAGCTGTAGACGTGCACGCCGGGCGCCGAGTGGTAGCCGTTCGTGCGGTCCTCGCCGTAGAGGTAGTAGATCGTCTCGCCCTCGTCGTCGGTCGACGGCACGACCTGTCCGCCGTGGGCCTGGATGAGCTTGCCGCTCGTGTCACGCCACTCCTGTCCGGGCCGGAAGCTCGTGTACGCGGGGATCGCCTCGAGCAGGTCCTCGAACGCCGCCTTGAGCCGGTCGTAGGCCGCCTCGATCGCTTCGACGTCGGTCGAGTCCGCGTCGACGAGCTCCTGCGCCTCGGCGCGCGCTGCGACGAGCTCCTCCAGGCTCGAGTCGGTGTAGTCGATCCCGTCGGATGCCTCGGACTGCGCGAGCTTCTCTGCGAGCACCTCGGTGCCCCAGACGGCGGGCGCCTTGACCAGCACGTAGTTCACCGCGGGGTCGAGGAAGGCGTTCGTGCGCCCCGAGGCGCTGTGCACCGAGACATCCAGTCGCCCGTCGCTCACGGTCACCGGGAACGTGCGCTCGAGCAGGGAGTCGCCGGCGGTGACGCTCGCGAGCGTCTGGCCCTCGGCGCGCAGCTCGACCGCGCGTGCCGCCCAGCCGGACGGCATGTCGAAGCCGAAGGTGAGCTCGTAGTCGCCGTCGGGCAGGTCGAAGCCGTAGCCGACCTCGCGGTTCGCGAGTGTCGCACCGGCCGGCTCCTGATCGACGAGGATCGTGTCGGTCCGTGCGGTCGAGGTGCTCGAGTTGCCCCGGACGGGGTTCGACGTTCCGCTCGAGACGTAGCCCCAGCTCGCGCCGGTCGCGGCGTCGGCGCCGAACGCCTGGTCGGAGCGGGTCTGGTAGAGCCCCAGGCGATCGCTCTCGGCGACGGCGTCGGTGGTGACCGCGCCGCTGTTCGCGAAGTACAGGGTGAAGTCGTGCGCGACGAGCTCCGAGAGGGTCGCCTCGGGGAAGTCCCCGCCGTCCTCGGTCTCGGGGATGTCGAACGTGAACTGCTGGTTCGCCCCGCCGTTCGACTGCCAGAGTCCGACCGTGGCACCCGCAGAGGTCGACTGGCCCGACACGTCGAGCACGCGCTCACGGGCGGCGTTCAACAGCGTGAAGCGGGTGCCGTCCGTCGAGCTCGCGAGCCATTGCGCCGAGGCATCCGTCGCTGCCACCTCGTCGCTGACGGCACGCAGAGCGGTGCTGCCGTCGCCGTTCGTCACGAGGGCCCGGCCATCGGCGAGGCGGAGCACGAACCGGTCTCGTGCCGTTCCGTCGCCTTCGGCGAGGCGGGTCGCCGTCCACACCTGCGCGGCGGCGTCGGCGGTCGAGCCGCCGAGCACGGTCGCGGGCGAGCCTGCGGTGGCCGTGACGGGCTTGCCGCTCTGCGTGCCGACGAGACGGAACTCCTCGCCGTCGCGCAGGGCGGGCGCATCGGCGGCGACGCCGCTCGCGCCGTCGACGACGAAGGTCGTCACGGACTTGGCCGGCACGGTGAGCACGGCCGACTTCGTGGCCGCATCGATCGCGACGGATGCGCCTGCGACGAGCGCGTTCGCCGACGGCTGGTCGGTCGGCGACTGGGTCGTCACGACGGGCGTCACGGTCGCGCCGGCGCCGATCTCGGCGAAGCGCGAGAGGTCGACGCGCACGGTCTTCGCGGTACCCGAGGTGTTGGTGTGCACGAGCACCGCGCCGGAGCCGTCGGCCTTGACCGCGGAGGTCGTGTTCGCGTCATTCGTCGGCACGACGCGGTCGCCGGGCTCGATGTAGTGCGTGAAGTTGCGCAGGGTGTCGTACTTCGTGTTCGTCGCCACACGGCATGACGGGTCGGCGTCGCCGTCGGCGATGCGCCGCACCGAATCGCCGTCGGCGTTGCAGTCGAAGTCGATGAACACCGAGCCCCAGTTGAGCTTCTCGGTCTTCTCCATGTTGTAGAGGTCCTCGACCGGCTGCCAGAGCACCCACGCCGAGGGGTCGAGCTCTCGCAGGTCGCCCGTGATGTGCTGGGCGATGCCGAGCCCGTTCTCGATCGACGCGGGGTTCCAGGAGTTGCCGCCCCAGTTGCCCTCGACCTCGCTCATCCAGAGCGGCTTGTCGGCGGACTTCGCGATGTCGCGCACGCGCAGGCGATCGCCGGTGCCGTAGGTGTGCACGTTGAGCTGGTCGACGGCCTGCTTCGCCTCGGGCGTCCAGCCGTCCCAGTCGGTGACGAAGCGACCGGGGTTGGTCTCGTCGGGTCCTGAGATGCCGGCGTCGGTGGTCGTCTCCGCTTCGGCGAGCTCGGCGGCGAGGGCGGTCAGCACCTCGGCCTGACGGGCCGGCCCGACGTGCGCCCCCTCCTGGCGGCCCCCGGTCGGCCGGCCGTCGCCGCCGAGCGTCGTGCCCCAGTAGTTCGTGTTCGGCTCGTTGAGCGGATCGATCGTGTCGAACGAGATGCCCGAGGCGTCTTCGACGTGCTCGACGACCGTCTTCAGGTAGGTCGCGAACTTGCCGATCGCAGCCGGCTTGATCTGCTCGGCGTTCGCGTCGAACCCGCCCGAGACGTAGCCGCTCTCGGTCATGAAGTAGGGCGGCGAATTGCTGAACGCCTCCCACTTCGTGACGCGGTCCTTGATCTCGTCGACCCAGGCGAGCTGCGCGGCATCCGTCTCGAAGTCGTAGTCGGATGCCTCGTCGCCCGTCCAGGCGGCGAGGTACCGGTCGCGGTCGGCGTAGGTCGAGGTGATCGCGCCGTCGCCGTCGACCAGGGGCGCGTCGGCGTTCCACCATCCGGGCACGGCGCCGCCGGCACGCAGGTAGTCGGGGACGTCGCTCGCGTTGCCGCCGCCGACGTTGTAGCGGGCGATGTTCAGGCGCAGGCCGTCTTCGCCGAAGAGCTGGTCGATGAGCTCGGTACGCAGCTCGGCCGGGTACCCGCCGGTCGCATTGGCCATCCAGACCAGGCTGGTTCCCCAGCCCTCGAACTCCGGACCGGTGACGGCCGGGTTGGGCGTGAGCACCGCGTCCGGCTCGGCCGCCGCAGCGGGGAAGGCGGTGAGTTGCACGGAGCCGACGATGGCGGCTGCGGCGACGGCGACGGCCGCCGCTCGGCGCGAGCGTGAGGTCAAATGGGACACCGTTGTCTCTTTCGATCAGGAATGTTGACGTAAACATTCAGATGTTGACGTCAACATATCGGACATCACGACTCGTTGTCGAGGGAATTCGAGAGATCGTCGAAGGTAAACGTTGTAACCCTGCCGCGGTCTCGCGGAGAGGCCGTGCCTGCGCCCGCGCCACGGTGCCGACACCACGGACGTCGACCCGATCCGGCTCCGGTTCACACTGCCGACGAATGCCCGCAGACGGCAGCGGCGCGTGCCCCGAGACCTGAGGCCCGGCGATGCCGCTCCGACTTCTGCGGAATCACCCCTTGGCGGAGTCCTCGGTGGGCTCGGGGGTCGGCGCGGCGTCGGCCGGCGGGCCGAACAGGGTCCATGCGCCCGAGGAGCACAGGTAGTACGACGCCGTCTCGGTGTCGATGTACACGTCGCCGTCGGTGACGCAGGTCTCCGGTTTCGGCGCTCCCATGCCGAGCAGCACCTGCGTTCCGGGCGCACCGGCGGCGCCGGTCTCCCCCGTGGCGCCGGTCGCGCCCGTTGCACCGGTCGCTCCGGTGGCTCCGGTCTCTCCGGTCGCGCCGGTCGCCCCGGTGAGGTTCTCGGCGGCGGAGGTGCGGATGTTCCCCACGAGCTCCCAGTCCCCGTCCTGGAAGAGATAGACGTCCGAGGTGGAGAGATCGATGTAGACGTCTCCCTCGTACCCCTTGCCCGCCTCCGGCGCCCCGGTGCCCGCGCGAACCGCCGATCCCGCCGGCAGGATCTCCTCGAGGGCCTCCTCGTAGGCCGCCTCGTCGACCACGACCGGCGTCGGCGTCGGCGTCGCGACCGCCTCGGTGCTCGCCGAACCCGCGAGCCACGAACCGAGGAACGCCGCGACGAACGAGAGCAGCACGACGGCGACGCCGACCCAGATGAGGGTCGGCGCGGTCACGCCGGCGGGCTTCTTCGCCGTTTCCACGGTTTCCGCCGCCTGCGGAGCGCTGCCGGTCGCCGACGTGTCGGTCGTCGCGGTCGCGTCCGTCGGCGTGGCCGGGGCGCTCGCGGGATCCACGCCCGTCGACCCGGTCGTCGAAGCGCTCGCGGCCGGATCCGGCGGCGTCCGCCCTTCGGAAGGCGTCTGCTGCGGGTTGCCGTCGTCGACCATGTCGTGCCCCTCCACGTCTCGCGCCCGGACTCGGCCGTGAGTGCACGGCGACGGGGCGTGTCGCGCTCATGCTAGTGGCGGGTCTCGCACCCGGACGTCCGCGAGCGCTCGGGAGTGTCGCGGCGATGCGAGAGGCCCGCGTCGCGCGACGCGGGCCTCTCGTGGTGAATCGAATGTGTCGTGGAGGCTCAGGCCACCGCGGCGCGCCCGCCCGGGCCGACGTACTTCGCCGATCCGAGGCCGATGATCAGGTATCCGATCAGCGAGAACAGCCAGAGCAGGAAGAAGCTGAACGCGCCGCCCTTGCCGAATGCGGCGCCGAGTCGGAACGCGACGAAGATCGCGAAGATGAAGTTCACGATCGGGATGAAGTACAGGAGCACCGTCGCACCGTGGTAGCCGGCGATCTTGACCAGCACGTAGATGTTGTAGATCGGGACGATCGCCGCCCATCCGGGATAGTCCGTCTTCGCGAAGACCAGCCACAGGGCGATCGCCCAGATCACGTACCCGATCAGCCCGCCCCAGAACGAGCCGGAGTAGTCCTGCGTGGCGACCAGGTCATCGCTCGCGGCGACCAGCGTTGAGACATCCATCGTGTACCGCCTCTGCATCGTGGAGCAGGCACCGTGCCCGTCGCGAGCCTAGCGAGCGGCACATCGAAGTCGGCCCCGGCACGCGGAACGGGCCCGCGTCATGACGACGCGGGCCCGTTCGTTCTCGGGTGACGGATGCCTCAGACGGCCGTCGGCTCGTCGGACGGCTCGGCTTCGGGTGTGCCGGCCTCGTCCGCGGCGTCGGCCGCGGCATCCGTGATCTCGACCTCGCCCGCCGCGGGCGCGACCGGGGCGTGGTCCTCGGGGAACGCCTCTTCGCCGAACGCGAGGAATTCGAAGTCGACGTCGATCTCGGCGCGGTCGAGCAGCTCGGTCATACGGCGCTGGCGGTTGCGGGGGATGAGCGTGACGACGCGACCCTCCTTGCCGGCACGGCCGGTTCGGCCGGAGCGGTGCAGGTACGTCTTGTACTCGTCGGGCGCGTCGGCCTGGATCACGAGGTCGATGTCGTCGACGTGGATGCCGCGTGCCGCGACATCCGTGGCGACGAGCACGTCGACCCGGCCCGAGGTGAGCTGCTGCAGGTTGCGCGTACGGCGCGACTGGTTGAGGTCGCCGTGCAGGGCGACGGCACGGATGCCGTAGTCCTCGAGGTGGTTCGTCAGGTCTTCGGCGAACGCACGGGTGCGGCTGAAGACGAGCGTCTTGCCCTTGCGGTTCGCGAGCTGGGCGACGATGTCGCGCTTCTCGCGGTTCTCGATGACGAACACGCGGTGCTCGATCGTCGAGGACGCCTGGTCCTCGCCGGCGACCTCGTGCACGGCCGGGTCGACGAGGAACTCGTCGACGAGTGCAGCCACGCCGGTGTCGAGGGTCGCCGAGAAGAGGAGCTTCTGGCTGCCCTTCGCGGTACGACGGAGGATCCGCTGCACGGGCTCGAGGAATCCGAGGTCGCACATGTGGTCGGCCTCGTCGAGCACGGTCACGGCGATCTCGCTGAGGTCGAGGCGGCCCTGCTCGATGAGGTCCTCGATGCGACCGGGCGTGCCGATCACGATGTCGACGCCGCGCTGCAGCGCGCCGACCTGGCGACCCTGGGGCACACCGCCGTAGATCTGGGTGGTGAAGAGGCCGACGCTCTGCGCGATCGGCTGCACCGTGCGGTCGATCTGGAGGGCCAGTTCGCGGGTCGGCGCGAGGATGAGGGCGCGGGGGCGACGGCCCATCTGGCGCTTGCCTCCGGCCTTGCCCGACTCGGCCCAGAGCTTCATGAGGCGCTCGACCGTGGGAGCGCCGAACGCGATGGTCTTGCCCGAGCCGGTCCGGCCGCGGCCGAGCACGTCGCGACCCTCGAGCACGACGGGGATCGTCGCAGCCTGGATCGGGAACGGCGAGGCGGCGCCGAGGTCGGCGAGCGCGCGAACCACGTTGTTGCCGAGGCCGAGGTCGCCGAAACTCACGCCGTCGACGTCGCCAGCCTGGATCGCCTCGGCCTCGAGGCGCTCGAGCACGACGTCGTCGTTCGGCGTGAAGCGGCTGCCGGCGTCCTTGGCCGGGTAGAAGCTCGACGGGCGACGCTCGGAGTCCTGGAACCCGGGACGGTCGAAGTCACGGCGGGCCGGACGGTCGTTGCGGTCGAAGTCACGGCGGGGCGCACGGTCGTCACGATCGAACGAACGCGCCGGACGGTCGTTCCGGTCGAACTCGCGACGGGCCGGGCGGGCGTCGCGGTCGAACGAACGCGCCGGACGGTCGTTGCGGTCGAACTCGCGACGGGGTGCACGGTCATCACGGTCGAACGAGCGGGGGGCGCGGTCGTTCCGGTCGAACTCACGACGCGGCGCACGGTCGTCACGGTCGAACGAGCGCGCGGGACGGTCGTTGCGGTCGAACGAGCGGGGAGCCCGGTCGTTGCGGTCGAACTCACGACGCGGCGCACGGTCGTCACGGTCGTACGAACGCGCGGGACGGTCGTTGCGGTCGAACGAGCGGGGAGCCCGGTCGTTCCGATCGAACTCACGACGCGGCGCACGGTCGTCACGGTCGTACGAACGCGCGGGACGGTCATTGCGGTCGAACGAGCCGGGGGCGCGGTCATCGCGGGCCGGACGGTCGTTGCGGTCATTGCGGTCGAACGAGCGGGGGGCGCGGTCCTCGCGGTAGTGCCGAGCGCCGCGGTCGCCCTCGCGGGGCGCGCGGTCCGAACGGTCGTCGCGGCCCGGCCGGCCGTCGCGGTCGGCTCGGTGCGGCGCGCGGCCCGAGGCGACGCGCTCGTCGCGCGACCAGCGGTCCTTGGCGCGGGGGGCCTCGGTCTCTTCGGGGCGGTAGCCGCGGTGGCCGGCGCTGCGCGAGCCGGGCTTGGTGCCGCCGGCACGTGCCGGACGGCCCTTGCCGCCGCTCGCATACGAGGGATCGAAGTTCTTGGCCGGGCGTCCGCCGGCGGGCTTCTTGTTCTTGGGCATGGATGTGCTTCCTGGGTTACTTCAAGTACATGGCAGCGCCGCTGAAGGCGCGCGCTGAGAACCCGGAACATCGTCGACCGGGGCCGTTCACATACGGTGACTATTCGCGACCTGATGACGCGAAACCGGCCCTTTGGACTCACAAACCCATCCGCACGACATGTGCGGTGTCCAGAACCGACTTCAGAAGACTAGCGGATACCGCTGGGAAACCGCCGTGCACCGGGTGTTCCCTCGCGGATTCCGAGGCGCGCTCGCCTTCGATTCGGTCGCCGGGCGAGTCGGGGGTAGCATCACTCCACCGCTGACCGGAGCCCGCCGTGACCTCGACCCGAACCGCAGGTGGCCACCGCAGGCGCGCACGGCGCATCCTGGTCGCCGCCGCAGCCGCCCTCGTGGCGGTCCTCGGCGTGGCCGCGCTCTCCGGATTCCACCGCGAACTGCGCGAGATCGATCCGAGCGGGGCGGATGCCGCGAGCGAGCTCTCGGGCACCATCGCGCAGGTCGGCATCCGCACGTTCGACGCTCCCACCGGCATCCGCATCGACGAGGACCTCGAGTACGGCGTGCAGGACGACGGCACCGTGCTGACCCTCGACGTCTGCCGGCCGTCGCCGACGGCTTCGGTGCTCGAGGCCGACGAAGCCGGCCTGCTGCCCGCGGTCGTGTCGATCCACGGCGGCAGTTGGGCCCGTGGCGACAAGGCGAACGCCGACTGGCGCAACGTGTGCGCCTGGCTCGCGAGCGAGGGTTTCGTCGCGGTCTCGGTGAACTACCGGCTCGTGCCCGAAGCGCGGTTCCCCGCGGCGATCGACGACGTCTCGCTCGCCGTGGAGTGGCTGCGCGCGCCCGAGCAGCTGGAGCGCTTCGAGCTCGATCCGACACGCATCGGCGCGTTCGGAGGCTCGGCGGGCGGCAACCTCGCCGCCCTGCTCGGCACGCGCGGCGAGGGTGCACTCGACACGGGCGCACGCGTCGCCGCGGTCGCCGAGATCTCCGGTCCGGTCGGTCTCGGTGCGGCCGACCTCGCGGCCGACGGCGCCTCGCCCTGGCTGCGCGGCATCGTCGCGGAGTACCTCGGCTGCGAGGCCGGCACGGATGACGACGACGCGTGCCCGCAGTCGGCGGATGCCTCGCCCGCGACCTTCGTCGACCCGAGCGACCCGCCGTTCCTCGTCGTGCACGCCGAGGACGAGGTCGTACCGCTCGGCCAGTCGCAGCGGTTCGCCGCCGAGCTCGACGAGGCGGGCGTGTCGGTCGAGCTCGCAGTGAGCGCGGGCGCAGAGCACTCGATCGGCATCCTCGACGAGGCGATGCGAGCCAGGGTCGCCGCCTTCCTGCACCAGCAGCTCGGCTGAGACCCGTCATGCACCGGCGCACCGGAACTGCGATCATCGAGGAGGCCGCCGCATCCCGCACGACGGCCGCAGGAGGACACCGATGACCCACGATGATTCCCCGGTCCGGGTCTCACGGCACGAGTGGCGCATCATCGCGGTGCGGACGTGGCACGAGTTCCGCATCAACCAGAGCGCCGACATTGCGGCGTCGCTCACGTACTACGCGGTGCTGGCGGTCTTCCCGGCGGTGCTCGCCGGACTCTCGATCCTCGGGCTGTTCGGCACGGCCGAAGAGGTCGCCCGCGAGGTCCTCCGCGTCATCGGCGATCTCGGGGGCGACTCGTTCGCGGGCGCGCTGAAGGAGCCGGTCGACCAGCTGCTCGACGCCTCGCACCAGTGGACGGCGATCATCGTGGGCTCGGTCGGCGCGCTCTGGTCGACGTCGGGGTACCTCGGCGTCTTCGGGCGCGGCATGAACCGCATCCTGCACGTCGAGGAGGGGCGCCCGTTCTGGGAGTCCCGCCCGCGCATGATCCTCGCGGCGGCTGCGGTGCTCGTGCTCGCCGCATCGGTCGGGCTGCTCGTGCTGCTGAGCGGGCCCGTCGCTGACGGCGCGGCGCGCACCCTCGGGCTCGACGAGGGCGTCGTCTTCTGGTGGGACCTCGCCAAGGTGCCCGTCGCGATCGCGCTCCTGGCCCTGACCATCGCGCTGCTGTACTGGGCGACGCCCAACGTGAAGCGCCGCAACCTGCGCTGGTTCAGCGTCGGCGCGGGCGCCGCGGTGCTGGCGTGGATCGCGACCACGCTGCTGTTCGGGTGGTACGTGCTCGGCTTCGACACCTACGAGCGCAACTACGGCGTGCTCGGCGGCGCGGTCGCGTTCCTGCTCTGGGGCTGGCTGTCGAACCTCGCGATCGTGTTCGGCGCGGTGCTCGACACCGAGATGGAGCGGGTCAGGCAGTTGCACGCGGGGCTCCCCGCCGAGGAACACCTGCACCTGCCGCTGCGCGACGACCGGATGATCCGCAAGAACCGCGATCAGCGCGAGGCCGACCGGCGGGCCTCGGCCGACCTGCGCGCACCGGTCGACGTCGAAACCTTCGTCTGAGCCGACCGCCGACCGCCGACCGCCGACAGCCAGCAGCCGCCGACCGCCAGCCGCCAGCAGCCGCTGACCGCCGCTCAGGCCGTCGGCAGCTCGAGCACCGAGGCGCGCAGGTGGTCGAGCGAGCGGGCGACGGCGCCGAGCGCGACGGCCCTGGTGTCGAGCGACGACCGCTCCACGCGCGGCGTCGAAAGCGCGAGCGACGAGAGCGCGCGACGCAACGGCACGAGGAACGCGTCTCCGGCGAGGGCGGCCTCGCCCGAGACCACCACGACCTCGGGGTCGACCGTGAGCGCGAGCGCCGCGACGCCCTCCGCGAGGTCCCTCGCGAAGACGGCGACGGCGCCGACCGCCTCGGGGTCGCCCCCGGCGGCGCGCTCGAAGATCTCCTCGATCGCGATGCGCGGTTCGAACGAGTCGCTGAGGCGCAGCGGCGCCGAGGCCCAGTCGACCGAGTCGAGTCCGCCGATCTCGCCTGCGGCGCCGTTCGCACCGCGCGTGAGCCGCCCGTTCACGATCACGCCCGCACCGATCTGGCGTCCGGCGAGCAGGAAGATCGCATGCTCGACGCCCGCGAGACGACCCCATTCCGCCTCGGCGAGCGTGGCGAGCTTCACGTCGTTGTCGAAGTAGGTGGCCTCCGACGGGAACGACGTGGTGATGAGCGAGGGGATGTCGGCGCGCAGCCAGCCCGGCACGACCACCGAGTAGGCGATCACGCCGTCGGGGCCGACGACCGCGGGCACGCCGACGGTCGTCGCGAGCAGCCGCCGTTCGGGGACCGCCGCGATCGCCCGGTCGACGACGGCGCGGATCACCGCCCAGGCGGTCGCCGCATCGCCGTGGTCGTCGTACCGCTCCTCCTCGGAGTGCAGCACCTCGCCGCGCAGGTCGGCGATCAGGCAGGTCACGGCGTGCGGGCCGACGTCGACGCCCATGAGCACTCCGGCGTCGGCGTTGAAACGGTATCGGCGGGCACGCCGGCCGACCCGGTTCGGGGATGCCTCGGGCTCGAGTTCCTCGACCCAGCCCATGCCCGCGAGCTCGGCGAGCGCCGCCTCGACCGTCGGGCGGGTGAGGCGCACGGCACCGGCGAGCTCGGCCACGGTCTGCGGGCGGGTCTCGCCGTGCAGCGCGCCGAGCACCTGGCGCGCGTTCATGCTGCGCAGGTCGGCGCCGCCGCTGCCGGGTGTGCGGCTCATGCGGGTGCTCCTCTCGGCCCGCTCCCCGGGCGGGGCGGATTCCTCCATCTTCGCGTGCGCGGCGCTCACGCGCCCGGAAGTCCGGCGAGAAGCGACGCCACGTGTCGGCTGCGCTCCTCACGGGTCTCGGGTCGGCCCGGGATGCCGGGCCGCCGCTGCCAGGGCATCGGCCCGGTCGCGCGTCGGTACTCGACGCCGAGCGCGGCGAGCCGGTCGAGGTGCTGCTCGAGGCGAGCGGTGAAGTCGGTCTCGTCGCCGCCAGGCCCCGACCAGAGCACCTCGGCGATCGCGCAGAGGCGCGGGAACGCGAAGAAGTCGACGGTGCGCGACGAGTCCATGTACTCGGTCCAGATGTTCGCCTGCCCACCGAGCACGTGACGCGCGCCCTCGTCGTCGAGGCCGGGCGGCACGGGGTCGAACCGGTACGCGTCGAGCACCGTGATCGGGATCGACACGGGAATCGGCTCGTCCGCGGCATCCGACTGCCGGTAGTCGAGGTAGACGACGTCGTCGGGGCAGGCGATCAGGTCGTACCCGAGCCGGGCTGCGATCGCGGCGGCCGAGGCTCCGCGCCACGATGCGATGACGGCATCGCCCGCGAGTTCGCCCTCGAGCAGCTCCTCCCATCCGAAGACCCGGCGTCCGTGCGCGGCGAGGTGCGCCGCGATGCGGCCGATGAACCACGACTGCACGGATGCCTCGTCGGCGAGCCCGAGCTCCCGCATGCGCTGCTGCACGCGGGGGCTCTCCCGCCACTGGTCGCGCGGGCACTCGTCGCCCCCGACCCCGAGGATCGTGCTCGGGAAGACCTCCATGACCTCGTCGAAGACGTCGAGGAAGAACTGCACGGTCGACTCCTCGGCGTTGAGCACGTTCTCGTCGATGCCCCACCGCGGCCAGACCTCGAGCGGCCCGGGCTCCACATCGCGCACGCCGAGCTCGGGGTAGGCGGCGAGCGCGGCCTGCACATGCCCGGGGGACTCGATCTCGGGCACGATCGTCACGAACCGCTCGGCGGCGTACGCGACGATCTCGCGCAGGTCGTCCTGCGTGTAGAAGCCGCCGTGCGGTCGCCCGTCGCCGGGACCGTCGGGGTCGGCGCCGACCTGGCTCTCGTGCCGCCACCCGCCGACCTCGGTGAGCCGCGGGTACCGGTGGATCTGCATGCGCCAACCCTGGTCGTCGGTGAGGTGCAGGTGCAGCACGTTGAGCTTGTGCCTGGCCATCAGGTCGATGAAGCGCATCAGGTCGTGCTTGGGCATGAAGTGCCGCACGACGTCCAGCATCGTGCCGCGCCAGCCGAACCGGGGCGCGTCGGCCACCTCGACGGCGGCGAGCGCCCACGATGCGCGGTCGACCCGCGCACGGCGGTGGATGTCGGCCGGCAGCAGTTGCAGCAGGGTCGTCGCGCCGCGGAAGACGCCCGCCGGTCCGCCGCCCGCGATCTCGACCCGACCGCGGGTGACGCGCACCCGGTAGGCCTCCTCGGCCAGCCCGGCGTCGAGCGAGAGCCGGATGCCGCCGGAGGCGGAGGCATCCGTCGTCGACCCGATCTCGACGACCGGCATCGGCAGCCCGGTCGCGGGGCGCACCTCGGCGGCCAGCCATTCGGCGACGCCGAGGACGGCCCTCGGGGCGGCGATCGAGGTCGACCGGTCGAGCACGAAGGCCTCGGCGTCGAGCGGTTCCGGCATGGCGACGTGCTGCGGGCGTGGGAGGAATGCGCGGGTCGTGGTCATGCAGGTCAGCCCTTCACGGCGCCGGCAGACATGCCCGCGACGAGGTTGCGTTGGATGAAGAGGAAGAAGACGATCACGGGCAGCGAGAACAGCACCGAGCCGGCCATCTGGCCGCCGAAGTCCGTTCCCGCGGTCGGCGTCGTGAACGAGGCGAGCCAGACCGGCAGCGTGTACATCGCCTGGTCCTTCATGAAGGTGTAGGCGACGAGGTAGTCGTTCCATGCGGCGATGAACGCGAAGATGCTCGTCGCGATGACGCCCGGGCCGACGAGCGGGAACCAGACGCTCACGAGGATCCGCCACGTGCCGGCGCCGTCCATGCGCGCGGCCTCCTCGATCTCGTCGGGGATCGCGAGGAAGAACCCGCGCATCACCCAGATCGAGAACGGCAGCACGGCCGCGACGTACGCGAGCATGAGCCCGAAGAACGTGCCGAGCAGCCCGATCGAGTTGAACATCAGGAAGGTCGGGATGAGCAGCGCGGTGCCCGGCAGCATCTGCACCGCGAGGATCACGACGAGGATCGCGCGCCGCCCGCCGAAGCGGAACCGCGAGAGCGCCGCCGCCGCGAAGAAGCCCAGCACGATCGACATGAGCACGGTGCCCGCGACCACGACGAGGCTGTTCCCGAGGTCGACGAGGAACCCGGTCTGGGTCACCGCGACGACGAAGTTCTCGATGGACGGGTTGCGCGGCCAGAAGAGCGGGGTCGGCGTGAGGATCTCCTCGCGCGGCTTGAACGCGGTGTTCACCATCCAGTAGACCGGGAAGATCCAGATCAGGCAGAACACGGTCGCGATGAGGTTGCCCGCCCAGCGCGGCCGCCGTCGCCTCCGTCGCCGGTCGGGCGTGCGGATGCCGCGTGCGGCCGCGGTGGCGCCGGGCGCACCGGTCTCGGCGACCGCGCTCACAGCTCCTCCCCCGATCGCACGAGATTGCGGATGTACAGCGCCGTGAGGCCGAGCAGGATCAGCGTCGTCACGACCGACACGGCCGCTCCCCCGCCGAGGTCGAACCCGACGAACGCGGTCTTGTACGTGAAGATGCCGAGCGTCGTGGTGAGGTCGTCGGGCCCGCCCTGGGAGATGAGCCAGATCTGGTTGAACACGTTGTAGTCCCAGATGATCGAGAGGATGGTGATGAGTCCGAGCGTCGGCCGCAGGAACACGAGCGTGATCGAGCGGTAGATCGTCCACTCGCTCGCGCCGTCGAGCCTGGCCGCCTCGAAGTACTCGGGCGGCACCTGCACCTGCGCCGCGTAGAGCGTGAGCGCGATGAACGGCACCGCCTGCCACACGATGAGCGCCCAGATGCTCACGGCTGCGAGCACCGGATGCCGCGACCAGGCGACGTCGGTCAGGTCGCCGAACACGCCGAGCTGCGTGACCAGCCAGTTCACGACCCCGTAGCCCGGCTGGAACAGCCAGTTCCACACGAGCGACGAGGCGACGTTCGGCATGGCCCAGGCGCAGATGAGCACCACGGTCACGACGTACCGCATCACCGTGCCGAGGCGGGTCATGAGCTGTGCGACGCCCATGCCGATGACCACGCTGCCGAGCACCATGGCCAGCGTGAAGCCGATCGTGCGCACGAGCGACCACCAGAAGTCGGGGTCGGTGAAGATCGCGCCGTACTGGGCGGCGCCGACGAACGAGAACTCGCCGGTGAAGAGCGAGCGCTGGTCGTAGTCGGTGAACGAGATGAGCACGAGCAGCACGATGGGCGTCAACGTCACGACGGCCATCACGAGTCCGGCGGGCGAGAGCAGCCAGAGCGGCGCCTTCGTCGGGCGCCGACGGCTGCCCCGGGGCGGGCGCCGCCGCGGTGAATCCCCCACCGCGGCGGCGCCCTGTTCGACCGTGATCGGTTCGGCGGTCACGGTCATGCCGTCGCCCGCGGGTCGCGTCTCGTGCTCATCCGTCGGCCTGCTCAGTCGTTCAGCACGTCGGCGAGGTGGGCGTCGAACTCCTCGGCGGCCTCTTCGGCCGTCTTCGCGCCGGAGGCGATCGCACCGAAGAGCTCGGCGATGGACTTGTCGCCCTCGATCGTCGGCCAGTTCGCGGCGCCGGGCGTGGCCTTCGAGACGAGGGCCGCCTGGAAGAAGCCCGCCTGCAACGGGGAGAGCCCGTCGGCCTGCGCTGCCTCGATGCCCTCGACGCTGTTCGGGATCCAGCCGTCGACGCCGTAGACGTAGTCCTCCTGGATCTCGGGGCTGCCCGCGATCTTCGCCCACTGGAGGGCGAGGTCGTGGTTCTGCGTCTTGGCGGCGATGCCCCAGACCGATCCGCCGAGCATCGCGGGCTGCTGGTCGCCCGAGAGGCCGGGCAGCGGGAACGTGCCGAGCATGTCGTCGGTGATCTCGGGGTTCGCCTTCTTGATGCCCGCGATGCCGCCGCCCGTGTTCAGGATCGCCGAGGTCTTGCCGTCGGCGAAGATCTGGTTCTGGTCGGGCGTGATGTTGTCGAGCGTCGCGGATGCGCCGGTCGAGTAGGTGTTCTGGAACTCGGCGAACTGCTCGAGTCCGGCGATGCCCTCGGGGGTCGAGAACCCGCCGGTCCACGTGCCGTCGTCGGAGGTCGCGATCTCGGCGCCCGCGTCCCAGACGAACTGCATGCTCGACTGCCAGTACTGGCCCGGGAAGTAGAACGGCGAGAAGTCGGCCTCGGTGTGCGCGGCCGCGACGGCGTCGAGGGCTGCGGTGAGCTCCTCGTACGTCGTGGGGATCTCGGTCACGCCGGCATCCGCCCACATCTTCGCGTTGTAGATGACTGCACGGGTTCCGGCGAAGCCGGGCACCGCGTAGAGCGAACCGTCGATGCGCGACGGCTCTTCGAGGCCCGTGAGCCAGGTCGCGCCCTGCATGAGGTCGTCTTCGTACGAGGTGAGGTCGAGCAGCCCGCCGTTCGCGGCGTATCCCGGCACCTGGGTGTTGCCGATGTCGATGATGTCGGGCGGCGTGGCGGTCGCGAGCGCGGTGCTGACCTTCGTCGTGATGCCGTCCCACTGCTGGATCTGGAGGTCGACGTCGGCGCCGGTCTGCTCGGTGAACGCGTCGTTGATCGCCTCGAGCGTCGCGTCCTGGTAGTCGCCCTCCATGACCCAGACGGTCAGGGTCTTGCCCGAGCCGTCGGTCGTGGGAACGGGCTGCGGCCCCGAGTCGGCGCCGGTCGCGCCGGCATTGCCGGAGCAGGCCGTGAAGGTCAGCGCGGCGGCGAGGCCGAGGGCCCCTGCTGCCGCGAAGCGGGTGGTTCGCATGTGATCTCCTCTGTGGGGGCGGGCGGCAGGGAGGACCGACCGCGGATGTGACGGCGGACGCCGTGGGTGGAAGAGCGTGGTGCGGCTCCCGACCGTGACCGCGCGGCTGCGCACGGTGCCGGATCTGGAGTTGATTTAGTAAAGCCTTTTCGGAAATATCCGTCAAGGGTCAATTCCGGGCATGACGAACGCCCCTCCGACTCGCTTTGCGAGCCAGAGAGGCGTTGGTTACGAAATCTCTCTTCGAATATGCGGCGGCCCCGGGTCGGGGGCCGAGCCCGGGGCCGCCTTCTGGGTCCGCCTCGCCGCGCGCGTCGCCGGCACGCGGCGAGACGGAGTCAGTGGCGGTGCCCGGTGTCGGACACCACGCCGTGCAGCTCCCCGTGCGGCACGGCCGCATCTCCCGCCCGGGTGCCGGCGAGCGCCGGCGTCGCGATTGCGGCGACCAGTGCGGCGCCGATCGCCAGGCCGACGGCCGAGACGGCGGGGCGGCGAGCGGAGGACCGCTCTACGGGTCGCGCGACGGCGGCGCCTTGCCGGACGCGGTCGCCCGCGGCATCCGCTCGCCCTGCGAGCCCTGCCCGCCCTGCTCGCACGTCGCGCCGCGCGCGTACCGCCGCCGCTGCGCCGAACGCGACGACGAGCGCGAAGGCGTCGGCCGTCAGCAGCGGCAGCACCGCGATGCCCACGGCTTGAGCGGCGCCCGAGGCGAAGACCGCCCCGGACGCCGCGATGAGCACCAGGGCCGCAGCGAGCACGGCACCCGGGGCGGGCGCCCGGCCGGTCCGCAGTGCCGCGACCGCCCAGCCGAGTGCGGCGACGCCGCTCCCGATCAGCACGGCTCCGGCTGCGTTCCCCCAGGCCTGGTCGCCCAGGGCACCGGCGCCCACCGCGAGCAGCACGAGCCCCGCGCCGAGCGCGGCGAACACGGGCCAGGTCCGCGTGAGGTGCGCCAGTGCCGACACGGCCGGCTCCCTACGCCATCGCCGTGCGGTTCGCGGGCACCGTGCGATCGGCCCCGAGCCCCACGCCCAGGAGCACGAGCGCGCTCGCCAGGTGCAGGAAGTGATCGGCCGTGTTGAGCGCCAGGATGTTGGCCGCGGTCCCGACCAGGAAGAAGCCCACGATGCCGAGCAGCAGGTAGGCGGCGCCGACGACGGTGTTGACCGTCTTCGCGGCGCGCACGTTCGCGAGGCCGGCGATGAGCAGCGCTCCGCCGATCAGCAGGTGCGCGATGTTGTGCAGCGGGTTCACGGCGAACAGCCCGAGCAGCAGGCCGCCCTCGGTCGCGATGAAGCCCACGCCGCCGGTGACGGCGAAGCCGAGCAGGCCGACGAGCAGGTAGACGGCGCCGAAGATGGTCGCGACGGCGCGATTGACAGTGCTGAACATGGGGTCCTCCTCAGGTTGCGCGGCGGATGCCGCGACTCGGGTCGTTCGATGCGGGGGCGCCGTGGGCCGGATCGGCCGCGCGGCGCCCCGCGTCGGTGGGACTACATCGAGGGCATGAGCACCGTGTCGATGAGGTACACGGTCGCGTTGGCCGTGTGCACGCCACCGCAGATGACCTTCGCGTCGTTGACCATGAGGTCATCGCCGGAACCGGTCACCTCGACGGTTCCCCCCTGCACGGTCGTCTGCGTTCCGACGACCTCGTCGGGCGAGAGCTGGCCGGGCACGACGTGGTACGTGAGGATCGACGTCAGCGTGTCGGAGTCGGTCTTCAGCGACTCGATCGTGGCCGGGTCGATCTTCGCGAACGCCTCGTCGACCGGCGCGAAGACGGTGAACTCGTCGCCGTTCAGCGTGTCGACCAGGTTCACGTCGGGGTTCAGCTGACCCGAGACGGCCGCGGTGAGCGTGGTCAGCATCGGGTTGTTGGATGCCGCGACGGCGACCGGGTCCTCGGCCATTCCGGCGACCGAGCCTGCGCCGTCGGGCACGGCCTCGGCATAGGCGGCGCAACCGGGGCCGACGAGGTCGGCTGCCGGGTCCATGGCCTCGTCACTGGGCGCCATCGATTCCTCGGACGTGGTGGGCTCGTCGGATTCCGACGAGCTGCTGTCGCCCGAGCTGCAGCCTGCCAGGCCGAGCATGGCGACGGCCGTGATCGAGAACACGGCGAGCGCGGTACGGGTGCTGCGGATCGATCGCATGGATCTCCTCCTTCGTAGGGGCCGGCCCTGAGCGGGTCGACACGGGGGGTTCGGAGGCCGCGCGGGATCGGATTGGACGGATGTCGCATCCGATTCCGTGCGATGCGCCGACGGCCGCCGGCCGTGGCCCGCCGGCACCGGGCGGCGGACCGCGGCCCGCCGGCACGAAATACTGGAGGCATGACATCCTCCGTGGAACGCCGCTCCAACCCGACTGCCTGGGCCGCGTTCTGGTTCGCGCTGGCCGGCCTGCTGCTCATGCCCATCCCGCTCTTCATCGGGCTGATCCTCGGCGGCGGCCTCTCGATCGTCGCCGCGATCCTCGCCGTCATCGCGCTCCTCAAGGGACTCGCGCGCAGCGGAAAGGGCATCGCGCCCGTCGTGTTCGCCGCGATCTTCATCGCGCTCACGTGGGCCGGCATCTCGGTCGGCGGCGGAATCGTCTGGTAGCCCGGCCGGCCCGAGGCACCGTCTCGGCGGGTGACCGTCCGGCCGGGGCGTTCTCCCAGCGACGTGCGGTCGGATGGAACTCCCGACCCTACGAGAGAGGCCCCCGCGTGAGCGCGACCCCGCCCGTTCCCCCGAAGATCAAGCAGGCAGCACGCCTCAAGCAGGAACGGGCGGAGGAACGCGCCAGGAAGCTCGAGGAGCACCGGCGACGCGAAGCCCGCTCGAAGCGCAACCGCCGGATCGGAATCTGGTCCGCTGCGGTCGGCGGCGCCGTGGTCGTCGCCCTCGTCATCACGGCGATCGTGCTGACCCCGCAGCCGAAGACCTACACAGCCGGTGGCGACGGTGCCGAGATCGAGGGCGTCGCGACGTTCGAGAACGAATCGGCGCACGTCGACGGCCGCGTGGTCTACGACCAGACCCCTCCGGTCGGCGGAGCGCACAACCCGGCCTGGCTGAACTGCGGCGTCTACACCGAGCAGGTGCCGAGTGAGAACGCCGTGCACTCGCTCGAGCACGGAGCGCTCTGGGTCACCTACGACCGATCGCTGTCGGAGTCGGACGTCGCCGCGCTGCGGGCGAAGCTCCCGTCCACCTACGTGATCCTCTCGCCGTTCGCGAGCCTGCCCGCACCGATCGTGCTGAGCGGATGGAACACGCAGCTGGCCGTCGACGACGTCGCCGATTCGCGCATCGAGTCGTTCATCGAGGAGTACTGGCAGAGCGGCGACGTGCCCGAGCCCGGCGCGCCGTGCACGGGTGCCGTGGACGGCCCCGGCAAGGTCGCATGACCGCTCGGAACGGCTCCGTCGCGCGGATGTCGGTGCTCATCGCGGCATCCGTCGCCCTGGTGGTCGTCGCGGTCGTCGCCTTCTCGATCGGTCGGCTCAGCACGCTCGCCGAGCCCACGCCGACCGACTCGAGCGCCGAGGCGGGCTTCTCCCGCGACATGCAGGTGCACCACCTCCAGGGCGCCGAGCTGGCGATGATCGTCCGCGACGAGACCGATGACCCCGACATCCGCCTCTTGGCGTACGACATCGCCAACACCCAGTCGCAGCAGGCGGGTCAGCTGTACGGGTGGCTGCGAGCGTGGGGTCTCCCGCAGGCGGCGTCCGAGCCCTCGATGACCTGGATGACCACGGCGCCGGCGGGCGCAGCAGCGCACGACGCGCACGGCAGCGGCGCGCACGAGCCCGGCGAGCCCATGCCCGGCCTCGCGACCCCGCAGCAGATCGCCGAACTCCAGGCCGCCACCGGGGTCGACGCCGAGCGGATCTTCCTCGAGCTGATGATCGCGCACCACCAGGGTGCGGTCGAGATGGCCGAGGCGGTGCTCGACCGTTCGACGAACACGCTGGTCACCCCGTTCGCCACGTCGGTCGTGAAGAGCCAGAACGCGGAGATCGCCCTCATGGAGGAGCTGCTCGCCGCTCGCGCCTGACCGCGTCTGGCCCCACCGAAGGGCGCCGGCCTGCCGCGAGGCGGACCGGGTCGAGCCGCCCGCATCAACCGATCGGTGGATTCCGGAATCCACCGGAGCCGACCGAACGGCGCCCGCCCAGTCGATGGGCGGCGAGCGGATACCGGCGAGGCTCGAGTCATGCCAGTCATCGACGTCACCGAACTCTCCAAGCGCTACTCCGGCCGCACCGTGCTCGACGGGGTCTCCTTCTCGGTCGAGGAGGGCGAGATCTTCGGCATCCTCGGGCCGAACGGCACCGGCAAGACCACCACGGTCGAGATCATCGAAGGACTGCGCACCGCCGATTCCGGGTCGGTCCGCGTGCTCGGTCTCGATCCCGTCGTCGACGGCCGGGAACTGCACGAATTCATCGGCGTGCAGTTGCAGCACACCGACCTGCCCGACAACCTCAAGGTCTGGGAGGCGCTCGACCTCTACGCCTCGTTCTACCGCCGCCCGCGCGACTGGCGTGAGCTCCTCGTGGAATGGGGACTCTCGGAGCAGCGCAACGTGCGGTTCGCCAAGCTCTCGGGCGGCCAGAAGCAGCGACTCATCATCGCGCTCGCGCTCGTCGGCGATCCTCGGGTCGCGTTCCTCGACGAACTGACCACCGGGCTCGATCCGCAGGCGCGCCGAGCGACGTGGGCGCTCATCAAGCAGATCCGCGACACCGGAGTCACCGTCGTGCTCGTGAGCCACTTCATGGACGAGGTCGAGGAGCTGTGCGACCGGGTCGCGGTCTTCAGCCAGGGTCGCATCGTGGCGATCGACTCGCCCGCCCGACTGATCGACGGCGTGGACGCCGAGCACGCGATGCGGTTCACCCTGGCTTCGGATGCCTCCGACGGGCGCCTCGAGGCCATCCGCGACCTTCCCGGGGTCGCCACGGTGCAACGCGCCGGTGCGGCGGTGACCGTGTCGGGCAGGGGCGACTTCGCCATGGCCGTCACGTCGATGCTGGCCCGCGAGCAGGTGCTCGTCACCGATCTGCGCATCGACAAGCGAACCCTCGACGACGCCTTCGCCGCCCTCACCGGGCGCGAGTCCGACGTCTGACCACGAAGCATCCGCCCACCACATCTCAGGAGACCGTCATGTCCGCAATCGCCATGCCCGCGACCGTCAAGCTCACCGCGGTCGAGTCCAAGCTGCTCGTACGCGAGCCGGGCTCGCTCTTCACCGTGCTGATCCCGCTGTTCATCCTCATCGTCTTCGGCAGTTCGATCGGCCCCGACGACACGACGCTGCTCCCGATGGCGATCGCGATCGCCATCGGCCTCGTCGGGCTCTACCTCATGCCCACGGCACTCGCGACCTACCGGGAGAAGGGGATCCTGCGCAGGCTCTCCACCACACCGGTGCGGCCGGTGAGCCTCCTGGCCGTACAGCTGATCCTGCAGTTCGTGCTCGTGCTCGTGAGCTGCGGCGCACTGCTCGTCGTGGCCGCGGCGGTGCTCGGCGCACCCCTTCCGGCGAACGCCATGGGCTTCGCCGCCGTGTTCCTGCTGGGCACGGCTTCGATGTTCTCCATCGGCCTCCTGATCGCCGCACTCGCGCCGAGCGGTCGCGCCGCCAACGGCATCGGCGTGCTCCTGTACTTCCCGATGGCCTATCTCGCAGGGCTCATGCAGCCGGCCTCGCAGATGCCCGCTATCTTGGTCAGGATCGGGGAGTTCACCCCGCTCGGCGCCTTCCGCCAGAGCCTGCAGGATGTCTGGACCGGAGCCGCGCCCGACCCGCTGCTGCTCGGGGTCATGGCCGCCTACTCGGTGGTCGTGGGCCTCGCGGCAGCCAAGTTCTTCCGTTGGGAGTGAGCAGCATCTCGGGGACGACGGCGAGGCAGCTCGAGCTGCGCGAGCAGCGGCTGCTGCGCGTGATGGCCGTCGCACCCTACCTGCTCCTCGCGACCTCGGCCCTGCTTTCGCTGCTCACCGGGGCGCACACGTGGATCGATCGGCTGATCACCCTGTGGCTCGTGCTGCTCACCGCGGCATGGATGTGGTTCATGGGCCGCCGCCGCCCGCCGGGCGCGGTGTACGTCACCGGCCTCATCCTGCTCATCGCCGTGCTCTGCACCCGCGACGTGTGGTTCGCGGGATTCTTCGGCTTCGTCGGATACCTGCACTCCTGGCAGTACCTCCGCTCCGGCTGGCGTTTCGTCGGGCTGACCGCGACGGCCACGATCAGCATCACCACGTTCATGGGCGGCCTCCCGGATCCGACGCCGGTCGCCGTGTTCACGTACCTGTTCTTCATCGGCGCCATCGTGGCCGCCGTCGGCCTGTTCAGCAGCATCGGCGACACCCCGAGTGCGCACAGCGCCGAGCGCAAGCGCATGGTGACCCAGCTCGAGGAGACGATCCGGGAGAACGCCGGGCTCCACGCCCAGCTGCTCGTGCAGGCCCGCGAGGCCGGGGTGCTCGACGAGCGGCAGCGCATCGCCCGCGAGATCCACGACACCATCGCCCAGGGACTGGCCGGCATCATCACCCAGCTCCAGGCGGCCGAACGCGCCGACGAGCTCGGCAGCGACGAGGTCCGCCGCCGTCACCTCGGCAACGCCGCCAAGCTCGCCCGCGAGAGCCTCGCCGAGGCGCGGCGCTCGGTGCACGCCATCGGGCCGTCGCAGCTCGACGCCGACCGGCTGCCCGACGCGATCGCGGCCGTCGCGACCGAATGGGGCCGCCTGCACGACGTCGCCGTCGAGGTCTCGACGACGGGCGACGTGCGCCCACTGCATCCCGAGGTCGAAGTGACCTTCCTGCGCGTCGCGCAGGAGGCGCTCGCGAACTCGGGCAAGCACGCCTCCCCGAACCGCGTGGGCATCACGCTCTCGTACATGGACGACCTGGCGACCCTCGACGTCCGCGACGACGGAACCGGCTTCGACCCCGCGCTGGCGGCCGACGGCGGGGGATTCGGCCTGACGTCCATGCGTCAGCGCGTCGAGCGCATCGCCGGCGTGCTCGAGATCGAATCCGAGCCGGGCGTCGGCACGGCCGTGTCGGCGAGCGTACCGATCCTGCCGCAGGAGATCACGACCTCACCGAGGAGCACGAGTGACTGAGACCGCCATCCGCATCCTCATCGCCGACGATCACCCCATCGTCAGGGACGGGCTCCGCGGCATGTTCACGGGCGATCCCCGATTCGAGGTGGTCGGCGAGGCAGCCGACGGCGCGGAGGCCGTCGCCCTCGCCCGTGCGCTCGAACCCGCCGTCGTGCTCATGGACCTCCGGATGCCCCGCATGGACGGCGTCACCGCGATCAAGCGGCTCGCCGAGCTCGGCCTCGCGACACGCGTGCTCGTGCTGACCACCTACGACACCGACAGCGAGGTGCTCCCCGCGATCGAGGCGGGCGCCACCGGATACCTGCTGAAGGACGCCGCCGGCGACCAGCTCATGAGCGCCGTCGAGGCAGCCGCCCGCGGTGAGGCGGTGCTGTCTCCGACGGTCGCGATGCGCCTGATGGGCCGCGTTCGCCGGCCCGATTCGCCGCTCAGCACCCGCGAGTGCGAGGTGTTGCGCCTGATCGCGACCGGTGCGACGAACCGCGACATCGCAGGCCGCCTCTTCATCAGCGAGGCGACGGTGAAGACCCACCTCCTGCACCTCTACGCCAAGCTCGACGTCGGCGATCGCGCGGCCGCGGTCGCCGTCGGATTCCAGCGAGGACTGCTCGACTAGCGGGAGCGACCGCGAAGGCGGGTCTGCCCGACCGCCGCGCGACCCAATCGGATCGCCCGTCGGCTCCGAATACCCGGTGACACACGAAACGAGGTGCCCCGGTGACCACCGCTCCCCGACTCCGTGCCGGCCAGGGCACCGGTCGGCACGAACCGAACTCCGAGCCCGACGGATGACCCATGCCCTCCTTCCACGAACCGCGCCGCTCCGCAAGGGGCGGTTCGCCCGCCACGGCTCTGACATGCTTGGGATCGTGGTCGACGTCGCTGAGCATGCCGGGGAGCACCCGCGCGCGCTCGAGGACCTGCTCGTGGCCACCGCCTCTGGCGATCGCGAGGCGTTCGGCCTCCTCTACGACGCGACGTCGGCACGGGTGTTCGGACTCGTCCGGCGCGTGCTCGTCGACGCCGCGCAGGCCGAGGAGGTGACGCAGGACGTGTTCCTCGAGGCTTGGCAGACCGCCGCGCGATTCGACCCCGAGCGGGGCTCGGCGGTCCCGTGGCTGCTCACGCTCGCGCACCGGCGAGCGGTCGATCGCGTGCGTGCGTCGCAGGCCTCGCGCGAACGCGACCTGAAGACCGGCATCCGCGATCTCGACGTGCCGGTCGACGAGGTCGCCGAGGCGGCCGAGATCGCGATCGAGCACGAGCGGGTCGCCGATGCGTTGGCCGAGCTCAGCCCAGCACAGCGCGAGTGCATCTCGCTCGCGTACTACGGGGGCTGCACGCAGTCCGAGATCGCGGCGAGGCTCGAGGTGCCGCTGGGCACGGTGAAGACGCGGCTTCGAGATGGCATGATCCGATTGCGAGACGTATTGGGGGTGACGACATGAACCGAGCGGATGACGCGGCGAACGGCGCCGGCGACGACCTCCGCGACCTCGCTGCGGCGTATGCGCTCGATGCGCTCGACGAGTCGGACCGCGCCCGGTTCGAGCGCGCGCTCGCGGACTCCCCCGAACTGCAGGCCGAGGTCGAGTCGTTCCGTGCGATCGCCACCGGCCTCGGCGACGGGGTCGAACCCGTCGCGCCCCCCGCCTCGCTCAAGGCGAGCCTGTTCGACAAGCTCGATGCGGCTCCGCAGGAACGGCGGGCGGATGCCGCGGCATCCGTCACTCCGCAGTCCGAACCCGCCGCCGCTCCAGAGGTTGCGCCGGCCTCCGACACCGCCCCCGAATTCGTCGCGGCCCCCGCCGTCGATCTCGCCGCACGTCGAGCACGCCGCCGCATCGCGATCGCCTGGTCGTCGGCCGCAGCCGTGGTCCTGCTCGTCGCGGGCGCCTTCATCGGCGCGAACTGGTTCGGCCCGAACGGCTGGGGCGCGCAGCGCGAGATGGCGTCGCTGGCCGCGGCATCCGATGCGCAGCAGACCACTGCGGAGGTGACCGGCGGCGGCGAGGTCACCCTCGTGTCGTCGGCCGAGCAGGGTCGCAGCGCGATCGTCGCAGACGGGCTCTCCGAGCTCGGCGACGAGCACACGTACGAGCTCTGGTACATCGACGAGAGCGGTGCCGTGTCGGCGGGCACGTTCGACGTGACGGGCAGCGACGAGGCCTGGCGAATCCTCGAGGGCGAGTTCGCGCAGGGCCTCGCGGTCGGCATCACGGTGGAGCCGGCGGGCGGCTCGCCGCAGCCCACGACCGAACCCGTCGCGGTCATCCAGACCTGACCCGTTTCGGCGCGGTGACCGCGCCGCCCCGCCGCCGTGCGCCATGCTGGCACCGGGCGCGAGGGGCGCCGGAGCGAGGGGACCCGCACGATGACCGAGCACGCACCCGAGACGACGGCCACCGAGGAGCGGCGCTCCTGGGCGCCGATGGTGGGCCTCTTCCTCGCCCAGGTCCTGATGTCGTTCAACGTCGCGGCGCTGCCGATCTCGCTCGGCGGCATGGTCGAGGACTTCGGCGTGCCGCCCACCGTCGCGAGCACGACGATCGTCGTCTACGGCCTCGCAGTCGCGGCCCTCGTCATGACGGGCGCCAAGCTCGGCCAGCGCATCGGGTGGGTGCTCATCTTCCGATGCGTGCTCGTGGTGTTCGCGGCATCCTCGCTCATCATGATCCTCGCACCCACGATCGGCTGGGCCATCGCCGGGCAGGTGCTCGCGGGTGCGGCCGCGGCCATCATCGTTCCGTCGCTCGTCGCCCTGATCGCCGAGAACTACCGGGGCACGCAGCAGGCCACCGCCGTGGGCTCGCTCGGCTCGGCGCGCGCGTTCTCGGGCATCAGCGCCTTCCTCATCGGCGGCACGCTCGGAACGCTCGTCGGCTGGCGTCCGATCTTCTTCATCACGCTCGCCCTCGCGATCGCGGTCTTCGCGCTGAGCTTCGGGCTTCGTTCGGACCGCGGCGACCGGTCGGTGCGCATCGACCTCGTCGCCTCACTGCTCATCGGCGCGGCGATCGTGCTGCTCACGCTCGGATTCAACAACCTGAACTCGTGGGGCATCCTGCTCGCCGACGACGGTGCCCCCTTCGACGTGCTCGGCCTCTCGCCGGCGCCCGTCTTCGTGGTGGTCGGGCTGATCCTCGGGCAGGCCTTCTTCCTCTGGACGAGGCGACGCATGCGGCGTGGCCAGGAACCCCTCGTGAACCTGAGCGTGCTCGGGCACGCACGCGAGCGCTCGGCGGTCTACGCGATGTTCATCATCGTCTCGATGGAGGCCGCGGTGAACTTCACCGTGCCGACCTACATCCAGGTCGTGCAGGGCCGCACGCCGTTCGACACCTCGCTCGCGATGATGCCGTTCAACCTGACCGTGTTCGTCACGGCGACCCTCATCGTGCGGTTCTACCGCCGCTTCAGCCCCCGCACGATAGCGCTGTTCTCGTTCGCGCTCACGACGCTGGCGCTGCTGTGGCTCTCGTTCGTCGTGACCAACAACTGGGAGACGCTGCCGACGATCCTCGGGCTCGTGGTCTTCGGCATCGGCCAGGGCGCGCTCGTGACCTTGGTGTTCAACGTGCTCGTCACGGCCGCGCCGAAGGAGCTCGCGGGCGACGTCGGCTCGATCCGCGGCACCACGCAGAACCTCGCCTCAGCGGTCGGCACGGCCGTGATGGGCGCCCTGCTGGTCACGATGCTCACCCTGAACGTCGCAGGTGCCGCGGCCGAGCATCCCGACCTGCCCGACGAACTCCTCGCGCAGGTCGACCTCGACCAGGTGAACTTCATCAGCAACGACGACCTGCGCGTCACGCTCGAGCAGACGACCGCAACGCCCGAACAGGTCGACGCGGCCGTCGCGCTCAACGAGGAGGAGCGCCTGCGCACGCTCAAGCTCGGGTTCCTCGTCTTGGCGGGGCTCAGCGCGGTCGCCGCGATCCCGGCGTCGCGCCTGCCGAAGTACCGGCCCGAGGAGATCCCCGACCCGTCGAAGTCGGCCTAGCCCGGCCCGAAGGAGTCCGCTCGGGCGGCCCTACCAGGGCATCGGCCGGTCGCCGCCGCGCTCGGAGTCGTCGGGGAAGTGCGGCAGCTCGGTGCCGCCTGCGCGGATGCAGAGCCACCGCAGCTCGCCGTCGCCGTCGGGCGCGCAGCGCCACGTGCGCCAGACGCCCTGGCCGACGCGCACGACGGATCCGGCGCCGACGTCGAGCACGTCGTCGTCGAGGCCCATCTGCCCGCGACCCTCGAGGAACACGTAGAGCTCCTCGACCTTCGCGTGCCGGTGCCAGTAGCCCGCCTCTTCACCCGGCGCCAGCGCGTTGGCCGTCATGCCGATGAACTGCATCGTGAGCTCGTGGTCGACCACACGGCGCCCGTCGCGCGAGCTGTCGGGGCGAAACCCGCCGAAATGCCCCCGCCAGTCGTCGAGGCCGCCGATGTCCAGAACCTGATAGTCGCTCACCAGCGCAGCCTATCGAGCCGAAACACGCGGGTAACCCGGGATGCCTACACTGGTGCATTGCCGAGGGGGCCCACGGAACACCGAGGGCCCTCGCGGCGTTCTCCTCACTCAGATCCCCGCACCACCCCCGCGGGCCACGAGAGGCCATCACCCATGACCGCGAATCCGACCGGCGCCGCGAACCAGCCCGTCACCGTCTCGATCCGTCGAGAGGTCGACCCCGACCGCATCCCCGAGACCACGAGCTGGGTGCAGTCCGGCGTCAACCTCGCCAACCGCTATCCCGGCTTCCTCGGCTCGGGCTGGGTGCGCGTCGACCAGGACTCGAACATCTGGCACATGCTCTACCGGTTCTCGAGCGAGGCGACGCTCGACGCCTGGGAGCACTCGGCCGAGCGCACGGCATGGCTGGCCGAGGGCCACGGCCTCGTGCGGTCCGAACGCTCGCGTCGCCGATCCGGCATCGAGGGCTGGTTCGACGAGCCGCCGACCGGGTCGATCCCGGTGATCGATTCGGGCGCGGCATCCGAATCCGAAGACCTGCCGCCGGCACCGCCCCGATGGAAGCAGGCGGTCACGATCTGGCTCGGGTTCTTCCCGGTGAACCTCGCGTTCAGCTACCTGGCCTCCCCCGTGCCCGGCTGGAACGAGCTGCCGATCTGGCTCCGCGTGCTCGCGACGACCCTCGTGCTCACGCCGATCATGACGTACTGGGTGCTTCCGTTCGTGACCCGCTCGCTACGTCGCTGGCTCGCCCCGCGCACCAGCTGAGCGAGCGGATGCCTCGGGCGGGCGCTGCTCCAGCGAATCACGACGCCGGGCGACGACGCCCGCCGCCCGCCGCTCACGAACGTTCGATAGCGCCTAGATGCACTTGCCCGCCTCGGCGATCTGCGCGTCGCTCGGACGCCCGTAGGCCTGGATGCCCGACCCCTCGACGTCGTACCCCGACGCGATGGCCCACGCCGTCGCCCACATCTCGTCGTCGCCGTTGAACACGGGGCCCGTGTAGAGCGGCTCGCACTCGGGCCGCACGACCTGCGCGTGGCCCACTTCGTGGACGACGACGGCCTTCGCGTCGATGTCGTCGGTGAAGTGCCACCCGATGCTGTGACTGAGCTCGATCGTCGCCCAGCCGCCGTCGCCGTAGCGGTACATCGCCGTGCCCGCGTACCAACCCTCGTCGCTCGACTTGCCGGCCACGACGTTCGCCCAGACGAAGTCGAGGTTCACGCCGTGTGCGATCGACCTGGCGAAGTCCTCGATCGGACCGCGCGCCGCGTAGTCGGCCTCGGCTCGGCGCGCCGCCTCGGCTCCGGCGGAAGCCCGCATGGCGTCGACGGCCTTCGCCAGCTGCCGATAGGCGCCGGAGCTGTCGCGCGACTCGAACCAATCGTCGCCGGCCTGGTCGATGCCGTGCTGCACGGCGATGCGGGTCTCGTAGGAGGCGATCCGGTTCACGTCGAGCAGGGCGGCGGCGTTCTCGGCGGCCGAGGCGTAGAAGGCGACGCGCGCGGCGTCGGCCGTGGCTGCCGCGCCGTCGATCTCGAGCGTCGACGTCGTCATGTCATCGAGGTCGTCGAGCAACGCCTGCGCCCGTGCTCGCGTCTCGAGCACCTCGATGATGCTGACCCAGGCGGGGCGCACGTCGCTCTCGTCGTAGGCGATCGGCTCGGGCAGCGGTGCGACCTCGGTCGCCGCCAGCTCGGTCGCCGTGGTGGCCGCGGATTCGAGGATGCCGGCGAGCTCATCGGTGCCGAGGCCGTCGACGGCAGCTTCCATGACCGCCGCACCCTGGTCGCCCGCGGAATCGGCTCGGGTGATGGAGGCCTTCAGGTCGCCGACCGCGTCATCGGCGCGCTGCTCGATCTCGATCACCTTGGCGATGTGGTCGTTGCGGAGCGTGTGCGCGACGTATCCCGCACCGAAGTAGGTACCCGTCGCACCGAGCACTGCGATCGAGACGGCGAGCACGGGCACCCACCACGCGGTGCGGCGGTGCGCCTCGCCGGGCGCTTCGGGCGTCTCGGCAAGCACGTCGCTCACGTCAGCGGGCGCGTCTGGCGTGGCGGGGTTCTCGAGCATCGGGGGCCTCCGGGTAGGGCCGAATCGGCGGGCTCGACGAACCTACCTGCAGCGGACCTCGAGTCGCCACGCGAGCGCGTCACGCTTGCATAACGGCGACGGATGCCCCGGGCGGCCGCCGCGGCATCCGCTCACCCTTCGGTCGCCTCGCCGCCGTCGGCGCCACCTCGTGCCACGGCCCGGTGCTCGCGGATGCGACGCACCACGAGCACGACGAGCCCGACGCCGATCGCGCCGTAGACCAGGTAGTCGAGGTACTGCAGCCAGTGGTCGATGGCCTGGTGCTGCGTGCCGAGGGCCGCGCCGACGCCGATGAGCAGGGAGTTCCAGGCCGCCGACCCGAGGGCGGTGAAGGCCACGAACGTGGGCAGCGGCATCCGATCGGCACCGGCGGGCAGCGAGATCAGGCTGCGCACCCCCGGGATCATGCGGCCGAACAGCACCGACCACCTGCCGTGACGGTGGAACCACTCGGCGCCGCGCTCGAGGTCGGTGCGGCTGACGAGCCTGGTCCACGCGACCCATGAGATGGCGCGCTCGATGCCGATCGCGGCGCCGAGCGCGTAGAGCAGCAGCGCGCCGAGCACCGACGCGAGCGTCGACCAGGCGATGAGCCACCCGAGGTGCAGGTCGCCCGACTGGCTGAGGTAGCCCGCGAACGGCAGGATCACCTCGCTCGGGATCGGCGGGATCAGCACCTCGAGGAACACGAGCACGCCGACGCCCGCGTCGCCCATGGCGTTCAGGATGTCGGCGGCGAAGCCGGTCAGGCCCGTGAAGCCGTGATCGGCGGTCTCGGCTGCGGCGAGCGCCGCGTGTGCGGGCGCGGACGCGAGGGTCGTCAGGGGAGTCATGCGGCTCCGATGGTCGGCGGTCGGTGAGGGGTGCCCGTCGGCGTGACCACGCTAGCTGGCATCGGTGAACGCCGCCTGAGCATCGCGGCGCGCCGCGCCCGACGGATGCCGCGGCTGGCCTTGATGCCTGCGCTCATCCCGAGCGTTCCGGATCTAGCCTGTCGACATGCCCGTCAGTCGGAGTCGCGCTGCGGTGTACGCCCGTCGGCGGAAGCGCCGCATGGCGCAGAACACCCACGACTTGAGCATGGAGCAGTGGGATGCGATGACGGCCGAATGGGGTGGCTGCGCGTACTGCGGCGCGAACGGCCGGGCCCTGCAGAAGGACTGCGTACAGCCGATCTCGCGCGGCGGCCGGTACACGCTCGACAACGTCGTGCCGGCCTGCGGCGCCTGCAACGCGAGCAAGTCGAACGACGAGGTCACGTCGTGGCTTCGCCGCAAGAAGCTCGACGAGCGCGCGTTCCTGCTCCGGCAGTACGAGGTCCGCACGCTCCTGCAGGCGCGGTTCGCGGTGCAGGATGTCGCGGGCGAGTGAGGGCCCGACTGCGGGGCGATGAGCAAGCGATCGCCGCTGCCCTAGCCGAGGCGTCGTAGCGGCGAATCGACGAGTCCGACCGTACGGGGACGCTCTCCGGCTCGCGGTTCAACCGTCGAAGGCCTCACCGCGCCGCGCCCCGTGTCAGCACCCAGACGACATCTCAGAGGTCGCGGCGCGCGTCCGGGTCGTCGGCGAGCCGATCCGCCTCACGCTCCATGGCCTCCTGCTCGGCCTCGCTCAACGGCGGGAGGCCGACCTGGTCTGCCGGAATGCCCGCGTACGGGTCGGCTCCGGGGAACTCCTGGCTGAAGGAGCCCGCGACGACTCCCCCGGGTGGAACCTCATCGCCCGCGGCGCCCAACAGCGTCTCTTCGCCTTCGGGCTGCTCCGGTACGCCGTCTCCGAGGTGCTTCCGATGCCACTCGCCGCTCATGTCCACTCCCACTAGTACCGACCGGGCCACACCGATCATCATCGAGACCATGAAGATGTGGGCGCCATTGCGGCTCGCCGGCATCGTCCACGGAGTGTTGGAAGAGTTTACGACGTCCGACAGGGAACCCGGCTCGCGGAAGAGGCGGTCAGTCGGGTGCGATTCCCCCGACATCATGCAATGCCTACCGGCTCGGCGGTACGTCACCGAGACTGCGGCTTCACGACGGCGACTGCGTGCTCTAGGCTGGCGCACTTGGCAATCCCGCTTGGTCGGCGCATCGTCCGCGCTGAGCGTTGCGGCGAGAGGAATCAGGAGCCCCCTGTGACGGACACCACCGGCCTCGTTTCGCTGACGCCGGCAGCGATTGCCGTGATCCATGCCACTGCGGCAGCCGGCGGTCGTCCGCTGGTGGTCGGCGGCTCGGTTCGCGACGCGCTGCTCGATCGTCCGGCCAAGGACATCGACCTCGAAATCCATGGACCGACGGATGTCGCCGAGCTCACGAGCCGGCTCTCTGTCCTCGGTCACGTCGATCACCGCGGCCAGGCGTTCGGCGTGCTCGCGATCAGGGTGGACGGGCAGGACTTCGACATCTCGTTCCCGCGCCGGGACTCCATGGCCGGCGCCGGTGCTCGTGGATTCGGGATCGATATCGACCCGAACATCTCGGTTGAGCAGGCATTCGGTCGTCGAGATTTCACCATCAACGCGATGGGGTGGAACCCGCTGACCGGCGAGCTCATCGACCCGTACGACGGTGCATCCGACCTCCATGCCGGGATCCTCCGCCACACCACGGCTTCGTTCCGGGAAGACCCGCTGCGAGTGCTTCGCGCGGTTCAGTTCGCCGGCCGCTTCGGGTTCACGCTCGCTCCGGAGACTGCTGCCGAGTGCCGCGATATCACCGACGCATTGGCCAAGAGCGGCGGATTGAGCAAGGCCGTCTCACCTGAGCGGGTCTGGCAGGAATGGCGAAAGCTCGCGCGGCGCGGCACCGCCTGGACGAACGCGATGGACACGCTCGTCGACACCGGCCTGATCCGGTTCTACCCAGAACTCGCGGCGACCCGCGGCGTCGAACAGGACCCAGGATGGCACGCGGAGGGTGACGTCTGGACGCACCTGGCCCTCGCCGCTGAACAGGCAGCGGTGAATGCCGAGCGCGACGACCTGTCCGGAACGGAACGTGAGGTCGCTGTCCTCGGTGCCCTCGTGCACGACCTCGGCAAGGTCACCCACACGCAGAACACCGATGGCCGGATCACCAGTCGCGGTCACGCCGCAGCCGGGGTGGCTCCCGCGGCTGCGTTCCTCCGCAGGATCGGCGCCCCAGAGCGCCTGCTCACCCGCGTCACGCCGATCGTGCGCGAGCACATGTCACACGTGGGCATCGAACAGCCGACCTCGTCCCAGGTACGCCGGCTGATCCGCCGACTCGACACCAACGGTGCTGGTGCGACGATTCACGACTGGGCACGGGTCGTCGATGCCGACTGCGCCGGCCGCGGACCGTCCGCCAAGCCGAGCCCGGCGACGCGATGGCTGGCCGTCGCCGCACACGCGACCGTCGGCGACGCTCCGCGAAAGGGGATCCTCACGGGCGAGCATCTCATCGCTCGTGGATACGTTCCCGGACCTGAGTTCAAACCGTTGCTGTCTGCCGCTCTCGATGCCCAAGACGACGGCTGGATCCACGACGAACAGAGCGCTCTCGTCTGGCTGGACGCGTACGAGGCGGACCGCATCGAGAGATAGCCGCTGCCAATGCAGGTGCCTCGTGGTCGCGGTACGTCTCGACCATGCTGCCCAGTCTCAGCGCCGGGAAGTGCCTGCGTCGATCGTCCATTCAGGGTTGTGATCAAAGAGGCGCACTGAACTCGAGGAGTTCCTTGTCCCGTTGGTGCGGGCTTTTCGGAAGCAGTCCGCGGGCAGCGTTCGCTCTGCTCGCCAACCGCTCAGATTGACCGAATCCGTACCTGACATATCTTTATGGCGACGAGTTCAGGAGGATCGGATGCGGCTACATCATGTCCAGGTCTCGATGCCACGTGGCCAGGAAGACCTCGCTCGTCGGTTCTACCGCGATGCTCTCGGCCTCACCGAGGTGGACAAGCCTGCGTCCCTCGCAGGCCGGGGCGGTTGCTGGTTCCGCGGCTTCGATGACGGAGCCGTCGTCGCCGAAATACACCTGGGAGTCGATGACCCATTCGTCCCGGCGAAGAAAGCTCACCCGGCGTTGATCGTCGACTCGGTTGAAGAACTCGAAGCACTCGGCCGTCGGGTCGAGGCGGCCGGCTTCGAGGTGTCATGGACCGAGCGAAAGACCTTCGAGGGATACACGCGCTTCCACGCTCGCGATGGCTTCGGCAACCGGGTCGAGATCCTCAGCAACGGAAGTTGACCGGGCAGTCGAGAGCTCCCACCTCAGATGTCCGTGCCGGCGGACTCTGTCACAGACTCCACGAGAGGATCCAGATGCGGATCTTCAGCTGACGATGCCGGAGCTATCGAGCCAGACAGGGAGCTGTCGCACCAGAACCCAACGCCAAGAGGAACAGTGCAGCGATCGCGATGAGGACCGCTCCAATCGCATGCCTGATCCGCCTGCCCTGGAGGCGTCTCGCGTTTCGGACTGCCAAGAGGCCTAGGGCGACTGCCCAGATTCCCACAATCGCGACTGTCACATCAGCGAAGACGAGCAGCGTCAGAGCAAGGACATTCGAACTCGCCGGCGAGAACGCAACGCTGACAGCGAGGAGCGCGGCCGCGACAACGAACGCAACGCACGCTCCGAACAGTGACGAGACCGCCAAGTAATTGGTGGGTGACGTGGACTGAGGTCCTGGTGGTAGCTCTTCATATAGGCAGCAGCGCGGAATCCTCAGGCTTCGCTCGAAACTCCGTTTCAGACCACTCGCTTCCATTCCACCACCGGAGTAAGTCGGAGGCCTCCGGGTCCTCGTACCACCCCGCGGCCTTCACCCCCTGCACATCGCCCAGCTCCGGGGTCATTTCAGGCACAATGGTGCAGCGCGATCGGGAATTCCATGTCACGAAGCTAGCGCTTAGGTGCGAGTATCTCGAGCTGTGAGGGATCCCTCTGTGCCTCTCCGCACCGCAGATCGTCACAAGTGGTGGCGGTCACGCCTCGTCGGCCAACGCCGACTCATACAGCTACGATCCCCGTGTGGTCCGAAATCGTGAAGCAGCCCTCGGAACAGCGATTCTGATTGTGCTGGCGTTCTCTGCATGTAGCTCGAGCGCCGATGGTGATGCCGATACGAGCATCGCGTCCGAATCGGGTTCGACACAGACTGAGCAACCGGCTTCGGTCCTGTGGCCGGATGGCGCGTCGGCCAGCACCCCCGATTGCCAAGACGCTTCGGCCGCCGTGGTCGCCGCGATCAATGACACGATCGACGACTCCATGCCAGGCGGGGGAAATCGGGTCGAGTGGATCACCGCGCATCCCGATGCGGAACTCGGCAAATGGCTGTTGACCGGCGTCCTGCCAAGTACCGGGAGCGAGGGCGGGTACTTCGTTGTTTGGGCATCCTCCTCCAACCCGATTGCGACGGACTTCTCTGGGGACCTCGTGACCGTCGGCAGCTCGACCGCCGCGATTTCGTCTGCACCGCCGCTGACCCCTTCGTACGTGGGCCCGTCAGACATGGACGATGTCCCACCGTCAGCACTTGCATGTGGTCAAGCGCGATCACGATAACCGTGGTTGAACTTCTTGCAGGCATAGGAGGTCTCACTGCCGCTCTATGGCTCTATGCCACACGAAAGACGCGTGCGAAAGAGACCAGCCAACGGCTACGGCGCCTGCCCCTCCGGAGTGGCGAGACCGCCGCGAGAAACGCCACACCGGAATCGGTTGCGCTAGTGGCGCTCTTCATGGCCCTGATCTCGCTATCGCTCATTGTGGAGGCCTCTGTGCGGCTGATTCTTGGATAGTCGGTCGCACGTTAGTGGGGCTCCTCGAATAGCCCGGATGGGTTCGGGCTGATTCCGGCGAGATTGTGTTGGCAGCGCATGGCACCCGTGGCGGTGCAACCAAGCCGGAGGGCATGCGCAGGCGCCCGGCTTCAGCGATTCCCGCTTGCCCCACGCGATGACGATTCGCGCGGGGGTATGTCACACCCGACAGCCAGCGGAGAACCGAACCAGACCGCCACGAGCGGTCGAGCAGCACGGCTCAGCGCGTGCCGCGGATGCGGCGGGAGAGCTCGGCGGCGGCGTCGAGCACTCCGGTCGCCGCGGCATCCGCCGTCTCGTCGGGGGACTCGTTGGAGTAGGTGACCGCGATCGCCGCGGCCGGCCAGCCGAGGTGGTCGACGACGGGCGCGCCGACCGATGCCAGCCCGGGCGTGACCTCGCCGTCCTCGGCGGCCCAGCCGCGCAGGCGCACCTCGGCGAGCACGCGCTTCAGGCGCCCGTAGGTCCACTCCGCGGCATCCGCTTCGGGTGACGGATGCCGCGTGGCGAACGCCGCGCGATCCGGGTAGAGCGCGCGCAGTTGCGCGGGCGGCAGTTCGGCGAGCATGGCGCGGCCGGTGGCCGTGAGGTGGGCGGGGAGGCGCACGCCGACGTCGGTGACGAGCGACGGACGTCGAGGCGCGCGCTCCTCGACGAGGTAGAGCACGTCGCGGCCGTGCAGCACCGCGAGGTGCCCGCTCTCGCCGAGCCGGTCGACGAGCGCCGCGACGAGCGGGCGCCCGAGTCGCGCGAGCGGCTGCTGGCGGCTGAACCCGCTCGAGAGCTCGAAGGCCGAGACACCGAGACCGTAACGGCGCTCCTCGGGCAGGTGCACGACGAAGCCGCGCTCGGCCATGACGGCGAGCAGGTGGTAGACCGTCGAGCGCGGCAGTTCGAGGGCCTGCGCGATGGTCGCGGCCGGCACGGGACCGCGCTGGGCCGCGAGGTGGCTGAGGATCGCGAGCGTCTGGTCGGCGGCGGGGACCTTCGACGGCGTCGACGCGCCGACGCGCTCATCGAGTGGTCGCAAATGGTCGTTCTGAGACCCGGATTCCGGCACTTTGCGACCTTTCACTGACCGACGTCGGCGTGGCGCGGCACCGATCGCCGCACCTGAGCGGCGTCCGGGATCCCGGACGGATGCCGGCCCCTGGTCATTCTCGCACGCACGGGCGCACGCTGGAATGGAGGCATGAGCACCACTGCGCCCGCCCACGCCACCGCGTCCTCCGCGGCATCCGCTCCCGCCACCGAGGTCGTCGTCGGCGTCGGCCCGCTCGGCATCGCCGACGTCGTCGCGGTCGCCAGGCACGGGGCATCCGTCGTGCTCGACCCCGCCGCCCTCGACGGCGTCGCCGCGAGCCGCGCGATCATCGAGGCCCTGGCCGCCGACCCCGAGCCGCACTACGGCATCTCGACTGGCTTCGGCGCGCTCGCCACGACCTTCATCGCCGAGGACCGCCGCGCGCAGCTCCAGGCGAGCCTCGTGCGCTCGCACGCCGCCGGATCTGGTGCCGAGGTCGAGACCGAGGTCGTGCGCGCCCTCATGCTGCTGCGCCTGTCGACGCTCATGACCGGCCGCACGGGCGTGCGCCGCGAGACCGCCGAGACCTACGCCGCGATCCTCAACGCGGGCATCACCCCGGTCGTGCGCGAGTACGGCTCGCTCGGCTGCTCGGGCGACCTCGCACCGCTCTCGCACTGTGCGCTGGTGGCCATGGGCGAGGGAGCGGTCCGCACCGCAGACGGCGATCCCGCCGAAGCCGGGGCCGCCCTCGCCGCCGCCGGCATCACGCCCCTCCGCCTCGGCGAGAAGGAGGGCCTCGCGCTCATCAACGGCACCGACGGCATGCTCGGCATGCTGGCCCTCGCGATCGACGACCTGCGGATGCTGCTCGCCACCGCCGACGTCGCCGCAGCCATGAGCGTCGAGGGCCTCATGGGCACCGACGCCGTCTTCGCAGCAGATCTGCACGCCCTGCGCCCGCAGCGGGGACAGGCCGTCTCGGCCGCGAACCTGCGCGCGCTGCTCGCGGACTCCCCCATCGTCGCGAGCCACAAGGGCCCCGAGTGCACGCGCGTGCAGGACGCCTACTCGCTGCGCTGCGCCCCGCAGGTGCACGGCGCCGCCCGCGACACGCTCGCGCACGCGGCATCCGTCGCCGATGCCGAGCTCGCGAGCGCGATCGACAATCCCGTGCTCACGCCCGACGGGCGTGTCGAGTCGAACGGCAACTTCCACGGGGCGCCCGTCGCCTACGTGCTCGACTTCCTCGCGATCGCGGTGGCGGATGTCGCGTCGATGTCGGAGCGGCGCACCGACCGGTTCCTCGACCGGGCGCGCAACCAGGGCCTGCCGCCGTTCCTCGCGCACGAGGTCGGTGTGGACTCCGGCCTCATGATCGCGCAGTACACGGCCGCCGGCATCGTGTCGGAGCTGAAGCGGCTCGCCGTGCCGGCATCCGTCGACTCGATCCCGTCGTCGGCCATGCAGGAGGACCACGTGTCGATGGGCTGGGCCGCGGCCCGCAAGCTGCGCCGCGCGATCGACGGCCTCACTCGAGTGCTCGCGATCGAGGTCATGACCGCCGCACGCGGACTCGCCCTGCGCGCACCGCTCGAGCCGGGCGCCCCGACGGGCGCCGTCGTCGAGCTCGTCGCGGGCGTCGGCGCCGTGCCCGGCCCCGACCGGTTCCTCTCCCCCGAGATCGAGGCGATCACCGCGCTGGTGGCCGATGGCGCGGTGCGCGACCGGGCCGCTGCAGCGGCCGGCGCACCGCTCGCCTGACCCCGCAGGCGTCGGGCATGGTGCGCGCGGCCGGAACCCGCGCCTGCCCGGCGGCGCCGGCCCGCGGCATCCGCTCGCCTACCCGAACCGCCCGTTGACGTAGTCGAACGTGCGGGGGTCGATCGGGTCGGCGAACATCGCCTCGGTGTCGCCGTGCTCGACGATCGCGCCCGGCGTGCCGTGTGCGGCGAGGAAGAACGCGCACTGCTGCGACACGCGCTGCGCCTGCTGCATGTTGTGCGTCACGATCACGATCGTCACGTCGTGCACGAGCTCGAGCATGGTCTCCTCGATGACGCGCGTCGACGTCGGGTCGAGCGCCGAGCACGGCTCGTCCATGAGCAGCACGCGCGGCTTCACCGCCAGCGACCGCGCGATGCAGAGGCGCTGCTGCTGGCCGCCCGAGAGCCCGCCGCCGGGTGCGCGCAGGCGATCCTTGACCTCTTTCCAGAGTCCGGCCTTCGCGAGCGAGGACTCGACGAGCTGGTCCTTCGCATCCCGGTCGACTCGCGTACCGGTGAGCTTCAGGCCCGCCACCACGTTGTCGTAGATCGACATCGCCGGGAACGGATTGGGCTTCTGGAACACCATGCCGATGTGCTTGCGGGCCTCGGTGAGCGACTTCTCGCGATCGTAGATGTCGTCGCCGTCGAGCAGCACCTCGCCCGCGAGGCTCGCAGACGGCACCAGCTCGTGCATGCGGTTCAGGATGCGCAGGAACGTCGACTTGCCGCATCCCGACGGCCCGATGAGCGAGGTGACGACGCCTGCGGGCATTTCGAGCGACACGCGGTCGAGCACCTGGTGGTCGCCGAACCAGGCGGAGATGTTCCGTGCATCGAGGGTCGCGAGCGAGGGAGGCGCCGCTGTCGCCTCGCTCTCGGATGCCGCCGGCCGGCGCCCGAACGACGGCAGGCGGAACCCCTGGCCGCGACGGTCGGGAACGACGTCGATGATCGTGGTCGTCTCTGGCATGTTCTCGTCCTTCATGGGGAGCGGTGGGGTATCGGTTCAGAGCAGGTTCGGCAGCAGCCGCACGACCTGGTCGGCGACGAAGAGGCCTCCGATGAGCAGCACGGGGAGGAAGACGATCCACGTCTTCTGCGGGCCGAGGCGCCGGAACGACCACACGGCCGCGAACTCGGCGATCACGAGGAACTGGAGCGCGAAGACCAGTGCCCACACCGTGGACGTGTCCGTGGCCAGTGCCGTGTCCTGCGGGCGGAGGCTGAGGGTCGAGGTCTGCCTGGCGCCGGCCGGCAGCGCTTCGCCGGTGGACCTGGCGTCCACGTACGCGACGCCCGTCGGCACGAAGGGCGCCCCCCGCGCCGTCTGCAGGATGAGTCGACTCTCGCCTCGCACTGGGGCAGGCGGAGTGGGGTCCCCGCCGTACCGCAGGCCGATGACCTCGAACTCGGACTCCCCCTGGCCGGTGCGCACCACGAGGGTGTCACCGGGCGAGAGCTGCTGGATGCGACTGAACGGCCCGCCGTACGCCGCGGCGCGCCCCATGATGACACTCACTCCGGCCTGGCCCGGCAGCACCGTCGACCGCAGGTGGCCTGGGCCTCCGGTCAGCACGCCGGACGAGGTGCCCTCGGAGAGCACCTCGTGCACGCCGATCGTCGGGATGTCGAGGATGCCGACCGGGGCGCCGTCGGCCAGCAGCACGTCCTCGAAGTCGCCCTCGCTCACGGGCGCGGTGCCGTCGGCGAGCTGCTGCCGGTAGGTGTCGCCCAGTCGCTGCTGCGCGGCGAGGTGCTGCAGATGGCTGAGCACCAGCAGCTCGGCCGAGAACGCGAGCAGCAGCACGGCGACGAGTGCGGTGAGGCCGCGCAGCAGGGATTGCCCGGTCGTCAGCGGTGCGAGCTCGACGGGCGGACGCGGCGGGCGTCTCGGCGGCCTGGGGGCCTTCGGCGGCCGGGGCCCCCCGGGCGGCCGAGGCGGCCCGGGCTGCTGGGGTGGCCCCGGCTGCTCGAGCACCGGCCGGTGCTCCTGCTCCGGCGTGGTGGTCAACGCCATGGCCGTCACTTGCCGCCGATCGGATCGACGGTGAAGCTGCCGGCATCCGCCGCGATCTGGACGGTGCGGTAGAAGGCCCCGGTGACGGCGCGCCCTGCATCGGTCGTGCAGGCGAGGCCCGCGCTCCACGTGCCGCCGTCGCGCAGGACCGCTTCGTACGCCGGGAGGGATCCGTCGCTCTGGTAGTCGAGCGAAGCCACCGGCAGCAGGACCTCGAGACGGCCTGCCACCGTCGGTTCGGGGTCGAACCCCGAGACGGAGTACGCCTGCCACCCGGAGATGCCCGTGCGTTCCGAGCCGGCACGGCTGATGAACGTGAAGGCCTCGGTCGAGTCGGCGGGGCAGACGATGGGCACCAACGAGTCGGTGTCGTCACCTGCCCAGTTGACCGACCGCTCGGCGGCGAACGTCGCTCCGGGCGCCTCGGCGAACTCATCGGCGGCAGTGTCCCAGAGGTAGATCGGCCCGTCGCTGGGCGGCGTGCCCGCCCCGCCCGACCAGGCGACGATCACTCCCACGACGATCCCGAGAAGCGCGACGCCTGCTGCGCCTGCGACGATGACCGTCCGACGGCGACGGCGCGACCGCTCGGACCGGGCGCCGTCGGTCTCCGCGGTCATGCGGCGGCTCCTTGCGGTCGCGGGGACACGGTCACGAGGCGCTTGGACCGAAGCAATCGGAACACGGCGACCGCCGAGCCCACGAGCACCGCGAACAGTGCGAGCGCCCACGGGAACGCGAGCACGGTGGTCTCGCGAGTGATGGGCGTCAGTTCGGTGCCTTCCACCTGCGTCGGCGGAGTCAGCGTGACCGAGGCGTTCACGATCGGCCACTGGCCGACGCCCGTCAGGCGCACCTGCACCCGACGGGACTCGCCTGCGGCGAGGGCTTCCATGTCGGCGCGCGCCGAGTCGAGACGCGCGCCGAAGGGCGTCTCGATCCAGAAGGTCGCCCTCGAGTCGAAGGCCTTCTTCGAGGCGTTCCGCACGGTGAACGAGAGATCCACGTCACCGGCCAGGGGATCCGTCGACGGCGTGAACGTCGATTCGAGACCGCCGATGTAGAGGACTCCGCCCATCGACAATTCGTCGGAGGCCGGAGCCGCGGGCACGGCGGTGTCGGACGCCGCCGGCGCGGTCGGCTGGGACCCTCCCATGCCCCCGAGTGCCCCGACGGCGCCGGGAGAGCCCGTCGCGCCGGTGGGGCCGGTCGTCGGCGGCGTCGTCGTGGGTGCGTCCTCGTCGAGGATCGTCACCGACAGGGGTGTGCCCGCGAGATCGTCCTCGGCTCTCGCCTGCTCGACCACGCTGATGCTCAACATCCCGACGAGTGCTGCCGAGAGGGCGGCCCCGGTCAGCACGACCGAGCGCGAGCGGCGAGGGGGACGCGACGTCACGACCCCGCCGCCCTGCCCGCGCCGGCGAGCTCGGCATCGCGCTGGTCCTGAGCCTTCCGTGCCGCTTCCTGCTCGGTATAGGCCATCCACTCACGCGCTCGCTGGTCGTCCTGGCGACGGCGGCGACGGATGAGGAATACCACGGCCACGACGAGCGCGATCGCGAGCAGCAGCGCCCACGGCGGCGCGATGACGATCGCGTCCCGGGTCGAAGGCGCGACGGTCAGCTGCATGCTCGGATCGGTCGAATCGACGAAGGGGTTCAACCTGACGGCTGCGTTGAGATAGCCCCACTGAGCCACACCGGGCACGTCGACCTCGATCTCGGCCTCCTGCCCGGGCAGGATCTCGCTGACTCCACCGCCGATCTGCGGCGCCGCGGTGATGCCGAACCACGTGTCGATGGTCGTCGACGAATTTGCGGCGACCGCGATGTTGCCGGTGTTCTTGACGACGTAGTGGAGCGTGAGCGCGCCTGCGAAGGGGTTCCACCAGTCGCCGACGTGCTCGCCGCCGATGCCCGAGACGTTGAGGGCGGGCTGCAGCTGACCTGACACCCGCACGTACAGCCTGGTCGCGACGCGGCGGTCGAGGGTCACCTGCTCGCCGGGGGTGACGACGGATGCCACGAGTCCTCCGACGTGGTCTCCGGGCGTCGCCTCCGCCGGGAGCTCGAGGCTGAACGGAAGCAGCCGCGTCTCACCTGGGCCGAGGTCGAACTGGATGCGGTTCGCGCCGTTCTCGAACCGGATCCACGTGCCGGCGAGGGTGGGCTCCTCGACGGTCGGCAGCAGGGCGAAGTCGCCGTCGCTGTCGTTGAAGGCGTCGGTGCCGAGCACGGTGAACGTCTGGGCGGCGGTGCCCGTGTTCGTGACCGAGAAGTGATCCTCGACGCGCTGGCCGGGGTCGGCGAGGTACTCGAACCGGGTGCGGGCGTCGGACGAGCCGTCGGCTGCCGCCGGCCTGGCGGAGATCCCGACGGAATCATCGGCGTGGGCGGGGGTCGCGCCGACGAGCACGGTCGCTGCGGCGAGCGCCACGACGGCCAGCGCGCGCGCCAACGCCTCGACGGCGCGGATCGAGCCCGTACGGGCTCGGGTGGGGGATTGCATGGTCACAGCGCTCGATGTTTCTTGATTCAGGTTGCGGACAGGCGAAGCAGAGGTTGTGGAGGCATGAACCGGCCGCGTGGAGAAGGCGCTGGGCGCCTTCTCCACGCGGGTGTTCACGGGACCGCCGACGGCGGCTCGAAGCGGGTTACTTCGAGACGAGCGTCAGCGTGATGGTCGACGTGTAGGTGCCCTTCTTCGCGGTCTTGGGAGCCTTGAAGGTCAGGTCCGCGTCGAGCTGGGCGCCGGTCTCGATGGTGGTCGAGCCGACCGCGGCGTCGGCGAGGGTCGCCGAGTAGACGCCCGAGCCGGCGACCTGGGTGGCGCCGGTGGAGATGCCGTCCGTCTCGCCGCCGACGATCTTCGGGGTGACGCCGAGCGCGCTCTTGGCGATGGTGTTGCCGCCGTTCACGAAGTCGGCCACGTCGGCCTTGAGGGTCCAGCCCTTGAGGTCGTCGCGGTCGTCGGTCACGGTGAAGGCGCCGAGCGGCACGGCGGCGGTGGTGCCGCCGCGCTTGATCGACCCGAGGTTGACGGGCGCGGCCGCACCCTCGAGCGCGAACTTGCCCGAGTTGAGCACCTCGGCCGACAGGTCGACCTCGCTCTGCAGCGTGTAGGTCGGCGCCGGGATGGCGACGGTCCCCCACGCCACGACGGCGTTGTCGGTGTCGAGCAGCGCGATCGTGTGCGTGGCACCCGTCGAGAGGCCGACGATGCTCACGGTGCCCATACCGTTCGAGTCGAGGAGCACGTTGCCGAGCTCGGTCGGGTTCGACCAGCCCACCGCGCGGAGCGTCTTGCCCGCGTTCGCGACACCTGCGTCGATGGTGACGCTGCCGTCGCCCTCGGCCGGGGTCGAGATGGTGGCGTTCGGCGTGCCGGTCGGCTCGACCGGGGCCGGGGCGACGTAGTCGGACGCCGCGACCCATGCGACGGCCGTCTGGCCCTCGGCGAGCACGAGGCGCTTGCCGGTGGAGACGCCCGCGGGCAGCGTGTTGACGGCCTTGCCCTGTGCGGAGAGCGTCACGGTCGCGACCTTCGCAGCCGTGCCCTCCACGAAGACGTCGACCGTCTTGTTCGCGTTGGCCGCGGTGGCGTCGATCTCGAGGTTGCCGTTGCGGATCACCGCGGATGCGCCGGCCGTGGCCGAATAGTTGGCGAAGTCGGGGAACACTGCCTGCGTGGGGGTGTCGAACGTCCAGGTCGCGTTGTTCGGGTTGGCGTTGGCGACGACCGTGATGAAGGTGAAGTCGGCCTCGAGCACCGTCTTCGTCTCGTCGACGAGGAAGGCGACGCCCAGCGAGTAGTCACCGCCCGCGATCGCCACGGCTCCGGCACCCGAGGGGGAGCCCTGTCCGGCCGACGTGTTGCCGGACGGGGTGATCGAAGCCATGAGCAGCTGCGACGGGTTGCCGAGGCTGGCGAACGCGTTCCAGGAGGTGTAGTTCTTCTCCTGTCCGCGCGGAGCGAGGAACGTGACCGCCTTGGTGGTGCCGGCAGGTGCCGGGAACGCGGCGTTGTAGTCCTCGTCGTTCGCCTCGGGCGACGCGACGATGTTGGCGTTCCAGTTCAGCGACGTGCCGGCAGGGATCTGGATTCCCGTGTCGGTGTCCTGGAGGTAGAGGGGCTTGTCGGATCCGACGGTGGGAACCACCGCGGCATTCGCAGACATCGCCGGGACGGCGACGAGTGCAGCGGCGACCGCAACGGCGACGAGGCCGTTCCGGCCTCGCCGAGAGAGCATCTTCATTTCCGTGTTCTCCTTGCTGGTTGGGTGGGTCAGTTGTTCGCGGTGAAGGCCGCGTCCTGCGGGGCCGAGAAGCCGAACTTGGCCTTCACTGCCTTGGTGGTCGCGGGCGACCCGGAGGCGCCCCAGTAGGTCAGGCTCGACGACGCAGCCGGGTCGGTCAGCGCGAACAGGCCCTGGTCGTACGCGGCGTTGCCGGGCGTGATCCGCGCGGTCGGCACGACGATGAAGACCGTGCGGCCCCAGGTCGAGCTGTTGAAGTACGCGGTGTTCGGCGTGACGTTCGGAGCGGTACCGGTCGCCGGCGCGACGCCGCCGATCGTGCCGACGGTCACGCCTGCCATGGTGTTGATGCGGGAGGCACCGTTCACCTGGCCGATGTAGTTCGCCACCGACAGCGGGATGAGCTGGATCTGGTCGGCCGCGGGCGTCAGCACGGTGCCGTCGTTCTCGGGGATCGAGTTGTTGCGGGTGTCGACCGCGCCGCCGATGTTTGTCACGCCGATCTTGGAGAGGAACGTGGTCCACGTGCCGGAGCTGGACTGGATGGCGAGCGGCTTCACGGTGTAGTCGGTGCCGGGAACGGCGACCGGCGAGGAGGCGGAGTAGAACGAGTTGAGCTCGGCGGTCGTGAGGCCGTCGATCCAGGTCTTTGCGGCGGCGGCGTCGCCGTTGCTGTTGGCATCGGCGCCGATCTTGTAGATGAAGCCGATCGCGTCCTGACCGAACGGCAGGTAGGTGAGCACGCCGCCGGCGACGCTCGTGCCCTTGGACGAGCTGCGGGCGAGGTCGATCTGGCCCGCGACGTTGACGCCGTTGTACGAGGTGCTGCTCGAGTAGTTGATCGAGCGGAGGAGCGCCGTCCGGCCCGCTCCCGAGCCGTTGGGCCGATCGAACACGTTGCCGAAGGCCTTGGTCTGGATCTTGCCGACGCCGCCCGAGACGCCGAGCGTGAAGGCATCCCACGACGCGAGCGAGGTGCCGGCACCCTTGAGCTTCACCTGCGAGCCGGTGATGCCGGTGCCGTTCGCGAGCGCGCCGACCGCGTCCTGGAGCGTGTCGGAACCGACGACCGAGTACCCGTCGCTGATCGGATCAGCCTGCGCCGGAGCTGCGCCGAAAGCCAAGCCCGCGAGGGCGATGGCCGCAGTCGCCCCGAGGGCGACTACCTTCCTGGACTTCATTCCGTTCCCTTTCGATGGTGGGTTCCGGGCGCCGCTGGGGTGCCCGGCTCGAACACGCCTATCGGCGGGCCCAAGCTCTGATCGGCCGGCGCCGGGAGACGATCGCGCTGGCGATCGCTCCGACGGATCCGGCGAGAATGCTGAGCGGAAGCGCGGCCCCCGCCGTCACGGCGGGGTCGTCCGGCGTGGTACCCCCGGTGAGGGCGGCGCTCGGCGTGCCGCTCGCCGCAGGTTGCTGCACGGTCGCCGGCGCAGCCCCGGCACCCGCCCCGGATCCGGTCCCCGTCGGTGCCGGGTTCGCGGAGCCGCCGGTCGTGCCGGGCACCGTCGACGGTGCGCTCGTCGGCGGCGTCGTCGGCCCCGCCGCGATCGCCGCAGCCGCAGCCGCGGCCGCCTGGGCCCATGCCGGGGGGATCGACGCGTAGCCCTCGGGGAGCCTTCCGACATCGACCCCCGGCGTCTGGCCGTCTTCGCTCGCCGCGTACGTGATGAAGGCGGCGTACGCGGCCCTCAGGGGCTCGCTGATCGCCGCGGGATTCGCCGCGGCGTAGACCGGCAGGGTGAGCGGGTATGCCTCGCTCGCGGTGCGGGCGGTCGCGGAGTCCGCCACGAAGCCGAGCACGCGGCCTCGCTCGTCGACGGAGGTCATCGCCTCGGCGGCCGCCAGCATGCCGCCCTCGGTGGGGGCGACGAAGCGATCCGCCGAGTTCTGCAGCGAGGCCGTGACGACCTGGTAGCGGGCGGCCGCCGAGGTGCTGGTGAGCCCGAGCAGCGCGCGATTGCCCGCGAGCATGCGCGCGCCCTTGGTGTACTTCGGTGGGAACGAGTTGGAATCCCAACCGCCGAGCACCTGGCCGTCGCCACGCAGGGTCAGGTAGGCGACGGTGCCGAGGTCGTTCGCGAAGGGGCGCCAGGTCACCAGGTTGATGGGTCCGGTATTCGTCGGCGAGACCTCGATGGGGTCGGCCTTCGGGAAGTCGTCACGGTCGAACGAGAACGCGGAACCGGTGGGGTTCTTCGAGGCATCCGTCGCGTAGTACGGATTCACCGTCATGCCCCACGGGTCGGCGTTCCCGGCCATGAAGTCGCGGGCGTCCGCGTCGGCGGCGATGTAGGCCCACACCGCACGAGCCGCGTCGGAGCGGCCCTGCGGCACGATGACGTCGGCGATCGCCGGGCCGTTGAGATCCTGGGCCGCCCATTCCTCGTCGTTGACCTCGAGGAAGTCGGGATCCTTGGTGATGTTGTCGCGGATGACTCCGGTGAGATATCCGGTATCGGCCCCGGTCGGCAGCGCAGACCGATACGAGGAGGTGAGGAGCTTGGCCAGGAGCCGCGGGGTCAGGTTCACGTTCGTGAACGCGGAGTGCGCGGCATCCAGGTACTCGTCGGGAAGCTCCTTGAACGGGTCGGGCCGGCGGTCGATCGCGACCGAGACGCTCACGCCGGTCAATGCGATCGGCGCGTACTGCAACGGGTCGGCGCCCTCGAGCGACAGCGGGTAGCTGGTGAGGGCGAGCGGTGCATCCACGGTGGTCGCCGCAGCGACCGCTGCGTCCGACTCGGGCATGGTGAGGAGCGAGTACACCGAGGCGCCCGCCTGGCTGCAGACCGCCGGCTGCCACGAGTTCACGGCGAGCGCCGCGAGCTCGCTGCCCGCGAGCTGACGCTCCGACGCACCCACCGGGCACCGGCTGCCGAGCGGCTCGAACCGCAGCTTCACCGAGAGCGCGTGCTTCCAGGAGTCCTCGAACAGCCCCGACTGGGTGATGGTGCTCGAACCGTTGTCGGCCTCGCCGCGCGGCAGGATGACGAGCCAGCAGCTCGCGCCCGTCGTGGCGCCGCCTTCGGTCACGGCCTCTCCGCACCCCAGCGCCGGCGACTGGGCGGCGGTCTGCACCTCGAACGAGACCGATCCCTTGCCGTCGTCGCCCGAGCCGACCCACGGGATCTCGTTCGTCGTGTACGAGGTGAAGAACTGGTTGACGTTGAGGTTGACGTTCGGGTCGATCGACTTCGCACCCGTCCCGGCATCCGTCACGACCCCGTCGACGCGGGTTCCGTCACGGGCCTCGAACGGGATCCCGGTGTACGGCGGCAGGAACGGCACCGCCGTGAGCGCCGAGTAGGGCTGGTCGGCTTCGGGGATGTCGGCGAGCTTCAGGTTCCGGTACGCATCGCGCGTGGCCCCGGGCGTGTTGGCGCCGCCGTACTGGCACGTGGTGCGATCGGGCCGGGTCGCGTCGGCGGGGTCGTCGCGCCAGCACATGAAGATCTGGAGGAAGTTCGTTCCGCCGTTGCCCGAGCCGGGGGCGACCGACTTCTCGCCGCCGGTCCAGTCGATCTGGATGCCCTGCGCGACGAGGTGCTCCGTCTGCGAGATCGTCACGGCGAGGTCCGGGAACGGGGCGTCCTGGTACCCGTCGGGATCCTCGTCCTTGGCAGTCACGGTCACGGCCGACGAGTCGTTCGCCCGCGCCGACGACGCCTCGACGGCGACACCCGAGAACGCGATGGCGGCGAAGACGATGGCCCCGGTCAGCAGTCCGGAGGTCCCGGATGCGATCCACGTCGAACGAGTGGTGCGTGCGCTCTGCACAGGTTCCTCCAAGAGGATGTTCGGGCAGTTCTCCTGCCGGCCGGGACTGAAATTAGGGTCGGTTCGTGACGCCCAGATGAACGGGTGCTCAACGACGGGAGCGGCCTGCCGAACCTTGTGCGACGCGCGAAGAAAGGCCAGATCAGCCTGAGTTCAAGCTGGTCTGTCGAATGCCGATCGACTCAGCTCTGGTCGCCTCGGGCGCCCCGTCGGAGGCGAGGCGAGACGAGCGGCGGAATGGCGATCGCCAGCAGCAGGAGCACGCCGGCGACGGCCATCAGCACCTGCGGCGCACCCCAGTCGTCCTCGGGCAGGGTGAACGGCGCCGAGACCGCCGCACCTGCGACCGTGGCGTTTCCGGATACGAGGTTGCCGTTCGCGTCGTACACGGCCTCCGAGCCGCCGGAGCTCCCGGCACCGCCCGAGGCGGCGGTGCCACCACCGGCGGTCGCGGCACCGCCCGCTCCGCCGTCGGCCGAGCCGCCGCCGTTGCCGGTCCCGGAGACGGGCGTCTCCCCGAGCGCACCCGCGGTGCCGGTCGTGCACTGGTCCGGACCCTTCTTGTCGCAGGCCGCGGGCTGGGGAGCGGTCTTCGCGAGCTGGTTGTCGGACTCGCTCTCGCCCGCCTTGAACGTGGGGTTGTTGCACGAATTGAAGTCGACGCCCGCCGTGCCCGCGCCGGGAATGCGCTTGACGACCTCGGAACCGGCCCGCACGAGGTTCATCGGCAGCGGCGAATAGCCGAGCGCTGCGGCCTGCTGCTGGCCCTCGCACAGGAAGTAGGTCGCGAAGGCGCCGAGCGTCTTGCCCTTCGCCTCGGTGAAGATGCTGGGCGCCTTCACCTCGGTGGGAACGATCATGTACGAGTAGCTCGACAGCGGATACGTTCGCGGGTCGTCGTTGTTGTACACGCCGTCGAGGTTCTGCGAGAGATCCGAGTTGATCCCGGCCCTGAGCAGGGCGACCGCGACGGAGTTCGCCGTGGGCTCGATGTAGTACCCGGCCGTGTTGAGCACCTTCGCGACCGGGAAGCCCGACTTGAGGGCGTAGGAGTACTCGACGTACGTGATCGCGCCCTCGCCGTAGTCCTGGCTGACGTACCCGGCGACACCGAGCGATCCGTTCTGCGCCTTGCCGTTCGCCGGGGTCGGGAACTGCGATCGCATGCCCGCCCCCCAGAGGCTCGGGTACTGCTTGGACATCCACAGCGAGAACTGCGCACTCGAGCCGGAGCCGTCGGAGCGCACGACCGGCACGATCGCCCGATCGGGCATCGCGAGGCCGGGATTGTCGGCTTGGATCGCGGGGTCGTTCCACTTCGCGATGGCACCGGTGAAGATCTTGGTGATGACGTCTCCCGACAGTCGCAGGTTAGTCACCCGCTTGCCGCCGATCTTCAGGTTGTACATGAACGACGTTCCACCGGCCACGATGGGCATGTACGCGTAGCCCGACAGCGGCACCTCGGGCGTCGAGTTGTCTTCGGGCGCGCTCTGGAACGGGATCTCCGAGACGGCGAAGTCGACCGTGCCGGCGATGAAGTCCCGTCGACCGGCGGACGAGCCGGTGCCGGAGTAGTTGATCGTCATGCCGTAGTTGGCCGCGACGTTCTTGCGCCACTGGTCGAGCGCGTTCTGCGACCAGGTCGATCCGGTTCCGCTGATGGGGATCCAGGTCTCGGCGCTGGCGACGGACGCGCCGGACTGGGCGATGCCTCCCGCCAGCAGCAGCACCAGCAGGGAACTGAGCGCCGCGCGGGTCGTGCGGCGGAGTCGGGTGGTCACGACTGGGGCTCCTCGTTCGGGGAAGGGGTGTCGGGATCGGTGCGCACGTCGGTCGTGCGGTCGGATGCCGCGGCATCCGGCGCGTAGTCGATCGGGTGCGCCGCGGCCTCGCGCTTCATGTGCGCGAGCGCGATGCGCGAGACATCCGCGGCGCTGCGAGCTGCGGCGGCCCTGCGTTGACGGCTGCCGAGCACGCCGGGGGCCCGCCCGCCGATCGCGCGGGCGATGAGGAACAGCGCGAGCACGAGCAGCACGAGCGTCGCCGCCGTTCCGAACCCGCGTGCGACCATGTTCGGCTCGGGCGACTTCACGAAGTCGAACACCTGCAGCGGGAGCGAGATCATCGGACCCGAGAAGGGGTTGAGGTTGAGCACCGCGGTGACGCCCGACGTCAGCAGCACCGGTGAGGTCTCGCCGATGCCCCGTGCCGTGCCGAGGATGACGGCCGTCACGAGTCCGGAGCGTGCGGTCGGCAGCACCACGTGCCAGACGGTGCGCCATCGCGAGGTGCCGAGGGCGTATGCGGCCTCGCGGAGGTTTCCGGGCACGAGCCGGAGCACGACGTCCGAGGCGCGGATGATGATCGGCAGCATCATGACGCTGATCGCCAGCGCCGCCGCGAACCCCGATCGCTGGTGGGTGATCAGCTGGATGATGGCCGAGTAGACGAACAGGCCGGCGACGATCGACGGGAGCGCCGTCATCGCGTCGGAGATCGTGCGGACGAATCGCGCGAACCTGCCGCCGATCTCGTTCAGGAAGATCGCCGTGGTGATGCCGAGCGGGATCGTGATCGCGAGGGCGATCGAGATCTGGATCAGCGTGCCGACGATCGCGTGCAGGATGCCGCCCATGTCGAGCGGGTCGAGCGGGCCCGCGAGCTCCATCGTCTCGACGAAGAAGTTCAGGTGGGTGAGCGCCGGGATGCCACGGAACACCGTGAACAGCAGCACGAAGACGAGTGCCGAGAGCAGGATGACGCCGGCGCTGCCGAAGAGGCTCGTCATGATGCGGTCGGCGACCTGCTGACGGCTGCCGCTCAGCGCGATGAGCAGGGCGTAGACGGCGAGGAACATCACGAACGTCACGACGAGCCAGCCGACGAACCCGGTCATCGGCGTGAGCCACCCGAACAACAGCGTGGAGACCGCGAGCGCGGCGACGAACGCACCGATCACGTTGAATCGGTCCTCGAGCGTCGCGCTGCGCACCTGTCGGCGCCGGCCCACCTCCGTGGTCGGCGTGCCAGGGGTCGTCGTTCGGCCCGACGGCCGTGGCTCCGGAGGCGAGTCCGGTGCGACCACGACCTCCGTGATGTCGTCGTACTGGGGCGCGTGGATGGTCACTATGCCTGACTCTCGGCGCCGGACCGGCTGCGCGCCACGATCGAGGACGCCACGAAGTTGACGACCAGGGTGATGAGGAACAGCACGAGCCCGGCCGCCATGAGCGCGGACAACCCGAACTCGCTGGCCTCGCCGTAGCGGAGGGCGATGAGCGCACTGACGGAGTTCGAGCCGGTCTTCAGCACCTGCCAGTTGATCTCGAAGATGGGCGAGATGATCATGTACACCGCGATCGTCTCGCCGAGGGCGCGCCCGAGGCCGAGCATCGTTCCACCGATGATGCCGCCTCGACCGAACGGGAGCACGACGGTGCGGATCATGCCCCATCTCGTCGACCCGAGGGCGAGCGCCCCCTCGCGCTCGCCGAGCGGCGCCTGGGAGAAGGCCTCGCGCATGACCGAGGTCTGCGTCGGAACCACCATGAGCGACACCACGATGCCCGCGATGAACGCCGACGAGGTGTACGCGCTCGCATCGGTGAGCTGGTTTCCGTCGGCGTCGGTGACCGCGAAGATCGGGATCCACCCGAAGTAGGTCGAGATCCACTGCGCGACCGGGATCACGTTGGCCTGCAGGAAGAACACGCCCCAGAGGCCGAACACGACGCTCGGCACGGCCGCCATGAGGTCGACCAGGCTCACGAGCGTCGACTTCAGGCGCCCAGGCACGATCTCGCTGATCAGCAGCGAGGTGCCGAGCGCCAAGGGCACCGACACGCACATCGCGACCGCGGCGATCGAGACGGTGCCGAACAGCACGGCGGCGATGCCGAACGTCTGCGTCTCGGGCGACCATTCGGTCTCGGTGAGGAAGGAGAAGCCCGCGACCGAGAGCGCGTCACCCGCCCTGATCGACAGGAACACGCCGACGGCGAGCATGATCGCGACCGTGGTTCCGCCGGCGGAGGTCACGACGACCCGGAAGACCTGGTCGACGCGCGACGCCCTCGAGACGAGCGCACGCGGGCGCGGTGCCTCGTCCACCGCATCGGGAACGGCAGGTGCCTCGTCGTCCGTGATGGACAGCACCTCCGTGCGCAGCACCAGGGGGCTCTGCATCGCGGTGATCGCCTGCGTGCCGGAGTATCGGTTCCCCGCGTCGGTGAAGACGTCGGCCACGGCCTCGAACGGCGCCGGCATCGATTCGGTTCCGGATGTCTCCGACTCGGCCAGGTCGTCCGACTCGAACCGGTCGCCCGACTCGAACGGGTCGCCGCCCGCGTCCGCTGCGCCGCTCGGCTCCGGCCGGTCGGGCCGGCCGCTCACGAGCAGGCTCCTGGCATTGACGAACTCACGCGGATTCCTCGTGTGTGGTGGGTGGGGCGCGCGGACCGTGCCGCACGTCGGCACACGTTCCCTCGACGAGGTGAACGACGGATGGCGCAGGGCCGAAGGACGCGTTGACCGGTCATGGCGCGCCGGGCTTCGGGGTCTGCGTCGGGCTCGGCGGTGTCGGGGTCGGCGTCGGCTCGGGCTGCTGCTCCGACGCGACCCTCAGCGTGATCGTCGCCCCGACGCGGACGCTGGTGCCGGCACTCGGCTGGGTGCCGATCACGGTCCCGGCTTCGGAGCCCGGAGCATCGACGAACACGATGTCGACGGAGAACCCGGCCGACTGGGCGGCTGCGACCGCATCCGCCCTCGACGCGCCCGTCACTTCGGGCATGCGGTTCGAGCCGGATGCGACCTCGAGGTCGACGGTGGAGTCCGCTGCCACGTTCGTGCCGGCCACCGGCGTCGAGGCGAGCACGGTGTCACCTGGCCGGGAGGATTCGACGATGGTGAGCGACCCCGCCCGCAAGCCGGCCTCCGCGAGGCGGCTTCGGGCCTCCGCGAGCGTGAGCCCGGCAAGGGCCGGCACCCCGAGCGACGCGATCGGCTGCGGCGGCTCGGGGATCGCGTCGTGGTCTTCGACGTCCGCCGGCGCCGCCGTCGGAGCCGCAGGACTCGGCGCGGCCGTCGAGGGCGGCCTCGGTGCCGACGAGCCCCCTGTGGTCGGCACGTTGACGGGCGCGGCACCGGCTGCGAAGGCGATCAGCGCGGACACCGCGGCCACGGACGCGATGCCCACGGCCCAGGCGCCGAGCCGTGCACGGTTCGCGGCCCGGGTGGACCCGCCCGTCAGCCGTCGCGGACCGCTTCCGGCACGCGCGTCGGCAGTCGATGCGGTCGCGCGCGTCGACGCCGGCGGCACGGACGGCCTCCGGCGGATGACCGCCGTGGTCTCCGACGCGGCGTTGCGGGCGATCGGAACGCTCGTGGCCCCGAGCACCCGTGTGCGGTGGTCCTGCTTCGGCCCGGGCGTGCGCCCGGCGCCCGCCTGCTCCGGCTGCCACGCGACCGCGTCGATGCCCGCACCGATGCCCGCACCGGGGAATCCCGCCTTGCCGGCAGCGCCTGCTGCCGGCGAACCCGCACGCGCGAGCGCGTCGACGACCTCCGCACGCATGCTCGCGGCATCCGGAAACCGGTCTGCCGGATCCTTCAGCAGCGCCCGCACGACGATGCGGTCGATCGAACGCGGAATCCGCGAGTCGAGCACGGACGCCACGGGAGGCGGCGAGGAGAGGTGCGCCCGCATGGTCTCGACGGCACTCGTCCTGGCGAACGGCGGACGACCGGTGAGTGCGAAGTGGAGCACCCCGCCCGCCTGGTAGATGTCCCCGCGTTCGTCGACAGCCTCTCCCCTGAGCTGCTCGGGGGACATGTAGGCGACGTTGCCGATGACGCCGACCGGGACCGCCTGCTCCCCCGCAGCCCGGCCGTCGACGCCGTACTCGGCTTCGGCATCCTCACCCGACGCCTCGGCGCGCGCCTGGTCGGCCCGCCCGACCGTTTCGCTGCGCAGGACGTCGCGACCGACGGCCGCCTGCCCTGCGGCATCCGCGAGGCCGAAATCGAGCAGGCGCGCGCCGGCCGCGCCGACGCGACCGTCTTCACCGGCTGCGACCATGATGTTCGCGGGCGAGACGTCACGATGGATCAACCCGACGGCGTGCGCGGCTTCGAGGGCTCCCAGGACCCCGTCCATGACGCCCAGCGCCTCGACCGGGTCGAGCGCACCCGACCGTTCGACGTGTTCCGCCAGACTCGACCCGTCGGCGAGTTCGAGGGCGATCCAGGCCACGGGCTCACCGGCCTCATCGTGCACGCCCGTCTCGAGCACTGCCGCGATGTTCGCGTGTCGCAGCGTCTGCGTGCGCCGAGCGACATCGAGGAACGCCGTGCGGGCGGCCGGTTCACCGGACAGGTGCGGGTGCAGGATCTTCAGCGCGACCCGGTCGCCCGATCCGGTGTCGACGGCCGCGAACACGGAGGCGGAGCCGCCCGACCCGAGCAGTTCGCCGAGTCGATAGCGGCCCGCGATCTCACCACCGACCGACATCCGACCTCACCGTTGCGCGGCGGCTGAACCGTCTCGACGGTGCGCTCCGGTCGACATCCTCCGACAGCACCGCGGTCCGCAACGCCGCAAGCGCGCCGATGGCCGATGCGATGCTCGTGGAGGTCGAGCTGTACCACCGGCTGCAGGTCATGACGGGCCGGTCCGCCAGGCTGACGACCCACCCGTGCGACGCATTCACCGGGCCGCCGACCGCGACGACCTTCAGGTCATCGGATGCCGCCTGCAGCCGCAGCACGTGGTTCCGCGCCGCAGCGTGCGTGCCGTACAGCAGCGAACTGCGACCGAGCTCGCGGTTGTTGCTGGCGAGCAGTCGCCAGAGCCCAGCCTGCGCGTCGGATGTGCGGCCGTGCGCCGCCACCACCGAAACCGATGCAGGCGCACGCCGCACTTCCGCCCTCAGGTCTGCGACCGGCGGTTCGGTCGATTCCAGCAGTTGGAACCTGAATCGCCCCCACGCGGCGAGCATCGGATCGTCGACCGAGTCGAATGCGGTGAAGGTGACCCGACTGCGCGCCCCGTCGCCATGGACCGGCGGAGCTCCGCGCATGACCAATCCCTCGGTCACGTTGCCCTCGTCTCGAACGGCGGCTCCCTCGTGGCCGCTCGCTGAGCAGGATCCGATCGACGGGTTACGGCTCGACCCCGGATGCACGACCGACAGGTGTCCGGCAGATGATCAACGGATGTCGGTGCGACCGCCCCCGTCGAAGGGCCTCGCAGCACGATCCGCACGGGTCTGCTGCACCATCGCGCAGAGGTGCTCCGATGGACCCCCTTAACAGGTCACAGGCGGTGTTTCAACGGTTGTGCGGCCCCAGAGCCGGTGCCAGACTGAACGGAGTCGGCGTCGCGCCGGCCGCTCGAAGGAACCAATGACGCCGCATCGATCTCAGCCCGAATCGCCCCGCACGCACGCCGCGCGAGGCGGTCGTCGTGCAGCATCCGCGGCATCCGCGATCGCCCTGATGGTGCTGGTCGGCGTGATCGGCTCGAGCCCGTCGTACGCCGACGAGACGCCGCCCGTCTCGGTCTCGAGCGAACCGACCGACGAACAGGGCACGCCGAGCGACCCGCCGACGGACCCGCCGAGCGACCCGCCGACAGACCCCACGTCGACGCCCGAACCCACGCCCGAGCCGACTCCCACGCCCGAGCCGACTCCGACTCCGACTCCGACGCCGACGCCCACGCCGACGCCGACGCCGACGCCCACTCCGACGCCCACGCCCACGCCCACGCCCAAGCCGACGCCGACGCCGACGCCCACCCCGGCGCCGGTCGCCCGCACACCGGCGGCCATCGCCGCAGAGGTGGTCTTCAGCGGCGAGGGACCGTTCCTCCGGGTGACGACCAGCGCCAACCGCGACGTCACCTCACTGCTGGCGGCCCGCACGTCGATCGACCGCGCGACCACCACCCTGCGCAAGGCGGAGTCCTCGTTGGCCGACGCCAAGTCGACCCGCGAGATCGCCCGTTCGCTCGCGCGGCAGGCCGATCAGGACGCCGTCGAGCTGCGCACCGAGGCCGATGCCGCCGGCCGCACGTACTTCGCCGCCGCGAACGGCGACGGCAGCACGCTCTCGTCGCTCGACGCAGTCTTCGGCTCCGGCAAGGACCTGCTCGCCGGACTCGCCGGCATGGAACGCGTCTCGAAGATCGCGGGCGACACCGCCGAGCTCGAGAAGATCGCCGCAGCGCGCGATGAAGAGGCCGACGCCGCAGAGCTGAAGGCCGAAGAGGCCTGGGCCGCGGCCGAGGGCACCGGCGTCGAACAGCGCGAGTCCGACGTCGCCGACGCCGAGACCGTGCTCGCCGACGCCCGCACCTCGCTCGACGGCCTGCAGGCGAAGGCCGCGGCCGAGAGCGTCCAGCTCATCAGCACGCTCCCTGCCGACTCGGGCCAGCTGAGCGACCAGGGCTGGTCGCAGCCGGTCACGGGGCGACTCACCGACGGCTTCGGCCCACGGCCGGTGCGCCCGGTCGCCGGGGTGAACGAGTTCCACCGCGGCACGGATGTCGCGGCCTCCTGCAACACGCCGGTCTTCGCCGCGACGGGCGGCCTCGTCGTCGAGGCGCGCACCAACGGCAGCTACGGCAACTGGATCCTGATCGACCACGGCTCCGGGGTCTCGACCGGCTACGCGCACCTCGTCGACGGCGGCATCCTCGTGAACGCGGGCGACACGGTCACGGCCGGGCAGCTCATCGGCATGGTCGGCAGCACCGGCGCATCCACGGGCTGCCACCTGCACTTCGAGGTCCGCCTCGACGGCGTCGCGGTCGACGCGCGCCCGTTCATGGCCTCGCGCGGCATCCTGCTCGGCTGAGCCTCTTCGCCGCACCCGAGCCGGCCGCGTCGCCGGTCGACGAGCGAGTCGTCCCGTTCCTCTGCTCATCCACCACGTCTGGGATCCCGGACGACCTCCACGCGGCATCCGTTGTCGCCCTCGATCGCGTGAGCGAGCATCGGAACATGACCGACGCACCCACGACCGAGCGCCCGACGACGAGCGCCGCCGAGCACGGCCCGCGCACCGTCCGCGCCGCCCGCGGCACCGCCCTCACCGCGAAGAGCTGGCAGACCGAGGCGCCGCTGCGCATGCTCATGAACAACCTCGACCCCGAGGTCGCCGAGCGCCCCGACGACCTCGTCGTCTACGGCGGCACGGGCAAGGCCGCCCGCAACTGGGAGTCGTTCGACGCGATCGTGCGCACGCTCGAGGGACTCGAGGCCGACGAGACGCTGCTCGTGCAGTCGGGCAAGCCCGTCGGCGTGTTCCGAACGCACGAGTGGGCGCCGCGCGTGCTCATCGCGAACTCGAACCTCGTGGGCGACTGGGCGACGTGGCCCGAGTTCCGCAGGCTCGAGCAGCAGGGCCTCACGATGTACGGCCAGATGACGGCCGGCTCGTGGATCTACATCGGCACCCAGGGCATCCTGCAGGGCACGTACGAGACGTTCGGCGCGATCGCCCGCGCCCGGTTCGACGGCACGCTCGCCGGCACCCTGACGCTCACCGGCGGCTGCGGCGGCATGGGCGGCGCGCAGCCGCTCGCCGTCACCATGAACGAGGGCGCGGTGCTCATCGTCGACGTCGACGAGACCCGCCTGGCCCGACGCGTCGAGCACGGCTACCTCGACGAGTACACCGACGACCTCGACGACGCGATCGCCCGAGTGCTCGCCGCGAAGGCGTCGCGCACGCCGCTCAGCGTCGGCCTCGTCGGCAACGCGGCCACCGTGTTCCCCGAACTGCTCGCACGCGGCGTGGCGATCGACATCGTCACCGACCAGACGAGCGCCCACGACCCGCTGAGCTACCTGCCCGAAGGCGTGACCGTCGACGAATGGCACGCGCTCGCGGCATCCGACCCCGAGGCCTTCACCGAGCGCTCGCGCGCGAGCATGGCGAAGCAGGTCGAGGCCATGGCCGAGTTCCAGGATGCCGGAGCCGAGGTCTTCGACTACGGCAACTCGATCCGCCGCGAGGCCGAACTCGGCGGGCTGGCGCACGATCGCGCCTTCGCGTTCCCGGGGTTCGTGCCCGCCTACATCCGCCCGCTCTTCGCCGAGGGCAAGGGACCGTTCCGCTGGGCGGCGCTCTCGGGCGACCCGGCCGACATCGCCGCGACCGACCGTGCGGTCCTCGAGCTCTTCCCTGAAGACGAGCACCTGCGACGCTGGATCACCCAGGCCGGCGAGAAGGTGCACTTCGAGGGCCTGCCGGCGCGCATCTGCTGGCTCGGCTACCAGGAGCGCCATCTCGCGGGCCTCAAGTTCAACGAGATGGTCGCCTCGGGCGAACTCTCGGCACCCGTCGTGATCGGCCGCGACCACCTCGACTCCGGCAGCGTCGCGAGCCCGTACCGCGAGACCGAGGCCATGGCCGACGGTTCCGACGCGATCGCCGACTGGCCGCTGCTGAACGCGCTGCTGAACACCGCCTCGGGCGCGACCTGGGTGTCGTTGCACCACGGCGGCGGCGTCGGCATCGGCCGCTCGATCCACGCGGGCCAGGTCATCGTGGCCGACGGCACCGACCTCGCGGCCGAGAAGATCGCACGCGTGCTCGTGAACGATCCCGGCACGGGCGTCATGCGCCACGTCGACGCCGGGTACGAACGCGCGGTCGACGTGGCTCGCGAACGCGGCCTCCGCGTGCCCATGATGGAAGCATGAGCGACGGCGGTGCGATGCGACGGATGCTGCTGACGAACATCGGCGAGCTCGTCACGAACGACCCGGCCCCCGATCGCAACGGCGGGCCGCTCGGCATCGTGCGCGACGCCGCGGTGCTCGTCGAGGACGGCCTCATCGTCTGGGTGGGCTCCGCGGCGCACGAGCCCGCCCACCACGACGAACTGCGGCACGAACGCGAGGAGCGACGCGAGGGCGAGGAGCACCGCACCCTGTGGGATGCCGACGTCGAGGTCGTCGACCTCGGCGGCCGCGCCGTGATCCCGGGATTCGTCGACAGCCACACGCACCTCGTGTTCGGCGGCGATCGCGCCGAGGAGTTCGCGGCGCGCATGTCCGGAGCGGCATACGAGGCTGGCGGCATCCGCTCGACCGTCGCGGCGACACGCGCGGCGACCGATGACGAGCTGCGTGCCCGCCTCACGGACTTCGTCGCCGAGCTGCACGCGCAGGGCACGACGACGTTCGAGATCAAGTCGGGCTACGGCCTGAGCGTCGCCGACGAGGAGCGGCTGGTGCGCCTCGCCCGCGAGGTCACCGACGAGGTCACCTTCTTGGGCGCGCACGTCGTGCCGTTCGAGTTCCGCGAGGATCCGCGCTTCGGCGACCGCTCGACTCCCGAGGCGGCGGCCCAGGCGGCCGCTCGGGCGTCCGACGCCTACGTCGATCTCGTGGTCGGCGAGATGCTCGACGCCTGCGCCCCGCACGCCCGATGGGTCGACGCCTTCTGCGAGCGCGGCGCGTTCACGCCCGAGCAGTCGCGACGAGTGCTCGAGGCGGGGGCGGGGGCGGGCCTCGGCATCCGCGTGCACGGCAACCAGCTCGGCCCCGGCGAGGGGGTCCGCCTCGCGGTCGACCTCGGCGCGGCATCCGTCGACCACTGCACCTACCTGAGCGATGCGGATGTCGCGGCCCTCGCGGCATCCGACACCGTGGCCACGCTGCTGCCCGGCGTCGAGTTCTCGACCCGGCAGCCCTACCCCGACGCGCGCCGCCTGCTCGAGGCCGGGGTCGTCGTGGCGCTCGCGAGCGACTGCAATCCCGGATCGAGCTTCACGAGCTCGCTGCCGTTCTGCATCGCGGTCGCGGTACGCGACATGGGCCTGACGCCCGCCGAGGCGCTCTGGGCGTCGACCGCGGGCGGCGCGCTGGCCCTGCGTCGAACGGATGTCGGCGCGATCCGTCCGGGCGCGCGGGCCGACCTCGTCGAGCTCGACGCGCCCAGCCACGTGCACCTCGCCTACCGACCCGGCGTGCCGCTCGTGCGGCGGGTGTGGGCCGAAGGCGAACAGGTCGCCTGACGCGGTGCGGGCCGCGGGCTCAGGCCCGCCGCACCTCGAGCGCGCTCACGCCGCTGAACCCGAGCCAGGCACGGTCGCCCGACTCGACGAGCGTGGCGAGCACGTGGTCGCACGACGGGCAGCGCACGACGGTGCCCGCAGGACTCGTGTAGACGAGCGCGCGTGCGAACTCGTCGGTCGCGCCGCATCCGTTGCATCTGGCGATGGCCGTCGTCACGTCGAATGAGAAGAACTCGGCGAGCGCTCCGGCGAGCGCGTTGCCGTCGAGGTGCTGCATCAGGTGCCTCCGAATCGTTCGGTGCGAATGGCCCGGGCGTCGTGCCCGAGCTCGATGAGCCATGCAGCGACCCGCTCGACGAACCCGGTCGAACCGCACACGTACACGAGCGGGGCATCGGATGCCGGGAGCACGGCATCGGCGAGCACCTCGCGCGTGATGCGAGCCGGCGGGGTCGGCCAGCCCGCGGGCGCCTCGCGCGTGTAGACGAGGTCGAGGCGGAACGGCGCGGATGCCCCGGCCAGCCGTTCGAGCTCGTCGGCGAAGAACACGTCGGCGGGCCTGCGCACCGAGTAGAGCAGGCGGAACGGGGTGGCGTCGGCTGCGTCGGCGTGGGCCTGCGCCATGGCCACGAGCGGCACCACGCCTGAGCCGCCGGCGATGAGCTGCACGGGGCGAGCCGTCGCCCGGGGCCCGTCCGCGGCATCCTCCCCACCGGCCGCACCGGGCCCGCTCGCGACATCCGCCCCACCGGCCGCCTGCCACACGAAGAAGGCGCCGAGCGGCCCGTGCACCTCGAACCGGTCGCCTGCACGCACCTCGTCGACGAGGAACGGCGACACCTCGCCGTCGGGCACCCGGTCGACGGCGAGCACGACGCGCGTGGCCTCACCGGTCGCCGGTCCCGACGAGGCGATCGAGTACGAGCGGGTCGCCGAGTACCCGTCGGGCGCGGTGAGCCGCACGTCGAGGTGCTGGCCCGCGGCGTTCCCGGGCCACCCCTCGACGTCGAGGTCGAGGCGCGCCGCCGACGTCGTCTCGGGGGTGTTCGCAGCGACCGTGGCCGTGTGCCATCCCGACCGCGGGACCGTGGCGCGACCGATCACCAGTACCGCTCCTCCTGCCAGGGGTCGCCGTGGATGTGGTAGCCGTTCTGCTCCCAGAATCCGGGGTCGTCGCGGGGCATCATCACGAGCGAGCGCACCCACTTCGCGCTCTTCCAGAAGTACAGGTGCGGCACGATGAGCCGCGCGGGGCCGCCGTGCTCCGGATCGAGCGGTTCGCCGTCGAACTCGGTCGCGACCCACGCCTGGCCGTCGAGCAGCTCGTCGAGCGGGACGTTGGTCGTGTAGCCGCCGTAGCTGTGCGCCATGACGTAGTCGAACTGCGACTCGACGTTCTCGAACAGCGTGTCGAGCGAGACGCCGCGCCAGTTCGTGCCGAGCTTCGACCAGTGCGTGACGCAGTGGATGTCGGTGACCACGTCTTCGGCGGGCAGGGCGTTGAACTCGTCCCAGCTCCACCGGTGGGTGCCCGCCTCGGTGACGATCCGGAACTCCCACTCGGCGGTGTCGACCTCTGGCGTCGGGCCGGCCGACAGCACCGGGAAGTCGTGCACGAGGGTCTGGCCCGGTGGCAGTCGCTCATCGCGGTCACGTGACCTGCCGCCGAATCCGCGTGTGACGAATGACATGCGCTGCCTCCCGATCGACCTTCGCCCGTTTCCAGCCGACGATACCGATGCGACGCGCCCGCGGCCAGAGGTCGGCGCTACCGTAGACGCATGCCGAGCACGCGGGCCGCGTTCCACGAGACGGCCACCCAGATCCCGGTGGCAGCCCATCTCGAGCGGGTGCTCGCCGAGGTCCGGGCCGACGCCCGGACTCGGAGGGCCGAACGGATCGAGACCGTGCGACTCGCGGATGCCTCGGGGCGCGTGCTCGCGACATCCGTCCACGCCGTGATCGCGTCGCCTCCCTTCGACAACTCGGCCATGGACGGCTTCGCCGTGCGGTGGGCGGATGTCGCTGGCGCGACACCCGAGACTCCCGTCTCGCTGCACGTGGTCGCCGACCACGCTGCCGGCTCATCGGGCGTGTCCGACGCCCGGGCACTCGAGCCCGGCGAGTGCGCTCGCATCATGACCGGGGCCCCGGTGCCCTCGGGCGCCGACACCGTCGTGCCCGTGGAGCGCACCGACGGCGGGACGGGCCACGAGACGCACGTCGTGCGCGTCTTCGGCGCACCCGACCTCGGACGGCACATCCGTCGTGCCGGCGAAGACCTGCAGGTCGGCGACCGCCTGCTCGCCGCAGGCACCCTGCTCGGCCCCCGCCAGGTCGCAGCAGCCGCGACGGCGGGGCACGCGATGCTCGACGTCGTCAGCCGCCCGCGCGTCACGGCGATCGCGACCGGCAGCGAGCTGACCGAGCCCGGCGAGGCGCTGCCGCCCGGGCGCATCCCCGACTCGAACTCGCTGCTGCTCGCCGGGCTCGTGCGCGAAGCCGGGTGCGAACTTGTCGAGGTGGTGCGCATGCCCGACGACGAGCACGTGCTTCGAGCGTGGCTCGATGACCGCGAGCCGGCTGACGCCGTGGTCTTCACGGGCGGCGTCAGCGTCGGCGCCTACGACGTCGTCCGCCGCGTGCTCTCGGCGCTCGGCACGGTCGACTTCGTGCGCGTCGCGATGCAACCCGGATCGCCGCAGGCGTTCGGCCGACTCGGCGACGGCACACCCGTGTTCGGCCTGCCCGGCAACCCCGTCGCCGTCGCGGTCTCGTTCGAGGTGTTCGTGCGCCCGGCACTGCTCGCGCTGCAGGGCCGAGCGGACACCGAGCGGCGCCGCGTTCGTGCCGTCGCCGCCGTCGGCTGGGCTTCGCCGGCCGGGCGGTTGCAGGTGATGCCGGTCAGCTTCGTCGATGGGTCCGACGCCGGTGCCGAACCCGACGGGCCCGGACTGCGCGGCGACCGGCCTGCGGTGCGGCCCGCGACCCGCGGCGGCGCGGGCTCGCATCTGTCGGGCGGGCTCGCCGCGGCATCCGGATTCGCCGTCGTGCCAGAGCACGTCGCGCGCGTCGAGCCCGGCGATGCCGTCGAGGTGCTGGTGACGCCGTGAGCCGCAGCACGACCGACGAGACGACCGCGACGACGGATGCCGCGGCGCGACCGCTCGACGCCGTCCTCCTCGCGGGCGGGCGGGCGACGCGCCTCGGCGGTGCGAGCAAGCCCGATCTCGAGGTGGGCGGACGCACGCTCCTCGACGTCGCGATCGATGCCGCACGCCTGGCCGATGCCCGAACCGTCGTCGTGGTCGGGCCGTCGACGCTGGCCGCTCCCGGATGTCTCGTCGTCCGCGAAGATCCGCCCTTCGGCGGCCCGGTCGCGGCGATCGCCGCCGGCCTCGGCGCCCTCGATGCACTCGATGCACTCGATGCACTCGATGCACTCGATGCCGACTCTGCCGAACCCCGCCGGTCGACGAGCGAAGCACCTCGAGCCGAGCCGACCGGCCATGGCGCACCTCCCGACGTGCTCGTGCTCGCGTGCGACCTGCCGCAGGCGCCGGCCGCCGTCGCACGCCTGCTGGCCGGCCGTCGCACGCACATCGACGCCGACGGCATCTGCCTCGTCGACGCCGATGGACGCACGCAGTGGCTCACCGCCGTCTACGGTCGGGCCGCCCTCGATGCCGCACTCGCACGACTCGAGGGCGGGCCCGACGGCGCCGCGATGCGCCACCTCGTCGGCACGCTGAGCCTCGTCGAGGTCGCCGACGACGGCACCGGCGCCGACGTCGACACGTGGCCCGATCTCGAACGCGCTCGCGAGCGCGCCGGCATCCGGGCTCCGGAGCTGGCCGACGCCCACACCCACGTCGAGTCGCAGACCGAAGCCGAGCCGTACGACGGCCCCGACACCGACACTGATACCGAGGAGCACGCATGAGCGCCGACGCCGAACACCCCTCCCAGCCCACCCCCGCCGACCTCGACGCGTGGGTCGACGAGGTCGCGACCGCGCTCGGCCTCGACCCGTCCGACGTCCCGGTCGGCGACATCCTCGACCTCACCCGTCGGGTCGCCCACGGGATCGCACGCCCGGCGGGCCCCGTCACGGCGTTCATGATCGGCCTCGCCGTCGGGCGCGGCACCACGACCGGCACCGCGAGCGAGGTCGCCGAACGCATCGGCACGCGCGCCGACGGCTGACCCCGCTTCGCGACCTCATCACGTCACGCCCCATCGGGCGGCCAATCCTTCGACGCCGCCGGGAGACATCCCCCTGAGAAGCGGCCGCCGTGCCCGTCCACGACTCGGACACCCTGCTCCTCCACAGGGCGGCCGGCCCGGTGGAGCCGCATGCAATGCGTCAGGAACCGCCTTCGCATGACCATCCCGGCGGAGTATCTCCCCAGAACACCCGGCACCCCGGCACTCCGGCACTCCGGCACCGGAGTCTGCACCCGAACACCGAGACACCGGGCCCGGCCGAACCGGTCGGAACCGAGCGAAGAGATCGAGGAACGACGTGCGCGAACACTCGCTGAAAGCGGATGCCGAGACCCACCGGCTGGTGAGCGATCTCGCCTACTTCCTGGGCGTGACGAAGAAGCACGTCCTCGCCGAGGCGGTTGCCGGCTACGCAGCCCCGCGATTGCCGGAGACTCGCGAACGTCGACCCTTCACCGACCTGCCGGTGCGCCAGCGCCTCATCCTGCGGCGGGACGAACTGCTCCGCGCGTTCGAGCGCTACGGGGCGTCCGATGTCCGACTCATCGGTCCGTTCGCAAGTGGCGAGGATGTCGATCTCGTGGAGATCCTCGCCGAGACCGACCTCATGATGGGCGGCGATGCGGTGGACGTGCTCTCTCGCGCGGCACGCGAGATCCTGGCGACGCCGGTCGAAGTCACGTCCGCAACCGCCGTCGCGCTCTTCGACCCTGAACGGCTCGAACTGCTTCGCGCCGAATCGACACCGCTCTGAGCAGAGCCTCCTCGGCCCCACGTCCGATCAGCTCAGAGGTTCACCCATTCGGTGGTGCCGCCGTCGAGGTGCTGGCGCTTCCAGATCGGCGTGTGCTCCTTGATACGGTCGACGAGGAATCCGCACACCGAGAACGCCTGAGCACGATGCGGTGCGGCGACCGATGCGACGAGCGCCACGTCGCCGATCGCGAGGGAGCCGATGCGATGGGCGGCCGCGAGACGCAGCCCGGTCTCCCGCGCGACCTGCTCGAGCGTTTCGCGCAGGAACTGCTCGGCCGCGGGATGCGCCTCGTAGTCGAGCGCCGTCACGGTCTCGCCGTGGTCGTGGTCTCGGATCACGCCCTCGAAGGTGACGAGCGCGCCGTTCTCGGGCGACCGCACGAATTCCTCGATGGCGTCGCGATCGAGCGCCTCGGTCGTGACCCGGGCGTAGACCTCGGGTTCGGTGGAGGAGCCGTCGGTCGAGGAGCGTTCGGTCGTCTCGCGATCAGGCATGGTGGGCTCCTCCGGTACGAGTGGTCGGGTGCGGCGGCACGATCGGGTCGGGCGCACCGCGTCCAGCGGATGCCGCGTGGTCGCCGCCCGCGACCTGGTCGACGACGTGCGGCAGCAGGTCGTCGAGCACCGCGAGCCCGTCGGCCACGCCGCCCCGCGATCCGGGCAGGTTGACGACGACCGTGCGCCCGGCGATGCCCGCGCGTGCGCGGCTGAGGGCTGCGGTCGGCGTCACCGCGCGCCCGGCCGCCCGGATCGCCTCGGCGACGCCCGGCAACTCCTGGTCGAGCACCGCGAGCGTCGCCTCGGGCGTGCGGTCGCCCGGGTTCACACCCGTGCCCCCGGTCGTGATGAGCACGGTCGGCGACCCGGCGACGGCACCGCGCACGGTGTCGCCGATGTCGGCATCGGCGACCACCACGGGCGCGGGCACCTCGTATCCGCGGGTGCGGAGCCAATCCACAATGACGGGACCCGTCGTATCGGGCGCCTCGCCCGCTGCCGCCCTCGTCGACGCGACGAGCACGATGGCACTGCGTCGGCCTTCGGTGGCCGCATCCGCATCCGTGGCGTCCGCGGCCGGCGACGCGGCTGGGACGGTGACCGAGGGGTCGGTCGCGCCCGCGGCATCCGCTCGCCAGACCCCGCGCTTGCCGCCGCGCTTCTCGACCAGGCGGATGCCGCCGGTCTGCGCGGCCGGATCGACGGCCTTGACCATGTCGTGCAGCGTGAGCGCCGCGACCGCGACCGCTGTGAGCGCCTCCATCTCGATGCCCGTGCGGGCCGTGGTCGAGACGGTCGCGCGGATCGTGACCGCCGTCGCTTCGAACCCGAAGTCGATCGAGACCGCGTCGAGGGGCACGATGTGGGCGAGCGGAATCAGCTCGCTCGTGCGCTTGGCCGCCTGGATGCCCGCGATGCGCGCCGTGGGCAGTACGTCGGCCTTCTTCAACGCGTCGCCCTGCACGAGTGCGACGACCTCGGCCGTCGTGTCGAGCCGCCCTTCGGCGATCGCCACGCGCCGGGTCACGGGCTTGCCGCCGACGTCGACCATGCGGGCACGACCGTCGTCGTCGAGGTGGGTGAGCGGGTTCATACCCTCACGCTAGCGAGCATCGGGCGCAGCGTGAACCGCGAGACGGGTCGCGAACGCCGGATGGCGTCCACGACCCGTCGGTCGAGCGGGCGGGTGGGCCCGCGGCGTCAGGCGCCCGCAGGCGCCGCGCTCAGGAGCGCGCGCACCGAGGTCGTGCGCCGCCTCGCGACCGCGATCGTCGTCGCGCCGAACGAGAGCACGGCCCAGATCGCGAGCCCGACGAACGCGGCACCGACCCCGCTCGTCGAGGTGAGGGCCGAGACCATGCCGTTGTAGGCGGGGGCCGTCGGCATGAGCGCGGCGAGGTCGGCGAGCGGCCCGGGAACCGTCGAGACGACGCCGGTCGCGACGGCGAGCACGCCCACGAGCGCCGAGATCCAGCGGCCCGCACCGCTGAAGACGGCCACGAGGCCTTGGTTGACGGCCGCGAAGGCGACGCCCGCGGCCAGGCAGACGGATGCGAACACGAGCCATTCGCCGACGTCGTACGAGGCCGCGACCTGCACGACGCCCGCGACGAGCACGCCCTGAAGCGCGCCGAGCGCAGCGGCCGGAGCGAACCCGCGCAGCGCGAGCATCGCCGACGGCGCCCGCGACGTCAGCGCGCGACGCGACACGGCCTGCAACACGACGAACGTCGCGAGTCCGCCGAACCAGAGCGCAAGGGTCGCGAGCAGCGGAATGGCGGATGCCCCGAACAGCGAGCTGCCCGTGCCGTCGGCCTTCACCGGGTCGGCGACGACCGAGGCGAGGCTCTGCGCCTCGGAGTCGGTGTACGACGGCACTGCCGCGGAGGCGGTGCGCAGGCCCGTGGCGAGCTCATCGGTGCCGTCGGCGAGGGACTGCACGCCCGTCGCGAGGGTTCCGGCGCCCGTCGCGAGCTGGTCGGCGCCCGAGCCCAGCTGAGTTGCTCCGTCGCCGAGGGCGCGCGCGCCGTCGGCCGACTGCGTGGTGCCGTTGGCGAGCTGGGTCAGGCCGGCCGCGAGCTCGTCGGTCTTGCCTGCGGCCTCGGTGAGGCCTGCGCTCGTCCCCGTGGTGAGTTCCGAGATGCCGGCCGCCGTGGGCTGCGCGTAGCCGCTCGCGGTGCCGGCGCTCGTCGCTGCCGTCACTGCATGGCCTGCGGCGTCGCCGGCGGCCGCGGCGACCTTGCCCAGTTCGGCGCAGAATGCCTGCGAGGCGTCCGAGGCGATGCACTGGCCGAGTAGGCCGTCGGGGCCGAGTGCGTACGCGAGTCCCCCGACCTCGGCCGCGAGATCCTTCGTCTGCTTCGCAGCGTCCGACGCGTTGGAGGCTGACAGCTTCGCCGCCCCGACCAGCTCCTGGTTGTTCACCTTCGCCGCAGCGTCACGCAGGCCACCGGCGAGCGCACTCGCACCGGCCGCCGACGCCGACGTGCCGCCGGCGATCTCATCGAGCCCGCTGCCGAGCTGCGTCGCACCGTCTGCAATGTCCGTCGCCCCGGTCGCGAGCTTCGCGGCGCCGTCGGGCAGTGCGGCCGCGCCGTCGGCGGCCTGCTGCGCGCCGTCGGCGAGCTTCGCGGCGCCGTCGGCGGCGGTTCCGAGCTGCGTGCCGAGGTCGGTGAACCCGACGAACACGTTCTCGAGGTAGGTGGTCGAGAGCTGCTCGCCGAGCACCGAGGTCGCGGTCGATGCGACCTGCGCGGTGATGGCGTCGTCGACGACGAGGCTGTCGGGCGGCGTGGTCACCTTGATGGTCGCCCGCTCGGGCGTGCCGCCGGGCGCCGTCGAGGTCGCGGCGGCCGAGAAGTTCTCGGGGATCGTGATCACTGCGGCGTAGGTGCCGTCGGCGAGGCCCGACTTCGCATCTTCGGCGTTCGAGATCGTCCAGGTGAGGTTCTCGTCGTCGTCGCCCGTGCCCTCGACGAGGCCGGCCGTGAGCTGGCGGCCGAGCGGGACGAGTTGGTCGTCGATCGTGACGGGCTCGTCGTTGTTCACGATGGCCGCGTTGAGCTCGCCGAGGCGCTCGGTCGGGTTGTAGAGAGCGGCGACGAGGATGCCGCCGATCACCACGGGCAGCATGAGCACGCCGATGATCGTGAGCCAGGTGACGGGGCGCTTCGTACGCGCCCGCTCGATGGGGAGGGTCATGCGTTCACCTCGGTGGTGGAGAGTGCGGGCACCGCCGCGACCGGCGCGGCGAGTTCGATGGTGGGGGCGTCGGGATGGCCGGCTGCGGCGAGCAGGCCACGGGCACCCTCGGCGTCGAGCGCCGAGATCACGACGGTGACGGATGCCTCCAGTGAGGCGTCCCAGAGCAGGGCGGCGAGTCGGTCGCGGGTCGCGGGGTCGGTGATGTGGTCGACGCCGTCGACGACGACGATGCCGGTACGGCCGCGCAGGGCCTTGCGCAGCTCGACGACCGGATCGTCGGCCTCGGCGAGCAGCGCGACGCCCACGTGCCCGCGCACCCATGCCGAACGCCCCGGCAGCAGGTGCCCGGCGACCCGCAGGCGTCCGCCGGTGGTGTCGATGCGGCCGGCGAGCGCGAGCAGCAGTGCGCGAGCGGCGATCTCGTCCGGTCCCCTGACGACGAGCGCTCCGCCCGGCTCGACGCGCAGGCTCACGCGCTCGAAGACGGTGACGTCGCGCTCGACGAGCGAGAGATCGGATGCCACGACCGCCGCGGTCGTGTCGGGTTCGGGCCAGTCGGCGAGCGCCCGTTCGCGTTCGACAGCCTCGCCCTCGATGTCGAAGTGCGGCAGCAGGCGGTCGAGCCACTTGGGCAACCACCAGGCCTTGTCGCCGAGCAGCGCCATGACGGCGGGCACGAGCGTCATGCGCACGATGAACGCGTCGATCGCGATGCCGACGGCGAGGCCGAGGGCGATGGGCTTGAGCGACGAGTCACCCTCGGGCACGAACGCGGCGAAGACCGCGAACATGATGATCGCCGCGGCCGTGACGACCCGCGCCGAGGCCGTGAAGCCCGAGCGCACGGCGCCGAGCGCGATGTCGCGCGGCTGGCGGCTGGAGTGGCCGTCGAGGGCGCGACGTGCGTGCACGTAGTCCTCGCGCATGCGGCTGACGAGGAACACCTGGTAGTCCATCGCGAGCCCGAAGAGCACGCCCATCGCGACGATCGGCATGAAGCTGATGATGGGTCCGACCTTCGTGACGTGCAGGAGATCGGCGCCCCAGCCCCACTCGAAGACCGCGGCGACGACGCCGAAGGCGGCCACGACCGAGAGCAGGTATCCCGCGGCGGCGGTGATGGGCACCCAGATCGAGCGGAACACGATCGCCAGCAGGATCAGCGACAGGCCGACGACGAAGACGCCGAACGGCACGAGCGCGGCGCCGAGTCGATCGGAGATGTCGATCGCGACGGCCGTGAAGCCGGTGACCTTCAGGTCGATGCCGTACTCGTCGAGGAAGTGGTCGTGCAGCCCGCGGAGCTCGCGCACGAGGTCGGCCGTGGCCGGGTCGTCGGGGGCGGTCGTGGGAATGACCTGCACGATGCCCGTGTCGGCGGTCTCGTTCGGCGTCGCGAGGGCGACGGTCTCGACACCGGGAAGGGTCGCGATCTCGTCGCCGAGGTCCTCCATGAGGCCGAGCGGGTCGGTCGAGGTCACGATCGTGCCGGTGAGCACGAGCGGGCCGTTGAAGCCCGGACCGAAGTGCTCGGCGACGAGGTCGTACGAGACGCGCGCGGGGTCGTCCTTCGGCAGCATGCCGGCGTTCGGCAGCGCGAGCGCGAGGCTGCCGGCCGGGATCGCCACGATGCCGAGGCCGAGCACGATCGCGACGGTCGTGACGACGGGGTGCCGGGTCACGAGTCCGACCCAGCGCGTCGCGAAGCCGCGCCGGGCGACGACCTCGGTCTGGTCGTCGGATGCCGCGGGCTCGCCGTCGACCGACGGGCGCCCGCGCGCGGCATCCGCACGCTGCTGCCTCGCACGCCGACGCCCACGGGGCTCGCGGCGCCTCCAGCCGACGACGCGCCCCTTCGCGAATCCGAGGAACGCTGGGGTCAGCGTGATGGCGACGAGCACGGCGATGGCGACCGCGACCGCGGCCGCGATGCCCATGACCGTGAGGAAGGGGATGTTCGCGAAGCCGAGGCCGATGAGCGCGATGAGCACGGTGATGCCGGCGAACACGACGGCCGAGCCGGCGGTGCCGGTCGCGCGTGCGGCGGACTCCTCGGGGTCTTCGCCCGCTCTCACCTGGTCTTGATGTCGCGCCATGATGAACAGCGCGTAGTCGATGCCGACCGCGAGGCCGAGCATGAGCGCGAGCAGCGGGGTCGTCGACGAGATCGACGCGAACGCGGTCGACAGCATGATGAGCGAGAGCGAGAGGCCGACGCCGATCACGGCGGACGCGAGGGGCAGTGCGCCCACGGCGAACGACCGGAACACGACGATCAGCACGAACAGGGCGATGAGCACGCCGACGCCCTCGGTGAGGGTGATGCCGGGCACCGAAACGGCGAACAGGTCGCCGCCGAGCGCGACCTGCGAGCTCTCGGGCAGGGCCGCGCCGAGCTCGTCGGTGATCTCGTGCAACTGCTCCTTCGTCGACTCGGGCACGTCGGTCGCCTCGCCGTCGAACTGCAGGCGCACGAGGGCGGCGGTCTCGTCGTCGGAGACGAGGCCCGTGACCATCTCGTCGTAAGGGTCGGTCACGGCGAGCACGCCGTCGAGGCCCTCGATGTCGCCGATGGTCTGCTCGATCTCGGTCGTGTACGGGGCGTTCTCGATGCTGTCGCCGTCGGCTGCGACGACGATGAACTGGGCGCTCGTGCCGCTCGCCTGGGGGAACGACCGGTTCAGCTGCTCGAGACCGGCCTGCGCCTCGGTACCGGGGATCGAGAAGCTGTTGCTCGTGCCTTTTCCGAACATCGCGAAGGCGCCGCCCGCGATGACGAGCAGCAGCAGCCACGAGACGAGCACGCGCCACGGATGGCGGTACGACCAGCGGCCGAGCGAATAGAGGAGAGTGGACATTGCAGCGCCTCCGAGCCGGATGTCAGGACAGTTCGATACAGCGCTGTATCCGATACATAGTTGTATCGTAGAGGGATGAGGGCTCGCAAACCTGTGGCCTTCATGTGAAAACGGGGGTTTGCATGACGAGCACGACCGAACCGGCCGCGACGGCGACGCGCAGCCGCGAGAACACCCGGCGCAAGCTCCTCGACGCCGCGGCGCAGGTCTTCGCCGAGGTCGGGCTCGCCGCGGCATCCGTCGAGGCCGTCTGCGACCGCGCGGGCTTCACGCGCGGCGCCTTCTACTCGAACTTCGAGTCGAAGGACGAGCTGTTCCTCGAGCTCGCGGGGCGCGTCACGCAGGGTCGGGTCGCAGCCGTCACCGAGCGGGTCGCCGAGCTCGAGTGCGAGGGCGCCTTCACTGCGACGCACGCCGACGTCTTCGACATCCTCGACCAGGTGCTCGAGGTCTCGGCCGACGACCGGCTGGGCGTGCTGCTCATGAGCGAGATCCGCATCCACGCACTGCGCAACCCGCAGATGGCCAGGGCCTACCTCGAGCAGGAGCTCGAGATGCAGCGCAGCGTCGCGCAGATCATCACCGACATCGGTCGGGCGAAGGGCATCACCTTCCGCATGCCAGAACTCGATGCCGCACGCGTCATGCTGCTCGTCTGGGAGGGCAGCGCCGTGCGCGCGGCGCTCGCGAACGAGAACGACGCCGGCATCACCAGCAAGACGAGCTCCGAGCTCGCCTTGGTCGCCGAGCTGCTCATCGACGGGCCGGCGGCGGCGTCCGCAGACGACGAAGACGAGGACGAAGACGACCAAGAAGAGGTCGACGAGGAAGACGGCGACGAAGAGGAGGAGTAGCGTCCCTCTCGTCGAGCGCCGCGCGGTCCTGCGGACCCCCGACGGACTCGCTCAGAGCGCGATGGTCTCCACGGCGTCTCCGGCGGCGAGCGCGGTCACGTCTTCGGGAACGACGATCAGCAGGTCGGATGCCGCGAGGCCGGCCACGAGATGCGACCCGGGCCCGCCGACGAGCACCGCCCGACCTTCGCCGTCGCGTCGCCCGCGCAGGTACTGTCGGCGCCCGGCTATCGAGGCGAGCGGCTCGGCGAGCTCGAGGGAGCCGACGGATGCCGCGGGCAACCCGGCGATCGCCCGCAGCGTCGGGGCGACGAAGAGCTCGAACGAGAGCTGCGCACTCACCGGATTGCCCGGGAACCCGATCACGGGTATGCCCCGGTAGGCGGCCGCGGCCTGCGGACCGCCCGGCTGCATGGCGACCGCGCCGACCCAGGCGCCGAGCGGCTCGAGCAGCTCGCGTACGACCTCGTAGGCGCCCTTCGAGATGCCCCCGCTCGTGAGCACGAGCTCTGCGCCGGCCTCGCGCGCCGCGTCGAGCTCGGCGCGCAGCTGCTCGACGTCGTCGCGCACGCGTGCCTCGAAGACGACGACCGCACCTGCGGCGTGCACGGCGGCGGCGAGCGCGACGCCGTTCGCGTCGGGGATCTCGCCGGCACCGAGCGCCGAGCCCGGGGCGACGAGCTCGCTGCCGGTGCTGACCACGGCCACGCGCACGCGCTCGCGGACGAGCAGCTCGGTGAGCCCGGATGCCGCGGCGGCGGCGAGGTGGCGGGAGCCGAGCCTGAGGCCCGGCGGCAGCACGTCGTCGCCCGCAGCGAGGTCGGAGCCGACCTCCCGCACGTACTCGCCCGCGGCGCGCGGCACGCGGATGCGAACGGCGCCGGAGGCATCGGAGGCGCCGCCAGCACCACCCGCGTCGGGAACCGGCTCGGTGTCCTCGACCGGTACGACGGCGTCGGCGCCGTCGGGCACCTGCGCGCCCGTCATGATCCGCACGGCCGTGCCGGGCGCGAGCGGCGAAGGAAGGCCGGGCGCCGCGGCCACCTCCCCCGAGATCGGCAGCACCACCGGCGCCTCTGCCGCGCCCGCGACATCCGCCGCCCGCACGGCGAAGCCGTCCATCTGCGCGTTGCGGAACGGGGGCAGGGCGAGGGGCGACTCGACGGGCGAGGCGGTGATCCGGCCGAGCGCTCCGGCGACGGCGACCCGTTCGGTCGGCCTGGCGCCGAGCCCGGAGAGCAACGAGCGCACGAACGCGGCGTGCTCCTCGACGCTGACGCGCGCGCTCACGGCCGCACCTCGATCGGACGGCCTTCGACTCGGGCGGCGCGCATGCAGGTCATGCCTCGATTCTCGCAGGCCCGTCACAAGCCAGACCGAGGCCCGCCCATCAACCGCCCATCGCCCGCCCGGCCCGTCACGTGGTGGATTCGCGGATGCACTAGCGTGAGAGTTCCGCGAATACGGGAGGAATCATGACGCAGTTCCGCATCAGCGAAGCGGCCGCACTCTTGGGCGTGAGCGATGACACCGTGCGCCGCTGGGCCGACCAGGGCCGCATCGCCCTCGAACGCGGCGCGAACGGCATGCAGGTCGTCGAGGGTACGGAGCTGGTCGGGCTCATGACCGAGCACGGCGGCGGCAACGCACTCGCCGAGGCGTTCCCCCTTGCTCGCACCTCGGCTCGCAACCACTTCATCGGCCTCGTCACGGCGGTGCAGCGCGACGGCGTCATGGCCCAGGTCGAACTGCAGGCCGGACCCTTCCGAGTCGTCTCGCTCATGAGCCGCGAGGCCGCCGACGAACTCGGACTCGAACCCGGAGTGCTCGCCGCGGCGAGCGCGAAGGCCACCGTCGTCACGATCGAACTTCCCAGAGGAGCCACGCCATGACCCGAACCCCCACGACCCTTCGCACGACCACCGGCCTCGCGGCCGCCGCACTCGTCGCGCTCGCCCTCGCCGGATGCGCCACCGGCGGATCGGGCGACGAGGACCCGAACGCTCCCGCCGCGACCGGCTCGGCGGCCCCCGACCTCGCGGCGGCCGAGGTGACCGTGCTCGCCGCGGCATCCCTCACCGAGGCCTTCGACGACCTCGCGACCCAGTTCGAGGCCGCGAACCCGAGCGTCGAGATCACCGTGAGCTACGGCGGCAGCGGGGCGCTCGCGACGCAGATCACCGAGGGAGCGCCGGCCGACGTGTTCGCCTCGGCCGCCGAGCCGCCCATGCAGCAGGTCGTCGACGCCGGGCTCGCCGAAGACCCGGTGATCTTCGCCACGAACACGCTCGAGCTCGTCGTCCCGGCCGGCAACCCGGCGGGCGTCACCGGTCTCGAAGACCTCGCGAACCCCGACCTGCGCATCGCGCTCTGCGACGAGTCGGTGCCCTGCGGTGCGGCCTCGGCGAAGCTGTTGGCGAACGAAGGCATCACCGCAGCGCCCGACACGCTCGAGTCCGACGTCAAGGCGGTGCTCACCAAGGTCTCGCTCGGCGAGGTCGACGCGGCGCTCGTGTATCGCACCGACGTGCAGGCCGCCGGAGACGACGTCGAGGGCATCGAGGTCGAGGGTGCCGACGAGGTGGTCAACCGCTACCCGATCGCCGCGATCGCCGATGCGAGCGCCGACGCCCAAGCCGATGCCGATGCGGCTCGGTCCGCGGCAGCGACCGCGTTCGTCGCGTTCGTCACGGGCGAGGCCGGCCGCGAGACGCTCGACGCCTACGGCTTCGGAACCCCGTAGTGGCCCGAGCGGCGGCACGAATCGCCGGGCGCCTCGCCTGGCCGGTCACCGCGATCGCCGTCGTCGGCCTCGCGGTGCTCGTGCTGCCGCTCGTCGCCCTCGTGGTGCGGGCGCCGTGGGCGGACCTGCCGGAGCTGCTCGCGAGCAGTGCCGTGCTCGACGCGCTCGTGCTGTCGTTCACGACGGCCGTGCTGGCGACCGCGATCTGCCTCGTGCTCGGCATCCCGCTCGCGGCGCTCATCGCGCACGCGGAGGCGTGGCCGGTACTGCCCCGCCGCCTGCTGCGCGCCGCCGTCACGGTGCCGCTCGTGCTGCCACCGGTCGTCGGCGGCATCGCCCTGCTCATGCTGCTGGGGCGCCGGGGGCTTCTCGGGCAGTGGCTCGACGAGGCGTTCGGCATCACGATCCCGTTCACGACGGGGGCGGTCGTGATCGCGCAGGTCTTCGTCGCGCTGCCCTTCCTCGTCTTCGCGGTCGAGGGCGCCCTGCGCTCCTCCGACCGGCGCACGGAGCTCGCCGCGGCCACGCTCGGCGCCTCTCGCTGGCAGGTGTTCCGGCACGTGACCCTGCCGCTGGTCGCGCCCGGCGTGGCCGCCGGCGGAGTGCTCTGCTTCACGCGCGCCCTCGGCGAGTTCGGTGCGACCATCACGTTCGCGGGCTCGCTGCCCGGCACGACCCGCACACTGCCGATCGCGAGCTACCTCGCCATGCAGACCGACCCCGACGAGGCCGTCGCGCTCGCCCTGCTGCTGCTCGCAGTCTCGATCGTCGTGCTGCTCACGCTCCGCGATCGCTGGCTTCCGGGGGCGACGGCATGAGCGAGCGCATCGGCCCAGCCGCTCGACCGACGGATGCCGCCGGCGACCGCCCCGGGCTCGAGGTCTCCGTCGCGCTGAGCTTCGGCCGGACGCGCATCGCCGCTGCATTCGACGTGCAGCCCGGCCGCCCGCTCGCGATCATCGGGCCGAACGGCGCGGGCAAGTCGAGTGTCCTCTCGGCGATCGCAGGGCTCGTGCCGCTCGACTCCGGCCAGATCGCGATCGGCGGACGGCGCATCGATGCCCTGCCGCCCGAGCGCCGTCGGGTGGGCGTGGTGTTCCAGGACTACGTGCTGTTCCCGCACCTGAGCGTGCGCGACAACGTCGCGTTCGCGGCGCGCATGCGGGGTCCGCGCTCAGCGGCCCGCGAAGCCGCGCAGCCGTGGCTCGAGCGCTACGACCTCGTCTCGCTGGCCGATCGGCTGCCGGCCGAGCTCTCGGGCGGGCAGCGCCAGCGCGCCGCACTGGCTCGCACGCTCGCGGCGGAGCCCGACGTGCTGCTGCTCGACGAGCCGATGTCGGCGCTCGACGTCGAAGTACGGGCCGACATGCGCGCCGAGCTCGCCACGCACGTGCGCGAGTTCGGCGGGGCGACGGTGCTCGTCACCCACAGTCCAGCGGATGCGGCGCGGCTCGCCGACTCCGTGCTCGTGCTCGAGGCCGGCCGGGTGACGCAGCGCGGCACGCTCGACGAGATCCGGGCCGACCCGGCGACGCCGTACGTGCAGCGCATGCTCGCGGCATCCGATGCCTGAGTTCCGGAGCGGCGTCTGCTATCCGGCCGAGCGGGGCGTGTCGAACCGCGTCGCGACCGGCGGCTGGAACTCGACCTCCGCCCATTCGTCGATGTCGAAGTCGAGCTCGAGCACCGCGCAGGTCGGCATCTCGCCGATCGATTCGGTCAGGTCGTAGGCGAGATCGGCCATGCCGGGGTTGTGCGCGACGATCATGGCGCGCTGCACGCCGTCATCGAGGTCCCCGACGACGCGCAGGATCGTCTGCGGCGATGATCCGTAGAGCCGGTCGTCGAGCTCGACGGATGCCGCGGTCGGGCCGAGCGCGTCGGCGATGAGTCCCGCCGTGGTGCGCGCCCGCAGCGCCGTGCTCGAGACGATCGCGTCGGGGATCGAGCCGCGTTCGCGGAGCCGCGCGCCCACCGCGGGCGCATCGCGCATCCCTCGCTCGTTGAGCGGGCGGTCGTGGTCGGCGAGACCGGGTTGACCCCAGTCGGACTTGGCGTGGCGCACGAGCATGAGCGTCTTCATGCGCCGAGTCTGCCACCGCCCATGCCCCGCCGCACCGGGGCCCGCTCAGCCCGCCGCCGCATCCGAGCGCAGCGCGAGACCGGCCGCGAACTCGAGCACGCAGAGTGCGGCGAGCCGCACGGTGCGGTGGTCAGCAGCATCGGTCGTGGCGTCGATCTCCACGAGGTCGGCGCTGCGCACGCGGGCATCGGATGCCGCGGCGCGCACGAGTGCGCGCAGCTCCCACGCCGCGATGCCACCGGGCACCGACGCGGGGCAGGCCGGTGCGACCGAGCGATCGCACACGTCCACATCGACGTCGAGGTGCACCGGGCCCCCCGCGGCCCCGGCGATGCCGAGCGCTTCGGCCATGACGTCGGCCGGTGCACGGTGGTGCAACTCGTCGCGGTGGATCACGGTGATGCCGAGGTCCGCCGCGCGGCGCGCGTACGCCGCGGAGTTCGCGAAGTCGGCGATGCCGATCTGCACGATGCGAGCCGGATCGAGTCCGGCCTCGACGAGTCGGCGCACCGGGGATCCGTTCGAGACGCCGTCGCGCAGGTCGTAGTGCGCGTCGATCGTGACGAGACCGGCGCGACCGAGGTCGTCGCCCCACGCCCCGAGCGCCGTCGCGACGGTCACCGAGTTGTCGCCGCCGAGCGCCATGAGCGCGCGGGCGCGACCCAGCGCCGACGCCACCGCGGCGCGGGTGCGCGCCTCTCCCTCGGGTCCGTCGGGCTCGTCGATGTCGCCCGCGTCCACGATCACCAGCCCGTCGTCGCCCCGACCGCGCGGTGCTCCGGGCATCGCCTCGCCCGCCGCGACCAGGTCGAGCACGGCGCCGCCCGCGGTCCGGTCCGGCATCAGCGCCGGACTGTACCGCCGCAGCGCGTCGCGGATCGCCGCCGGCGTCGCATACGCGCTCGTCGGCGAGAGCGAGGTGCGCCAGGCCGGAACGCCGAGCAGTGCGAGATCCACGGATGCCGCGGCATCCGTCGCATCGAATGCGGGCCAGCCGCCGGCGCGCGGCCAGCTCGGGTCATGCGAGAGCGTGGACATGGCAGCACGCTACCGATCGCAGAGCCGTGCGGGCGCGGCATCCGCGTCGGTTCGCGTCTGCGATCCCGGACGGATCCGTAACCCGCTAACCCCGCAGCAGTCCGAGCAGCTCGCGCTCACGCTCGGCGGACAGCCCGGCGCGGCGTTCGCGATCGAGTCCCTGCTCGCGTTCCCACTCGAGGGTCTCCTCGAGCAGCTGCTCGACCGGCCTCAGCACCAGGCCCGCGCGCTTCGCGGCCGCGTTCGAGCGATCCTGGAACGCGCGCCACTCGGGGTCGCGGATCCACAGGGGCAGCGATTCCGGCCCCGACCACTCGGCGATGCCCTGCTCGGCGAGCCACTCGGGCGAGGCCGCGACGACCTCGCCGTCGTACCCGGCCACGGCGGTCGCCGTCGCGAGCCAGTCGCCGAACGTCCCGCGGTCGCCGACCACGTTGAAGGCGCCGGTGGCGTTGCGTTCGACGCTGTCGAGGGTGAATCGCACGAGGTCCTGGATGTGCACCGCCTGCGCTGCGTCGTCGAGCACGTCGGGCACGAGCACCGGGCCTCCGTCGCGCACCGCCCGAGCCGCGCGCGCGACCCAGTACCCGCTGCGACCCGAAGCATCGCCGGGGCCGGCGATGAGGCCCGGCCGGATGGCCAGGAATCGGGCCCCGAACGCCTCCCGGTACGCCTGCTCGATCGCGGACTTCGCCTCGCCGTAGGTCTCGGGCGTCGACTCGTCGGCGGCGAGCGGCGGCAGCAGCTCGGCCCGCTCGTCGGCGGCCGGCTCGTTCTGGGCCGCATAGACGTTGCCCGACGAGATGAAGGTCGCGTGGCCGACCGAGCCGGCCAGTTCCCTGGCCGCCGCGCGTGCGTAACCGGGCTGACGGGTCACGTCGATCAGTGTGTCCCACGTACGACCCGCGACCTCGGCGTAGGCATCTGGCTCCGAGCGGTCCGCACGCACGAGCGCCGCACCCGCGGCCACCTCGCCGGTCGTGCCGCGTGCGAGGCACGTCACCCGATGGCCGCGCGCCAGCGCCTCCTGGGCGAGCGTGCGTCCGAGCCATTGCGTGCCGCCGAGTACGAGCAGGTCCATGTCGTCATCCCACCACAGGGCGGATGCCGATGGCAGCCCTGTTCACGCACCGCGAACCCCGCTCCTCCGCCCGCATCGCATCCCGTGCACGGCCGGGCGTGGTAGGCAGGAAGCATGGGCAGGATCACCGCGCGGACGCGGGTCACCAGAATCACGGTCGGCGGGCGCACGAGCCGCCGCGACGACCTCCTCGCGGTCGAGGAACCGCTCGAGATCCGCGTCGGGCGGGTGCCGCTCGCGGTCACGATGCGCACGCCGGGGCACGACATCGACCTCGCGGTCGGGTTCCTCGTCTCCGAGGGCGTGATCTCGCGTGGCGATCAGGTCGCCGCGGCGATCCACTGCGCCGGGGCCGACGGCGAGAACACCTACAACGTGCTCGATCTCACGCTCGCCGCCGGGGTCCCGATTCCGGATGCCGCGGCGCAGCGCAGCACGTACGTCTCGAGTTCGTGCGGCGTCTGCGGCAAGGCGAGCATCGATGCCGTCCACACGCGCACCGCGCACCCCGTCGACGACGCCGGCCTCCGCGTCGATGCCGAACTGCTCGTGCGATTCCCCGACCGGCTCCGTGCCGGGCAGGAGGTCTTCGAGAAGACCGGCGGCCTGCACGCGGCCGCGCTCTTCGACGGCCGCACCGGTGAGATGATCGTGCTCCGTGAAGACGTCGGGCGCCACAACGCCGTCGACAAGGTCATCGGCTGGGCCGCCCGCGAGGGACTGCTCCCCCTTCGGGGCATGGTGCTCCAGGTCTCGGGCCGCACGAGCTTCGAACTCACCCAGAAAGCGTCGATGGCCGGCATCCCGGTGCTCGCCGCGGTGTCGGCACCGTCGTCGCTCGCGGTCGAGCACGCGAAGCAGGCCGGCATCACGCTCGTCGGCTTCATGCGCGGCGACTCGATGGTCGTCTACGCGGGAGCCGATCGCATCGTCGAGCACGCGGCAGGCCACTCCGCCGAGCACGTGACGGCGGGCTGACATGACCGAGCCGCACACCGAGCAGGCCGAGAGCCCCTATCCCGATCTCGCCGTCGGGCACCGCAAGACCTGGGCCGTCGGCGCCCCCGGCATCGTGCACTCGATGGAACCCGCGCTCGCGCACATGGGCCTGTCGCGCACCGCACGCCTTGCCCTCGCGATCAACCAGAAGGACGGCTTCGACTGCATGAGCTGCGCGTGGCCCGATCCCGGCCACCGCAATGTGCTCGAGTTCTGCGAGAACGGCATGAAGGCGACCACCTGGGAGGCCACGCCGATCACCGTGCCGCGTTCCTTCTGGGCCGAGCACTCCCTGACGTCGTTGCTCGAGCGCAGCGAGTACTGGCTCGGCCAGCAGGGGCGCCTGACCGAGCCGGTGTACAAGCCCGCGGGCTCCGACCACTACGAACCGATCTCCTGGGATGCCGCGTTCGCACGCGTCGCAGAGCACCTGAACGCCCTCGACTCGCCGGATCGCGCGGCCTTCTACACGAGCGGCCGGGCCTCGAACGAGGCGGCGTTCCTCTACCAGCTGTTCGTGCGCGCCCTCGGAACGAACAACCTGCCCGACTGCTCGAACATGTGCCACGAGTCGACCGGCACCGCCCTGAACGCGACGATCGGCATCGGCAAGTCCACCGTCGCCTACGACGACTTCGGCGCGGCGGACCTCGTGATCGTGATGGGCCAGAACCCCGGCACCAACCACCCCCGCATGCTGACGGCACTCGAGGAGTCCAAGCGCAATGGCGGGCGCGTGGTCTCGGTGAACGTGCTGCCCGAGGCCGGCCTCGTCCGCTACAAGAACCCGCAGAAGGTGCGGGGCCTCATCGGCAAGGGCACCGTCATCGCCGACCGCTTCCTGCAGATCCGCTCGGGCGGTGACATGGCGCTGCTCCAAGCCGTCTCGAGGCGCGTGCTCGACGCCGAGGATGCTGCGCCGGGCACCGTGCTCGACCACGCCTTCCTCGCAGCGCACACGACGGGCCTCGACGCGCTGCGCGCCCACCTCGCAGGCCTCGACGAAGCGGATGTCGCCGCAGCCACCGGCCTCGACGTCGGCGAGATCGATGCCCTGGCCGCCGACTACCTCGCCGCCGACCGCGTCATCATCACCTGGGCGATGGGCCTCACCCAGCAGAAGAAGGGGGTCGCGACGATCAAGGAGATCGTCAACCTGCTGCTCCTCCGCGGCAACATCGGCAAGCCCGGAGCGGGCGCCTCGCCGATCCGAGGGCACAGCAACGTGCAGGGCGACCGCACGATGGGCATCTGGGAGCGGATGCCCGAGCCGTTCCTGGCCGCGCTCGAGCGGGAGTTCGCCTTCCCCGTGCCGCGCAAGCACGGGGCCGACGCGCTGCAGACCGTGCACGGCCTGCGCGACGGCGAGATCGACGTCTTCATCGCACTCGGCGGCAACTTCGTGGGCGCGATCTCCGACACGGCCGTCGCCGAGGCCGCGATGCGCGGAGCGAAGCTCACAGTGCAGGTGTCGACGAAGCTCAACCGGTCGCACGTCGTGACGGGGGAGGAGGCGCTCATCCTGCCGACCCTCGGCCGTACCGAGATCGACCTGCAGGCGACCGGACCGCAGTTCGTCTCCGTCGAGGACAGCGTCTGCGCGGTGCATGCGAGCCATGGCGCGATCCCGCCGGTCGCCGACGGCCTGCTCTCGGAGGTCGCCATCGTGTGCCGGCTCGCGGAGGCCGCTCTCGGCGGCCGCCACGGCATTCCGTGGCAGGAGTTCGAGAGCGACTACGACCTGATCCGCGACCGCATCTCGCGCGTGGTGCCCGGGTTCGCGGACTTCAACGTGGATGTCCGCCGCGAGGGCGGCTTCGTCCTGCCGAACGGACCGCGCGACGAACGTCGCTTCGACACGATCTCCGGCAAGGCCATGCTGACCGTGAACGAGTTGGAGCACGTCGAGCGACCACCCGGCCGGCTGATCCTGCAGACCCTCCGGTCGCACGATCAGTTCAACACCACCATCTACGGGCTGAACGACCGTTACCGCGGTATCAAGAAGGGGCGCGACGTGGTGTTCGTGCACCCGGATGATCTCATCGAGCTCGGACTGGCCGACGGCGATCGCGTCGACGTGGTGAGCGAGTGGCCCGGGCAGCCCGATCGCGTGCTCCCGAACCAGCGCCTCGTGTCGTACCCCACCGCCCGCGGATGCGCCGCCGCGTACTACCCCGAGGCGAACGTGCTCGTCCCGCTCGAGAGTGCGGCCGAGGGCTCGAACACTCCGGTGTCGAAGGCCGTGATCGTGCGCTTGGAGCCGCGCGAGCGACCGGCCTGATCCCGCTGCAACGCAAGAAGGGCCGCCCCGAGGGGCGGCCCTTCTCACACCAGGTTCGGTGTGAGCCGTGCGTGTGTGTTGGTGCTGTTAAATGCAGGAAGGCCACCCCTGTGGGGTGGCCTTCCTGGTAATGGTTGTCCGGCGGTGTCCTACTCTCCCACAGGGTCCCCCCTGCAGTACCATCGGCGCTGCGAGTCTTAGCTTCCGGGTTCGGAATGTGT